>JANMOT010000027.1:0-276746 GCA_031369485.1 Sphingobacteriia bacterium
GTCGCTTGCAAGATTTCAATTCCTATGTGGTGCGATTAAAAGTTATATGTTTTACAAATGTTTTTTAAAAATAAATAATTTCAATTCATATGTGGTGCGATTAAAAGAAATAAAATTATTATGATAGGCGAAGAAGTGAATTATTTCAATTCCTATGTGGTGCGATTAAAAGCGAGCAGCCGCTGCACTTGTGGGAATCTTACTATTATTTCAATTCCTATGTGGTGCGATTAAAAGGCGAGTGATGTATTAGATCGGTTTGATGTTGCGAAATTTCAATTCCTATGTGGTGCGATTAAAAGCATTTCTAAGGAGTAATATAATAACATTTGTAAGCAATTTCAATTCCTATGTGGTGCGATTAAAAGTGATATTGACCTTTTAGATAGAATTAAGAATGTTACATTTCAATTCCTATGTGGTGCGATTAAAAGATTGAATGATCGTGAACCCCTTTTTTTTCTTGCTATTTCAATTCCTATGTGGTGCGATTAAAAGGCAAGTGGGATCTTTTCAGAACAGATATTGATCTAAATTTCAATTCCTATGTGGTGCGATTAAAAGAATAAGGCTTAGGCGAGAAGGATACATAAGAAGCAAATTTCAATTCCTATGTGGTGCGATTAAAAGATGTAATGGCCTATAAAAAAGGCTACAGTTTAAAAAATTTCAATTCCTATGTGGTGCGATTAAAAGAAAGTAAATGATGTTAAAAGATTAGTGAAAGAAAATTTCAATTCCTATGTGGTGCGATTAAAAGTTGCTGATTTTGAATTTCATAATCAGCCGTAATTACATTTCAATTCCTATGTGGTGCGATTAAAAGCCAAGAGCTGCTGCATACTGTAATAGGCTTTAGAACATTTCAATTCCTATGTGGTGCGATTAAAAGTATTAATAGCCAAGGCAATGCCAATCACATGGAAAATTTCAATTCCTATGTGGTGCGATTAAAAGCCGTTTTTTATGACGGCTGAAACCCCTAATTACAATGAGTTTCTATGAGTAAAAGTAATGATTTTTTCGTAAAAAAGTTGTCGATTGGGTATGATAAAATATATAGCCCAGATCGACAACCTTATAAATGACTGATTTATAATGATTTGTATTTCAAATGTCAAAGAACAAGGTGAGAAAATGCTGTCGCTGCTTTTATCGACAACTAAAGTATATTCGTTAATTCATTTTTTTCCTTCCCTATCACTTCTTTTTCTAGCCATCTTTCTTGCCGGCTCTTGAAAACAATAATACTGTCTTCCTCTTTTTTCATCAGCAACTTAGCCTTATTCAATAACTCTTTTAACTTCACTTCTGTAAGCTCACCCTCAAATACACTATTCTGAATCCAATTTAGGTATTGCCGGCATAATTTCAGCATTTTCACTACCCTCTTTTCTCCAATATCGTAAACTAAAACAATATACATAATTACCACCAAGCTTTAAAAGGTTTATATTCTTCTATATTGAGTATATGCTTACTCAACTTATAACATTCTAATTTTACCAGATGCTTATAACTTACATTCCTTCCCAATGTACGATGTTTAATGGTTTCATTTAATTTTTCATCCCACGCTTTTACCACCGTTTTTCTGCCACTATCTTTTAGTAAACAGCTATTGAGTTGTTTATTAAAATCGGTTGACTGTATCTGCTTTTTATTAAGAAGAGAAAATATTAACCGATCTGCTAAAATGGGTTTGAATATTTCTGCCAAATCAAGCGCCAGTGAAAATCTGCGTTCTCCAGGCTGGTGCAAAAAACTGATAGTAGGATTTAGCTGCGTATGGTAAATCATGTCTAAACAAAGCGTATAACACATACTATTTACAAATGATACCAATGCATTTACTTCGTTACTTGGTGGTTGTTTTGTTCTGTTACCAATGCTAAAATCATTAATGATTACGTCAAAAGCATCATAGTAACTCATTCTTATATTTCCTTCTAATCCCATTAGCGTTGGAATATCTTCTGCAAATGGTAATTGTAGCATCAGCGATTCAATTCTTTCAATAGGGCCACTCGTATCTTTTTCCCTGTTATTGTAATAACGCAGATTTTTTACCATATTAAATGCCGCCGCTTCAATTAGTTTAATTGCAATGCCCATTCTCTTTTTTAAATTACTATATGCACCAACCTGAGCCACCAACATTTTACCAGCTAATAAATAATCTTTGGGCATAAAAGATCCAGTATAATGTTCATAGTAATCAAAAAAGTGAACGCTAATATGTGATTTACCAAGAAAATTGTACATGGCACTGTTGGCATCTAAGCTACCAAAAGCGAATAGATTGTCTACCGTTTCAACTGGAATATATTTAGGTACACCCTCATTACCATCTTCATCAATAGGAACAAATTTCAATGTATTGTCTTTCCTGCTTAGTCGGCCTGGATTAAAAAGATAATAAGATTTTTTCATAGCTTGTATAATATATTATTCTCCACTATAACAGAAATCGAAATAAGAACAGGTTTTGCAAATTTTTGAATTTAATAAGGAGGGGCAATATTCGCACGCTACAATCTCCCTAATTTTATTTATAACTAGTAATAAGTAGGTCTTATCTTCTGCTGACAGATTAATTTCTTTAGTCTCTTTAAGTTTGGGATATTCTAATATGCCAGTTACGCCTTCTATACCATTCTGTTCAAGTAGAAAGATATAGTATTTCAACTGCCACTCATGGGCAGTCTCCATTTTACTAGATCTTTTCAGCTCATGTATTACCTTATTTTTAGCGTCATAAAAATCTATTTTACTTCCTCCAATTTCTATCTCTGAATATTTTTCTGCTCTTTGAGGATAGCTGGTTTCATGAAGTAGTTTTCCATCGGATACGGTTTCTGAATTATGTTCCATAGTAATACCATTGGCAAATAGCCATAGTTTTCTATGGCAGATATGGTAATAATTAATATGGGTGGCGGTGAGGTTGATTTTAGCTAAATATGATAATATGGATTAATAATATTGTATCATGGCTTAGGCGAACTTAATGCGGTGAAAAGTTCATAAGAAGTTAATGAAAAATTAAAGTTCAACGGCAAGCAGTTCTCTGCCTAACTTATGTAGTGCATCTTTAATTTTTTTAACCTGTGCGGGGCGTGGCCTTTTAAGACCGGTAGCATAATGTTGAATTTGTTTTTGGTTGATACCAGTCACCCTTTCGAGTGCAGACTTTGTAATAATTTTATTATAAAATGCAAGAAGGCTTTTTGTATCGTACTTATATTGCACAGTAAACTCTTGGTTGGGAATATTTCCCAATTGCTTATTTAATTCTATACACTCCAATATAGACTCCTTTACCTCTTGCACAGTACTACCCATTGCAGTAATTGGATATTTATTACTTTCTGCATAAGCACCAAATGCATCTTTGCTCGCCTCAATAATAATTTTAATAGTCTTCATATTGTTTTTTTATGGGGGAGGTTAAATCCCCGCTTGTTTTTTAATTGCTTTTTCAGTTCCTTTAGGAACTTCCTTAGTACCATGAAAAGGAGCAGTTAATGATTTACCATCCTTTTCGTAAATAAAATGGCTCCCTGTAGTTCGTATATGTTTTCCAGGTATGGTTGATTTTATATAAAACAAGGTTTTTCGGCGGATATGATAATAATTAATATGGGTGGCGATGAAGTGAATTTTATTTAAAGTTGAACTAGTAGAAAGCAGTAAATGCTAATATCTGAGTAAATTATTTTGTTGAAAGCTTCATTTTTCTCCTTTCTTCAAAATATTTTTTTATTTCCTCAAAAGTCATGTCTTTGATATCTGCGCTAATTTTATCTCTCACTTCACGCATAAATTTAACAGCCTTAAAGTCTTTAATTATATCATTATTATTCTTCATTTGAAATAATTTCTTTTGGTGAACGAATATCAATCTGAGGGTATCCTAATTTTAAATTTAGGCATTATATCCACGTATTCTAAAAATGTTTACAATATGTTTAAAGTTCCAACTCACTAAAATATCAGCTTTATTAATTGTTGCTAAAGCAATGTGAAAACTATCTTCTCTACTTGTTTTTCCAACTACTCCTTCTGAAATATAGGTGTCGGCAAGTTCAACAGCCTCCTCCGATAAATTGACTCTTTTAATAAGATTTTTGGAATGGAATTAAGTAAATCTTTCACTTGTTCCGGAGCATTTAAAAGCTCTTCTTCAGTTACAGAAGAATGCATAATATCATATTGTTGATTTTCAATGTTATTAAAGAGAATCCTGATTTCTTTTTGCAAAATCATATCGTTGTTAATATTGATTTTCGCTCATTGCTATTAAATCTTCTGGTGGTATATTCAGCCTTAATTTCCATCGAGTATTAAATGAACCAATGTTAAGGTCTGAAGAATTCAGCATATTGTATTTATCGTTTACACAACTTAATGCATATTTTATAAAACCTTGCATCCCTTTTTTCTCAAATAGCTCAATCAGATAACCCAATCGTTTTATTACTGCAATATTATTAACTGCCTGGCATGCTTCAATTAACCTAGTGCTATTGAGTTTGGCTTTTTTTAGGGCTAAGAGCAACTCAGCATATCCACCACTATATTGGGGCAAATCAAAACAATCGACGATGGTTTTTTCTACGACTGTTATTTTAAAAGCATGGTTGCCTACCCCTGATATTTCATAGCAAGTGGCTTTGTTTGATTTTACTTTTATAAAATGATAGTTTACACCAAATACTGTTTTGTTTTTCTTTAATTTGGGCGTTTGTACAAATACTGTATTAGAAAATTGTGTAGTTAAACCATGTAAATTCAAAGCCGACCAATAAGCGACAGCTCCTTCAGGGGCTAAGTAATTAGCAATTACAAACTCGTTTCTAAAATTATGGCGGCAGTATTTCCCTTTTTCTATTCGGTTTAGTACACCTCGTTTCAATAAGGTTTCAATATAAGTTTGAATGCCATTTACTGGTAGCCCAAGCACTTTTGCCAAATCGGATAACTCAAATATATCTATCTCCAAGTCATCCAGATGGCGCATTATAGAATCTGTATTCATTATCTATTGGTATATCATATGGCAAATATAATGGCTTTTGTTTTATTAAAAGGTAATGGATTATTTTACGTGATCTACGCCAGACTTTGATTTCATTTACAACAGTTATAGTTTGCTAAGGCAAATGTGGTAATTGATGATATGGGTGGCTGTGGGGTACATATTAAAAAAATCAAACTATTTCAGTTTGCCATACTTCCTGTTCCGAATAAATTAAGCCTATCTCTGAATCATATTTTTTCGTTAACACCCAATATGAAATTTCAATTAATTTACCCTTCTCAGAAGCAAAAACATAAACACTTTTATATAAGTTCGCATCATTCTCCGCCCGAAGTTGTGCAAACTTATTTTTTCGAATTTGCACTTTTAATCTTTCAGCACCAATGAAGTCGTATTCGGATAGATAATTTTCAAATCTCTCTTTAAGTTTTAATGGCACTACCTTTATCCCATCAAATTGCTTATAAAAATCTTCTTCCTGCTTTTTTGAATGAAGTAAAGGAATCAACTGGTTTTCTGTCGTGTATTTAAGAGCCTGATACATCTCTCCAAATACTTTTTTACTTTTCTCATTCCAATCAGGATAAATTTTATCTATTGTATTCTGAAGAATCTGCTCCTTAATTACGCCATTATCTTTCAGAGAAATTTCACGTAATAATTGAACGGTCTTTGAAACAATATCCTGATCATAAATATATCGGTCATTTTCATTTGACGTTGAAAAAACAATCACAGGACAAATTCCTTTTTTCCTTTTTCTATTAACCCTCCCAAAACGTTGTATTAGGGCATCTATAGGAGCAGGTTCAGAATAAATAACATCATAGTCAATATCAAGGCTAACTTCAATTGCCTGAGTTCCCACCAAAAGTTTAATTGGATTTTGCTCACTATCCTCTCCTTCCTTCAATCTCTTTTCGTGTAAAGTCCTGCCCTCTCCTGTGAATGCGCTGTGAAGCAAAACAGAGCTACTTGCATATCCCTTTAATTCCCTAAATACTTCCTGAGCCTGAACTACCGTATTACATACTACCAAAACTTTTTTGCCTTCATTTAAATCGTTGGCAATTTCATGAAGGCTTTCTTTTAGCAACCCGTTCAAAATGATGGCACAGTGTCTGTCAAAACTTTCATATAAATTTTCGTCTGCTGAAATTGAATTGAAAACCCCAATTGATTTTTCTAATTCATTTTTTAAGAATGATGGCATTGTTGCCGTCATAATAAAGACCTTTGCATTTAGGTGCTTGACAATATATTCAAGTAAAACTTTTATCTGCGCAAAAACCTCTGGGCTGTAAGCATGAATTTCATCAAAAATAAAATATCCTCCAACCCATTCAAATATTCCCTGTTCAAAGCCTTTTAATCCAAACAAATTTTTCAAAAGCTGGAACGGTGTCACAACTTTTAATGGGGTGTAAATTGTTTTAAACTTGTCTTTAATTTTGCTGATCTCTTCCTTTTTTGTAGATGATACGTATTGAATTTCGTCTAGGTAATCATAAAGATAATCCTGAAGTTTACCATGAAGCATTCCGACTTTTTCCTTGCCTAATCCGTTTTCGTTTGAACCTAAACGCTCAAACATTGCATTAATGGAAGCCGTAAAAGGCAATACATAAAACACCCTCCCCTGCCCAGACACCTCCATTTGCTTGTGAAGCCATAGTATGGCACTTTCGGTTTTACCAGAGCCAGTAGGTGCTGTTAATATAACGTTGCCAATGGTATTGCCACTTTGTAATTGGTGAGAGTAAAAATCATAACCTTTTGCCTGTAATTTAATTTGCTGATTTTTTAGGTAACAAAAGGATTTCGCTTCTAAATTTTCAATGTGGGAAACTTTTGCAGACCCTAAATGATCGCAATGTTTAAGAGCCCCAAAGAGAAGAAGCAACTTAAAATAATCATTAGAAAACATTCCCACTTGGCCTTCATTGAATTTTCGCAAGTAAGATCGCACAAACCTACCAGGCGAAACAATTTTAAATTCTCCAAGAACAATATTAAAACAATCCTTTAGTAATTGATTCACTTCGGTTAAACGAAGCTTTTCAAATTCCTTGTTGTAATTCAATAATCCGTCATCACCAAATTCATTTGCAAAACCACTGATAGTATAGGCTTTAGAGATATATTTCTGATGAAGTGTTTCAAAATCTCTGTGGTGCCCTGCAACAATTAGCTTCAATAATTGCTTCTCATGCAATTCGACATCGAGTCCATCAATAAATGGCAATGAAAAAAGTTCATGTCTTTGCCTTTCCCATTTGTTATCATTGTTACCTTGCAGTAATTTGATAAATTCAATATGACTTTTTCCAAGATCATGTACAATAATCCCTAACCTTAGCACACTCCAAAAATCCAAGTTCTCCATTATTAAACCAACCTGTGGAAAACTAACTTTAATGGAATTCCAAACAAGCAAACAATCTTCAATATGCTCCTTTAAAGTAATTGGCGGGTCCGACTTAGCAAGTAGTTCCATTTAAATTAGTTTCAGATTATTTACATATTTTCAAAATCAATCTCATGCAAATAAATATCGACATCCTTTCTATTTATCGTATCCCGAAAAGCATTCAAATTACTTGATATTTTAGCTCTGTGATTCAATATTGAGTAAGATTCTGTACCAATATTTTGCCGGGGAATTGTATCAGTAAAATATTTAGGCAAAGCCTGAATTACTCCAGATAAATAATTATTGGCAAAAGGCACAATTTGCCCCCTAATATTATTTGCATTCTTAACTGGATCTAAGTTAACTTTCTTTATACCATCTACAAATGCCAGATCATTCATCCTGCCTAATACCAAAGAGTAAACTGGCGATTTAAAGTAATTCACAATTACTTCGTCCGTAACATACAATCGCAACAAATTTTCAAACAAAAATTCACGCTTAATTACATTCGACTTTGCGTTGTTTGTTGCTTTGCCTTTATTGCTATCAATCATATAAATCGTTTCAAGGTCAGTTTCTTTTCCCTGAAACTCAAAATAGTAGCCAATTGTGAGTTGATTATATGATACATAATGCCCGGCAGCAGCATTGATTAAACCTAACACTGTACTTATTGGAGGAACTTCCAGAGTTGGTTGTATTCCGCTAATTAAATTTGGATATCGGAAACTTGACGTCCAGCTTCTTATATCAATTGAATATAATTCCATCAGACTAATTGTTCTTTAAGTTGTTTGCAATAACTGTCAATGGTTTCATTTATTGAGCCTGTTATTACCCTGGCATATTCATCACCCAATTGTTCCAATTCTTTTAACGCAATTGAATCTTCATCTAAAAAACCAGTTCTCTTACCAATAAATACTGTTCCTAATATTTGTGATTTATAATCTTTCAACACTTCTTTAATTCCATCGATGTTTAAATAAACCCTATCGCTATTTATACCTTCGCTTGAGGCGATATGAGAAAACGGATGATTGCCGGTTAACGTAGTAGCTAATACAATAAACTTTGGGGTAACATCCGTCATATTATTGGTTTGCATTGCACCACCGGAAATAGTTTTTAGTGCTTGAATTGTATCTTCTATTCTCTTTATACGGATATCGCTTTTTAACCTTACCAGCTTTTGTGCATTTCCTTTACCATCTTTTACAAAAAGGTCATCTACTTCTGTAGCACCTGCTGCTATGGCCTCATCTTTAAGTTTTTCAGTCAGGTTTTTAAATCCTGTTTTGTTATAGTTAGAAAAAGTGCCAGCCTGTTCAATATCTAAAGAGAACATTCCTTTCATTATTGCACTATACTCCTCCTTTACATAAGGAACAGAATCTCCTTCCTGCCTTGCCATGCTTGACCAATTTTCTGAGGGTCTTGTTGATCCAACAGAAACAATAACAGAATTCTTTAAAGGCGAAACTCTTGTGACTGTTACGTTTTCTGTTTGTTCCTTCCCTTTTTTATCTAATACAGCCTTCCCTTCTTCATCAACAACAACATCTTTTGCAGCTTTCATGTAACCAAAGATATCATCATCTGCATATTTTACAGGATCCGCTGCGGTAAAGGCAATTTTGTTGTCTCTAGTAATCGGCGAAAGCTCCCAACCGTGATTCTTTTGTAATGCTTCCCTCCACCAGTATCGCCAGGCCTGTCCTGATACATAAGTGTAAGATCTGCCATTTTTAAAGACCTTTTTTGTCGCAACACCATTATCATATAGTGTACTTGTGCTTTTACCGGCATTATTTAATGCTACAACATCTACATCCAACAGGATAAATCCTTGAGTTTTTAAGTTCATTTTATTTATTTTTTAGAATTTTAAATTTCTGTTTCATTTTCATCAATTTCAGGAAGAGCCACATCTACTGTGATATTCATTTCATGTAATTTTTCATAGATTGCTATTATTAACAGATTTCTAACTTCTCGCCAGTTACCTCCATCAGGAAATAAATATTCAGAATAATCTTTCACCGTCACCAGTGGTTCCTTTGAGTCCTGTTGATAATTTTCGGAATTGAGCCTTAAAATAAATTGCCGAAGAATATAAGAGCCATTTTTGCCGTACAGTTCTTTTATTTTTTTTGCTACAAAGTCACTCTTGTGATTAATTACAATAAAGTCAGCTATTTGCCTGATTTTATCAATTGTTCTCTTTTCCATATTTTTTATGATTGTTTGATAATTTTCGACTATAATGAAGGGAAATGGGTGCTTAATAACCCATCGAAGTATATTGGAAAGAATTGATTTGCCATTTAATAAATTCTCTAAAACAGTGTTTCGCCAGATTTTATAAGTTTCGTAAGGCACTATTTCGCTTTTGCTGTTCCAGTCTCCCTTTTCCTCATTAAAAATTGCTCCTTTGTGTTTTGAGTTCTTATAATTGTATCGAAGAAATTTATTCCATTCTTTTGCAATCGTAATACGATTACAAAAAGCATAAAATTTAAAGACCCTCGCTTCGAGTATATGAATAATAACTTCCGGACTTGCGCCAAAATTTGTAAAATGATATAAAGTCAATGAAACATCCGCATGGTTAAATAGTTCCTCTTCATCCCTATCCAAAAGGTATAATAAATGGGTATTCAAATAACTATCAGCAAAATTGAATAATGCATTTGCCGGATTATTAAATTCAGATTTCAATACGCCCTCTGCTGTGCCGCTGCTTATTGCATTTAAATTGTCTCTACAGTTTCTCTCCACAAAAAACTCCGTTACTTTTTCATAATTACTACTAAGCATTGCAACCTTATCGCTCAATTGGACTAATCCCAATGGCACAAAAAACATTCTTATCAATATTTCTTTTGAAAGATAAAGTCCTGCTTCAAAATTGTGATGAAAATTGATAAAAGTTCCGGAACCTGAAAGAATATGATTGTCACGTCCGGCGGGAAATAGTTTTGCTTTTCTTCCAGAAATCCTGCAATAACCTTCCTGAAAAACTTCTGTTTCATCAATCAAGCCCTTATAATATTTAACCGCCTCATCTATTTTCCTCTGTCCTTTAAACGCAGGCTGAGTTATTCTTGAATTAAGAAAGAAGGCATGCAGTTTACCATCCCACTTATTTACATAGATGTTTGCGGCATACTCAATTAATTGCTCAATTGTAGCATCTTTTAGATTAGTCAAAGACCACAAGTAATTAATTACTAACCCTCCTGTGTCTGCAAAAGGGTCACCAGTAATAGCTGTAAAGCTATTCTTCTCGCTATCTTTTATATTGACATAATTCATATATTACTTTTTTCATAAAATTTGAATCCATTACATAACTCACAATGTGCGTGTTTTATTGAACAATTTTGACCACAATGCTTACAATAAACCGGATGATTAATCAATCTGCATTTTTTCTTTGCCATTTTTGACTCTTTGATCAAAGATATGGAGATTTATTTAATAAATTAAACAACAATTTATATCATAGGATTTTTTATTTTTATAATTCTATCTATATTTGCCTAAACCCTAGTTAAGAAATTGAAAAATGATATAAATAGTTGACTTTTTAATTGCATCATAAACTAGGGTTTCTATTTAGTTTTTAAATCATTCCCCAAATCTCCCACCACCAACTGCCAAATACTGTCAGTTAATTTTTTTTATACAATTATTTTATACTTTCCCTAATTTTACATCGTATAAGTTGTTCCAGTTTCTCAAACTCGCTTCATGTGAGGGCTGCTATTCGCACGGTGCTGGAAGAATTTATACCTTCTTGCTAGCCATCTCCCCACATTTCCTCTTTTCTTTCAAAAAATCAATAAATCCCACTGGGCCTATCACCTTTATATCTCCCTGTAAGCCTAACACAAAGCGACCAATACCATTATAATCCGCTACTGGTATTTCTAACTCATAATGCCCATTCACCGCTTTTAAATGGGCTTCTGCCAATGGATACTCTTCTAACAATAAATTATATGCTTTTAAAGTAAGTTGCGCTTCCACCGTTGCTTTCGCCTTGGGGGCACTCATTCTAAACGCATCTGTAAATGGAAGTATATGATGACGCTGATTCACCGCTTCCGCCGCCAACACTTCTACCGCAGCTATCCGCGCTATCTTAAAATGCTTGGCTACCTTATCCGCTACATCATAACACCAAACCCCCGAATAATCGCCTAAAAACTCAAATGGCTCAACTGTTCTATCCGAAATGGTATCACTATTACTAGATCTATAAGATCGCAATAATACCCGCTTCCTTTGCCGTATGGCTTCCCCCAACTCATGCACCGCTTCGTGACTGGCTTTCTCGGGTATCTGTCCCAATGCCCTAAAATTATACAGCGAATTCAACTTGCCTGCTAACCTATTTTTTATTGGCGAACTACCCTCTAATAACTCAATGGTTTTATACAATACACAAGCTTCCTCCTCCGAAAAATGCAATAATTTATTTAATGTTTTTACGCTTGAATTATCTAGCACCAAATTATACCTTCCCTCCGTTCGGTTTAACACAAACCCCGCTCGCTCTATCTGCGCCAAATGTCTGTAGATGGTTCTATCCGATTGATTGCACCTATCCATTAATTCCTCCATGGTATACCGCCTATTTCCACTCAACAACATCAATAACCTAAGTAATTTTTGCATCTCCTGTTTTTGTTTAATCTACTATGCCTACACATCCCATCCCCATTGCATTGTTCATTCCTATTCCTCCATTCAACGCCATTTCTATTACCCTTTTTGGGGCTGTTATCCGCAACCTGAATTTATCGTATCCACGCACTTTTGTTTCTGCTGGCGTGCCTGCTTTTATAGTCAATAACCTACCTCTAGGTGCATTGCTAAAAAATAGGGGTTCTATATCAATTGACTTTTTTATTTCCGCTAACTCTGTTTCTCCTGTCTCCATTTCTGCGGCGCATTTGTCCAGTAAATTTTGGGCTATCAATCTCGAAAAATCTGTATCCTCTGGCGAGAGATAGTCATAATTCCCACGTTCATTCTTTCGCCCCATTACTACCGGCGACATGGGCTGTAATAAAATGGTATCATCTACCAATGTTGTGGCTTTTTCCGCCACCACCTGTTGTACCGTAAAACTTACCCTGCTAATACTATCGGCTATAACAATTTGCTGGTTCATGAACAAACCCCTTATAAAACTTTCTGCTGCATCTGATATATGAAAGCAAATGGTTAACTCGGCTGTATTGCTATTCATAATCATCCGATCACCTTTTATCCGAAACCATGTTCTTATATCGGAGAAGGTGAAAAATTTAAAGGTCTTATTATTATACTCATATCCTGTTGAGTGCAAAAAATTCGCATACTCCCCATCTGCCCTTTCTAATATTTTATAAATAGCCGCCGATAACGGATACTGGTAATTCAATGGCAGCTCACTATTGCTGGCCTTGGTGGTATTCAATGATAGGATAAACCGCATAACTGTTTTTAAATGCATAAATAATTAACCATTAACTTTTGCTGGGTTAATAGGCTTCAATTCTTTAATGGCATACCTGCTCTTACGAACAGTACTAATATAGTCAGCTATTGGGGGGACTACAATTTAAAGGCTCTTTTTGAATTAAACAAATTCTATTTATCACTAGAAAGAATAATGTGCATTTTTCCAATTTTGGGAAAATGGGGGAGGAGGTTTAATTGGGATTTTAATGGATTAGTTTTACCACTACATGGCGGTAGTTTTATTTTTTGCTTAAATTCGTTTAAAAGTCTATTTCAAAAAAAACAAAAGAATATGCAGCCAGTATTAAAGCCTATCAAGAAGGAATATCAAGATTACATAGATGAGAGAAACAAGGCAGGGCTAGAGGCAATAGAATTAATGTCGAAGCAGTCCTTACCCTTTCAGGAAGCAATGGCATACATGGGCCGATTAAAAGCAGAAATGGGCAAGAATAAGCGATAAATATTCTTTTATATAGTCTTTATCAATTACCAATTGATAAATCAAATGGCTAGTATGAATGCACTTAATATATTAAAAGGTAAGATGGGAAAGCAGATTTTGGTACAGTGATTCACTAGAAACTATTTTTATTCATACTAAAATGGAATATTGATACGAACATTCCTAAAAGGATGAATTTTTAAGAGGCTGGCTGTATTTGTATAAATTCATATATTCGATAAAATATTTATACCAATACCTATATGGCTAAATTTATTACTGGGGTAGAGCTGGAAGAAGCAATTTATGATATAATCTGGAATGCAGAAGAAACACTACTAATTGTTTCACCATTTATAAGGCTTGATGATTATTTTAAAACACTTTTTAAAAAGCATTTAAATAACCCTAATCTTCACATTGTTATTGTATTTGGTAAAAATGAAAATGATGTTAAACGCAGCTTAAGTAAGTCAGACTTTGATTATTTTAAAAGCTTTATGAATATAAGTGTAGTTTATGTTCCAAATCTTCATGCCAAGTATTATGGAAATGAACATAAGGGGGTAATTACATCTATTAATCTATACGATTTCTCTTTTAAGAATAATATTGAATTTGGAGTTTATTCTGAATATAATATTGTGTTGAATTCATTTGTAAATAATACTGATACTGCGGCTTGGGATACCTGTTTTAAAATTGCAGAAGATAATGAATCTGTTTTTATTAAAAGACCTGTATTTGAAAAAAAAATGTTTAGTGTTTTACGTGGAAAGAGTTACATAAAATCAGATATACTACATGATGTAACCAATAAATTTTATTCATATAGCAACTTAAGCCAAAAAGGAGGTGCTATAAAAAAACTCACTGACTTTCCAGAAGAATTAGAATTAGGTTCACAGTCCTCAGATAGACCAACAAGAGCAGAGGTTGAAAATATGTCAAGTGGATTTTGTATTCGTAGCGGTGAAAAAATAGCATACAACACAAAACGCCCCTATTCAGAAAAATCGTTTAAAAGTTGGATTATATATGCTAATATGGACTATCCTGAAAAATATTGTCATAAAACAGGCAAGGAATCAAAAGGTAAAACAAGCATGCGAAATCCGGTTTTGTAAAAACATGGTTCTAAGCAGCAGCATAACATTAATTGTAAACTAGTTAATTCTGTAGAATCGTTCTGGCATGTTAATATGTTAAACGATTAGATAATCAATAGACTATAGTTTCACAATAAATTTTACTTCTTTTTTTTGGTAAGATCTGTCCATAGTCATTTTAAGCAAAAGCACTCCATATCGTCATTAAAACTTATTCCAGACCAATAGGTAATTCCTTCAATACCATATTAGCAAAGTGCCTGAAAATTTCTTTCTCTGAAAAAGACAAAGGAGTAATATTTGAATAGTACTTTTATCGGTTGTGATTTGCTTTCGAATTATTTATTACCTTACATATTTCACACCATTATACTTCATTGCTGGTGCTACGCATCCAACGAAGTCTTAGTTATTAGTGGCTGTTTTTATTCGTCAGTTAGTTTATTTTCTTGTCTTGCTTTATATTTTTCTCTTGCTTTCACTTTCCAAGGTGCGTCAATTTCCCAGTCTCCTGCCATAATGCAACCATATGGCATAATTTCATCAACAACTTCTCCAAGTCCAAATTCTTTCATTTGTCGTTTTACCATTTCTGCATTTTTGTAGGCACTTGGTAATTCTGAAATGTCAATGTGATTTGAGAAAAAACGAATGTCAAGACCTTGCGTTTCTTCTTGAAATATTTCGTCAATTGTTTTGTGAGCCATATTTTTTTTATGTCTTCCACGACTTATATTTCTACCTGCTCCGTGTGGTGCAAAACCTAAATTATTAGCTGTCGTGTTACCTTTCACTATTAAAACTGGCTCACTCATATTTAACGGAATTAGTCTTAATCCATCTTTGCTGTCGGGTACAAATTTATCATCTAATGGTGTTGCACCTTTGGCGTGATAAAATAAATCACCTTCTTTAAATACAAAATTATGTTCGTTCCAAAACCTGTCTAATGCTTCAATGTTTAATTTCTCTGTCGTAGCGTTATGAATAGTCGTATGGTTCAATTTTGTCCATTCTCTAACCAATTGTAAAGCTTTCCAATATGATTTTCCTTCTTCGGTTTCATAAGGTATCCAAGCATTTTTCTCTGCTGTTCTTGGTGAAATTTCTTTCCTGAAATATTCAGCTATTTTCATTCCTTGTGAATACAAGTTTGCTCCAAAACCTCGACTTCCGTGGTGTGTAACCATCATTGTTTCGCCTGTATTTTTTGAAATCCCTACAAACAAAAAATGGTTTCCGTCTCCTTGTGTTCCTAAATGTGTTTTGGCAAAACTTAAACTTCTCTCTGAATTTAAAAATCTGTTTTGTGAAATTTTGTCTTCAAACTCTTTTGGTAAAATAGAATATTCATCTCTTCCACCACCACCAAAATGAGTAATGGAATGAGCCATATCTAAAACGTTTTTTGGCGATACTTTTCCAAAATTTGTCATCATTACCGAACAACAAATATCTGCACTGTGCATTGCTGGGTGAATTGCATTTTTAGCAATTACAATTCCTCCAACGGGAATTTGTCCTTCGCCTGTCGGACAAGCATCAGGCATAATAGCACCTCCAACCAATGTTGGTGTTACCATTAGTTGTTGCATTGTTTCAATTACCATTTTTACATTGTCGGCTTCTTCATCATTTTCAGCTTTTATGTTTTGGTAAAATGCAATTGGTTCTGAATGTGGTTCAATATATTTAGGTCTTACGCTTTCAATATAACTCTTCAGACTCTCGCCACTTAATCCGTTTTCGTTAGCATATTCAATAACTTCTTTAAACCATTTGTTTGGTTTAAATCCTAATTCTATGATGTCTTGTCCTGTTATCATTGTTTCATATTTTGTTTGATTTTTCTTGTCGTGTAGAGTGTCGGTAAAATTGCTGCTTACTCTATAAATATACTAAAATTCACCATCCACCCTTTACAGGTCTGCAGCCTTGCGCTGGGCGGTTCAATGCATTGAAAGGCAAAGCTATACAAGGCGTTTATTCAAAAAGTTGGTAGTGTTGGTACCAACACTACCAACTCCTTTGCCAGCATGGGTTACAGCCGATAATTTTACCTTTTTTGAGTGGTTTTTTTGATGGGCCAAATGTTTTATGCAACTTTCATTGAACTACTATTGAGGATACATTGAGGATATATTGAGGATACCATGAGGATACCATGGCTTTATCACCTGTTTTTGGGCTAATTTACCCCTTAACAACCCAGTTTTTTGCTATTATTGAGCATCATAATCAAATAATCTTTAATAATTGTGGTGGCTGCTTGGTTGGGACAGTAATATTTGGTACTTAAACTCTTGGGAGATACATCCGTTGGCTTTCGGGTTCTAAACAGGATAACTGCCGTTTTAAAAAACTCCAACAAATAATTTGCGTTTCTATCAACTCATTTGCTGTATAAATTTTGTTGTAGTAAATAAGTAGTTTTTCTACAAAAACGGGACTGTTAAAATTGTTCAATAACAAGCTGTCTATAATTTTTTCTTCCGCATCATCATCAGACTGCTCATATTGCGCCATACTCAGTGCTGCATAATTTGTAGCAGTATGCTTAGGGGTCAGTTCATCTGGTATTTACTCCTGTACGCTAAAACTTGTTAATTTTAATTTCAGTACCTTCAATCTACAAATATTCAGATTTCTACTGGCAGTATTTAACTCCTAAAAACCTACCATGCACCAATACCTTTTCTCTTACGGTACCTTACAATTAGAAAAAGTACAGATCGCTTCTTTCGGTAGAATCCTTACCGGATCTACCGATAAACTCTACGGATACAAATTGGTTTCCATAGAAATTACCGATGAAAATGTACTCCAACAAAGTGGACAAAAATTTCATCCCATGGCCTTACCCGCCAGTAGTGATGACTATATTGATGGCGTTGTTTTTGAAATTACCCACGCAGAATTACTCCAAGCCGATTATTATGAAGTGGACGATTATAAAAGAATCTCCGTGCTACTCAATTCTGGTATTCATGCCTGGATCTATATCAAAGCCTAATATACAAAATATGATATACAAAATATGATATACAAAATGTATAGTGGCGTATATCAACATCTCACTCCTCCATTGCCCTATTTAAAAAAATAATCAAGGGCTGCATGGCTGCAAATGCTGCTGCTATTTTTTTTGGTAAATCTTTCGCTGTTAAATCTTCATCT
Source organism: Sphingobacteriia bacterium (assembly GCA_031369485.1). Taxonomy (GTDB): domain Bacteria; phylum Bacteroidota; class Bacteroidia; order Chitinophagales; family Chitinophagaceae; genus Sediminibacterium. Next base: position 17,709 of record JANMOT010000027.1, read on the forward strand.
GCTATGGGCAATCTAGCAATCCAAGTTTTTAGTTTTAGATATTTTATGGCTGGATTGCTTTTCTCATATCCCTTGGGCTCCCGCTGTAAACTCATGCCCTCCTCAAAACTTAAATCCCCAAAACTTTTCTTAAATAAAGGTTTAGCTATCAACTTACTGAACTCCTCCCAATTATAATCGATCTCCTGCCTCACTTTTTTTATTTGATCTGCTTCGCCTCCATATAAACCCCCTCCAACAAAACTCTTTCCTCCTGGCTCACAATGAAAATAATATCCTGCTAGTGGACTCTTCTTTCCGCCCTTCACCAAATAAAATGACATATTGTTTTTATAGGGTGCTTTGTTCTTACTAAACCGCACATCCCTATTAATTCTAAACATGGTTTCCTTGGCCATTAACATTGCTATGCTGGGGTCTTTCTTTCCAAACTGTTGCAGCACTTCGGTTACCAAATCCGCAAAATTCTCCTTGGCTTGCGTATAATTATTCCGATGCAGATCAAACCACTCTTTTGAATTGTGCTGCTTTAATTGCTTTAAAAATTGTAAGGTTGTTGCTGCTAACATAATTGCTTTTTTATACTATTCTTGAATGGCCAATAACTGTATCAACTCTTCCTCACTAATTATTTTTACCGTATTTATTTTCTTCGCCTTCTCTAACTTGCTGCCCGCTTCTTCTCCCACTACCAAATAATTCAACTTACTGCTTACACCACTTAATATAATGCCTCCCGCCGCTTCTACACTTGCTTCTGCATCAGCTCGTTTGAGCTTGCTTAATACACCCGTAAATAAAAATGTTTGTCCCCTCAACGCCCCTGTTGCTACCTGCTCTTTTTTGGTATTCACGAATTGTAGTCCCAATGCTTCCAACTGACAAAGCATTTGTATATTCTGCGCATTGCTAAAAAACTCCTGAACACTCTTTGCCACTTTCACACCTACATCTTCTAATAACAACAATGACTCCTCACTGCACTCCACAAAATCTAATAAATGATTCACTGAATTGGCCAGCGTTTTTGCCGTTGTTTCCCCCACAAATCGAATTCCCAAAGCATATATCAACCTATACAATGGCTGTTGCTTACTGGCTGCAATGGCAGTAAATAAATTCTGAACCGACTTCTTTGCAAATCCTTCCATACCCGATATTGCTGCTTCCTTTTCAGCCAGCTGATATATGCCCGGTATATCTTTCAATAATCCCAACTCATAAAACTTTCTAATATTGGCTTCGCCCAAACTCTTTATATCCATAGCATCCTTACTCACAAAATGTATCATCTTTTCTACCACCTGTGCCTCACATTCTATATTTATACATCGCCATACCGCTTCTCCTTCTGCTTTAAACAAAGGACTATTACAAACAATACAATTCGTTGGAAATACAATGGGTATTTCTGTTCCCCTTCTCCACTCTGGTAAACTTTTTACGATCTGCGGTATCACATCTCCCGCCCTTTCAATTAAAACCATATCACCTATGCGCAAGTCTTTCTCCCGAATATATTCCTCATTGTGTACCGATATACTCGATACCGTTACACCCGCTAAAAATACAGGTGCTAATTTGGCTACTGGGGTTACTGCTCCTGTTCTTCCTACTTGGTATTCTATCCCCAATAAAGTAGTGGTGGCCTGCCTCGCTTTAAACTTAAATGCAATGGCCCACCGGGGATGGTGTGAAGTCATTCCCAACCGCTCTTGTAATGCCAACGAATTTACTTTTACTACCATTCCATCTATCTCATAAGGCAGTTGATCTCTCCTGGCTTCAAATGCCAAACAATAATCTATTACTCCCTGTATACCCTGCACTACTTTTTTCTCTTCTTTGGGTGACTTGAATCCCAGCTCCCACAATAATTCCAATATACCCGAATGTGTATCCACTGGCGATGGCCCCCCATCTACCGTTCCTATATAACTGATATGATACAGAAATGCGTCTAAATTCCGCTCCGCTACTTCCTTCGGATCCTTCATGCGCAAACTTCCCGATGCCGCATTGCGGGGGTTGGCCAATGCATTGTTTCCTTGCGCTACCAATTTTTTATTGAAGGCTTCAAATGCATCTTTACGCATAATAATTTCTCCCCTTATTTCTACCTGCGCTATGCCCTTACTCGCCAATGGCGCCGATAAGGGTATTGATCTTATCTGCTTTATATTCTGCGTTATATCTTCTCCTGCTACACCATCTCCACGGGTTGTTCCCCGCAGCAATAAATCATTTTCATAAATCAATGAAATACTGGCGCCATCAAATTTTGGCTCTACACAATATTCAATACTATCTATGCCCGCCAACTCTCGCACCTTCCTATCAAAATCATTCAGGTCGGCTGCATCATAACTGTTATCGAGACTCAACATGGGTACCAAGTGCGCCATCGTTTCAAAACCTTTATTTAAACTATTACCCACCCGCTGCGTAGGCGAATCTGCTATTACCCAAGATGGATTTGCAGCTTCTGTTGCTACCAATAAATGATACAACTGGTCGTACTCACCATCGGCTAAAAGGGGACTATCCAATACATAATACCGATGCTCATGATACCTCAATACCGCTTTCAACTGTTCCATCTCCGAATGGCCTATTGGCATCCCTGCTTTTTTTAATAAATCGGCAGTGGATTGTTGCATTGCCATTGCTTGTTCGGTAAGATTCATAAATACCTGCTTATACGGTTCAAGTCAAAATTAACATACAACCCCTTAACTTTACACAATAGGGTAATGATTAAGTTGGAAAATAGCCCCCCTTCTCCTAACTTTTGTAATTATGAAGATTAATCCTGCACAGGTGCTTGCCCCAGTTCAGCCCATTCAAGACGCGGTATCATTGGTACACGCTTATCCCAAAGTACCCTTAACGGTGGACTGTGTAATTTTTGGTTTTGAAGCAAATAAATTAAAAGTGCTGCTGATACAGAGCGACTTGGCCATTTATAAAAACCAATACTCCCTGCTGGGCGATTTTGTTCGCGATAATGAAGAATTAGATGACGCAGCTTACCGTATTCTGAAACAACGTACTGGTATGAACAATGTTTTTTTAGACCAAGTAAAAGCTTTTGGCAACCCCACGCGACATCCCGGTGGTAGGGTTATTACCATTGCCTATTGTTCCCTATTAAATATTCAGCACCACGCACTAAATATTCACGATAATCAGCTGGACTGGTTTGATTATGCCGCTGTAAGTGAAATGGCTTTCGACCACAAAGAAATTACCGATGCCTGCCATGCTTGGTTGCAAAAAAGAATACAAGAACATCCCCTCGGATTTAACCTGCTACCCGTTAAATTCTCACTGCGTGAATTACAGAATTTATACGAAGCCATTTTGGGATTTAGGCTCGATCGTAGAAATTTTAGAAAGAAATTTGCTTCCATGAATTTACTCATTGATACCAAAGAAATGGAACAAGACGTTTCTCATCGCCCCGGTAAACTGTATCAGTTTAATTTTGAGAAATACGAAAACAATAAAAGAAAATGGACAGGAATTGATTTTTAGTTTTTTTCTGACTTCTATCCGTTACTTTTACTAAAATAGTTGCGCATGCTACATTCAATGACGGGTTATGGTAGAGCCGAACAATCCATCGGTGATAAGAATTTTTTGGTTGAAATTAAATCGCTCAATGGCAAACAATTCGATCTTCGGTTGAATATTCCCTCCTTGCTAAAACCTTTTGAATTTGAAGTGCGCAATGCCTTAAATGAAGGGTTGAACCGTGGCAGCGTAGAATGTAATATCAGCATTAAATTCAATGGCGCCAATAAACCCGTTACCATTAATACCGATCTTGCCAAAGCTTATTTTTTACCCGTTGCACAACTGGCCGATGAACTTAATATTGAAAAAGGTGATATCCTCAGCACCATTCTTAAATTACCAGATGTAATTACACCGTCCACCGAAATGCTCAGTGAAGCGGAATGGAACCAGTTTGCCGCTTTATTAAAGCAAGCCATTGCCCAGCTAAACCTACATCGTGAAGAAGAAGGCAAGTCAATTGAAAGCGACCTATTGCTTCGTCTCGCTAATATTGAATCTCAACAAGCTATTATTGCCGAACTGGCACCGCTAAGAAGAATAAAAATTAGAGAAGGGCTGCTGAAAATTCTAGAAGAAAATGTAGGCAAAGAAAACTACGACCCCAATCGTTTAGAACAAGAACTGATTTATTATATTGAGAAAATTGATATCAGCGAAGAACAAGTGCGGCTCAACAATCACTGTACTTATTTCCGCAGCATCTTAAATGAAGCCGGCACTTCAAAAGGCAAAAAACTCTCTTTTATTTTACAAGAATTTGGTAGAGAAATTAATACCACAGGCTCTAAAGCTTATGATGCCAATATGCAAAAAGCCGTTATTCTTATGAAAGATGAATTGGAAAAAGCCAAAGAGCAAATACTGAATGTTCTGTAGTACCTCAAAAAAAACACTCATGCAAAAAGGGTTGATTCTACTGGTTTGTGCCGCCTTATTCCTCGGCTGTGATTCCATTGGTGTATTCGAAAAAACTAATTTTTTTGGAGACCATCACTGGAAATCTAACCAGCAACTCACTTATCATTTTACCATCACCGATACCGCTGCGCACTACCAGATTTATACCATTATTCGCCACGAAGACGCTTATCGATACAATAATATTTGGGTGCGCTTTACCACCAAAGCACCCGGTGATACCGTAAAATCACAACTGCTAAACCTTCGTTTGGCTGATAATAGAAAAGGATGGCTGGGTACGGGCATTGATGATGTTTTTGATCACCGCATTCGGATTACCCGCAGTCCACAAAAATTACGAAAAGGCGACTATACCTTTACCCTTCAACAAGTAATGCGAGAAGATCCTATTGCTGCTATTTTAAATGCTGGCATTCGCATTGAAAAAGTACAACCATGATTCCCTTAAAACCACCCAAATTAGCTCCAGTAATTGTTGTGTATTGGTTCTTGCTTGTGTACATGATTGCTGCCCTTGGCTGGTGGTATATTGCGCTGGAAAAACAGAATACGGCCATCAGCAATATTCGATTGAATGAATTAAAAAAAGACAATCCTGCTTATTATAGTCAAGCCAATACTATTATAGAAACCAGTAACCGAAAGTCCGCTCAATATATTGGTGAAGGGGCTACATTTTTAGCTTTAATATTAGTAGGAGCCGTTTTTGTGTACCAAGCCGCCCGCAAACAGTTTAGATTCTCAGCGCAACAGCAGAATTTTATGATGGCCATTACCCATGAACTTAAAACCCCCATAGCCATTGCCCAACTGAATCTTCAAACCCTGCAAAAAAGAAAACTAGATCCGGATAAACAAGAAAAACTTATTGCCAATACCTTATACGAAGCCAATCGCCTGAATATTCTTTGTAATAATATCCTCTTCGCCTCACAACTAGATGCTGGTGGTTATGCTGCCGTTACACAGAAAATTAACATGACCGACCTGCTTGAGAATGGGGTGGACGATTGTAAAATTAGGTTTGCCGACCGTATTTTTTCTGAACAAATTCAAGAAGATGCTTTTTTACAAGGCGACTCTTTTTTATTGCAAATGCTCGTAAACAATTTATTAGAGAACGCTGTTAAATATGCACCCAAAGAGGAAGCCATTAACGTATCACTTTCTATTGCTAACGGAACCATAAAACTATCGGTTGCTGATAAAGGTGCGGGCATTACTGACTTGGAAAAGAAAAAAATATTCGACAAGTTTTATCGCAGTGGTAATGAAAATATTCGCAAAGCACAGGGAACAGGGTTGGGCCTCTATCTCTGTAAAAAAATTGTAGATGCACACAATGGAAACATTACTGTGACAGACAATCAACCAAACGGAAGTATTTTTGCCGTAATATTTAAGTATGATGACAGATGATAAAGCTAATATACTAATAGTTGAAGACGAACTGAATCTGCACGAAGCACTTCGGCTGAACTTAGAAATGGAAGGCTATGAAGTAAGCTCTGCCTACGATGGCAATGAAGCACTGCGCCAAATTGCCAATGCCTACTTTGATCTGATTATTATGGATATTATGCTGCCTGAATTAGACGGCATAAGCATTACCGAAAATATACGAGTACACAATAATAATGTGCCTATCCTAATGCTGAGTGCAAAAAATGCACCTGCTGATAAAGTATTGGGACTAAAAAAAGGAGCTGACGATTATCTTTCTAAACCTTTTAATTTAGAAGAACTGCTGATTCGTGTTGCCAAACTAATTGAAAAAAATAAACGCATATTGGTAAAAGAATCTATTGGCGATCAATATAAATTTGGGAACAACCTAATTGATTTTAAAGCACAAGATTCAATTACTTGGAATGGCCTTACCATCAACCTTAGTAAAAAAGAAGCACTATTACTGAAATTGTTGATAGAAAATAAAGGAGAAGTAGTACCACGGGAAAAGATTCTGCAAGTAGTATGGGGTTACAATGTTTATCCTACTACCAGAACCATCGATAATTTTATATTAAGCTTCCGTAAATATTTTGAAGAAGACAGTCGCAGCCCCAAATACTTTCACTCTGTAAGAGGCGTAGGATACAAGTTTATAGAATAATATATTGCGCTGGCAATACTAAAATTAACACTTGATCTGCTATCTTTTATGTATTTTTCAATCGTAAACTTCTTTTATTGGTATGCGATTGATTGGTTATAAAATAGTTTTTTTGGCAGTTGTATTCCTATGCACTTCCTTTAAAAAACCCCGCTTTATTGATCTTGCTAAGGCAGGCAAGGATACTTATTCCGTATATATTATTAAAAGCGAATACCAATTAAAAGTGTACCAAGCCAATGGGGAGTGGCTGGCTTCTTATCCCGTTGTATTTGGCAGTAAAGACATGGGCGATAAAATGATGGAAGGCGATAGAAAAACACCCGAAGGTATTTTTCACATCACTGGAAAAAGGGTTCATGCTAAATGGGAACGTTTCATGCTGATTGATTACCCAACTGCAGATAGTTATTTAAAATTCAACGAGCGAAAAGCAGCGGGCTTAATTCCTGCCAACGCCAGAATAGGCGGAGATATTGGCATTCATGGTACCGTGCCTCACGATGATTACGCTATTGATCAATACCGCAACTGGACTGAAGGATGCATCAGCACCAAAAATAAATATGTGCAGGAACTATTTGAGCTTCTTCCCGTGGGTACTCGGGTGGAAATCAGAAGATAAACCCTTCAACCAATCTTTTATTCCCAACTGAATTTTACTCGCTACCTCTTTTTTAAAAACGGGGTTTACAATTCTTTTTTCATCTGCTTCATTACTCAGAAAAGCTATTTCAACCAAGCAGTTGGGGAAATCGGTGGGCGCATTTAGGGCAAAATTAAAGTGACCAATATTGCCAAATTCGTCCAGCTTTAGTTCCAACATCCGCTTTAATATTTGCTGTGATAATGGCCTGAAACCAATATGCTTATAATAAGTACTTACGCCCTTAATATCTGCTTTAGTGCTGGAGTTTAAGTGGAGGCTGATGAGGAGGTCGGGATTCTTTTCTTGTAAAAAAATAATCCGGTCTTTATTGTCAATTGTAGTATCTGAATTGCGCGTAATGATGATATTTTTCACCCCTATTTTCTTCAGCGATTGCTCCAATGCTTTCGCAAATAATAAGGTTTGTTCTTTTTCAGATGCTTTTAGCAGCACACCCCCCGCACCAGTATTAGTGCCACCGTGTCCGGCATCAATGGCAATCATCATTTTACGAATATCTAATATTTCAGGCTGGCGTTTTACTTTTACTACCAGTGTTTTATTTTTATAACTCAAATTATAACCCCAATGCTGCTGGTGGTTCAACTCAATGGTTACCCGCACAATATCATCTTCAACTTGCTGGTAGTAAACATTTTTTATGGCTTTAAGTGAACTCAATTGCGTTACCCAGTTGGTATTGCTTTGTACCCCATAAATATCAACCACAATACGGGCTGGATTTATTTCCATCCAGGTTTTATAAGGCAATTTTTCTTCTAGGTTGATATTGAGATAATCAAAAGCAGAATCACCTTTTGCAAGAAAAGAACCAGTAAGGTAAAATGGCTTTTTTAAGGGAGAAGCGGTATCCGCTTTCAGGTATATTTTTTCTAAAAAAGCAGTATGAAATTTAGAGAGTTGAACGGTATAAAGATCGTTGGTAGAATCAATCACTTTTAATAAAATATTGGTATCAATATAGCCCATTTTAGCGCCGCCCAGTCTATCTGCTCCCATACCATATCCCAGTGCGGGTAATTTACCCGTGGTTCTACCGTAGCGAAACCCAGTAGGAGTAATGATTTGCGCTAATAAAGCATGACTAATAAAAAGGGCAATAACAAAAAAGAGAGCTTTCATTTTTTGAAGGTAATCATTGATCCGTAATTGCCATAAAAAACCCCATTACAAATTCATGCAATGGGGTGGTGTATATCAGCCAGCAATCGTTAAAAATAGTATCCCTTATCTGCAATAAGTTGATCAGCAATTCTTCTCCGCGATTCTTTGGTGTTGAATGGAGCTACTTTGGTAAAGCGTTTTAGTCCAATATGCATCATGCGAAGTTCATCGCCATCGGCAAAACTATTCAACGCGTCTTTACCAGCTTTGTTAATGCGGTCAGCAGCATCATAAATATAAGTCTTCATAATATCGGCTTGAATACCCACTTCGTTAGCTCCTTTGCTATTGGCCAGTTTCATTACACGCAGTAAGGCACTTTCTGCATGAAAAACTTCAATGGCCATATCGGCAATATTCATTAGAATTTCTTGTTCTTTGTCCAGTTGCATCATGAGCTTCTGTACTGCTGCACCAGCAACCATTAGGATGGCTTTTTTAAAGTTGGTAATGGCTTTTAATTCAGCAGCATAAACGCCTTCATCTTCGCCACCAAATTCAGGAATGCTCATCAATTCTTTTTGAACGGCCATAGCAGGTCCCATCAAGTCTAGCTTGCCCTTCATGGCGCGCTTCAATACCATATCAACGGTTAGTAGGCGATTGATTTCGTTGGTCCCTTCATAAATTCGATTGATGCGGCTATCGCGATAAGCCCTTGAAATCATATATTCATCGCTGAAACCATTGCCACCATGTATTTGTACGCCTTCATCTACTACAAAATCAAGCACTTCACTACCAAATACTTTTAAGATGGCACATTCAATAGCATATTCTTCAGCAGCACCTAAGAGTGCTTGTGCAAATGATTTGCCGTTGGTAGCCAGTTCATGCTCTTTATCGTCAATCCATTTTGCAGTTCTGTAGAGTGCAGATTCTGCCACCCATATGCGGATGGCCATTTCAGCCATTTTGTGTTTGATGGCACCGAATTTTGAAATAGAGATATTGAATTGCTCTCTGTCAATAGCATATTGAATGCTGGTGGTAGTTGCTTTTTTAGCCCCACCCAAAGTGGCTGCGCATAATTTTAAGCGACCAATATTGAGGATATTAAAAGCAATGATATGACCTTTACCTATTTCGCCCAATACGTTTTCTACTGGCACTTTACAATCCTGAAAATAAAGTTGTACGGTAGAAGAACCTTTGATACCCATTTTGTGTTCTTCGGGTCCTTGTGTAAAACCTTCAGTGCCACGGTCTACAATAAATCCAGTGAATTTGTCGCCGTCAATTTTTGCAAAAACAGTATAAACATCTGCAAAACCACCATTGGTGATCCAGCATTTCTGTCCATTCAACAAATAATATTTCCCATCATCGCTCAGCTTGGCTGATGTTTTAGCACCCAGTGCGTCACTACCACTATTAGGTTCTGTTAGTCCATAAGCCCCTTTCCAAACACCACTTGCAAGCTTGGGTATATATTTTAATTTCTGTTCTTCTGTTCCAAAATACAAAATAGGTAAGGAGCCAATGCCCGTATGAGCAGCTACAGCAACGGAAAAAGAGTAACCACCTCCGAGACCTTGGTTTACAATAGTAGCCGTAATAAAATCTTTACCGAGACCACCGTAGGCTTCGGGGAATGAAGTAGAGAGTAAGCCTTGCTCTCCCGCTTTTTCCATAAGGGAGGGCATCAAACCAGGTTCCATTTTATCTATTCTATCTACAATAGGTAGAATTTCAGTGGACAAGAACTGGTCGCACATTTCCAATACCATGGTTTGTTCTTCGTTAAAATCTTCGGGAATAAAAGTCTCGAAAGGATTGCTCTCTTTGATGATCCATTCGCCGCCTTGTAAGGCTGTGGTTGTGTTGGTGGCTTGCATGGGTTGGTTATTAAGTTATTGAGTTATTGAGTTATTGAGTTATTAAGTTATAAAACTTCGTGGGTGGCCATGGTTAAATTATCATATACCCTTTGGAAAACCGATTTCACCATTTCAATTTCATGCTTCTCTACACCAACCAATGCTTCTGCCATGGTTTGGTTGGCGAGGTCGATGGTAATATGCTGCAATTCCAATGCCGCATCGGTAAGTTGAACTAGGTTGATTCTTCTATCGGTGGGCGAAGCAACTCTTTTAACGAGGGATTGTTTTTCTAAATTATCAATCAATCGGGTAATACTGGGCTTGTCGCGAAAAGTACGAACACAGAGTTCTTGCTGGCTCAGTCCATCTTCTTTCCACAAATGATAAAGTACACTCCATTGTTCGATGGTGATATCGAGGCCAGCATTGCGGAAATTTTTCTGCAATCTCCGGGCAACGGCGGTTGAAGCCATACCGTTAATAACGCTGTACAATTCTCCTCTTCTAAAATGGTTGTTTATCATATAGTTAGTTATGCAACTATTATCAAAATAACTTAGTTTATTTGATTCTACCAAGAAAATTTTAAAAAAGGGGTAACAGCGGCTGGAATTATCTTTTCTTTGTTTACCATGGTAGGATTGTTCACAGTGATATTGGGAATACTTGCGGCTGCATATTCTGGGTTGATTTTGGTGTACCGTTACTGGTTTAGGCGGTTGAAAATATACGAGCCAATTCAGCCATTGCCGTCGGCTACTTATTTCAGTATTATTATTCCGGCAAGGGATGAGGCCGAGAATATAAGTGCTTGCCTAAATACCATCTTACAACAAAATTACCCAGTAGCGTTCACAGAGGTATTGGTTGTAAATGATTATTCAACCGATGATACGGCTGCTATAGTAACTGAATTTACTTTGAAATATCCTTTTATTCAATTGATTAACCTAGCCGATCATTTAGATGGTAAAGTAATTAATGCGTATAAAAAAAGAGCCATCGAAATTGCGGTAGCGCAGAGCAAGGGCAACTGGATGGTTACCACCGATGCGGATTGTTTGTTGCCAGTAGATTGGCTGTTTTTATTGGATCAATTTATTCAGGAAAAAAAACCAGTATTGGTAGCCGCACCAGTGATGTTTACCAAACTGAAAAATGTAATCGGCATATTTCAGTCGCTCGATTTCATCAGTCTCCAAGGCATTACAGCCGCAGCCGTTGCTGCTGGTTACCACAGTATGTGCAATGGTGCTAATCTTGCGTATGAAAAAGCTGCATTTTATGCAGTCGGTCAGTTTAAAGGCATTGATCATTTGGCAAGTGGAGATGATATGTTGTTGATGCATAAAATTAAACAGCAGTACCCCAATCGTTTGGGTTATTTGTTTTCCCCCAAAGTAATTGTGGAGACTGCACCCATGCCCAATTGGAATGCTTTTTTGCAACAGCGAATAAGGTGGGCCAGTAAGGCCGATAGCTATGCAGAGAAAAGTATATTTTGGGTATTGGCCTTGGTGTATTCATTTAATGCGGCATTATTGGTGGGAGTTGTGGCTGCATTTTTCACGGAAGGGCTGTGGTATTGGGTGCTTTATTTTATAGGGATTAAAACCTTGGTGGAGTTATTATTTATGCAGCCTGTGGCTAGATTTTATGGATTACAGCAAACGCTTTTGTATTTTCCATTGATGCAGCCCTTGCATATTTTTTATACGGTAATTGCTGGCTGGTTGGGTAAATTTGGTAAATACAGGTGGAAGAATAGAACGGTTCAATGATGGGTTGCTTAATATAAACTACTTTAGATAATCATGGTTTCAACGGCTCCAAGTTTTTTTACCAAACTACTGCGCAACAAAACGGCGTGCTTAGGTATGATACTGATTGTACTGAGTTTGTTACTTGCAGTATTTGCTTATACAATTGCGCCCGATGGTTCGCCCAATGCCAACCGCATGATTCCAGAAATTGGGAGTAAGAAACCTGGCTTCACACTTCAATTTTTACAGGTAAAAAAGAAGGTGCTTCCTATGCCCGTTAATTTTTTGGGACAACTGATTTCAGGCAAAGCAGACGCGGTTGATTTTATACCGATTAATCATTATCATATTCAGGGTGATCGCATTTATTTTGATAAGTTTATTGACGATGGTATTGCAGAAAAGCAAGAAATGCCCTTGGCTGCATTGGGTGCGCCGATGGTTAAAACCATTCGTTTTTATGCAGGTACGGATAAGTTTGGACGGGATATTGCGAGCCGATTAATGATTGGTGTTCGGGTGAGTTTGGCGGTGGGTATGATAGCGGTATTATTATCGCTCAGCATTGGTATTTTTCTGGGAGCGGTAGCTGGTTATTTCAGGGGATGGGTAGATGAGGCCATTATGTGGTTTATAAATGTGATTTGGAGTGTACCCACTTTGTTGTTGGTATTTGCCATTACGCTGGCATTGGGAAAAGGTTTTTGGCAGGTATTTATTGCAGTAGGGTTAACGATGTGGGTGAATATTGCTAGGTTGGTGCGAGGTCAAGTTATGGGTATTCGCGAAATGGAATATATAGCAGCCACCAAGGCATTGGGGTATTCGCATACCAGAACGATTGTGAGGCATATTTTACCAAATATTTTTGGCCCTATAATGGTGATTGCTGCTGGTAATTTTGCATCGGCTATAGTAATGGAAGCGGGGCTTAGTTTTTTGGGTGTGGGTGTACAGCCACCACAGCCCAGTTGGGGACTGATGATTAAAGAGAACTACAATTTTATTATCACCCATAATCCCATGTTGGCATTGGCGCCTGGTATTGCCATTATGTTATTGGTATTGGCTTTTAATTTGGTAGGCAATGGATTGCGAGATGCCCTTAGTGTGCGGGATTGATAAAGGCAAAACGATCTCCATCGAAGAGGCCTTTATCGCTCAATTTTAAATGAGGAATCACCAGTAAAGCCATAAAGCTGAGCGTCATAAAAGGAGCAGAAAGGGTGGATCCCATTTCTTTAGCCAATGCATCAATAGCGGTGTATTGAGCTGCAACATGGTAACCATCTTCGGTACTCATTAATCCAGCAACAGGAAGTGGAAGGAGTAAAGTTTTATTTTTCCCATCTACACAACTCACACCACCTTGGGCTTCAATTACCAAATTAATGGCTGCTGCCAATGATGTATCATCTACTCCGATGGCTACAATATTGTGGCTATCGTGTGCAACGGTAGAAGCGATGGCTCCGGTTTTCAACTGAAAATTGCTGATAAAACATTTGGCAATAGGGGCGGGGTGGTACCTATTTACCACGACCATTTTAAGGCAGTCGCTTTCGGTATCAGATACCCAATTATTATTTACCAGCTTGCCTTTCAGGTTCAGTTGATGGGTAATTAATTGTGAATCTAGTGCAGCAATAACGGGAATAAGTTCATCCACAACTGGATATTCATTAAAGGGGATGGCCAGATCGGCGGCGGTTATTTTTTTACAGTGAAAACGATTGATGGGGTTTACGGTGACGGAAGGAATGGAAGAAACGCCATTTTGTAGCATGGCAACTCCGTTGATATAAGTCTGTTCTACTTTAAAATCTACGAGGTTGGTAACCTGAATAAAATCTGCGGGATCACCTATACGAAGCATACCAATATCGAGTTTATAATGTAGGATTGGGTTGATACAGGCGGCTTTGAGTACATTAAAAAGGTTCACACCATGGGCTACAGCCCTGGCGCAGAGTTGGTTGATATGTCCAGTTACCAAGCTATCTGGATGTTTATCATCGCTACAGAAAAGAATGCTATTCGGATGATCGTCGATAAGGTTTACAAGGGCATCAAAGTTTTTGGCAGCACTGCCTTCGCGAATAATGATTTTCATTCCGTGAATTAGTTTATCTACTGCTTCTTCGGCGGTAAAACATTCGTGGTCGGTAGAAATTCCTGCTTCAATATATTGTTTGGCGGCGGCGCCAGTGAGGCCGGGAGCGTGTCCATCTATGGGCTTACCAGCCCGGTGTGCTGCTGCAATTTTTTTCATCACTTCAGGATCTTGGTGCAGCACGCCGGGAAAATTCATCATCTCTGAGAGGTATTTAATCTCGGGGTTGGCCAATAACTGAATAATATCATTCGAATTAATGGCAGCGCCAGCAGTCTCAAAGCTGGTAGCAGGCACACAACTGGGTGCGCCAAAGTTGAATTTAAAAGGTGTTTTTTTTCCGTTTTCCATCATAAATCTAACCCCTTCCATACCGCAAACATTGGCAATTTCATGGGGATCACTTACTGTGCCAACGGTGCCATGTACAACAGCGAGCCGAGCAAATTCACTGGGTACCAGCATGCTGCTTTCAATATGAACGTGACTATCAATAAAACCGGGTAAAATAAACCCAGTAAGTCCTGTCGTTTCTGGGCAACGCTCAATGGCGTGAATGAGTCCATTTTTTACAGTGATGGTAGCAGGATAGATGGATTTGGCTAAAATATCTACCAACTGGCTGGTAATTTTGAGTGTATTTGTCTGCATTAATATAGAATGAGGTTGTAAGTAAGTAGTTTTATGGCAATAGTTTAACATTTTTTATATATCAACCTATTCAGTTGTAGTAAAAATGATGAATATTATAGTTTTCATTAACAATTGGTCGAATATATTGAAAATGATATTAAATTCATAGTAGTTCTGAATAGCCATCCAATAATCAGTTATGTACCAATCCTACTTACGTTCGTTTCTATTGCGTTTTTGTTTCTTTATAGTGCTTAGCATACCCGTACTAGCATGGGCAGAGGGAAGTAAGAATTTGTTTCCTACTTCATCACCCGCTGCTGCTAGAAGAGCTTATATTGCTGATGGTTCCCTTGTATATGCTTATGCAAAAAGTGGAGAAATATTATACCTAGGATCGAATGCATTGGATGTTGCGCCTGGGAAAATTATTGTCACTTCTCCTACAGGTGTCGTTACTACTTTTATACCAAACGGTTCAGTTGGATTAATAGATACCAGAACCAAGGAATTAAATGGCCCTTCTACCTTTACAGCGGGAGGATATACCCCTGCTACGGTGGCTGTGGGGACTACTGGTATTTGGAAAATTCAGTTTATAGCCAATGGCTCTGCAAACCCAAGTTTTGCTTTGGTAGGAAATGCTTGGGACAATAGCTCTGCCACCATTGCCGCATGGGATGTTACGGTGGGTACTGCATCAGCAGCCATTCCTGGCCGCGCTTATATGACCGTAGTAAGGGGTAATATGGGTGCTTTTAATTTTGGTACAGGCAGTTGGTGGAGTACGCTATACGCTCAAACCAGAGATGGATATCGATATTCGGTAAATACCAATGGATTGGATCCTTTTGGATTTCAGTTTTTTGTAAACAATAAAGGGGTGCGAAAGCCTGGTGGTGCAAGTGGCCCACCATCTTATATTAGTGCCAATAGTACAGATAATGGAAGTTTTATTGCCACTGGATTAGACGTTCACAATCCCGATTTAGCAGATGATGTATCGAATGTAACCCACAAACTATTTTTTACTACACCTGCCAATGATTTACCCACTACGTCAACTGTTTTTTTAACGGCAGCGGTGAATACTTGGTTGTTAACCCCGCCAGTAAATCCCTCCGTTACAGGTGTTAGCTTGGTTGGGCTAGAAGGGCAGAACGGATTTGGTGGAACGCCACCAATAAGTGGGGGCTTTATAAATTTTACTGCCAATCAAAATGGAAGTTATCGCATTAGAATTGATGGCAATAACAATGGTATTTATACTGATGCCATTGATACGGTTTTAACAGGAACTGCCGCTGCGGGCCCTAATAGTCGTTACTGGAGTGGGAAAAATGGATTGGGCGCCATTATGCCCAGTGGCACTCCTTTAAGTGTGGAGGTAGTAACTTTTGCAGGTGAAGTACACTTTCCTTTATTTGATGCGGAAGAAAATATCAATGGCTTAGTCATTACCAGAGAAAACGGTTCAGGCGCACCCTCTAATACTGTCTTTTGGAATGATACCAAACTCCTAAATACTTCTAATAACCCAGTTAGTGCAGATGCCAATACTTCTAGCCCCTTAGATGCATCGGCAGATCCTGGCATTAATAGTGCTACCAATGGACATAAATGGAAAAATGGTTCTCAAGATATTCCAAGCAACAACCAAGGTTTTGGTAACTTTCGTTTAATGGATACCTGGGCCTTTGTGTACAGTTCCCCTATCACAGTTGTTACCACTTTAATTACCAAAGAAGCCAATTTAGAAATGGTGAGCCTTACTGGTTCTCCCACCAATACCTGCGTAGGCAGTGATATTACTTATACGTTTGTAGCAAAAAATAATGGCCCCGATGATGCTCCATTGAGTAAAATTAGTTTTGTAACACCCACCAATCTTACCAATCTTCAAGTGATATCTGCAACCCTTAATACGGGTATTGCAACGGGTATTGGTGGAACTTTTACGGGTAATATATACAACGATACCCTCACCACTTTTAACAATGGTGCTCAAATTACTTATATCATTAAAGGCACTGTTAGTTCTTGGCCCACAGGTAATAACTTGAATACATCTGCCAGAATTTTACGCCCCAGTGACGTGACCGATCCCGATGCCAGTAATCCTGATCCTGCACCACCTACCGACCCGGTAAATGAATGTAATTCAGCCCCCTCTGGCGTAGGATGTAATAATATAAAAGACAATACTGTCACTATTTTTGCCCTTCCAACAACCAGTGTGGCTGCTGTTGTAAGTGCAACCCAATGCAATTCAGCCAATTTTACCATGGCCGCTAATACACCCACAGCTGGTACTGGTTTATGGACCTTGGTTTCAGGTACAGCTAATATTGCAACACCAGCTTCTGCTACCACATCGGTAACGGGCGTTCCTGCTGGTGGAAGTGCTGTTTTAAAATGGACGGTAAGCAATGGCACTTGCCCTGCATCAGAATCAACTATTACCTTAAACAATACAGCAGCACCTAGTGCTGCCATTGCGGGTGCTAATCAAACCCAGTGTAATAATGGTGCATTTACTTTAGCCGCAACTGCCCCATCTGTAGGTACCGGTTTATGGAGCTTGGTAAGTGGTACTGCTATTATTACCACTCCTAGTTCTGCAACCACTACTGTAACGGGTGTTCCAGCTGGTTCAACCGCTGTTTTGAAGTGGACGGTAAGCAACGGAATTTGTACGCCAAGTTCAGCCAATATTAGTCTCTCCAACTTGGCCACACCAACTACTTCGGTAGCTGGGGCTAATCAACAAAACTGCAATAGCGGTTCATTTACACTTGCTGCTAATACCCCATCTGTAGGGAATGGCTTGTGGACCCTACAATCGGGTACTGCTAACATTACCACACCTAGTTCTGCAACCAGCACCGTTACTGGTGTTCCTGCTGGTACCAGTGCGGTACTGGTATGGACAATTACCAATGGTATTTGCGCCGCTTCTACTTCTACCGTAACGGTCAACAACCAAGCCAATCCTACCACTGCTATAGCTGGTGGTAACCAAACACAATGTGGCAATGGTAGTTTCACCATGGCTGCTAATGCGCCTCTGGTGGGTACTGGTTTATGGACTATTGTAAGTGGTGCTGCTAGCATCACTACCCCTGCTTCGCCAACCACTACTATTACGGGAGTTACTGCAGGCACAACTGTAGTGTTAAGGTGGACTATCACCAACGGAATATGTGCAGCCAGCAGCAGTGATATTACTTTAATTAATAAAATTGCGCCCAACACTTCTATTGCTGGAACGAATCAAATAAAATGCAACGATGGTAATTTCTCTATAACGGCGAATGCCGCAATAACTGGAACAACAGGAGTGTGGTCTGTGGTTAATGGAACTGCTACCATTGCAAATGTGAACAATGCAAGCACCACCATTAGTGGGGTACCAGCGGGATCTATTGCAAATCTTAGGTGGACCATTAGCAATGCAGGTTGTACATCAACCAGCTCAGATATTGGTTTATCCAATCAAGCATTGCCTACTGCAGCTATTGCAGGTTCCAATCAAAATCTTTGTAATGCAAGCAGTGTAAACCTCTCTGCTAATACACCGTTAGTCGGTACTGGTTTGTGGACGCTGACCAGTGGCCCCAATACCGCAAATATTACCGCCATATCATCGGCTGTTACGGGCGTGACTGGAATGGTTGCTGGTACTTATATTTTTACTTGGACTATCAGCAATGGTAGTTGCGCGGCAAGTGCCAATTCTGTCACCATTAATAATTTACCCACTGTAAATGCGGGTGCTGATATTGCCATCAGTTGTGTTACTTCAGCTTCACTTACTGCGGCAAGTGCTGGTGAACTGTGGACAGCCGTTGCTGGTAATCCTGCCAATGCAGCCATCACCAATGCGGGTGCTATAAGTGGATTCTTAACAAGAGGGGCCTATAAATTTGTGTTGTCCAATGGAGCATGTACCGACACGGTAATTGTAACCAGAAACAACTGTGCCCCTACAGCCAACAATACTACAGCAACGGTAAATGAAGACAATCCATTAAATGGTGCTTTGGCTGCTAATACCAGTGATTTTGATGGAGATGCACTTAGTTTTTCTTTGGCTACTGCTCCTTCCAATGGTACCGTAGTTGTAAATGCCGACGGCACATTTAGGTATATTCCCAATGCCAATTTTAATGGCAACGATACTTTATTCTACAGGGTTTGTGATCCTACGGGTGCTTGTACAACGGCTAGATTAATCATTACCGTAAATCCTATAAATGATCCTCCTATTGCGGTGAATGACAATGCAAGTACTGTAAGAGACGTTCCCGTAACTGGCAACCTCAGTAGCAATGACCGTGATATTGAAGGTCAACCCCTAACGGTTCAAACCACTCCTGCAGCAAATCCTGTAAATGGATCGGTGGTTTTAAATGCAAATGGAACCTATACTTATACCCCCAACCCCGGATTTACAGGGGTGGACTCGTTTAAATATACTATTTGTGATCCTGGCCCACTTTGTTCCGTTGCAACAGTAACAGTGAATATTACACCCGGGGTAATAGATCTAACGCTCACCAAAACAGCTTCGCCCAAGCCAGTAGTGGCAGGAAGCGCACTTACCTATACTATTACGGTTACCAATAATGGCCCTTCTACCATTAGAAGTTCAGAAAGCTTTTTAGTAAAAGACGATTTACCCATTGGGTTTACGCCCACCAGTTTCACACCATCAGGTGGTGTTTATACGGCTGCTACCAATAGTTGGACGGGACTGCAATTGGCTCCTGCTGGCGCAGCTACGCTTAAGATAGTGGGAACGGTGAGTCCCGCTTTTTCTGCATCATCCATCACCAATACCGTTACGTCAACACCTCCAGCAGGAACAACAGATCCTTCTCCTGCAACTGCAACAGATATTACCAATGTAAATAAAGCAGCTTCTATTGTAGTCACCAAGACCAATGGTGCTAGCAGTTTTGCGCCCGGTAATCCGTTGGTATATACGATTACCGTGACCAATAATGGCCCTTCAGATGTATTAGGTGGCAGTTTTGCAGATCCGCTGCCTGCGGGTATTACCAGTGCGAGCTGGACTGCAACCACTCAAAATGGGGCTGTAATACCTGCCAATACAGGAATAGGTGGTATTGCACAATTGGTAAATATTCCAAACGGGGCGAGTATTGTTTATACCGTTACTTTATTAGTGCCTTCTAATTTTACCAGTAGCACCATTGCCAATACCGCAATCGTAACTTTCCCTGCTGGCGTAACCAATACCACACCGGGCACTAATACCGTTACCGATACGGATACCAGAAATCCAATACACGCACTCCGCATTGTAAAAACAGCTCCTGCGGTTGCAGCCGCTGGCGGTGCTATTCGTTACCAGTTAACGATTGATAATGATGGGCCGAGCGATCTTATTAATGCGGCCATCAACGATATAGTTCCTGCCAATATCACTAATATTAGGTGGAGCAATTTAGTACAGGGGTCTGCTACTGTAACAACAGTATCAGGAACTGGAAACAATATTAATTTCAATACCACTATACCTGCTGGTTCAGCCAATAGATTGATACTCACCATTGACGGCACTATTAATCCCGCTGCTACTGGTACTATAAACAATACCGCTACTGTAACACCAGTAGGCAGTGTGGCCATTCCTTCTAATACAACCGTAACGGAGGTGCAGACCATCACTGGCTTGCAGATTGTAAAAGCCGGCCCTTCATCTAGTACAGTGGTGGCGGGGCAAGGTATTACTTACACCATTGAGCTTATTAATTCTGGCCCATCCAATGCCACCAATATTGCTATTCTGGATAATGTTCCTGCTGCCATACAAAATGTGAGTTGGTCGGTGGTTACCAAAAATCTTGCAACAGCAAGTGTGCCAGCGGGTACTGGTAATACAATTGCGCTGACAGGAAATATTCCCGCAGGCAATGCCAATGGCATTTCAATTGTGGTAAGTGGTTTTGTAGCATCTGCTCAGCTTGCAGATATAGTAAATACGGTAACCGCAACACCAGCAGTAGGAACAGCGGTAACGGCTCAAACTGTCACCAAAGTATTGAACCAACCGAGGTTAACCATCAGCAAATCGGCACCAACAACTGTAGCGGCAGGTGCGCCCATTTCATTTACAATAGTAGCAGGAAATGCGGGCTCCTCTGATGCGTTTGGGGCTTTGTTGGCAGATACCATCACCAATACCATTAGCAATTTAACCTGGACTGCCGTTACTACTGGTACTGCTAGTATAGTAGGCGCAGCAACAGGTAGCGGAAATATTGTGGGATTGGTTGCTAATATTCCTACAGGAACTGCCAATACCATTGTACTTACGGTGAACGGAATAGTAAATCCTGCTGCTACAGGTACCATCAATAATATTGCGAATATCCGTATTCCAGGAGGAACGCCAACAAATAGCAACAGAACTACTACAACGGTAACCAATAGTCCAAATATTTCCATCACTAAAGGCGCTCCCGCAACCCTTAGTGCCGGCGAGCAAATAAGCTATACACTTAGGGTGGTAAATAATGGTCCAAGTAATGCATACGATGTGGTAGTGAGAGATACCCTAGCATCTGTGCTTACCAATGTTACAGTAACCACACAAACACTTGGTGCCGCTGCTATTGGCAGTGCTGGTAATGATGGTGGGAATAGGATTGTAGGAAGAAATTTAGACATTCCTGCTGGGAATGCCAATGCAGTAATAATTACCATCAGCGGAATTGTACCAGCATCATTTAGTGGGGTGTTGAATAATACAGCTTACGCACAAGCTCCTGGCCAACCCATTGCAACTTCCAATCCTGTTGCAACATCGGTGAATATTACACCGGGACTAAAAATTATAAAAGCAGGACCGGCACAGATTTCAGCAGGGCAAAGAATCAGTTATACAGTAACCGTTACCAACAGCGGCCCTTCTAATGCCAGTGGTATTACCATCACTGACTTAGTAAATAGCAATATTAAAAATGTAAGTTGGAGAACAGTAGTAGATGGAGCTGGAACAGTAGTGTTGACTGGAGCTACAGGAACCGGAAATGCAATTAGCGTTACTGGAAATATCACCGCTAGAGCCATCAGTAAAATTGATGTAGTTATTACTGGAATGGTGGATTCATCTTATAGTGGAACCATTAGCAATACGGCCACAGTAAGCGGCGGCGGATCACCCACCATCAGCAGTAATCCTTATATAACTACCGTAAATAAAACGGCTGATTTAACCGTCACCAAATTTGGACCACAAACCATTTCTGCGGGTAGTGCCATACGTTATACCATCACTGCTAGAAACCAAGGGCCTTCATTGGCATCCAATGCAAGTATTACCGATATAGTACCAGCCGATATTACCAATGTAAGCTGGACGGCTGTTGCCTCTGGCAGTGCAACCATATTAACGGGTGCAACAGGAACAGGGAATAATATTAGTGTAACCGCTACTATTTCAAACAACACCATAACAACCGATAAAATTGATATTACGGTATTGGGAACGGTAAAAGCAAATGCTACTGCCAGCACGCTGGTAAATATTGCCAATGCAATACCAGCAGCGGGTACAACCGATCCAACACCGGCTACCGATACGGTAAGAACCGCATTGGTGAACAGGGCAGATGTTCGGGTGGTAAAAACAGGTCCCGGCTCTAGGGCAGTAAATCAAACCATTACATATAATATTATAGTGGTAAACAGGGGACCTGCTGTTGCAAACGATTTTGTGGTAACCGATACCATTCCAGCCAATATTGGTAATATAAGTTTCACCAGTGCAGTAGTGAACAATGCCACCATACTTACCAGTAATTTAACGGGTAATATATTAACCCTTACGGGGAATATTGGTGCAGCCATTAACGACACCGTAAAAATTCAAGTGAATGGAGTTTTAACGGCACCGGGTACCTATACCAACCGTGCAAGAATAACTGCGCCAGGAGATTTAATTGATCCATCACTCAGAAATAATATCAGTACCGTTACCACCAACGTGACCAACCAAGCCAATATTACCATTGCTAAAATTGGGCCTGCACGCGCTAGGGTAAAAGACATTATTCAATATAGAATTGATATTGCCAATAGCGGACTCTCCGATGCAAATGGGGTAGTAATTTTAGATACCGTGCCCGCTTCTTTAACCAATATAAGCTGGACGGTAGTGAAAAATACGGGTGGAGTTGGAACCAGCTTTACGGCTAATACAGCACAAAATCAATCTATTATTGATATTGCCGCCAATCTTCAAGGAACCGTTAATGGTGCGGGTAGTATTTCTGTTTTTGTTACTGGAACCCTAGCCAACAATGCACCTAATATTGTTACCAATAAAGCAATGGCCAGCTTTAACAGTATTACCAAGACCTCAACCGTAAATACTTCGGTTGACAATACGGTGAATTTAACCATCAGCAAAACAGCACCCAATAGTCTCCCCGCTGGCAATGCCATTCAATACAATATTATAGTGGGTAATAATGGGCCTGCCGATGCAGTGAATGCCACCATTAATGATTTGGTGCCAGCTACTATTACAAATACTACTTGGTCAATTGCAACCCAAGGTGCGGCAACACTGGCAACAGGTGTGGCGGCAAATGGAACGGGTAATACCATTAATGCACAAGTAAATATTCCATCTGGAAATGGCAATCAAATAGTCATTACGGTGAATGGCACGGTGGCCTCTTCTGCCACTGGTTCGGTGAGCAATACCGCTACCGTGGTTGCAGGATCGGGACAAACCGATTTAACTCCAGCCAGTTCAACGGTAGTGACTAATCTTACCCAAGTAACCAATATTCAAATAAGTAAAACGGGTGCAGCAACACTTGCGGCAGGTAATAGAATTATCTATACGCTATTTGTAAATAATGCAGGACCAAGTGATGCCAATGCAGTAGTAATTGCAGACGCCATTAGTAATAATATCAGTAGTGTAAGTTGGTCTGCTACCGCATTGGGAAATGCAATTGTTACCGCCGGATCTACAGGAACGGGTAATGCAATAAGCTCGACTGTAAACTTACCTGCAGGTATCAATAATGCCATTCGTTATACTATTACGGGCACCGTGAATCCTGGATTTGTGGGTACGATTAATAATACCGCGACTGCCACCAATGGCGCTACTGTAATTACTACACCAGTTGTAGCAACAGTGGTTACGGCACAACCGGGATTGATTGTTTCAAAATCGGGACCAACTGCTATTGCCGCTGGTGAAAGCATTAACTACAATATTAAAGTAACCAATATAGGACCCAGCAATGCCAATGGTATTACCATTACCGATGCGGTAACTGCTAATATTACCAATGCCAGTTGGGTTGCTACTGCAACGGGTGGAGCTGTAATTAACAGTGGAGCTGCGGGTGTGGGCAATGCCATAAGTGTTGGAGCAAACCTGAATGCGGGTGCTGGCAACGAAATAAATATTGCGGTAACAGGTGTGGTAAACAGTGGGTTGACTGCTACCAACTTCAGCAATTTTGCATTGGCAAGTGGAGGAGGTTCACCCATAGTGAGTTCGGATACCATAATTACTAGTGTGAGTCGCAAAGCAGATATTACCATTAGTAAGGCAGCACCTGCCAGCATTATTGCTGGAGAGCGCATCAGGTATAGCATAATTGTGAGAAACAATGGACCGAGTGATGCGGTGAATACTGCCATGGCGGATCAGGTGCCAGCCAGTATTATCAATACCAGTTGGTCGGCAACAGCGAATGGTGGAGCTAATGTTTCTGTAAATACTGGAACGGGAAATACCATCAACCTAACAGGAAATATTCCAACAGGAGCAACCAATTTTATTGAGTTGGTAGTGAATGGAACGGTGGATCCCTCAACAGCAGTTACAGCCATCACCAATACAGCAACTGCAAGCGCAGGAGCAGGTATCACAGATCCAACACCAGCTTCTGCTTCTGCAACTACATCAGTGAGTAGACAAGCCGATGTAAAAATAGTAAAATCTGCACCAGGTACTAGAGCTACCAACCAATCCATTACTTATGAATTGGTGGTAACCAATACTGGTTATTCCAACGCCACTGGCATCACCATCAGCGATATTATTCCAGCCAGTATTACGGGTATAGCATTCACTACCAGCACGGTGGGTAATGCTACAGTAACTGGCAGTAATTTAACTGGTAATACACTTGTGGTAAATGGAAATATTGCGAGTGGTACTGATACCATTAAAGTGAAAATAACGGGCATACTTTCTGCACCGGGTATATTGACTAATACTGCTACGGTGAGTCTCCCGGGGGGACAAACAGATCCGAATCTTACCAATAATACCAGTTCTGTTAGCACCAATGTGACTACACAAACGGATATTATAATAGCTAAAAAAGGCCCCGCTACGGTAAATGTAAACGATGAAATTGAATACAAAATTGAAGTCGATAATTTAGGCGTGAGTGATGCCTATGGCGTGAGTATTACCGATTTGGTTTCGGCTGATATTACCAATGTGAGTTGGACGATTGCTAAAACAGGTAATGCAGGAACTGTTTTCACAGCAAATAGCAGTCAATCTAGCAATACCGTAGATATTACAGCAGATATTGAAGGAACGGTGAATGGACCAGGTTCTATCATTATTACTATTAAAGGGAAAGTTGCGAATAATGCGGGTGCTTCTATTACCAATATGGCTCAAGTAGATTATGCTGGAATTAAACAAAGTGCCGTTACTACCATTGTAAACAATAGTGCTGATTTATCTATACAGAAAACAGCACCAACAACTGCGGATGCAGGTGCTCCAATACGCTATCATATTATAGTGAGGAATAATGGTCCTGCGAATGCTAGTAATATCAGCATTGCAGACTTGGTACCTGCAAATATTGGAAATGTGAGTTGGACGGCAGTCGCTACTGGTACTGCAAGTGTGGGTACTGCAAATGGTACAGGTAATAATATTAACTTGACTGGAAGTATCAATGCTGGGGTAAATAATAGTATTCTTGTAACTATTAATGGTACTGTGAATGCAGGTGCAACGGGTGTGCTTACCAATACTGCATCAGTATTACCAGATCCATCACAAGTAGATCCAACACCAGCAACGGCAACGGTGAATACCACCCTTACCAATAATGTAAACCTGCAAATAAATAAAGCAGCACCGAATAAAATCATTGCAGGAACGCCCATCAGCTATACCATAACGGTGAGCAATGGCGGGCCTTCTAATGCAAATGGGGTTGGTATTACAGATGCAGTGCCTATTGGTATTACAGGCGTAACCTGGTCTGCCGTTGCAACGGGAACTGCAACCATAAATAATGGAGCAGTAGGTACTGGAAATGCAGTAAATATTTTAGCCGATTTGCCAAGTGGTGGCGCCAATACCATTGTGGTTACTGTGAACGGAATGGTGAGCGCAGCATTTACGGGAACACTGAATAATACCGCCTCATTAACTTATCAATCTAATCCTGCTGGAAGTTCAGCTACTGTAACTGTTGTAACTACCTTGCCTACTTTATTAATCAGCAAAGCCGCACCAAAGCAAGCTGCTGCTGGTACCATAATAAATTATACGGTAGATATTACCAATATTGGCCCTAGTGATGCCAATGGAATTAACATTGCAGATATAGTGCCTGCCTCCATTAAGGCAGTAAGCTGGATGGCAACTGCCATTGGAAATGCTTCGGTGCTAAGTGGTGCAACAGGAATGGGTAATACCGTTGCTGTTACGGGGAATATTATTGCAGGTGCTGGCAATAGAATTACTTTACTCATATCGGGTAAAATTGATTCTACTTTTAGTGGAACCATTGCCAATACCGTTACTGCACAAGGTGCTGGTGCTGTTCCAGTAAATAGTACCATTAATACGGTTGTAAATTTAGTTGCAGATATTGCCATACAAAAAGCAGGGCCGCAGAATTTGGTGGCTGGTGAGCCTGTACAATACAGTTTAATCATCAGCAATACAGGCCCTTCAAGCGCCAATGGAATTACCATTTCAGATATAGTGCCGGCAGGTATTACCAATACAAGCTGGAGCGCGACTGCCAACGGCAATGCAGCTATTGTAACGGGAGCCACTGGTGTTGGAAATACGGTTGCCTTAACTGCTAATATTTCTACGGGTGCAACCGATAATATCATAGTTACCATTAAAGGAATCTTAAGTGCATCAGCACCTGCTACACCAATTGTTAATACTGCAACTGTAAGTCTACCCATTGCTTATACCGATCCCAATGCTGGTAATAATTCAGCCAGTATTACAACGGTAGTAAGTAAAGTAGCTGATTTGCGAATTGTGAAAACCGGCCCTGCAGATCGTTCTACCAATCAATCCATTGTTTATACTTTAGTGGTTACGAATAATGGCCCATCTGCCGTTACTGGTTATACCATTACTGATTTAGTGCCAGTAGGCATTACCAATATAACTGCTGCAAGTGTTGCCACGGGAACAGCAACTGCTATTACTACGGTTACTGGAAACAATGTATCGGTAACGGGTAATATAGGAGCTGCGGTAGGCGATAGTATTAAAGTTACTATTACAGGAATTGCAGCCAGTACAGGTGTAATAACCAATACTGCAACTGTGAAACTGCCATTGGATATTATAGATCCTGTAAGCAGTAATGATACCAGTATAGTAGCAACTACGGTAACCAATAATGTGGGGGTAATAGTGAGTAAAACCGGACCCGCTTCGGTTAATGTAAGGGATAATATTCAGTATAGTATTGATATAACCAATTCAGGATTGTCAGATGCCAATGGAATTGCCATCAGCGATTTGGTTTCTCCTGCTATTAGTAATGTGACTTGGTCGGTGGTGAAATTATCCGGCAATGCCAATACTAATTTTGTAACCAATACACCACTTAGCGGAAATAATATAGATATCACTGCCAATGTAGAAGGGAGTATCAATGGCCCTGGTGCATTGAGGATTTTAATTAATGGAACCATTGCAGACAATGCGCCTGGAGCAATAACCAATATAGCTACCGCAGTATTTGAAGGAACTAAAACCAGTACCGTAACCAGTATTGTAAATAATAGTGTGGACTTGAATATTGTAAAATCTGGCCCTACCAATATTGCAGCTGGATTACCCATCACTTATACGGTAGTAATGGTAAACAACGGGCCAGCACCAGCACTCAATGCAATACTATCTGATACAGTTCCATCGCCAATTAAAAATATAAGCTGGACGGCTACTGTACAAGGAACTGCAACATTGGGAGCTGCGCAAGCTGCCAGTGGTACGGGAAATAATATCAATATAATTGGCAACCTTCCGGTGGGTGCAGCGAATGCTATTACGCTTACCATTACTGGTATGGTAGATGCTAATTACAGCGGTGTATTTACCAATATAGCAACTGCAAAACCATCATCCTTACAAGTAGATCCAACACCTGCTTCCTCAATGGTGAATACAACGGTAAGTCTCTCAAGTAATCTTCAAATTGTAAAATCGGGTACTGCTAATATAGCTGCGGGTATGCCCATTGCTTATACTTTAGTGGTAAACAATGCGGGACCATCTAATGCAAAAAATATAATTATTGCAGATCTGGTTCCTGCAACTATTAATGCGGTAAGCTATACCGCAACCACATCAGGTGCAGCCAATATTATATCTGGTGCAACTGGCTCAGGAAATAATATACAAATAGCAGCAGATATTCCTGCTGGTGTGAATGATTTTATCACCGTACAAATAAATGGGACGGTAAACGCCGCTTTCACCGGAAATATTAATAATACGGCAACAGTTACCAACGGCGGTGTTTCGGTTGTTTCAAATGCTGCCGCTACGGTAGTAACCAATCAATCGAATATTCGCATTACAAAATCGGGTGCAAGTACTGGTATTGCGGGAGAAAGGATGATTTATCAATTGGAAATTACCAATACTGGGCCTTCGGATGCAAATGGACTCACCATTGCAGATATAGTTCCTGCTGAATTAACCAATACTTCTTGGACCAGCAATACATCAGGTAATGCGTTGGTAACCAGTGGCATTACGGGTACTGGAAATACCATCAATTTAGTAGGCAATATAGCAGCAGGTATTGGGAATAAAATAAATATTGTGATTGCTGGGGTGATCAATCCAAGTTTTGCAGGTACTATAAGCAACAGGGCCACCGCCACCACCGCTTTTGGTGTGGTGAATAATTCTGAAGTTGTGAATACGGTGGTATCGCGACGAACAGCAGTCCAAATTAGTAAAGTAGCTGCTCCTACTGTTGTTGCAGGCAATAGACTTAGTTATGTAATTAATATTTCCAACGCAGGTCCTTCAGACGCAGTTAATATAGCCATCAATGATCCCGTTCCTTCAATATTGAGTAATGTGAGTTTTACGGCCACTGGCAGCAATGGCGCTACAGTAAGCACTGCTAATGGAATTGGAAATGCAATTAGTATTACTGCCAATATACCTGCTGGTGCTGCACCATTGGTGCGCTTATTGGTGAGTGGAACGGTAGATCCATCTTTTAGTGGAAATATCAGCAATACCGCTACTGCGCAAGCACCGGGCGGCGCATTGGTTTTGGCAACCGCAGAAACGGTAGCAAGCAGAATAGTAGATATTGAAATTAGTAAAGCAGCACCTTCCATTGTGTTGATTGGCAATCAATTGCGCTATCGGTTTACCATCAGAAACAACGGTCCTTCGGCCGCTGATGGTGCCAACTTTACCGATGTATTTTCTAGTGCAGTTAATAACCTAAGTTTTGCAATGGTGAGTGCAACCGCTGGATTAACTGGCATCAATCCCATCATCAATGGCAATACGGTAAATGCAACCATTGCTTCATTCCCTGTTGGCGGAATAGCTGTTTTTGAAATTACAGGTATCGCCATCAATGCTGGAATAATTACAAACACTGCAACCATTACTGCGCCAATTGGTGTAACAGAACCGAATACTGGTAATAATACAGCGGGTGAAGCCATCACCAATATTTATCCGAAACCACCGCTTAAAATTGTAAAATCAATTGATCCAGCTACTGGGCCTTATTATCTTGGCCAAGTGGTTACCTATACTTTAACCATTAAAAATTCAGGGGTCATTTCCGTATTACCTGTACAAGTGAAAGACTTGCTACCGAACCCAGCTAAAACAGGTAACCTTGTATTGGCAACTCCTTCTAGTGGAACGGCTGTTTACAGCAATCCTGCCAATCAAATTACTTGGGATCTTCCGTTTATGGCAGCGGGTGAAGTGGCTACTGTAAAATACAGTCTAAAGATTACAGATACAGGCAGGATTAATAATACAGCCATTATAACAGGCCCTGTAGATATTGCTTTGTCTGATACTGCTAAACTAGATTTTAAAGCTGTTTTATTGATCAACTTAAAAGTGTTGAAAAGTCTACAAGCCCCAACTGTACTAAACGTTAAAGATGAAGTAGGCTTTACCATTGAAGCAGAAAATCAAGGGCCTAATAACGCGACCAATGTAGTGGTACTTGATCCATTAAAATCTAATTTAGACGATCCGAGATTGATTGTGGTAACCAAAGGGACTTTTATTTATAACCCTACTACCAAAACAATTACATGGACTATTGGTGATATGCTTGTGGGAGAAAAAGCCAAGATGACCCTTACTGGTGTTCGGATTAATTCAGGTGGGCTACTTGAAAACACAGCCACTATTAGTGGGTTTGAACTAGAAGCCAATTCAACCGATAATATTGCAGAGGTAAGAACAGGCGCTGGAAATTCGGTAACCATTAATGGGGAAGAAATTTTCATCCCCAATACCATCACTCCAAATGGAGATGGTAAAAACGACCGATTCCGGATTTTGGGCATCCAACGTTTTCCGGGTAGTAGGTTGAATATTTACAACCGTTGGGGCAATGTGATTTATCAAAGCAATAGTTACAACAATGAGTTTGATGGTGCTAATTTAACAGAGAGCACTTATTTCTATACACTTGATTTAAAATTACCTGCTGGTGGAATTAAAAAATACAGCGGGTGGATTCAAATAATGCGATAAGATATGTCTACAAAATACAGTTATATGGCCAGGTTCTTTCTGATATTGGTATTAACCACAACAGCATACCGTATAAGTGCCCAACAGCAGATTCAATTCAGCCAATACGTTTTTAATGGATTGGCTGTAAACCCCGCCTACGCTGGTTATCGTGGTGATACTTACCTGAGTGCCATTTATCGAAATCAATGGGTGGGATTTCCAGGGTCACCGAAAACGGCTGGTATCAGCATTGATGGATTGTTCAATGGTCATAATGAAAATATGGGATGGGGTTTTCAAATGATGAGCGATAAAATGGGTCCCACTAATACCAGTTCTTTTTATGGTAATTATGCCTATCGTATTCAACTGGACAATACAGATACAAAGCGTTTGTGTATTGGAATTGGATTCGGTGCTTCTCAATACAGTATTGATGGAACGGCATTACAATTTGTAGATGAGAATGATCAAACCATTCCCATTGCTCGATTGAACCGGATCGTGCCCGATGCTAATTTTGGTATTTACTACTATACACCTAAATCTTATATTGGTTTTTCTGTGATGGATTTATTGAATCCTAAAAATGTAAATAATTATGGGTACCAATGGAACCAATATAAGTTCGGTTCTATGGAACGTTCACGACATATGTATTTGACCGCTGGTACACTGATCACACTTAGTGAAAATTTAAAATTCAGGCCCTCTTTTTTATGGAAAGAAGATTTTAGAGGCCCTTCTAATTTCGACTTGAATGCTTTTTTATTATTACAAGATAAAATATGGGTTGGTGCAAGTTATAGAACAGGTGTGCGTATTTGGAACAAGCAGGGACTGGATAAAGACTTAACCAATCGCGATGCATTTGCTGGTATTCTGGAATTGATTGCAAATGAAAGAATTAGAATTGGGTATTCCTATGATATCATGTTAAATGGATTAAACAATTACCAAAGAGGATCTCACGAATTAAGTATTGGACTTCGTTTTGCACGCAAAGACAATCGAATTTATAGTCCACGATATTTTTAATAGATCAGCGATTTCCATGGCTAAAAACAATAAACAGATACAGATGAAATTTTTCAGCATAATACTCATTTATTTACTCAGCTTTTTTTCTTTGTCAGCACAAGAGCGAGATGCATATGAGCCGCTTGCCAATCAACGTTTCTACACTTTTCAGTATGCTTATGCTGCACCCATTTATGAAAAGTTATTGCTGCAGAAAAAAATTAAAAACGAATGGTTCTACAAACTTGGATTCTGTTACCAGCGTACTGATCAATACACCAAAGCAATTGCCAATTACAAACAATTTATTCAAAAAGATACGAGCGACCATCGCGATATAGTTTTGCAAATTGCTGATTTGTATAAAATGATTGGTCGTTGTGATTCTGCAAAATATTATTACGGATGGTTCAGTAGCAAATGGGGTAAATCTAAACAAATAGACGAAAGAATAAAAGGCTGCGATATGGTTCCGGTTTGGATGGCAAATCCTACTGCTTTTGTAGTTCGCAATGCAATACCATTTAATTCAGGTTTATCAGATTGGGGAGCGGTGCCTTATGCAAAAGACACGGTGGTATTCATGTCTGATTCTGTTCGGGCTTCTATTGTTAAAAACAATAAAAATTCATTTGATTACAGGTGGAATGGGAATGCTTTTTTTAATTTGTATACGGGAATCGGCATACTGAAAGATACTGGTATGGTAGCGGGCATTAAAATTAAAAATTTCTCACCACTTATCAATCGCTCTGAACTTCATATTGGCCCAGCTAGTTTTACCAAAGCCAACGACACGGTTTATTTTACACAGACTTATCAAGAAGCCAATAATTTGTATGAGAAATACAAAAAACGTTATTTGGTGGGTTCTCGAAGGCTTGAAATTTTTGCATCGGTAAAAGACCAATATGGTAATTGGAAACAACCATGGCGAATAAGTTTCAATAATAAAAATGCATACAATATTGGTCACCCTACGCTAAACGCTAATGGTGATATCATGTATTTTACTGCGGATATACCGGGTGGAATTGGGAAGACTGATATATGGTATAGCATAAAAAATATTGATGGAAACTGGGGCGAACCCATCAACTGTGGAGATTCTATTAATACGGTTGATGATGAAGCTTATCCTATAATAAATGCAGATGGTTCCCTTTATTTTGCAAGTAAGGGTCATATTGGTATGGGTGGTTTTGATATTTTCAGCACCAAAGGTTCAACATCTCATTGGTCAACCCCCACTAATATGGGCTTCCCTGTAAATTCGCCGCGCGATGATTTTCATTTTATTTTGCAACAAAATGGAACTGGATATTTTGCTTCTAATAGAATTGGGGGTCTTGGTTCTGATGATATTTATGCTTTTACTTCCCCTGCAATAAAAATTCCTCCACCAGCTAAGAAAATCGTTGCGCCATCTCCTTGTATTTTAGCGGTTAAAGTAAGAAATAAATCATCGCAGGTATTCTTGGATAGTGTGATCATTCGCTTAATTAATAAATGCTCGGGACTCAGTTATGCAGTATTCTCTAATGCTCAATCTTATTCCACATTTGTTTTACAACCGGGATGTAAATACCAATTGGTGGCGGTTAAGATAGGCATATTGTGTGATACTGTTTTGATAGGAGAAGATGAAATAAAAAATGATACTATTTTTAAAGTACTTGAGTTGTATAAAAAGGAAGTGAAGCAAGTTCCAGCAGATGAAGAATGGATTAAAAAATTCACTGGATTAAAAGTATTGCCTCCAAAGCCGAATGATAAATTTATTTTACGGGATATTTATTACGATCTAAATCAGCATTTTATTCGTCCCGATGCTGCTAAAATTTTAGATACATTGGCCATGGTGATACGGTATTATCCAACTTTGGAAATAGAACTTTCTTCCCATACCGATAGCAGATCCAGTGATTTGTACAACTTAACATTATCCCAAAAAAGGGCAATGGCGGCCGTAGAATATTTGGTAAGTAAAGGTATTGAACGCAAACGTTTAGTGGCAAAAGGGTATGGTGAACAAAAACTAATTAATGCTTGTAAAAATGGAGCCAAGTGTACCGAAGAACAACACCAAAAAAACAGAAGAACTGAAGTAAGGGTACTTAAATTTTAGTGCTGGTTTTAGAAGCTGGTTGAGTTATTTTTTGCAGGCAACTTCCGATTGCTTAATTTACCTGTCTAACTTAAGTAGACATGAGAAAATTAATGCTATTGCTGGTGCTAATTGCGGGTACTATTGCCGCTGCTGCTCAAAAAAAAGAAAAAGGTTTATCTATTGCTCCCACTGTTGAAGAAAACAAAGTGGATGCCTTGCTTTTATCTAAAGTAAAATACAGATCTATTGGTCCATACAGGGGTGGTAGAAGTGCTGCTGCAACAGGAAGTTATACCAATAAAACCACTTTTTATTTTGGCGCAACAGGGGGTGGGGTTTGGAAAACCACCGATGGTGGCAGTAATTGGAAAAATATTACGGACAAATATTTTGGGGGCACAATTGGTGCGGTTGCAGTAGCACCCAGCGATGAAAATATTTTGTATATAGGTGAGGGTGAGCATACGATGAGGGGTAATGTTGCTGAGGGGTTGGGTGGTGTTTGGCGGAGTGATGATGCAGGACGTAGTTGGAAAAATATTGGATTAAAAGATGGCCGGCATATAATTCGTTTACTGGTACATCCCCGCGACCCAAATACTGTTTGGGCAGCCGTTGTTGGTCACCTTTTTGGACCTAATGAAGAACGTGGCGTGTATAAAACTACCGATGGTGGTAAGAGCTGGAAAAAAACATTATATGTGAATAACCAAACAGGAGCTGCTGATTTGGTGATGGAGCCCGGTAATCCCGATGTATTCTATGCAGGCATGTGGCGGGTATTGCGCACGCCATATAGTATGGAAAGTGGTGGCGAAGGAAGTGGTTTGTACAAGAGTGTAGATGGTGGCGAAACCTGGCAATCAATTACAGCCAATAAGGGATTGCCTAAGGGTGTGTGGGGAATAGTAGGGGTAGCGGTTGCTGCGGCTAATCCAGAGAAAATATATGCCATTATAGAAAATAAAGAAGGTGGCTTGTACAAGAGTGAAGATGGTGGAGCAACTTGGTCTTTAACAAGCAGTGATAATAATATTCGCCAGCGCGCTTGGTATTATAGTAAAATATTTGTAGATCCTAAAAACGAAAACCTTATTTACTGTCCCAACGTAAACCTAATGCGCAGTCGCGATGGTGGTAAAACTTTTCAAACCATTAATACGCCACATGGAGATCACCACGATTTGTGGATAGATCCACAAGATGGCAATAGAATGATCATAGCAGATGATGGCGGTGCTCAAGTAAGTTTTGACGCAGGTGATAATTGGAGTACGATGATGAACCAGCCTACTGCTCAGTTTTATAGGGTTACCACAGACAATGCAGTGCCTTATAGAATATTAGGTGCGCAACAAGACAACTCAACCATTCGCATTAAGAGCAGAACCTCAAATGCCGGCATTACAGAGCGTGATTGGGAAGCAACTGCTGGTGCTGAAAGCGGACATTTAGCAGCCGATCCTATTAATCCAGAAATTGTTTATGGTGGAAATTATGGTGGGTACTTATCTCGTCTCGATCATAGAACTGGTGAAAATCGTGCCATTGATGTATGGCCAGATAATCCCATGGGTGGTGGAGCGGATGTATTGAAATATCGTTTTCAGTGGAATTTCCCCATCTTCTTTTCTCCCCATAATCCCAAGCGATTGTACACCACTGGTAATCATGTTTTCGTAACTGAAAACGAGGGACAGAGTTGGGAAAAAATCAGTCCCGACCTTACCACTAATGATAAATCTCGTCAATCTTCTAGTGGAGGCCCTATTACCAAAGACAATACTTCGGTTGAATATTACTGTACCATTTTTGCTGCCACAGAATCGACTTTGGAAAAAGATTTGTTGTGGACGGGTAGTGATGATGGGCTTATTCATATAAGTAAAGATGGAGGTAAAAATTGGGAGAATGTAACACCACCCGAAGCTGGTAAATGGATGATGTGGAATTGCGTGGAGACCGACCCTTTTAAAAAAGGTACTGCTTATTTTGCAGGAACCAAGTATAAATTGGATGATTATGCACCATATATTTTCAGGACGAGCGACTATGGAAAAACATGGACTAAAATCACCAATGGCATCAACAATATGCATTTTACTCGTGCAGTTAGAGCCGACAAAAAAGTAGCAGGAATTTTATATGCTGGCACTGAATTCGGCATGTATATAAGTTACGACCAAGGTGTTAACTGGAAATCATTTCAACTGAATTTACCCATTGTTCCTATTACCGATATTGCTTTGAAAGACAACGATTTAATTGTTGCTACTCAAGGCCGTTCATTTTGGGTGATAGATGATTTAACGATGGTTCAGCAAAAAAAATCTTCTATTCTTCAAAACAACCTGCACGTATTTCCCGTGAATGATGCTTACCGTTTAGAAGGTGGTGGCAGAAGAAGAAGGGGTGGTGTAAGTGCTGCTAATATAGGTGAGAATCCTATTCAAGGTTCGGTGATTAACTATTTTTTAAAAGGCAATATTGATAGTGCTAGCGTAGCAATTACCATTTTTGATAAAGTGGGTAAGCGTATAAAAACTTTCAGTAACAATACAAAAACGGCGGAAGATAAAATTGAATTAGAAGCAGGTATGAATCAGTTTGCATGGGATATGAATTATCCTGCCGCTGAAAAAATTGATGGAATGATTTTATGGAATGGCAGTATTGGTGCCACAAAAGCTGCACCTGGAAAATACATGGCTCGAGTGAAATATAATAATGACTCTACCGATATAACTTTTGTTGTAAAGGCAGATCCTGCTTATAAAACCACAGCAGCTGAGTACGACCAACAGGTTGATTTGCTTTTACAAATTAGGGATAAGTTTAGTGAAGTGCAACGGGCTATTAAAAATATTCGTGCAGTAAGATCACAGATAAATGATTTTAATAAGGGCATTGATACTGCTACCAATAAAATGTTGAAAAATATTGGAGATAGTATTAATAAGCAGTTGACTTTAATTGAAGAGACTTTGTATCAAACAAAATCTAAAAGCAGTCAAGACGTATTGAATTTCCCTATTCGGCTGAATGATAAAATTGCTGGCTTGTATGGGGTGGTTTCGAGCGGACAAAATGCGCCAAGCAGTCAAGTAAGAGAACTCTTTGCTCTGCTGGGTGGGGAAGCTGATACAGCAATTACTAAACTGAAAAAAATACTAGAAATCGATTTAAAGCAATTCAATAAAATGATAAATGAGCAACAGATACCAGTGATAGGAATTAAGGAATAAGGAGTTATAAATTAAGCCAGTAATTCAATTTAAAAACCAGTGCGCGGTTTCTACTTTTAAAAAACGGGTCGGTGAAATAATTGTCTGTATACACCAAAAACAAATCACTCATGGGTTTGAAACGGTATTGCAATCGGCTATTGATATTTATATTATTGCGCTGTGTATTGTACTGGAAGAAGGTGGTCCAGAAAATTTTAGTCGAAAAATTAATTTCTGTTCTTTGAGAAATAAGGAGCAATTCTGTAGATCCGAAAGGAGCTGGAAATTCTAATTTATTGTATTGAACACTAAGGTCTAAATTGGTATAAGGCAACTGCCTAATTGTAAAACCAGTGGTAATGGTTTTATTGGTTCCATTGTAAAAATTACCGAAGCCTGCTCTGATGAAGAAACTTATTTTTTTTCTGAAATCGGATCGGTAACGAATACTTGCATCGTTATAATTGTAATTGCCAACAGGTAAGGGTGTAGAACCAGTAAAAGAAACCGGAAATAGCAGCGCCAACTCTGTATTGGTTACTCCGATATTAAAATTGGCTGTATTTCTAAACTGTGTGTTGAAACTTATATTAGTATTTCGTTCATTAAAATTATTGTCGGGGTTAAAAACAATAAAATTTTCTAGTTCAAATCTATAACCGACTACTTTTCCTTTGGTTGGAATAATTTTAAATTCAGCATTGGTATAGGACTGCTTAAATCCAAGTCGTATAACAGTATCTTTAAGTGCGTCATAGTTTTCAATGCGTTCAATAAAACCCATATCGGCATAGTAGTTGGTGCCTAGTGATCCAAAATCTTGAACCAGCTCAAAATTTCTACTATTATAACCCATTCCAAAATTGTAATAAGCATTTTGCTTACTAATGCCTGGCTTAAATGAATGGTGAAAAGTACCCCATCCGCTCCATTTGCCTTCGAGATCAGAATAGCTGAATTCTATTCCTGCATTTCTACTGAAAGCGCTGAGTGGGTCTTGTTTTTTTTCTGCTTCGGTAATAAAATTTTCTCTGTTCAAAAAATAGCCTTTTAACACAGATCGTTTTAGTATACGTTGATCAACGGAGAGTGCAGTATAGTTTTCAGGGGAATAATTTCCTTGTCGCCCTGTTTGCATATTCATAAAGCCAATGCGTGTTTTTTTAGCAATATTGCCTGTAATTCTGGCGCCGAATAAAATGGGAATATGGTTACCATCCTTATCTAATCCAATTCTTCTAGAATAAAAAGGCCGGATGGGTTCAATGCCATAGCCAGAGAAAAGGTCGGCATTCTCCAAGAAAAAAGTTCTTCTTTCAGGGAAAAAAATATTGAAACGAGTGAGGTTGGTCACTTGCCTATCTACTTCAACTTGTGAAAAATCGGGATTCACGGTAAGGTCAAGGTTGAGGGAAGATCCCAGTCCTATTTTAGCGTCGAAACCTGCATTGGGACTGGCTTTTATGGGAGTTCCATTCAGCGTATTTTTTTCCAATTCGGTGGTGATATAAGGAATAAGTACGGTATTGTTACCGGGTTTGGGAGGAGGTTCGTCCCAAATTAAAGCACCCGTATATCCAACATCAAAGGAAGCAAAGTTAACGGGCACATTGGTCCAGGTTGCGTATTCATTGGTTTTGGTATCAACTCGTAAAAAATTAATTCCCCAAGTTTTTTTATCTTCTGGATATCGGATAGACTTAAAAGGAATAGCAATTTCGGCAGTCCACCTATCTTTATATCGTTTTGTTTCAGAATACCAAGTTTGGTCCCAACTAAAAGAAACGCCGTTATCGGAGGAGGTAAGTTGGTCTTCGCTTTGTGCGTTATAAGCATTTACAACAAAAAAGAAACCATTATTTCTTGTGTTTACAGGATCAAGAATGAGGGCAACGCAATCGTTTCCATCGTGACCGATATCGCGTTTTAAACTTTGAATAAATACTTTGCCAGAATCATAGGCGGTATATGCTATATAAAGAAATTTATCATCATAAGTGGTTCTTACTTCGGTGCGTTGGGTAGCTTTGTTTTTGTCGTCGGGATATTTTTGCCAGAAAGAGGATACCATCTGAGCTTTGCTCCAGATAGCTTCATCAAATATGCCATCAATTTTTATAGCATCGGTAGTGCGGCTTATTTTAATTTGATAGTCTTGCTGAAAAGTCTCTCCATTTCTAATTTGAGCAGAGCTGTTAAACAGAATGAATAAAGCGATGGTGAGTAAAAGAAATTTCATAATCACTGTAAAATTCACAGAAATGAGTTGATAATAAAAAATAAAGTTGCAGAAGGTATATGCAAGGGATGAGTGAATTAGCAATCGTTGTTGAGAAGATCGGGTCTTCTGGTCTTGGTTCTTTCTTGTGATTGTTCGTAGCGCCATTCTTCTACTTTTTTTGGATCGCCTTGTAACAGAATCGGTGGCACTAAACTGCCTCTGAAGTCGGCTGGCCTTGTGTATACTGGAGGTGCTAATAGGTTGTCTTGAAAAGAATCGGTAAGGGCAGAAGTCTCGTCGCTCAACACGCCCGGTAAGAGCCTACCAATAGCATCTACTAATACAGCAGCAGCGAGTTCACCACCACTTAGTACATAATCGCCGATGGAAATTTCTTGGGTAATATATTGTTCTCTAATGCGTTCATCAATGCCCTTATAATGGCCGCAGATAATTAATAAGTTCTCTTGGAGAGAGAGGGTGTTGGCAGTTTGTTGGTTGAAAGTTTTACCATCGGGAGTGAGGTAAATAATCGCATCGTATTGAGTGGTTTGTTGCAAGGTTTCAATGGCATTGGCCAACGGCTCGCACATCAATACCATGCCAGCACCACCGCCAAAGGGATAGTCGTCTACTTGTGCGTGTTTGTTGATGGCCCAATTGCGAAGGTTATGGGTACGAACGGTGAGTAAACCTTTGTCCTGTGCACGTTTCATAATGCTATGGCTGAAAGGACTTTCCAATAAATCGGGAACAACAGTAATGATATCGATGGTCATGATGATAAAAATTATTCCATAAAATCGCCCAAATCTCTTCTTTCTTTTTTGGTGGGTCTACCCACTTTGCTTAATCTTTTGCCAGTATTAAAACTAGCTGCGGTAGATTTAATACGATCCAATTCTTCTGCGGGAGTAATATCAATATAGTATTTTATTGCCTCTGCAAATTGAACCCTAGTATGCAGTAAACCAATTGCTTTAATCACCCACTTTTTGCCTTCTGTTTTTACTTCGTATTCATCACCAATGGCTACAATTCTAGAAGCTTTAATAGAATCACCATTGCATTTTACTTTGCCTTTGCTGCAAGCATCGCCGGCTTGACTGCGAGTTTTAAACAGTCGAATACTCCAGAGGTACTTATCGATGCGTAATTTTTCTTTGGCCTCGGTCATAAACTATTCATTCATTGCTGCAAAGTACTGGTGGAAATACGGGATGGTTTCAATGCCTTTGTAAAAGTTCTCCAGATTGAATTTTTCGTTGGGGCTGTGGAGGTTGTCGCTGTCGAGACCAAAGCCAAGAAATACAATTTTTAATCCCAATTCTTTTTCAAAAAGCGCACAAATAGGGATGCTTCCACCCCCGCGAAGCGGGATGGGCTCTTTGCCAAAAGTAGTCTCCACTGCTTTGGCAGCAGCACGATAAGCGATGGAATCAATGGGCGTCATATAGGGTTCGCCGCCATGGTGTTCTTCTGCTTTAACGGAAACGCCTGCTGGTGCAATGCTTTTGAAATAGTTTAATATTTTCTGTGTAATTACCACTGAAGATTGGTTCGGAACCAGTCTACAAGATATTTTAGCAAAAGCTTTGGAAGGCAATACTGTTTTAGCGCCTTCTCCGGTATAGCCACCCCAAATACCATTTACTTCTAAAGTGGGGCGAATGCCCGTTCTTTCGTTGGTAGAATAACCTTTTTCGCCCCATAAAGCATCAATACCCAAATCTGTTTTGTAAGCGGCTTCATCAAAAGGGGCTTGGGCTAATTTAGCTCTTTCAGCTGGCGTAGCTTCTATGATATCATCGTAGAATCCGGGGATGGTAATATGATTATTTTCATCGTGGCAACTGGCAATCATTTGTGCTAATATGGTGATGGGATTGGCAACAGCACCGCCGTAAACACCGCTGTGTAAGTCTCTATTTGCACCCGTTACTTCAACTTCAATATAACTGAGTCCCCTTACACCAATATCAATAGAAGGGTTTTCCATGCTTAACATAGAAGTGTCAGAAATAAGTATCACATCGGCCTTTAATAAACCCTTATTATTTTTTACGAAACTGGCTAGGTTGGGGCTACCAATTTCTTCTTCCCCTTCAATTAAAAATTTAATATTGGAACCAAGGGTATTGGTCTTAGTAAATATTTCTAAGGCTTTTATATGCATATAAAATTGGCCTTTATCATCACACGCACCACGAGCAAAAATCTTCCCGTCTTTAATAACGGGTTCAAAAGGCCCGCTATGCCAGAGTTCTAAGGGATCGGCAGGTTGTACATCATAGTGGCCATAAACCAGAACTGTAGGTTTAGAAGGGTCTATTATTTTTTCACCATAAACAATGGGATGCCCATCCGTGGGATAAATGGTAACGATATCGGCACCAGCTTCTTCCAGTCTTTGTTTTACCACGTTGGCACAATAAAGCATATCTTCTTTGTGATTTGAATTAGCACTTACGCTTGGAATGCGCAGTAAATGAAGTAGTTCATTTAAAAATCGGTCTTTATTTGCGTCTTGGTATGCTTTCCATTCAGTCATCAGAAGTGATTTATAGCGTGATGTAAATCTAGAATTATTAATTGTTCGGCAAAGTTACTGAATTTCACTTCCCAGCCTATGCTTCTCATTGGAAACAATATTCTCTAGTGTCCAATTAAGCTGTTTTACAAATGGATATTTCCTAAGCTGACAATCGGGTTTAGTGCATATTGCACAACTAAAATCTAGGCATCCGTCTGTATGCACAAAAAGTTCAATGGTATTGCCAAATTCTTGTTGAATCAGTGCCGATAAACCATCGATTTCTAAGTGTGCTTCGTGCATATTTAGATACCAAGGAAGGGTTAAGTGGCAATCAATATGCAGCAACTCACCATAGCGAATAACCCTAAGGTTATGAACGTCAACCCAATTGGCTTTTTTGTGAGCGTTTAAAACATCAATAAATTGTTTTAGGAGTTTGATATCGGCTTCGTCCATAATGCCTGCAATAGATTTTCTAAGAATGCTGTAGCCGCTGTAAATGATCCAGATACTTAAGGCAAATGCAATCACTTTATCGAGCCAGTAAATTTTGGTAAAGTACATCAAAAAAATAGCCAATAAAACGCCTAGTGTAGAGTAGGTGTCAATTTGTAAATGTTTGCCGCTGGATTCTAAGGCCAAAGAA
The DNA here is from genome assembly GCA_031369485.1 of Sphingobacteriia bacterium. GTDB lineage: Bacteria > Bacteroidota > Bacteroidia > Chitinophagales > Chitinophagaceae > Sediminibacterium. Next base: position 60,296 of record JANMOT010000027.1, read on the forward strand.
TTATTTTTCTTGCCAATACGCATGCAATAGCTACCAGCAATATAGTTGAGGAGCGCAGTAGTTCCTATCAGCCATAGTCCAGTATCAAGTTGCTTTACCGTAGTAGAATCGAGCAGATTTAAGATGGTTTCATAAATAATAATAATGCCAGCGGCAATAACGAGACTTCCTTCGGCTGCCGCAGAAATAAATGCGGCTTTACCGTGACCATAAGGGTGGTCGAAATCTTTTGGTTTGGCTGCAATATATAAACTGTACAATCCAATAAAACCAGCAATAATATTCACAATACTTTCTAAAGCATCCGATAAAATGGACAGTGAGCCAGTAAGATAATAAGCAGTGATTTTTAAGATAAAAAGCAATACACTTAATAAAGTAATCCATTTCTGTACCGTATAATTCTGCTTACTTTTTTGCATCACAATAATTCTTTTCTTTAACAAAGCGGTTTTAGCTTTATTTTTAACGTACAAATTAGGTCAATTTTCACTACCCCCAACAATGAATAAAAACGAACAACGGGAAAGAATTCCGCAGAAACCCCCTATAATTTTGCCATTGCCAGATTCAGATGAGCAGCCATTATGGTCGGTCATGATTTCGCTACACAATACCTATGCTTATTTAGAAACTACATTGTTGGCTATTTTAGAGCTTGACAAAGGCATGGGTATTATGCAGATAATGGTGGTAGATGATGCAAGTAAGGATGGGAATATTGAGGACTTGGTAAAAGAGGTAGGAAAGGGAAGAATTGGTTATTTTAGACAGCCTATATGCGTAGGTAAGCTTAGGAATTTAGAAACTTGTATTAAGCTGGCTAGGGGAAAATACATCCACTTATTGTATGGCGATAATTATGTGATGAAAGGATTTTATGAAGAAGTAGAAAATATTTTCGCTGATTTTCCTCGTGTAGGCGCAGCATTTACCGAATTTGAATACATCAATGAAAGAGGAGTGCCTATATGGAAACACAAACCATTGAGCCAAGAAAGAGGTATCATAAAAAATTGGGTGGAAACCTTAGCAGAGCGTCAGTTAACACAGCCATCTGCAATGGTGATTAAAAGAAAGACGTATGAAAAATTGGGCAGTTATTTTGCAGTAGAACATGGTGAATTTTGGGAGATGACTCTGAGAATTGCAGCCTATTCTGAATTGGCATATATTCCAAAAGTATTGGCCAACTTTAGAATACATGGAAAAGCATTGGCTACTGGCTCCTTAAAAACAGGTAGTAATATAGATGATATTTCTACAATCATAGGCATTATACGAGGCTATTTGCCCTTAGAAATACGGGATAAAGTGAGTGATACTTCAAAAAAGTATTTCTCTCAACACTTTGCGCGACTTTCTCATAAAGTGTACCATGAATTTAAAGACACTGGGGCTGCAATGCAACAGGCTAAATCAGCTTTATTATTACACGTAAATATTATTTCAATTCAATATTCGGTATTGCTTTTTTTAAAAGTAGCAATCGGGTATAAACGAATCAGAAACTGGGTAGAAAAAATAACCTAACAGCAATTATAGTTGGTTAAATGCTAGTGCTTACTGTATTTTCCTTCCATTTTATCAACATAATCTAGGCTGCCCAAACGAAATCTGAAAGGAATTTTAGTAGCTTTTTCCAGCTGTAATTCTTTTTTACAAAAGAAACCAATATGGTTGGTATAGTAGTTAGCTGGAATAATGCGGATGGGCGTATTTCTTAAACTATCAATGCGAGTTTGATAGGGCATAATCGTGCGGAGTTCTTTCTGTGCAAAAAGAAAACTGCCCTTCATTACCAATAAATTTACAAACAAACAAATTGTTTTCCGCACGCTGGTAGGTTTAAATCTATGTAAATTTACAGCGTAATTCAATAGCAAAGATGTCACTCAGTCAATCACTTCAACAAAAACTACTGCAGAAACTGTCGCCCCAGCAAATACAGTTGATGAAACTTTTGCAAGTGCCAACCGCCAATTTAGAAGAAAGGATTAAAGAGGAGTTGGAAGAAAATCCTGCATTAGAGCAAAGTGATGAAGGGCATGAAGACGAGTATACTGACGAATTAAAAGACGAGTTTGATAGTTCTGGTGAAGAGGAAGTAGAGCCAGATGGAAGTACAGACGATTATGAAAATGTAGATATCAGCGAATATGTAGTGGATGATGATGGCGAAATTGCTGACTATAGAACCAAAGACGACAATTATCCTGAAATGGATGATCAAAAAGTGATTCCTATAAGGGTAGAAACCAGTTTTCATGAGTTGGTATTGAATCAATTGGGGATGTTGGAATTGGATGAAAGGAATTTTAAAATTGCAGAACAGGTAGTAGGAAGCTTAGACGATGATGGGTATCTTAGAAGGGAATTAACTTCTATTGTAGACGACCTAGCATTTCGTCAAAGCCTTATTGTAGAAGAAAAAGAAATTGAGGCCATAGTGCAACAGATACAGCAATTTGATCCTGCTGGAATTGCTGCTCGTGATTTAAAAGAATGTTTATTGCTTCAGCTGAATAGAAAAATAACTGAAGGTAAAAGTGTAGAACTAGCTGTGCAAATTTTGAGTAAATATTTTGAAGAGTTTACCAAAAAACATTACGAAAAAATTCAACGCAGCCTCAATCTGAGCGATGGGCAATTGAAAGAAGTGATAGGTCAGATTATAAAGCTTAACCCAAAACCAGGCGGAAATATTGGCGAAACAAATAAGGCGGAGAATTATATTATCCCTGATTTTTTTGTAATCAATAATAATGGACAATTAGAATTAACCCTTAATTCAAAGAATGCCCCCGATCTTAGAATTAGTGAAGGCTATCGGGATATGTTAAAAGATTATGAGAAGGGAAGTAAAAAAGACAAGCGACAAAAAGAGGCTGTCCTTTTTATTAAACAAAAAATAGATTCAGCTAAGTGGTTTATAGATATGATCAAACAAAGGCAGGACACTCTTATTGGCACAATGGGTGCTATAATGAAGCACCAGCAAGAATTCTTTCTTACGGGGGATGAAACTACTATGCGTCCCATGATTTTGAAAGATATAGCCGAGCTAACAGCATTGGATATTTCTACGGTGAGTAGGGTAGCCAATAGTAAGTTTGTGCAGACTGAATTTGGTACGTACCGGTTAAAATTCTTTTTTAGTGAATCACTAAGTACAGATAGTGGTGAAGAAGTAAGTACCCGGGAAGTAAAGAAAATTCTGAGTGATATGATTCATGACGAAGATAAGCACAAGCCATTAAGCGATGAAGTACTTACGGAAATGCTGCAAGAAAAAGGATACAATATAGCCAGAAGAACGGTAGCTAAATACCGCGAACAATTAAATGTACCTGTTGCACGCTTAAGAAAAGAACTATAAACAATAATGAATATAGAACAATCAATATCCCCTATTTCAATATCCAGAAGGCTATTGAATTTCATTGCTAAAGCAGTATCTTACCTATTTCATCCGCTATTTATTCCCACTTATTTTTTTATTTATTTGATGCAATATTTCTCCTTTGAATTTGCAGGCATTACTGAGTGGCAATTAAAATTGAGGTTATTTGGGGTTTTTTGGCTCACCGCTTTTTTTCCTGCATTTGCTGTTTTTTTGTTGTGGCGTTTAAAGTTCAGTGATAGCATTTATTTACGCACCCAAAAAGAACGTATTGTGCCTTATATAGTCACCATGTTTTTTTACTGGTGGATGCGTTATTTAAGTATGAATTTTTCTGATCAACCTGCTGTATTAAAATTCTTTTTTACTGGTATCTTTATGGCTACAGTGGTGGGATTGATAGCCAATAATAGTTTTAAAATAAGTATGCACGCCATGGGAGTAGGAGGAATAGCTGCTGCTATTGTACTCACTTCATTTTATTACAAAGTCGCAAACGGGGTGCCAGTAAGTATTGCTTTATTGTTTAGTGGCTTGGTTTGTACGGCGCGATTGGTAACGGCTAATCACACAACAAAAGAAATTTATACGGGTTTATTTGCGGGTATTATTTGTCAACTTATTGCCTATTATACGGTGATGTAATAAAAGTAGTGCAGAGCAGTAATATTGCTACTCTTGCATTTTTTTGTTTATTTGCAACTCATACAATTCAATAAAATGTGGTATAAGGCGGGACGAGCAATTTTACAATATCGGGTGATACTATTAGTAATACTATTTGGGGGAACACTTTTTATGGCTTGGCAAGCATCTAAAGTGCAGCTTAGTTACGACTTTACAAGGGCACTGCCCACCGATAATCCCAAGTATATAGCTTACCAAGAATTTCTAAAAGAGTTTGGTAGTGATGGCAGTACGGTTGTGATAGGTTTTAAGGCAGATTCTTTTTACAGGAAAGATTATTTTAATGAAGTAGTAGCCTTGCAGCAACGCATTAAAAAAGTGGCGGGTGTAAAGGAAGTATTGAGTATTCCGGATGCAATGAACTTGTTGAACGATCAGGCACAGCAAAAGTTGGTGCCGAAAAAAATATTTGAATATCCCTATACCAGTCAGCTCGCTTTGGATACGGCCAAAGCCGTATTTGAGAACCTGCCTTTTTATAGAACCCTATTGTACAATGCTGAAACAAAAGCTTATTTGATGGGGGTTGTGGTAAGCAAGGATTCTATTAATAGTAAGTATAGAAGTGTACTAGTCAACAATATTTTAAGAGAGACTGATTTATTTGAACTCAATACCGAGACAGATTTGTATATCAGTGGACTACCTTTTATTCGCACTAGAATAGGGGACAGAATAAAAAATGAAATGAACTGGTTTTTAGCAGGCTCATTATTATTGTCGGCAATTACATTATTTATTTTCTTTCGTTCAATCAGTGCTACCATAATGAGTTTATTGGTTGTGGGAATGGGAGTAGTATCAAGTTTGGGTACTATGGTATTGTTGGGATATAAAATTACTTTGTTAACGGCATTAATACCGCCATTGGTAGTAGTGATTGGTGTGCCCAACTGCATTTATTTTTTAAATAAATACCATACTGCGTATAGAGAAACCCTTAATAAAGAAACGGCATTAGTTACCATGGTAGGAAGGATGGGTGTGGTTACACTCTTCTGCAATATAGCTGCTGCCATTGGGTTTGCCGTATTTTCGTTTACAAAGAGTGAGTTGTTAAAAGAGTTTGGTGCGGTAGCAGGTATTAATATCTTGCTTTTATTTTTTATCTCTTTATTTTTTATTCCATCGGTGCTTAGTTTTTTGCCAGCACCAAAAGAAGCGCATACCAAGTACTTGGATAATAAATATCTAGCAAGTATCTGTTTAAAGATAGAACAATGGGCATTTCATCATGCAAAATGGGTATATGGAATAACCACAGTTGTAATTTTGTTTTCAGTGATGGGAATTTTTAAAATAAAAAGTGAAGGATTCATTGTAGATGATTTACCTAAAGCAGATAAAATTTATACCGATCTTAAATGGTTTGAAGAAAATTTTGGCGGCGTAATGCCACTAGAAATAGTGGTGGATACCCAGAAAAAAAATGGACTCTTTCGAAACACAAAAACCATTGCCGCTATTGCGGAATTCTCAGCATATTTAGATTCGTCTTATGCCACAGCAAGGCCTCTCTCTTTTGTTGAGGGATTAAAATTTGCTAAGCAAGCTTATTTCGATGGGGACTCGCTTAGTTATACCATACCTTATGAAGCAGATTTGGCATTTATTGGCCCCTATCTTAAATCTGGAAAAGACAGCAGTGGAAAAACACCAGCAAATGGTTTTGCTAAGTTGCTGAATAATTTTATTGATAGTAATAAGCAAAAAGCACGAATTAGTGTAAATATGAAAGACGTAGGAAGCGCAGTATTGCCAAGTTTATTAGAAGATTATGAAAAACGGGCGACACAATTTTTTGATACAGCCAATTACAAGATTAGTTTTACTGGCAGTAGTGTAAGTTTTTTGGAGGGGTCGTCTTTTATTATAAAGGGATTAAAAGAGAGTATTTTTTGGGCTTTTTTATTGATAACGCTTTGCATGTTTTACTTGTTTAAATCGGGTAGGATCTTGCTTTGCTCCCTTATTCCCAATTTGGTACCGTTGATTGTTACAGCTGGAGTAATGGGATGGGTAGGGATAGCATTAAAACCTTCTACTGTATTGGTTTTCAGTGTGGCACTTGGGATAGTAATAGATGTAACCATTCGTTTTTTAATTAACTATAAGCAGGAGTTACCGGCCCATAATGGGAAAATTGAACCAACATTAAAGCAAACCATCAGTCACACTGGAATCAGCATTATTTACACCTCTTTGGTATTGGTTGCGGGGTTTATCATCTTCTGTTTTAGTGATTTTGGGGGAACCAAGGCATTGGGATGGTTAACATCATTAACATTACTGGTAGGAACCATTACCAATTTAATTCTACTTCCTGTGTTGATTATCAGCACATCACGTAAATGATTTTTTTTAATATATTGTAATTATAGCTATGGGTTATAATAAAAAATCAAAGTAAGCAGCGTTTTGTTAACATTTTCTGCCTAATTTTAACATCTCTTAAACTTAAAACAACGCACATGAGAAAACTAGTAGTTCTTTTGACGTATGTATTGTTATTTACTGCACAATCATACGCTCAAACTATGCGAACTGTTACTGGGAAGGTAACTGATGACAAAGGACAGCCATTAAATGGTGTTACAGTTTCAGCAGTGGGGGCAGGTAAGAACTCCCTTACAGATAATGCTGGAAAATTTTCAATTCAGATAAATGAAAAAGTAAAAACATTGCGCATGAGCTATATTGGCTTTGATGCTCGTGATGTTTCTATCATCGGACTCTCAAATGTTTCAGTAGGACTTGTTGCCGAAGACAAATCACTAAATGAAGTAGTGGTAGTGGGTTATGGTACACAGAAGAAAAAAGATATTACAGGAAGTGTAGCCAGCGTTGGTGGAGCTGCATTCGCAAGTAAACCTACCCAAAGTTTTGAGCAATCATTGGGTGGTAGAGCAGCTGGTGTACAGGTAGTAATTCCAAGTGGTGTCTTAAATTCTCCCCCCGTTATTAGAATCAGGGGAACAAATTCAATTTCACTATCATCGGCCCCTCTAATAGTTTTAGATGGCGTACCTGTTTTAACAGGTGATTTTAGTTCTACAAATTCAGCTGGTAATGCATTGGCTGGTATAAATCCAAATGATATTGAAAGTGTGGATGTAGCCAAAGATGCAGCTGCTACCGCAATTTATGGAAGTAGGGCGGCCAATGGTGTGATTTTTGTAACAACTAAAAAAGGTAAGGCAGGAAGATCAAAAGTTACCTTGGATAGTTGGATAGGTATTAGCCAAGTACAACGTTTGCCTACACTTTTAGATGCATTCCAATATACCGACTATAAAAATGAGTCTTTGAGAAATGCAGGCACATTTAATGCTGCAACCAATGCGTTTGCTTTAACCAACGGGCCAGATGGGAAACCAATCAATACCAACTGGTTTGATCAAGTTTACCGCAATGGTATTGCGCACAGCAATTCCATTAGTGTTTCTGGTGCAAACGAATCAACCAGTTACTATTTTTCTGCAGGCTATTCTGAGCAACAAGGTATTATCAGAAAAAATGATTACAAACGTTTATCACTTTTGATGAATGTTGATCATAAAGCTGGTAAATTCTTTAATATGGGTGGTAAAATACAATATTCTAGCGAAAAGAACTTGGCTGCTGTTAGTTCTGGTTCCTTACCAACAGAAGCTTTCAGCACATCTGGATTGGGAAGAGCCGCATTGGTAACCGCACCCAATGTTTCCCCATTTAATAATGATGGAACTTATAATTTAGCAGCAAATTTAATTGGAGTGCAAGGGAATAAAGTGGGTCAAGTAGGATTCAATAACCCTGCGTCTTCATTAGCTTTGAATAGATCAGACAGTTATGGTGAGCATTTTATTGCAAATATTTATGCTCAATTCAAACCTGTAAATTGGTTGGCTATTAAAACATCGTATGGATTAGATAATATATTGATAGATAACGATGTGTATGCTCATCCTATTACTGGAGAAGGATTTGCTACTACAGGATCAGTTTCAGCAAGTTACAACCAAAGTAAGCGTTGGGTATGGACTACAACGGCACAATTTGATAAAGTGTTTGCAGAAAAGCATACTGTGGGAGTTTTAGTGGGTGTTGAACACCAAAAATCAGATAATAAAGGTTATGGGTTAAACCGCATAACTGTTTCGGATCCAGATTTCACTAATGTTCAAGGGGGTTGGGTTACACCCAACACAGCTGGTTTAGCTATTGGAGAAAACTATTTGTATTCTGAGTTTGGTCGTTTATTGTATAATTATGATAGAAAATATTTTTTAACGGCCAATGTGAGAAAAGATGGAGCATCTCAATTGGGTGCTAATATAAAATACGGTACATTTTGGGGAGTATCTGGAGCTTGGGAAATTGCAAATGAAGGTTTTTTTGAAAATTCAAAACTAAAAAATCTTTTCAGTAGCTTAAAACTTCGTGCTAGTTATGGTAAAGTGGGAAATATTGGAGGGTTGGGTAATTTTCAATCCCTCTCTACATTTGGATCTGGACTGTATGGTAGTTCCCCTACTGTTGCCTATAACCAAGCAGGAAACCCCAATCTAACATGGGAAACTAGTAAGAAAACAGATGTGGGTTTAAATTTTGGGTTCATGAAGGACAGGTTAACATTTGAATTGGGTTATTACAGAAGTAATATAGATGGCTTGATACTATTTGTTCCAACTCCACCTTCTGCTGGTGTGCCAACAACAATTCCAACAAACGTTGGATCAATGTATAATAAAGGGATAGAGTTTGTGGTAAATTATACTGTCATACAAAATAGAGATTTCAGTTGGAATACATCTTTCAATATATCTACCAACGATAACCAAGTTACTGAATTGGCACCAGGTGTTAGTAATGTAATTGGAACTACTAGTACTTTAGAAAATGCCAATATCACTTTGCCCGGTAATCCAGCGTCAATGATTTTTGTAACACGTACAAATGGCGTAGATCCAGCAACGGGACGTAGGATTTTTGTGAATGCTGCGGGGAAAGATGTTTATTTTCAACATATAGCGCCAGTAGGTCAACAAAGATTCATGTTTGCAGATGGAACAACTGCTGCTACAGTTAGTGCTGCAGATGCAGTTGCATATAGAAATACAAATGCAAAAGTTTTTGGAGGATGGGAGAATACTATTCGATTCAGAAATTTTGAATTGAATGCTTTGTTCACCTACCAAATGGGCAATTATTTGTATTTCGGAACACAAGCTGGTTTAAGAGACCAACGTTTTTGGAATAATGAAGTTGCTGTTTTAAACAAATGGCAGAAACCAGGAGATATTACTGAAATCCCCAAATCTATATTTGGCGACAATGTTTCTAATGGATCTTCATTTCCTTTGGATATAAACGTTTTCAAAGGAGATTTTGTGAAACTCAGAACAATTACTTTTGGGTTTAATCTACCCAAAACAGTTCTTGATAAAGTAAAGATTTCAAGTGCACGTTTTTATGTATCCGGAAATAATTTACTGATTATCACCAAGTATCCTGGCCCAGATCCGGAAGTATCTTCTAACGGAGGAGGTAACACCAATTTTGGGGTGGATAGAAATACGGTTGCAAATCAGCGAACCATTACAGTAGGTTTAAATGTAGGATTCTAATTGTTAATCTATTAATCACAAAAAATGAAAAAGAGTTTAGTTTATATTCTAATGGCTGTGGGCTTCATGCAAACTACCTCCTGCGTTAAGGAAAAGTTTTTGACTCCTGTGCCTACCAATTTAATATCCGACCTCTCTGCTTTCGATAGTAAAGATAGAATTGAAGGGCAGGTAAGGGCTACTTATACATCCATTAAAAACGCTGGTATGTATGGAGGTCGTTACCAAATATTCAATGATATCCGAGGCGAAGAGTTCAATAATGAAAGAACCAATGTAGTTACTGGGTTTGATGTGTGGAATTATACACCAGCAAATAGTTCAACCAACAGTGTATTAAACCATTGGTCAAGAGCTTATTATGTAATTAATTTAGCCAATGTTTTTATTGATGGAATGGCTGCTAAAGGAACAAGCGTAGTTGGGGCAACCTTATCCGCTAACTATCTTGCAGAAGTGCGTTTATTAAGAGCAATAAGTTATTTCTCCCTATTACAATTATATGCCCGTCCGTTTTGGGATGGTAATGGATCTATGCCTGGTGTGCCTTTGCGTTTGAAAGGAAATACTGGATCTGGAGATTATGCGCTTGCGAGAGCAACGGTTGCTGAAGTGTATACACAAATTATTGCAGATTTAAATTACGCTGAAAGCAATTTGCCAATAACAAATGGAGCCGCACTTTTAAATACGATTAGAGCGCATAGAAATACGGCCATCGCTTTGAAAACACGCGTTTATTTAAGTATGGGACGGTACGCTGATTTAATTACTGAGGCAAATAAAATTGTACCAGCAACTGCACCTTTTAGGGCAACATCTGGTGTTCCTCACGCTTTGGAAGCGAACTATACTACACTATTTACAGCACCTTACACATCTAATGAGTCTATTTTTTCTATGCCTTTTGCTTCAAATGAACTTCCAGGCGGACAAAATCAATTAGGGTTTTATTATGGGCCAGGTGCTTTTAATGGAGGCAGTGGCGAGTATTCACTTTTACCAACAGGTATTATTAGTAACACTGGATGGTTAACAACAGATAGAAGAAGAACTTATGTTCAAGTATTTAGTGGAAAAAGTTGGCTAACAAAATATAGTGTTCCTTCCACCTTTATTGATTATGCTCCAGTTATGCGTTATGCTGAAGTATTACTAAATTTAGCAGAAGCAAGGGTTCGTTCTACAAATACTGTAGATCCCCAAGCTATTGCATTGTTAAATGCAGTTAGAGGACGTTCAGATGCTACTACTGTATTCAACGCTGGTAATTTTGCTAATAGTGCTGCTTTGGCAGATGCAATAATTACTGAGAGAAGAATTGAATTTTTGGGAGAAGGCTTAAGAGGAACCGATCTTACACGTTTAGCTTTGCCTTTACCCGCAAAGCCAGGTGTTTCAGCTGTTCCAACTAATTCACAAATGTATATTTGGCCTATTTCATCAAACGAATTACTTTTAAATTCTTTAATGAAAGACAACTAAATTTATTGAATAATTTTATAAAAAACCGTCTCAAATATTTTGAGACGGTTTTTTTGTACCTATAATCTTGCATATAATAATCTGAAATCTAGTTATTAGCATTAGAGATAGACTGGTTAAATTTTAAAAAGTAGCGTCTGAAATCTATTCTAGGTAGTTTCCAAGAGCTTATATCTGCTACCTCTCTTCTATTTCAACACCTCCTCCAATTTCTTCAGCAATCCTTCCCCCCTCAAATCACTTGCTATAATTTTCCCTTGGGGGTCTATCAATACATTAAATGGTATGGCATTGAACTGATACAATGCTGGCATAGTGCTTTCCCACTGCTTTAAATCACTTACTTGCTTCCATACTAGCCCATCGCTTTTTACCGCATCTAACCATGCTTGCTTATCATCATCCAACGATACTCCCAATATGGTAAAATTGCGCTGCTTAAATTTATGGTATGCAGCTACTACCGTAGGGTTCTCTTTTCTGCATGGGCCACACCAACTGGCCCAGAAATCTACCAACACATATTTTCCCCTTAAACTGCTCAACGAAAATGGCTTTCCATCCATATCTGGTAAATTGATCGCTGGAGCTGGCTGATTTAATAAGGCATATGCCGCTGGCGCGGCTGGCTGTTGTGCCGATGTTTCTAAAATTGTTTTTATTTTATTCAGTCCACTATGTCCACTGAATTGTTTTACAGACTCATTTACCAAAACTTTTAAAGCATCGGGACTCATAGTTCTAGATGCCATTCCCAACGCATAGTAACGCGCCGCAGCACTGGGACTGGCCTTAATAAATTCTTCTACCGTTTTGTTCATCTCTGCCAACTTTGTATCGCGGGTACTTTTAGTAATATTCAATATACTATCTGCCCCTACCTGTTTTTGTAATGTATCTATTTGGGTAAATACGGCATACAATGCCGAATCTTTTACTCGATAATCTTCAAATAAATCATGAAGTGCTATGGAAGCTGGTGAACCCTTTACTTTATATAGGCGGTATTCATTCACGTTCAACGTTACCGCTATTTCATCCTGATCGTTTACAATTAATACATCTGGTCCGTTCTCCAATACCAATCGGTACAATCCTTCTTCTTTGGCTATTCCTCGGAGGCTAAAACTGCCATCTGCTTTTAATGTTGCAGAATCAAGTACTACGGGCTGATCACCTCCAAATGGTAATTCCTGTAAAAATACTTTTGGTGCAATGGCATTTTTAATGGTACCAGATACCGTAAATGCGCCGTATTTTTTTTTCTGATCACAAGCATTCAAGAAAAATCCCGTGCCCAATAATATTAAATATATTTTTTTCATAGCCTATCAATTAAGCGTTTAATTTTTGTTCTAATAATTGGGTTACCATTTTGGGATCTGCTTTGCCCTTGCTTCGTTTTTTTACTTCTCCTACAAATAATCCGATCAATCCCTTTTTACCCTTTTTATATTCCGTTACTTTATCGGGCATTGCAGCAATGGCCTCGTTTACCCATATTGCTAATTCACCCATATCACTTACTTGCATAAGTCCCAGCGCTTCTGCTATTTGTAAAGGCTGTTCATTCTTTTCAATCATGGCGGGTAAAATTTTTGCCGCCGCGACTGAAAAATTTACTTTCCCTTCTTCAACTAATTTCACCAATTCAGCCAGTGTTGAAGCATTCAAATTCAGTTGTGCAAATCCAAGTTGATGCTCATTTAAATATTGCTTTACTGGTCCTAACATCCAGTTGGCCACCTGCTTACTCAATGGGGTATATTGCAATACTGCTTTAAAATATTCAGCCGTAGATAATTCATCACATAACTGCAAAGCATCGTATTTAGTTAAAGCATATTGTTCTTGAAATTCCTGCTGTAAATCCCATGGTAATGCAGGCAGCGTTGCTGCTATTGATTGAATATATTCTTTCGTTACAATAAATGCTGGCAAATCTGGATCTGGAAAATACCGGTAATCATTGGCTTCCTCTTTATCTCGTATTGCAAATGTGGTGTCATTGCTCGCATCAAAACTTCTTGTTTGTTGTTTAATACTATTGCCTTTCTCCACCTCTTCTATCATTCTTTCTATCTCAAACTCAATGGCTTTTTTTACATTGCGAATAGAGTTTAAATTTTTCACTTCTACCTTAGTTCCCAAAGTAGTTACCCCTTTTAAACGAATAGATACATTGGCATCACAGCGGAGACTTCCTTCTTCCATATTACCATCACAAATATTTAACCATCTCACCAACTTGCGTACTTCTGTTATATATTGCCAAGCTTCTTCAGCAGAAAATAAATCGGGTTCAGTAACAATTTCAATTAAAGGAGTACCCGCACGATTCAAGTCGATACAGGTATTAGATGGATCAATATCGTGTATACTTTTTCCCGCATCTTCTTCTATATGAATTCGATTGAGTTGTACTTTTCTTTCTCCTGCTGCGGTAGTGATGCTGATAAAACCTCCTTTACAAATGGGGGTTGTATGCTGCGATATTTGATAACCTTTTGGAAGATCGGGGTAGAAATAATTTTTCCTTGCAAAATAATTTACTTCCTCAATTTCAGACCCACATGCCAGTCCCATTTTAATTGCATACTCTACCGCTTTTTTATTGGTCTTGGGAAGTGTACCAGGATGCGCCAACGAAATGGGACTCACCTGTGTATTTGGTTCACCGCCAAAAGCAATGCTGTCGCCACTGAACAATTTTGTATTGGTTGCAAGTTGTGCATGCACTTCAAGACCTATTACTGCTTCGTACTTCATACTGCTAAATGGTTTTATCATTAGGCACTAACTTGGGGTGCTAGTAAATTTTTTATTCGGCTGATTACCGTTTCTAAATTAGACGCATCCTGCCCCCCCGCTGTTGCTAAAGTTGACTGTCCACCTCCTCCACCTTTTATAAAAGGAGCCACTTGTTCTTTGATAAGCTTGGTGGCATCAAGATTTTTTATTTTCACCATGCTCTCACTTAGTAAAATACTTACGGCTGCTTTACCTAAAATATTGGCACAAAGCACTACTGCATAATGTTCTCCCAGCATTGGCTTTAGTTCGAATGATAATTTTTTTAATTGATCTGCATTACTCACTGCAACGACCTTACCAATAAAATTTGCCGTAGACTTATCGGGCATTGAAAATTGTATTGCATCTTTCACCAGCCCATCTCTTATCACCAGTAATTGTTTTGCTTCTAGGCTTTCTATTTTCTTTTCCAGTTCTTGTTTCTCCTGAATTATTTTCTCTACTGCTTTAATGGGATCCTGTGATTTAAGTTGACAAGCAATATCTTTCAACTGCTTGCTCTGTTCACTTAAATAGCTAAATGCATGGCTACCAGTAACTGCTTCAATTCTTCTTACCCCTGCCGCAACTGCGGATTCTGTAGTGATTTTCATCAGTCCCAACATACCCGTGTACATCACATGGGTTCCACCGCATAATTCAACAGAATAATTTGGATCGGTAGTAACTACCCTTACTGTATTGCCATATTTTTCTCCAAACAATGCCATGGCTCCCAGTTTCAGGGCTTCTTCTTTGGGCATTTCAACTATGCTTACCGGAATATTCTCCCTTATTTTTTGGTTCACCAATTGCTCTACCGCTTGCCATTCATCATCAGATAATTTGGCAAAATGAGAGAAGTCAAAACGAAGCCCTTCCGCATTTACCAATGAACCTTTTTGCGCAATATGCACACCCAATATTTTTCTTAAAGCAGCGTGCAACAAATGTGTGGCGGTATGATTGTAACAAGTGAAGAGCCGCTTTTCTAGATGAATACAAGCAATGAGATTGCCATCGATTTCTTGGGGTAGCTGATTCACAAAATGTACGATCAGATCATTTTCTTTTTTAGTATCGGTGACTTCAATTTTGGCATCACCAAATTCTAGCCAGCCAGTATCACCCACTTGACCGCCACTTTCTGCATAGAACGGCGTACTCGCTAATACAAGCTGGTACTGCGTTTTACCCTTAGCAGTTACTTTTCTGTACTTGGTTATTTTTGTGGTGAGCTTCTGCTGATGGTAGCCTACAAAACCATCGCCTTTTTCTTCAGAAACAATCATCCAATCTTCTGTTTCAAGTGTGGCAGCAGCGCGACTTCTGTTTTTTTGTTGTTGCATTTCGGTTTCAAAACCGGCTTCATCAACAATAAGGTTATGCTCTGTTGCAATTAAACGGGTAAGATCTATCGGAAAACCAAAAGTATCAAACAATTCAAACGCAGCTTTGCCATCTATTTTTTGTACACTGTTTTGAATCATATCATCCATTCTTTTCAAACCCTTATCCAGTGTTTTAAGAAAAGCATCTTCTTCTTCTCTCACTACTTTTGAAACAAAATCTAACTGAGCATTTAGTTCGGGAAATACCGTCTCAAATTGTTTAGCCAATAATGGCATTAACTGAAACAATAAGGGTTGTTTGTAATCTAGGTAAGAATAATAATACCGAACTGCCCTTCTTAAAATTCTTCTTATAACATATCCAGCACCGGTATTAGACGGAAGTTGTGCATCGGCAATAGTAAATGCAATGGCACGAATATGATCTGCAATTACACGAAATGCAATGGCTTCTTTACTATCACTTCTATCATAAGTGCGACCCGTTATTTTTTCTATTGCTGCAAAACTGCCAGTAAAAATATCAGTATCATAATTGCTTTGTTTGCGTTGAATTACCCTTACCAAACGTTCAAATCCCATACCCGTATCTACATGCCGCGAAGGCAGTGGAACCAATGAGCCATCTTTCAGACGATTGTACTGAATAAATACATTATTCCAAATTTCAATCACCTGAGGATGGTCTTTATTCACCAATGTATTGCCAGAAACTATGGTGCGTTCTTCGTCGGTTCTACAATCCACATGTATCTCCGTGCAAGGTCCACAAGGGCCTGTATCGCCCATTTCCCAGAAATTATCTTTTTTATTTCCGAATACAATATGATCGGGTGCTATTAATTTTTTCCATTCAGTTAGCGCAATGGTAGAAGGAGGAATACCCTCTTTTACATCGCCTTCAAAAACAGTTACATACAATCGATCTTTATCTAGTTTGTATATTTCAGTAAGCAATTCCCAACTCCAAGCAATGGCTTCTGCTTTAAAATAATCGCCAAAACTCCAGTTCCCCAACATCTCAAACATAGTATGGTGGTAGGTGTCAACGCCCACTTCTTCCAGATCATTGTGCTTACCACTCACCCTAAGGCATTTTTGGGTATCGGCAATTCGAGTGCTGGTTGGTTTACTATTTCCTAAAAAATAATCTTTAAACTGGTTCATACCGGCATTGGTAAAAAGCAGGGTAGGATCATCTTTCACCACAATGGGCGCAGACGGAACTATTAGGTGCTTTTTAGAAGCAAAAAAATCGAGAAATTGTTGGCGAATTTCGGCACTCGTCATCATGTGTCACTTTTTATACCCATATTGGGATGTAGAAACTATATTTGTTGACCTTTAAAGGATGGCGAAGGTACGAATTTAAGGGGCTTACTGCGCTCAACTATTGGCGAATGAAAAAGGTAAAATATTTCTATAATACCCATACACTAAAATTTCAAAAGCTGACTACCCCTCTGCGGGTTCGGCTTTTGCAGGTATTTGGCTATATAGCAGCATCTATAGTTACGGGAATCATTATTTTTGCCATCACTTTTAGGTACGTAGATTCTCCCAAAGAAAAGTTTATGCGTCAGCAGAACGACGACCTTAAACAGCATTACAAAATTATTCAAGAGCGAGTAAAACAGCTTGAATTACAGATGAATGAAATTGCAACTAGGGACAATGATGTGTACCGAGCTATTTTTGAATCGAACCCTATTCCAGATAGTATTCGTGTTAAGGAAATGGAGAAAAAACAACAGGTAAACTTAATTCAGGGTATGGGTGAATCGGAATTGGTAAATAGCATTACAGTTCAATTGAATAACTTGGGGTTAAGAATGGGGTACCAGCTAAAATCATTCGATGCCATTGCCAATATGGTGAAAAATAAAGAACAGTTGTTGGCGGCCATCCCTTCTATTCAGCCAATTAGTAATCGCAACTTGAATCGCATTGCATCTGGATTTGGGTATCGAATTGATCCAGTGTACAAAGATCGCAGACTGCACGCAGGGCTCGATTTTACTGCTCCTACTGGCACGCCAATTTACGCTACTGCGGATGGCATTATTAAAGATGCTGGTTTTAATACAGGTGGATATGGTAATAGGGTGGTGATTAACCATGGGTTTGGATATGAAACCATTTATGCGCATATGTACCGCATCAAAGCTAGAATTGGAGCCAAAATAAAAAGAGGGGAAGTAATTGGCTATGTAGGAAATACAGGTAAAAGTACCGGTCCACATTGCCACTATGAAGTGCATAGAAAAGGCATTCCACTAGACCCTATTTATTATTTCTACAACGACCTTACCCCGGCGCAGTTCGATCGTATATTGAAGTTGGCTGCTGCTAGCAACCAAAGTTTTGACTAATTGGCTGTAAGAACAAAATATCCAAATCATTGTAATACAAGTATAATTCATCCCATTGGAACCTGGCGTAAGAACCTATTTATTAAGAATTGTAAATACCCTCTCAGTAGGCTTATTATGGCTTGCCATAAACTCTACCGCTGGTATTATGTATGATCATGCTTTTATTCATGAGCATATCAGTCGCGGCAATATTATTTTTTATTGTTGGTTTCTAATTAGTGCAACTGCCTTTTTCTGGTGGATCATCCGCTTATGGAGCAAACCCATTGATTTTGATGAAGAAGAAGCTGCTTGAGTAAAATTTATTTTGTAATGATTGGTATAAAATATTCCATTATTTGCCTATTTTCAGCATTCAATCAGGTATAAGAATGCAGCTTAAAGTAATATCAAGGAAAATAGTAGTAGCGGGAGTTTTGTTGATTTGGGTGGTGAAATTTTTAATCAGGCCTTTTATCCATATTCCATCAGAGTTTAAACTTTTGATGGGGATAGCTCCCAATTTAATCGGATCCTTTCTATTGCCCTTTGGTGCTTGCTGGTTTTTTCAACGCATTTTTAAGTTACAAACCCAACATGAACTGGCTATTACCTGCTATTTTGGTTTGCTGCTGGTGATTGTAAATGAATACCTACAATTGATTCCATTTTTTGGTAGAACATTTGATTACTTAGATATTCTATCTTCTGTAGTTGGCGTATTTCTTGGGCATTTTGTTTTTGCTCGAATGATGAGAAACAGTTTAGAAAATATCTTCGAATAAATTACTTGTCTTTGGTATCTAAAATAACAGGGGTATTGCCTTTGCCACCCAGCACAATTACTTTAGAATTGGGAGAAGTAACCAGTCCCTTCATTACCTGAATTTGCTCGTATTGTAATTGTTTATCACCTAGGCCAGCACTAATTATTTTTTGGTAATCGGCTATACCTTGGGCTTCAACACGCTTGCGTTCAGCTTCCTGTTTTTCTTTTTGCAAAACGAATTCCATTTTTTGAGCGTCTTGTTCTGCTTTTATTTTGTCTTCAATAGATGTTTTCACATTGGCAGGAAGGGTAATATTACGCACCAATAATTGCTCTAAAATCAATCCCCGCTTTTTAAAGTCTTCATCAATAGATTTGAATATTCTGCCTTGAAATAAATCTCTTTTTAGCGAGTATAAATCAATGGCAGTAAAGTACACCGCATTGTCGCGAATTTTTGTTCTGGTAAGCGGACGAACAATTTTATCCCTGAAATCAAGCCCTGTTTCCCTAATTAAACGGGGTGCTTCGCTGGCAGTAACACGGTAAAGTACCGTGAGATCAATAATAACTTCTAGTCCGTCTGCTGTAAGTACCCGAATGGCGTCGTCTCCTTCCTTGTCGCCTTCATCATGTACACCACTCATAGTATAGTTTAGCGTTTTTACGTCAATTGTTTTTACATCTATCAAGGGATTCACAAAACTTAAACCACTGGTGAGTACTTCATTAGAGATTTTTCCAAACATCGATTTCACACCTATCTGCCCTGCATCTATCTGTTTAATGCAAGAGGTTGAAATACCAAGTAATACAATTATTACACCTGCAATTCGAGTGATTTTTATGAATTTGGCAAATTCTTCTTTTTCTTTATTAATAAAAGAAGCAACAATAGTGATAAGGATACCGATGATGATGAGGAACATGGTGGTTGGTTTGTAAATAAATAAGTCGTAAAAACTATTTAATTGTTACAAGGTAGTCAAAAAATAGGGATTTGCAATTCTTGTGCAGGGCAAACGCATCTAAATTTAATGAGGATAGAAATAAATCCTTCAGGTGGACAGGTACTGGGAGTTCTTGGGAGCGACAATACAATATGTGTGACGGAAATACATTCACTATCAAGAGGCAAGTTTTTGGAAGGTTGCTTTGGATATCATGAATTTATTTTGTTGAACCAACATTGCTAAGTAATGGGCATTTAAAGATTTTAGGTTAAGTTGTTACGCTAAAATTTAGCTTATGCAAGAAAAACACTTCCCCAGTATGTCATTAATGCGTTGCAACGCATAGGCGAGATATTAGATCTTGGAGAGTACAGTCCACTTACTTAGCTAGATGCAAATAAGTTCATACTAACCACCCCACACACGCAAAGTAGTAGTACAGAAGCAGGTAAGGTTGAAAGAACGGTTTAGCATTGTTACAGCCCATGCAGCCATTGCAATTAGCCAACCTTAGTATATTCAACTAAAATAAAGACTATATTTATAAAAATAAATACACAAATCAATTCCTCTACCCTCCTGATAGCTCCTGTTCAATCAATATTTTTTAAAAAGGGGCATCGGAATAATTTTATAAGAGTTGGCAGCAATAATGACAAAAACTCACTCACACAAGAAAAACCTCATTTCAAACGATTTCCAACGAGAGTCGTCATTACTATTTTAATTACCATTTCATTTTACGCAATTTTGCAGTGTTCATTAACATTTAAACATTAAAAAATGAAAAAAGTAATCTTTATTATTGCGGTATTTATGACTTCACTTGTTGCAAATTCACAAAGCACAGCACAAAACCCACCTAAAAATGCAAAAATCGAGTACTCATATCTTTGGGGACTTTTCAAATCCGAAAATTATCCAAAAGATAAAATAGCAGTATTTGAGTTTGAAAACCCTAAAATTTCAACTTCATTATCAAAAACGCAATTAGATTCTATAAAGTATGAGCAGAAAAGTATTCTTTGGGGTGCTATAAAATGGACTGAAAAGAAAAAAAATTTTTCACCAATAAAATCTCAAAGTAATGGAAAGTAATTTTATAGAAAATGCTACTTTAGGGAGAAACAAATGGTGGCAATATTTTTTGAGTATCTTATCAATTGTTGTTGTTATTGCAATTGTAAATATTGCTATTCGTGATTTTTTGCCAAGTATTAAATCGTTTTTTCCTGACAATGATTTCGGTAAAAATCTTTTCACATTTATTCTTGTATTTTTAATATTTGGATTAGCACTTTTCACTTTTCTATTCAGTTCAAGTAAATTACATCAAAGGTCAAAAATGTCATTTATTTCGAATACCAATAATTTTAGTTGGAAATTATATTTTATTGGTTTTTTGGCTTGGGGTAGTTTACTATTCATTGGCTTACTTATATCAGATTATCAAAAATTTGAAGTTTTTATAGCTAATTTTAATATCAAGCATTTTGCTGTTTTGTTGCTAATTGGTTTTATATCAATTGGAGTTCAGTCTTTTTTTGAAGAATTGGTTACAAGAGGGTATTTTTTGCAAGGATTACATTTACATATCAAAAAAATTACCGTTTTAATTCTTGTAAATGGACTCATATTTGGTGCGCTTCATTTTGGATATGGTTTAGAGAGTTTACTTTCTTCTTTGGCTTTTGGTATAGCCTATGCCGTAATTGTACTTATTCAAAATAGAATAGAATTTGTTTCTGGTGCGCACAATGCAAACAATTTATTACTTGCGCTTGTGTTTGTTGATTTATCCGAAGCTACAAATGCTGCATTTAGTTGGACAATAAATTGGTTAGATTTTACTCTTAATATTGTTGCATTATTGCTACTTGTTGGCTTAGTTTATAAATTTTTTAAGAAATAAAATTGAAAATAAAGATAATATTTCATTTAGCATTTTGGTGTGTTTTTATATTGTTTTTTTGGCAACAAAACCCCACCGCAACTTTGCAGGAATATATTCCTTGGCTTACAATTCTATCGGTATGCGCAGTAGTGGTCTATGCTAATCTTTATTTTTTATTTCCTAAATATTTTTTTCAAAAAAAATATTTAACATACTCAATTTTTTTACTTTTAATAGTTGGATTAGGTGCGTTTTCATTAAAGTTAATATTTTCTACAGGTAATGCATCTTTTGCATTACCTGTTTTTCAGCATTTTACAAACCTGTTTTTCTTTGTTGTCGTTACAAGTTCGTTGAAATTTATGCGAGAATTTTTAAAAAAACAATCGCAATTAATAGAAATTGAAAACAAACAACTCAAAACAGAACTATCTTTGCTAAAATCACAAATAAACCCACATTTTTTATTCAACACCTTGAATAATTTGTATGGCTTGATAATACAATACCAAAACGAAGAAGCTGGCGATATTACTCTTAAACTTTCCAATTTGATGCGTTATTTATTACTAAGTAGCAATATTGAACAGATAAGTTTACTAAAAGAAATCAAATTTGTGGAAGATTATTTGACTTTAGAAAAAATCCGTTTGGCTCAAAATGTAGATATCCGTTTTGAAATCTCAAGTTTAGAAAAAGATGTTTTTATAGCCCCTTTGTTATTTATACCACTGGTAGAAAATGCATTTAAACACGGGTTACAAACTATAACAGACAATAGCTTCGCCCATTTCAGTTTGTCTTTACAAAGTAATGAATTGTATTTTGAAGCTAAAAACTCGGTAGGTAAAATAGTATCTTCTGAGGAAAAAAGTGGCACAGGCTTAAAAAATCTTCGACAACGGCTATTATTGGTTTATCCACAAAAACATCGTTTGGAAATAGAGCATAATAAAGAGATTTTCAAAGTAATTTTACAAATAAATATATGAAAATTAATTGCCTTATCGTTGATGACGAGCCAATAGCTCAACAAATCTTAGAAAAATACATCTCTCAAATTGAGGTTTTACATTTAGTAGGAAAGGCAGGCAATGCATTTGAAGCAGTTAATATTTTGCACAAAGTTCAAATAGACATTTTGTTTTTAGATATCAAAATGCCTTCACTTTCAGGATTAGATTTGCTCAAAACTCTGAAAAAATCACCCAAAGTTATTTTAACAACTGCGTTTTCAGAATTTGGCGTAGAAAGCTACGAATATAATATAGCGGATTATTTGCTAAAACCCATTTCGTTTGAACGGTTTTTGAAAGCTGTTAATAAAATCTTGATGCCACAAAATTTTGACTTTCCTCTTGAAAAAAATCAAGAAAAATTAACCACAGAAAATCAATTTATCTTTTTCAAAGCTGACAAAAAAATTCATAAATTTTATTTCAAAGAAATTCTATTTTTTGAAGCAAGTGGCAATTACGTGAAAATTCATACCGAAAAAGTATCCCCATTAATGGTTCTTGAAAAACTAAGTGACTTAGATGAAAAGTTATCTAAAAATCAATTTCTAAGAGTACACAAATCATTTATTATAAACATTTCTCACATTCAGCAAATTGAAGGAAATATGCTAAAAATAAAAGATAAAACAGTAACTGTTTCGCAAAGCTACAAGCACAATTTAGATGAAATACTAAATAAAAATAAATGAATTACTGCAGCCAATAACTAAGACTTCGTTGGGAGCATAGCGCCTACAATGAAGTATAATATTGAACGGATCCGGTAAATTATTGGGGTGTTTTTTACCCCTACCCACTTTTTATACATCAGCAGCAGTTGATTTCTCAGTAAACATTTTTCAGGTGGTGCTCTTATGCCGAACGAATCAATAATGATGACCTTACCCGTTTTACAACAATTACCCAGCATTCTTATCTCCAATAAAATTCTTTAATTTAACAGCATGAATTATATTGCTCATTTACAAAAAGACAAGAAACTGGCAGCTATTTTGGGTACTGAAATACACGAACTAAAGCACCAGAAAAATATTGCCGTTCGCTTAATGGCCAGTATTATGAGCCAACAACTGAATACCAAAGTAGCTGCCATTATTTTTAAACGGTTTCTAGATTTATACAAGGGCAAAGATCCTAGCCTTCAAAAAGTATTAGATACACCCAATGAAACCCTCAGGGCTATTGGCTTGAGTAATGCCAAAGTAGGCTATGTGAAAAATGTAGCTGAATTCTGTTTGTCGCAAGCCATTACCGATAAGAAATTGGCAAAACTGTCTAATGAAGAAGTGATTGATTTATTGGTTCAAATTAAAGGAGTCGGTAGGTGGACAGTAGAAATGCTGCTCATGTTTAGCCTCGGAAGGGAAGACGTATTTGCGGTAGACGACCTTGGCATACAACAAGCCATTTGCCGACTCTATAAAATAGATGCAACAGACAAAAAAGCAATGAAAGAAAAAATGGGCAAAATATCTGCCAAATGGATTCCTTTCAGAACCTACGCCTGCTTGCATTTATGGAAATGGAAAGACAATTGATTATGCAGAATTTCTTCCCGCATTTATAATGCCAAACATACTTCTGGTAACCAGTTTTTCATAGTCTTTTCGCTGGTTCTCATTCAACTCTTTGTTATTCAGTTGATGAAGTGCGTATTGCTGAATGGTGAGCAAAGGCAGCACAATTTTATCTCGCATTAAAATAGAATTTCTGCCTGATTGATCTTCTTCCATCAAACAAGTATTGCCAGAAAGTTCTAATACCAATTGCTCGGTAATATCAAATTCGGTTTTAATGAGCTGCCATATTTCGCCATACTCCGCATTGTCTTTTATATAAGCTGTGAGTGGAAAGAACGATTTCAGCATGCTCATCATGCTATTGTCAATCAAGGTTCTGAAGAAAAGTACATTGTTGAAGAGTGCTTTTATTTCTTCCCATCTGCCTGCTTCTTTTAATTGTTTTAAAGCAGAGCCCACACCAAAATAGCCTGGAACATTCTGCTTCAGCTGGCTCCAACTGCCCACAAAAGGTATGGCTCTAAGGTCTTCGAATTTTAATTTATCTGCATTGCCCCTTTTCCCCGGTCTACTGGCAATATTACTTTTACTGTAATAGTTAAGGGGACTGAATTGCTGCATATAAGTCATGAACTGCGGATGCGCTTTAAAATTTTGATACATATGGTGACTCACAGCGCCAAGTTCTGTAAGTAATGCACGCTCTGATTCAGTAAGATTGGTTCTGTTCTCTGCAAATACAGTGTTGCTGATACCCGCACTCAACAGTTGTTCTAAATTATATTGAGCCGATTGCAATGTGCCAAAATTAGAAGTAATGGTTTGGCCTTGAATCGTTAACTGAATCTCTTCATTTTCAATTTGATTACCCAGTGAAGCATAAAATTTATTAGTCTTTCCACCACCACGAGAGGGAGGGCCACCACGACCATCAAAAAATTTAACTTTTAAACCATATTTTCTTGAGATAGAAGTGAGTTGTTCTTTTGCAGTATAAATACTCCAGTTGGCTTGTAAGTAGCCCCCATCTTTGGTTCCATCGCTGAAGCCCAACATAATGGTCTGCGATTTTTGTCGCTTTGCAATATGTTTTTGGTAAATAGGAAGCTGGTACAGAAATTCCATAATACCTTCTGCAGCTTTTAAATCATCAATGGTTTCAAATAGCGGAACAATATCAACCGATAACTCATTGATATTCCAACCACAAAGTTTGAATAAAGTAAATACTTCAATTACATTCAGCGCAGATTGGCAGTTGCTAATAATATACCGATGGCATCCGGCTTCTCCATTGGTTTGTTGTATACTATTGATGGCGAAAATGCTTTCGAGTGTGTCTTTCGAAATTTCTTCACTTACATTATTAAGTTCTACAACTGTATCAATCGCAAGTAGGCAATTGATTTTACCGCCCTCGCTTAAAGTAACATAGTTGTCGGGTAAAATACTACTCTTTTTTTGATCAATTCTGGTGGCGTTGATATCTGCCAATACTTTTGTGTGAATTCTACTGTCTTGACGAATGTCTAAGGATGCAAACCAAGTACCAAATAAGCGTACTTTATTCATCAAACTATCCAATCGTTTTATATACAAACCATGATGCTGTTCATTCAATAAAACTTTAATAGCATCTAACTTTTGTAATAATTCGATCTGTTGAATTCTCCTGTTTTCATTTGGCCTGAAAACATTTTCGTATAAAAGTTCTTCGAGCTGAGTAACCAATACATCAACACCTGCAAAAGTCAACCTACGCTTCAATTTCCTGATATCTCTATAGTAACATACTATGATGGCACTGCGCAATGAAGCGGCTACTTTTAGCGTGGTGGCTGCATTCACAAAAGGGTTACCATCTCTATCACCACCCGGCCAAAAGCCGAGTTCAATAAAGGGGTTATTGTTTTCTTCGCCTGCCAGAATATCTTGTTGAATAAAATTATAGATATTGCCGATAGATTGGTAGAGAATATTTTCGAGATACCACATCAGGTTCACTGCTTCATCTAAAGGGGTGGGCTGTTTTTTATTGAAAAAAGGAGTAATCCCCAGTTGTTGAATGTATAAGTTGATGGTTTGAAAATCGTTCTTGCCAATGGCTTCTCCTAAATCATGAATAATTCCCAATACGCTGCCCGGATAAAATTGGGTAGGGTGTGCAGTAAGCACTACTCGAACTTTAAAATGTTGTAACTTTTCTTTAAGTAGAGGAATCTTCCCCTTAAAAAAAGCTTCATTGTACAAAGCTTTGAGACTTCCTATTCCATTTAAATCATTTACAGAGCCAAATGCTGCGTCTTCAATAGCATCGAAAAGCACTACTTGGCGCTCAATATATTGAACGAATTTAAAAAGACGATCTACTTTGTCGGTCTCCGAAACCACACCAGTATGGCGCGAAAAAAAAAGATCTATTATTTGCATTGGATCTTTTCCTTCTTGATAGCCTTCAATACAAGACTGGAGTAATATAGGCAAGAGTGCACCAACATTGGCTATTCCAGAATAGGGTAGGGCAGCAAATAAGCTGTTGAAAATAGTGTATTTATCGGTTACATTCTGCCGAAATTGCTGTAGTGAAGTTGAATTGTTCATTATAATAAATATGCACAATTTACGAAATTTTTAAGAAGCTGTAAAATACATATTCAAATAGCATAGGCGTATTATTAATTCATGAATAAGTATTGGCGGAAGATGCTTAGTTTTAAATACTATAATATTTCTAATAGCCGCAAATGTTTATTCAAGATCAAGCAATAGTAGCGGGGTTTAAAGTGAGTAGCACCAGAGAACTTGCTTATACCAGCTTGGTTAAAAAATACCAAGAAAAATTATATTGGCATATTAGGAGAATGGTGGTAAATCATGAAGACACCAATGATGTTTTGCAGAATACCTTTATAAAAGTGTGGAAAGGCTTGGATAATTTTAGAGAAGACAGTCAACTTTTTACTTGGTTATACCGGATAGCTACCAATGAATGCCTTAGTTTTTTAGCGCAGCAGAAAAGAAAAAGCAGCGATTCTTTTGAAGCGATAGCTGAAGTGTACAGTAATAGGGTGAAATCAGACCCCGATTTTGATGCGAATCGGCTGGAGTGGAAGCTGCAATTGGCTATTCAGCACTTACCCGAAAAGCAAAAAATAGTATTTAACCTTCGCTATTATGATGAAATGAGCTATCAAGAAATGAGCAAGGTATTGGGAACCAGTGAAGGGGCATTGAAGGCGAGTTATCACCACGCGGCAAAAAAAATTGAACTATTTATTTTGAACCATTAAACCCAAGGGCAAAACAGCCGTCTTACATCTCAATCATGGAAAATAGCAAGGAATTATCAGCAGAATGGGAGGAGGATTTGCCTGTATTAGGCGCACTAAAAAAGAACATGCCCCAACAGGTTCCTATTGAATATTTCGATACCCTTCCTGAAATAATGCTTTCCAAAGTGTTGGCCCAGCCTATTGTAGAAGAACGAAAAACGGTAAAAGTATTTTTTATGGGCAATTGGATGCGTTATGCAACGGCGGCAGTATTCATTGGGGTGGTATTAGTAGCTGCATATTTTTATACCGTAAATAAAAATACTTCGTCATTTAATCATCAATACTATAGCGGTATTGATATTACTAAAATACTTCCTACCCTTCCTGATAATGACCTACAGATATATTTAAACAGTTCAACGGCCATAGCAGGAGTAGAAAATACTATATCAGTAAGTGAGGAGTTTGAACCAGAAGATATTAATTTAACTGGTTTCTCTGATGAAGATTTGTTGCAATACCTGAGTGAACAAAATAAACCAATTGTAAAAAAATCAATTTAAAACCATGCAAAAAAAATTCATATTATCACTGATCACCGCTGGCCTTTTTTTATCTGCAATGGCACAAGAAATAGAAAAAAAGAAAGCCAATATAGAAGCACTAAAAGCAGCTTATATTACCAAGCAATTAAACCTTAGCATTGAAGAAGCGCAGCAATTCTGGCCTTTGCACAACCTTTATATGGCTGAATTGAAAAATGCAAGAAAGGAAAAAATAAACAATGAGTTGGCTTTTGAAGAGCAAGCATTGAGTATTCGAAAAAGATACAATCTAGAATTTAAGAAAGTATTAAATAGCGAGGAAAGGGTGAATAATATTTTCAAGTCAGAAAGAAGCTTTAATATGATGCTTCATAAAGAACTCATGAATCGAAGAATGAATAAGCCCGGTTCTAAAAGAAGAATGGATGAAGCCAATGAAAAATGATAATTTTAAATAGGTGAGCCTTTATAAACGGGACTATTTATATCGTGGTAAAAAAGAAAAGACCAATTTTTATTATTTCCTTCTTCCCACCATTGTTTCCTAAGTTCCATACATTTTTTTCCATCAAAATCGTATTTGGCCACAAACCTATTTTTCATTTGTTGCAATTGAGGAGCGTCATCACCTCCAAAAAAACAAATATTTTCATTTTCAATCACCCAAAATACTTGGTGAAATTTGCAATGTGCACCCGTAAGTTGGTAGTGAATATATCCATCAATTATTCCTTGGTCTTCTTCTAGCCAAACAACTTTGCTGAATTCCTCTAAAAGTGCAAAGTCGCTATTAATATAAGAAGCCGAACCTATTCCCATGGCATAATCAAATTCTCTTCGCTGCACATAATAAGTTGCGTATGGAAAGGCAATTAATTGTTCTCCTGTAGCTTCCGATTGAATGGTGATGCCCCCAGCATGATCTTTGTGTAAGTGACTCATCAATACTTTGGTAATTTGAGAGGGGTTATAACCCGCTTTCTCTAAAGTATCGTAAAGTTGTGGAGTACCATCGGGTAAATTATAACCAAGGCCTGTATCAATTAAAAGAATATCTTTTTCAGTAACTACTAAAAAGGGTTGAATTTCTACTAGAATACTTCCAGCAGGCCGATTAGTAATCGGATTTTTGTCGGTATCAAATGGAACAAAAACCTTGGTTTTGTCAATACTAAAACTACCTTCAGAAAGTGGAATGATTTCCATAAATAAATAAGTTTAACGCAATACCATTTGCCTATCGGCATCTAATCGTAAAAGAATAAAAATTAATATTGTAAAAGAAAGCAACGACGATCCACCATAACTGATGAATGGAAGTGTTATGCCCGGTGAAGGGAACAGCCCTATCGTCATGCAAATATTAAAGGCAATATGAAAAAAAAGTATGCTTACAACACTGTAGGCGTAAACCCTGCTGAAAGTACTTCGCTGTCGCTCTGCAATATGAATAAGCCTGAAAAGCAAAAATAAGTAGATCAACAAAAAGGCAAAACAACCTACAAAACCAAAAGCTTCTCCGAGTGAAGTAAAAATAAAATCGGTACGTTGTTCGGGCACATATTTCCCACGAGTTTGAGTTCCTTTCAAAAAACCTTGACCAAGAAATCCACCTGACCCAATGGCTATCTTACTTTGTCGCACATTATAATCATCTGGTTTGCGAGGAGCTTTACTGCTTTTTTTAGCAGATCTTTTATTTTCGGCACAATCATAATCTTTGCCAAATGCACTATAAACCCTTGCACTTTGGTAACATTCTAGCACATTGTTAAAAATAAAGGGTACGGCAAATCGTTGAATTCCTACACAAGTAAACCAGATAAAAAGAATCAGGTAGAGTAATCCTTTTTTCTTCTTAATAGATTTTCTGTAGAGGTAAATAAAAATAAGGGCAACTGCACTGAGTAAGATAGCCAATGTATCAGGTTCTACCAGCAATGTTGAAATAATCAAAGCAACAAAAGAAAAACCAATAATTAGTACAATGGGCGAGAGACCTTCTCTAAACATTACTAAAAAAAAACTAAAATAAACCAATGCCATTCCCGATTCGTGCTGTAATACTGAAATTACTGCTGGAAAAAGCGTAATGATTACAGCAATGGCTTGGGACTTGAATTTGGTAAAATCAGTTTCTTGTCGCGACAAAAATTTTGCCAGTGCCAGTGCAGTAAAAATTTTACAGATCTCTACTGGCTGAAGGTTAAATCCACCTCCCAATGGGATCCAACTTTTAGAGCCGTTGATGTTTTTACCAATCACAAAAGTAGCTATCATTAGAAGTATGCCAAATGCATATAATAAATTAGCGAAAGCCGTAAAAATTTTACTATCTGTTAATATAATAAATGTGGCAATAAAAGCGCAGAAGCCAGCAAAAAAAAGTTGTTTACTATAACTACTCCTACCATTCAGAAAAGTACTAAGCCAGTCGCCAGTACCCCTGTATTCAACCATAAAAATGCAGATAAGACCAATAAGCACCAGTATTGCGTACAACCAAATAACGGTTAAGTCCACACCATGTGATATGTTTTTTTGTTTGTTCATGGCTTTAAATCCCTAATCTTTTTTCGTTTCTCGTTCCCCAGCAATAGAGCCGTATTGAGTTTTATTTTGGTAGCAGTATCTTTCCCTTCAACTGGTTTAGAGCCAGGTTCAAGTAAGGGCTCTGTGTTGGATTTCTGATTAGGCTCAACGGCGTCATTGTTTTTTTCAGATGCTTCTTCCAAGGCAAGTTTAGCCAATCTTGCAGCTCTTTCGGCGTCTTTTCTAGTGTACCAATTTTTGATGGCTTCGGGTATCAGATTCATATTCGAAACCCGCTCTATTGTTGCTTTTCCTACTGTGCTTATGGTATCATTCAAATACTTCTCTATTATTAGGCCCGCAATGGGTCCCGCTGCCACAGAGCCATATCCACCATTTTCAACCACCACTGCTACTGCAATTCTGGGATTATTTTTAGGTGCAAAAGCAACAAATAAGGAGTGATTTTTTCCGTGTGGATTTTGAGCAGTACCTGTTTTGGCGCAATATTCAATACCCGGTATTTTTATATGAGCTGCCGTACCATAAATAGTTACATCATGCATTCCATCATGCACCGCCTGATAATCACTGTCAGAAATATTGGTCACTGTATGTTTGCTTCTGTATTTGTTCATGAAGCTGCTGTCTTCTACTTGCTCATGTTCAATACTATCTACAAAATGGGGTGGGAAATAAAAACCTTTGTTGGCAATAATACACATGATATTGGCCATTTGTAAGGGGGTGGCGGTCATTTTATCTTGACCAATACCGAGCGTTAGCACGGAACAACTATTCCATCTCCTAGCACCCCCAAAGAATTTATTATAAACACTTGTATCGGGAATATTGGCTTTGTCTTCACTGGGTAAATCTACTTCCAGTCTTCTCCCCAATCCAAACGCATTCATATATTCTTTCCATTTCAGATAACCCTGATTGGTATTTCCATATTTTTTATTATCAAGTGCTTTTCTAAAAACATCTGAAAAATAGGCATTACAGGAATTGGCCAATGCAAGCCTAAGATTGGCTGCGTGACCGGGATTGTGGTGTTCACAACGAACATAAACGCCACCACAAGCACCATAACCACCACCACAACCAACTCCATACGAGGGCGTAATTAAACCCTCATCCAATGCCACCAATGCACCCAAGGGTTTAAAGGTAGAACCGGGTGGGTACTGGCCTTTGATGGCCCTATTGTACATTGGCTTAGCAGTATCCATCACCATTCTTCCCCAATTTTTTCTGCGCGCATTACCTGTTAAAACATTGGGATTATAGGTTGGGCTAGATACCATCGCAATAATTCCACCAGTGCGGGGATTGATGGCAACCGCGCTGCCAATTTTATTTTGTAAAAGCAATTCAGCCAGTTGTTGTACTTCAACATCAATACTGGTAAAGAGGTTTCTGCCTGCAACAGGAATGGTATCAAAAAGCCCATTTTCATAAGGTCCTTGAATGCGACTTTTATTATCCCTGATAAAACGTTGAATACCCCGTTCGCCCATAAGAATAGACTCATAGGTTTTTTCCAGTCCGCTCATACCTGCATAATCACCCATTTCATAACCAAACTGGTGGTTTTTGCGAAGAAAAGCAGTGTCTACTTCCGCAATATAACCCAGTAGTTGCGCCGCAGTATTATAGGGATAGGTACGAACCGATCTTTCATTGAGTACAAATCCTGGAAACTTGTACATATTCTCTGTTAACTTGGCAAATAATTCGGCATTGAGTAGTGGCTCGAATACGCTGGGTTTTACACGGGTATTTTTAAAAATGGCGTCCCGCATCCTTTTCTTGTATTCGGCCGTATCTATATTCAGAATGGAACAGAGTGCAAAAGTATCGGTGCCTTTAGATTCGGAAGGGGTAACAATCAGGTCGAAACTGATGGTATTTTCTAATAAAGCTCTTTTTTTACGATCGAAGATAATACCTCTGTCGGGGTAAACAATTTTACGGTAGATGGCATTATTTTCCGCTGCCAGCTTGTATTTTGAAGAAAAAATCTGGAGGTTGATCAGTTGAAAAGTGATCACAATAAATACCGCACCAATGATGATTTGTATAACCCTGCTGCGGCTTTGATTGAAAACGGACATATAATCTGAGGAGGTCGATTAATTCGACAAGCAAATTTAAGATATAGGAATTAAGAAGGAAGAATATTTTAATAAAATTCGAATTGAATTTTATGCTGTAAAATAATTCAATCGTTTCAGCCTCGATTCAATGGCAGTTTTGGTGCGCCCCAGCTCTTTGGCCATATCGGCAATATCAGATTGAATATCAAACATAATCTTTAGCTTGTCATCCAGCTCGGGCGTCCAAGGCTGGTAGGCTGCTTTACTGATTAATCTTTTATCCGCTACTGTGTAAGATTTTGGGGTTGAGTTTTTTTGGGTAGGGCGACTATTTTCGTCTTTTACTTGTTTCAAAATATGAATATGAACCGATGCTGGCGTTTCTTGGGGTAGTATTTGCTCTGGAATTTTTAATTTAAATTTAGTCCTTGTAAGCGCCACATAGAGCAAATTAATTTCTTCATTTAACTTTGATACATTTAATGGTTCTTTCTTAGATTGTTGGGCAATCTTTTGTTTAATTAATTTACCCTCACTGATAAAATCATCTGCCAGTTCAACTTCATCGTACTCCATACCTTTGGCACGGTGCACAGTAGAAAAAATCATTTGGGCTTTGGAACGGTCGCCATCTCCCGTATGCTTTTCTTTCAGTATATTGAGTAAGGAAGGTATTCGATTACCATATTCTTTTACAATATTCAGCATCATACCCAATTGCATATCTTCTGTTTTTTCAATATACTCTTCCAACTCATCAATATCTTTCATTTGCTCAATCAGTTTGTCGCGAATACCTGCTTTCTTATTGTTATACAAACTCAATACATCGTATAAAGAAGCTCCATCATCGGCATAAGTGTAGGAATTGATATTGCCTTCAAAATATAAGTGGTTTATTTTTGGCTGTTTGGTAATGAACTCAATGGCTTTCAAAAGCAGGCCCAAATTGGTTCTTGCAATAATGGCTTTGGTCTTAATGGTATTGGTCAATCCCTTGCCTTTTATAGATACTGGTTTGGTGGTTACCAACTGGTTTTTCCAATACAGTACACTACAAGCTAAATCAGCAATGGTTTGTGGAAACCGGAAGCTGGTAGAGAGTGATAATTTTTTACAATTTACTTTTTCCAGTGAGTTTACGGCATAGCGCCATCCATATATTTGCTGGTGTGTATCTCCAACTATTACTTTTACAGCTTTTTGTTGCATAAAAACATGCAGCATGGCTGGTGAAGCATCTTGCCCCTCATCAAATAAAATACAGTCGTAAGGCAATTGAATATTGGCCAATTGAAATTTTTTCAAATAGAAATCGTGTATAATTTCAATCTCGGCTTTGTCCATCTTACTCAACAAAATGCGGGTGCCTCTTTCTATATAAGTATAAAAACGTTTTACGAATTGATTGGCTTTTTCATCGGTAACGGTATCTAAATAATTTAAATCCTGCACACGAGCTTTATCACTATTACAGAAATAGGCTATGAATTTATTAATATGGTTGGCTACAACGTATTCACCATGTTTTTCACCATCTCCATTTAAGTTTAATAATTCGGCAATTTCATGAGTTTTAAAGGACTGGGCTTTTACTTTGTAGTTACTGCCTTTAACAATATAGTTAAAAGCCAATGAATGAGCGGTTTCTACCCTTACATTATGGAGCTGATGCTCGGCAAATTTTCTGGCAGCATCTAACTTAACTGATCTATTAAAAGCAATATAAAGAATACGTGAGCTGGAGGGCTGATTTGCAGCATATTGAATAAGGGTAGTGGTTTTACCTGAACCAGCTACGGCATTGATGGCTATATCACCCGTTGAATGAATGATGGTATTTTGCTCGGCGGTAAATATTTGTACACTTTGTTCACTCATACACCGCAATGATAGGTAATATTTTGTTGTTAACTTGCAGTGTAAATATGTAAAATATGGATCTTAGTTTAAATACCCCCGCATTGTTGTTTCCTGCCATCAGCTTAATCATGTTGGCGTATACCAATCGCTTTTTAGCCTTGTCTAACCGTGTTAGGAGCCTTCACGATAAGTATGCCGGTCACAAACAACCCCATCTTATTCATCGGCAAATTAAGAGTCTGCGTTATCGGCTGAAACTAATTAAGAATATGCAGGCTTTGGGCGTACTTACTTTTTTAAGCTCTATCCTTTGTATGTATTTTATTTATGCTGAATGGATGGTGATGGCTCACTGGGTTTTTGCCATCAGCCTTATCACTTTTGCATTGTCGTTAATGCTTTCACTATTAGAGATTCAGTTAAGTACAAAAGCACTTGAAATTGAATTGAGTGATATGGAAGGCTTAGAAGACCCTTCTGTTATTCAATATATAAAAAGTAAGTTCTAGTAACTATCTATTGCGCCCGCATATATCAACAGTTTTGGGCACTTTAAAAGTATTTTAATATGCTCAATAAAATTATTCGATTTAGTATTTACAATAAACTTATTGTAGGTATTATTATAATGGCACTTGTTGTATGGGGACTCTGGAGTGCTTCTAAATTACCAGTGGATGCTTTGCCAGATATTACCAATAACCAAGTACAGGTAATTACAACAGCGCCTACATTAGCAGCGCAAGAAGTAGAACAGTTTATTACTTATCCAGTTGAAAAAGCATTGGCAAATATTCAGGGAGTGGTGGAAATGCGTTCTTTCTCTCGTTTTGGGTTGAGTGTAATTACCATTGTATTTGATGAAAATGAAAATATTTATTTTGCACGACAGTTGATTAATGAGAGACTGAAAGATGCAGAGCAGCAAATTCCTAAAAATATTGGTAGGCCTAAATTGGCTCCGGTTACAACGGGACTGGGTGAAATTTATCAATATATTATTCACCCCAAAAAAGGAAGTGAACAAAAATATTCTGCCATGGATTTACGCACCATGCAGGATTGGATTGTAGGTCGCCAATTAAGTGGTATAAGGGGAGTAGCAGAAGTCACTGCTTTTGGTGGAAATACCAAGCAATATGAAGTAGCCATTAATCCTGATAGGTTGAAGGCAATGAATACAACCATCCCAGAAATTTTTACTGCACTCGAAAAAAACAATCAAAATACGGGCGGGGCATATATTGATAAAAAACCCAATGCTTATTTTATAAGGGGTATTGGACTGATAAAAACATTTGCTGATATTGAAAATACAATTGTAAAACAGCAGCATGGTATTCCAGTATTGATAAGAGATATTGCCAAAGTACAGTTTGGTTCTCCACCACGCTATGGTGCCATCACTTTTAACGGTGAAAAAGAAGTGGTGGGTGGTTTGGTACTCATGATGAAAGGCGCTAATAGTGCAGCAGTAGTTGCATTGGTAAAAGAAAGGATGCTGAATATTCAGAAATCCTTGCCAGCAGATATAATTATTGAACCTTTTTTAGATCGAACCAATTTAATTGATCGGGCTATTAATACCGTTAAAACAAACTTGATTGAAGGGGCATTAATTGTAATTTTTGTACTTGTAATTTTTCTGGGTAATCTAAGAGCTGGATTAATTGTGGCTTCTGCCATTCCACTTTCTTTGTTATTTGCCATGTCGCTCATGAATTTGTTTGGCGTGAGTGCAAACTTAATGAGTCTCGGCGCAATTGATTTTGGATTAATTGTAGACGGAGCTGTAATTATTGTTGAAGCAACATTACATCATTTGGGATTGAGGAAAACCCAAGCAATATTTACGCAACAACAGATGGATGAAGAAGTATACCAATCTGCATCCGGTATTAGAAATAGTGCTGCATTTGGTGAAATCATTATTTTAATTGTATATATCCCCATTCTTACACTTACTGGAATTGAAGGTAAAATGTTTCGCCCTATGGCGCAAACAGTAGGTTTTGCTATTCTGGGTTCACTGTTGCTTTCACTTACTTATATCCCAATGATGTGTGCTTTGTTTCTTCCTAAAAAAATGAGCTTTAACCGTAATTTTTCTGAAAGGATGATGATTTTTTTTCAACGTATATACAAACCATTGATTCAAGGAGCTATCAAAATAAAATATACAATAGTTGCTTTTACCATTGTGCTTTTTATAATTTCCTTACTTGTTTTTAAAAATCTAGGAGGTGAATTTATTCCCACATTAGAAGAAGGAGATTATGCCATTGAATTTTTATTGCCACAAGGATCTTCGCTATCACAAACAACAGAGACGATGATGTTAGCAGAGCGAATGCTTCGCCAGTTTCCAGAAGTAAAAATGGTGGTTGGTAAAACAGGTTCAGCAGAAATAGCTACCGATCCCATGCCACCAGAAGCAAGTGATTTAATGGTAATATTAAAAGATAAAAAAGAGTGGACAACCACCAAAAATTTTTACGACTTGGCAGATAGTATGAGTGAAAAATTGGGGGCTATTCCGGGCGTAATTGTAGAACCGAGTCAACCCATACAAATGCGATTCAATGAATTAATGACGGGCATACGACAGGATGTAGCCATTAAAATATTTGGTGAAAATTTAGACAGTCTTGCCAAATACGCCGACAAAGTAGCTGCCGCCATTGGCAATATTCAAGGAATAACACAACCTCGGGTAGAGCGAATAGATGGACTTCCACAAATTACCATTGAATACGACCGAGCAAGATTGGCCGGCTATGGATTAAATATTGAAGACGTAAATCATGTTATCAGCACAGCTTTTGCAGGCGAAACTGCTGGCGCTGTTTATGAAAATGAAAGAAAATTCGATTTGGTTTTGAGACTCGATAGTAATTATCGAAGTTCAAAGGACGACGTGAGTTCATTGTATATTCCTTTGAAAAATGGCAATCAGATTCCCTTATCACAGGTGGCGGCAGTGTCTTTTAAAACAGGGCCTGCACAAATAAGTAGAGAAGCAGGTAAACGCAGGGTGTACATTAGTTTTAATGTAAGTGGTAGGGATGTAGAAGGAGTGGTAAAAGACGCACAAAAGGTGTTGAATGAACAGGTGAAATTACCAGTCGGTTATTATTATACTTATGGCGGCAGCTTCGAAAATTTAGAAAAAGCATCTGCTCGTTTAATGATTGTCGTACCAATTGCATTGCTATTAATATTTTTTATATTATACCTAAGTTTTCGCTCTTTAAAAGATGCGACACTTATCTTTATGGCCATTCCCATGGGAGCTCTTGGAGGAGTATTTGCATTGTTGTTACGAAATATGCCATTTAGTATTTCTGCTGGTGTTGGTTTTATTGCCTTATTTGGAGTATCGGTATTAAATGGCATTGTTTTGATCAGCACATTTAACCAACTAAAAAAAGAAGGAATAGCCGATACAATAGAGCGGGTAATTCGTGGAACTAGTACACGCTTGCGACCTGTATTAATGACTGCCGCCGTTGCAGCACTTGGGTTTCTTCCAATGGCATTAAGTAATGGTGCTGGTGCAGAAGTGCAACGGCCTTTAGCTACCGTTGTAATTGGTGGTTTAATTACTGCAACTTTTTTAACATTAATCGTACTGCCTTGTTTGTATATTATTTTCTCAACTAAAAATAGTATCCTGAAACCACCGGTTAGGGCAATAAGTTGCTTCTTAGTACTTGCATTGGTGGGTGAAGTAAATGCACAAGGAAATATATTGAAAAGAGTAACGGCAAATGAAGCCATATCGCTCGCAAATAACAATCTTTTATACCAAATCAATAAAGAACAAATTATTAGGAGTAAAGCGCAGGTTAAAACAGCAACTGCCTTACCAAAAACAGGCATATTTACAGAAAATGAAGATATGCGAACGAGCGACCAAATCGGCATTTTAAAAATTGGCATCGCTCAGAGTATTGCCTGGCCTGGTTTATACAAAGCACAAAAGAATCTTTACAATGAACAGTTAAAATACCAAACACTTAATACTACACTTATAGATGCACAGCTTAAGAAAGATATACGCACTGTTTATTACCAACTTTGGTATTTGCAAAGCAAACAATATTTATTTAAACGTTTAGATAGTATTTATCAATCCCTACACGCCGCTGCCATACTAAAAGTGAAAGCGGGTGATCGTCCCGGTATTGATAGTATTGCGGCTAACGTAAGAATGAGGGAGTTGATGGCAATGATGGATCAGATTGAACAAGAACTATTGATTCAGCAGCAGTTGTTGATGCAATTACTGAATAGCGAAGAAAAAATATTACCGTTACTACAGCCCTTGGAAAAAATAGAAATACCACATTCTGCAGCAGATAGTCTGCACCCATTTCTGGTATTGCAGGGGCAAAATATTAATATTGCCAATGCTGGAATTGGGGTAGTGAAAAATGAAAATAAACCCGAATTTTCAGGGCGATTTTTTTCGCAGCGATTGTGGGGTGCTACCAACCCTTTTAATGGATTTTCTGTTACCGCTGCCTTTCCATTGTTAAGCGCCAATGCGTATCGCAATAAAGTAAAAGTTGCAGAAGCGGGTAAGTTGGTAGAGCAAAAGCAATATGAATATGATAGTCAATTACTGCATACTAAGAAAGCCCAAGCAAAAGCTATTGTAGAAAAGAATAGAACTATTTTAGCTTTTTATGAAACAGCTGGAATGAAACAGTCCCATGAAATTATTAAAGCTGCAACACTGGCATATACATCAGGTGAGGTAAGCTTTGCAGAGTTGTCGCAATATTTGGCACAGGGAATTGATATTCAAAAAAATTATTTAGAAAATCTGAATATATACAACCATTCTGTTATTCAATACAATTACTATATCAATCAATAAGGATGAAAAATTTATTAACTTATATCTCCAATATTATTTTTATAACGGTATTCATTGCTTGTAGAAGCAACGATATCCAAAAAGTAAAAACGGCGGAAGCTGCAGTGCATCACGAAGTTGAAAAACCAGATATAGCTGAGCTTACAGAAGCGCAGATTAAAACAATTGGTATTGAAATGGGTTTGATTGAACAGAAACAATTAACCGCTTCACTTAAGGCCAATGGGGTACTTAAAATACCCAATCAGCATAAGGCAAATGTAAATTCGCTTTACAGCGGTGTAATCAGATCAATATTGGTAATACCTGGTGATTTTGTAAAGAAGGGACAAACCATCGCCACCGTTTCAAATCCTGAATTTATACAGTCGCAAAGTTCCTATTTAAACATCAGTTCAAAAATTCAACTGGCAGAATTGGAAGTGAAAAGGCAAACAGAGTTGAATGAAGGCAATGCGGGTGCGCTTAAAAATTTACAAAGTGCAGAAACCGATTTGCGTAATTTAAAAATATCAAAATCAACTTTAGCACAACAAATTCGTTTGATGGGATTGAATCCAGAGCAGCTTTCAAATGAAAAATTAGTTTCAGTATTAAATATTAAAAGTCCCATAAGTGGTGTAGTAAGCAATGTAATTGTAAAAATGGGCGCTTATATTGATTTATCAACTACGGTAGTAGAAGTGGTAGATAATAGTAGGTTGCATTTAGATTTATTTGTGTTTGAGAAAGACATACAAAAATTAAAAAATAACCAGACCATACATTTCAGCATTACCAATAATCCGGGTAAGGAGTATGATGCAACCATACATTCATGGGGATATGCGTTTGAAGATGAAAGCAAAGCAGTGTCGGTGCATGCTGAGGTAGAAGGCGACAAAACTGGCTTAATAGAAGGCATGAATGTAACGGCAATCATCAGTCTCAATAAAGTCACATCCCCGGCCGTACCAACGGAGGCAATTGTGACCGTGGAGGGGCAGGATTATATTTTTGTAATGATGAATGCTCCATCAAAAAGCGATTCAGCAGTTGAATATATTTTTAAACGCATACCCATAGCTAGAGGCAATTCGGATATTGGGTACACGGCAATTACGTTACTGAAAGAAGCACCTAAAGATGTTAAAGTGGTAATAAAAGGAGCATTTTTTGTGTCGGCTAAAATGACCAATCAAGAGGGTCATGAGCATTAAGCAAGCTGCCAGAGAATCTTAGTTTCCATAAAACTTACACCACTCGCTCAACCCACATACTTCACACTTTGGATTTCGGGCAATGCAAGTATAGCGACCATGAAGTATCAACCAGTGATGGGCTCTGTAAACATGTTCGGAGGGTATGTTTTTAATCAATTCTTTTTCTACTGCCAATGGGGTAGTGGCTTTGGTACTTACCAAGCCAAGGCGGTGACTCACCCTGTACACATGCGTGTCTACCGCCATATTGGGTTGTTCATCTATTACGCTGGTAATTACATTGGCAGTTTTTCTTCCAACACCGGGTAATTGAATCAATTCATCTACCGTCATAGGAACTTGTCCATTAAATTTTTCCAATAGCATATTGGCCATGCCAATCAAGTGTTTGGTTTTATTATTGGGATATGAAATGCTTCTGATTAATGGGAATAAATCGTCGAAACTGGCTGCTGCCATTTTTTGTGGACTAGGATAAACTGAAAATATGCTTGGTGTGGTTAAATTCACCCTTTTATCTGTACACTGTGCTGAAAGTATTACTGCAACCAATAATTGAAATGGACTATCGTAAACCAATTCGGTCTCGGCAATGGGAGTGGTGTTGAGAAAATAATTGATGACTGCTTTGTAGCGATCTTTTTTTAGCATGCTCAAATTTAATAAGAAACCCAAGTCAGGAGTACAGCATAAAATAAACAGTTGTTGCGTATTTATTTCTTGCTCAGTTTTGCGTATTCCAGTATGGCTTTGATGGATTGTTTGGAAGGCGATTTCAGTTGAAGTAGATTGAGTTGTTCAATCGATCTTTCAATATTATTTACCCTATGCTTAAGTTCAGCATCTTCTTCAACAGCTTTACTTATAGCAGCGGTTAATTCCGGCGTGCAATCCTTGTATACGTACATAATCAAATCCTCTTCTTTAAAGTTTTTCATAAGCAGCTATCTGCATGATTCAAAGAGGGCACGGGATGCTATTAAAACGCTGGGCTTTTTTAAATATTGTTATCAATTAAAATAACTACCCAAAATAGCTGGTGGACGAAGTTCTGGTAAAATTATTTTTTGGCAGCAGCGGAATCTTCCAGAATAAAAATATCCTCCCCATCTTTTTTCATGAGGTAACGCTCACGGGCGTATTTCTCCAGCGCTGCGGGACTATTTTCTAAATCACCCAGTTCTTTTTTGGTCTTCTCTATTTCCTGCTGGTAGTAGGCTTTTTTCATTTCAAGCTTATGAAGTTCATCCCTTCTTTCTTTTTGCTGATAATAATCGCGCTGGTCATAAAACAACATCCATACAATAAAGAACACCGATGCAATCAGGTATTTGTTGGTGAGATATGGAATTATTTTCTTCATGAATGAACAAAAGATTGGCAGATAAAAGTAATCATAAACCTCTATCTGCCAATGCTTATTTAGTACCTAAATATGCGGCAATTATTTGCCAAACTTAATTTTACCTTTTGGATAAACGCCAGTACTTCCCAGCATTTCTTCAATACGAATCAACTGGTTGTATTTTGCAATACGATCAGTACGAGAAGCCGAACCAGTTTTAATTTGACCACAGTTCAATGCTACTGCTAAATCAGCAATGGTAGTGTCTTCTGTTTCACCACTGCGGTGACTCATAATGGTATTATAGCCATTGTGCTGTGCAAGGGTTACCGCGTTAATAGTCTCGGTTAGGGTGCCAATCTGGTTTACTTTCACCAATAAAGCATTGGCAATTTGCTTGTCAATCCCTTGTTGAAGGCGAGTAACATTGGTAACAAATAAGTCGTCTCCTACCAACTGGCATTTGCTGCC
Organism: Sphingobacteriia bacterium; assembly: GCA_031369485.1. Lineage (GTDB taxonomy): Bacteria > Bacteroidota > Bacteroidia > Chitinophagales > Chitinophagaceae > Sediminibacterium. The sequence goes on from JANMOT010000027.1 coordinate 102,354, forward strand.
AACTGCCTGTGTAAGGGCTTTCCATCCATTCCAATCGTCTTCTGCCATACCATCTTCTATGGATGCAATTGGGTATTGCTTCACCCACTTTTCCCAATATTTTACCAGCTCATCGCTGCTCATTATTTTGCCATCACTCTTATGGAATACATATTTTTTCTTTTTCGCATCCCACAATTCACTGTTGGCAGCATCCATGGCAATCACAATTTGAGAGCCAGTTTTGTAACCAGCAGCTTGAATAGATTCCAAAACTGTTTCAATAGCTTCTTCATTGCTTTGGATATTGGGTGCAAAACCACCTTCATCACCCACATTGGTGCTGTAGCCTTTTTTCTTCAATACGCCTTTTAGGGTATGAAAAATTTCAACACCCCAGCGCAAACCTTCACTAAAAGAGGGAGCGCCAATAGGCATGATCATGAATTCTTGAAAATCAATTTTATTATCAGCGTGAGCGCCACCATTTAAAATATTCATCATAGGCATGGGCAATGTTTTAGCATTGGTGCCACCTATATAACGGAATAAAGGTAAATCAGCTTCTTCAGCAGCAGCTTTTGCTACAGCCATACTTACTGCTAAAAGCGCATTAGCGCCTAATTTGGTCTTGTTGGGAGTACCATCTAACTCAATCATGGCTTCGTCAATAGCAGCCTGCTGGGTAATATCATAACCAACAATAGCATCGGCAATAATATCATTTACATTTTTAACTGCTTTTAAAACACCTTTACCAACGTATTTTTTCTTGTCGTTATCGCGCAATTCAGCAGCTTCATGAATACCTGTACTAGCACCGCTGGGAACGGCAGCTCTTCCCATTGCGCCATTTTCTGTTAAAACGTCTACCTCTACGGTAGGGTTACCGCGACTATCAAGAATTTGTCTTGCATGTACTTCAATAATGTAACTCATTGGTTGTTAATTGATTTATTTTTTTAATATCTTATTTCGTCCCCGAAGATACATAATATGTAGTTTATACACTTACCAATCCTGTTAAGGAACGGAAAACGTTTTCTAATGAGTTGTTGGATATAAGGTTTTCTAGCTGGTCATCAGCCACCATTTTACCCTTATGAATGATGATAACCCTGCTACAGATGGCTTCTACTTCTTGCAGAATATGGCTTGAAAAGAGAACGGTTTTGTCTTTTCCCATCTCTTTAATAAGGTTGCGAATTTCAATAATTTGATTAGGATCGAGTCCACTCGTAGGTTCATCTAATACCAATACCTCGGGATTGTGTACCATGGCAGCTGCCAGTCCTACTCTTTGTTTATATCCTTTGGAGAGCTGACCGATTTTCTTGTGTTGCTCAGTCTGTAATCCCACTTTCTGAATAATATCGTCTACCGTCCACCGTCCACCGCCTACTCCATGCACGCCAGCCACAAAGGCAAGGTATTCTTTAATGTATAAATCCGAATAAAGAGGGTTGGCTTCGGGCAGATAGCCTATTTTTCGTTTGCAATCAATCGGCTGCTGCAGCATATCCATACCACAAATTTGAATCCTACCATTATCGGGAGGTAAAAAGCCCGTAATCATCTTCATGGTAGTGCTTTTGCCAGCACCATTTGGACCCAGAAAGCCAACGATTTCTCCTTTTTTTACTGAGAAATTGAGCTGGTCAACCGCTTTTTGCGTATTATAATATTTAACCAATCCAGAAACTTCAATGGACATACCAATACTTTGTTTCAAAAATAACCCAATTATAGAAGAACGGTTGTTAAAAGAGCAGTGAATGATTTTAATTTCTCAAGGTAATACCAGTTCTAGCAGCAGTTTGTTTGCCTTCATTCAATGCAATAACACCATTTACCAATACAAATTTAAAACCAGTACTGTATTGATGGGGCTGATCGTAGGTAGATAAATCGCTTACTGTTTTTTCGTCAAAAATAACAATATCAGCAGCATAACCTTCTCTCAATAATCCCCTTTGTTTGAAGTTGAATTTTTGAGCAGGTAAGGAAGTCATTCTGCGGATGGCTTCTTCCAGTGAAATTACATTTTCTTCACGCATATATTTTCCCAGCACCCTTGCATTGGTGCCATAGCCCCTTGGATGCGGATTTCCTTGATTGTAAATTCTAATGCTGGCATCACTGGCAAACATATTGAATGGGTATTGCATAATGGCTTTAACATCGGCATCGCTCATGCCATGAAAAACCATCCCAGCACCACCTTGTTCCATCATTTCAAGAATGGTTTCAGCTTCGGCTTTGGCAGAATGTTTTCTTCCTTTCAATAAATTAATGGCTTCAATATTTTTTCCGTTTAAAGAACTGTCCGCTTTAAAACTGGCAACAAAGGGATAACTAAAATGCGAGAGTTTTCTGCGTTTTAATTTCTGCAACATAAACTGCGTCGTCTCTTTTCTAATAGAAGCATTAGAAAGCCTTGCTTTAATAGAGTCTTGCCCATCAGCCAGAATCCAATCGGGCAATAACGTGCTTAAGGAAGTGCTACTGGCAGTATACGGATATTGGTCAATCGTTACATCCAAACCTGCTTTGCGGGCTTTAACAATCATGGGTATGGTTTCTTTGCTGCGCCCCCAGTTTTGTTGACCACTTAATTTAAAATGAGAAATTTGAACGGGTATATTGGCAGCTTTACCTATGGTTAAAGCTTCTTCAATGGCTTCAATAATAGCATCGCCTTCATCGCGCATATGGCTGGCGTAAACACCATTATAGCGAGCGGCAATTTTAGCCAATCGCACTATTTCAGCTGTTTTTGCATAAGTACCTGGAATATAAATTAGTCCAGTTGATAAGCCCATTGCACCATCTTTCATCGCTTGTTCTACAATGGCTTCCATTTGCTGCATTTCAGCTGCATTGGGTTCGCGATTGGCAGAACCCATTACTGCTTTTCGAATATTATTGTGGCCAATAAGTGCGGCAATATTTACAGATACTTTTAAACTATCAATCATGCTGAGATACTTACCCAGGTTAACTTCTGAGAGTCCACAATTACCAGTAATTACAGAAGTAACGCCATCGTAAATAAAATTAGAAGCCAGTGGATTTTTCTTTTCATCGTCTTCAATATGGGTATGTACATCAATAAAACCAGGTGCAACAATCAAGCCGCTTGCATCAATTATTTTTGGAGCTTGCCAATTTTGGAGCCGCCCAATTTTAATAATTTTATCATCCTTAATGGCTATATCGGCAAGGAACCAAGAATTTCCAGTACCATCAATAACTTTTCCATTTTTAATAATAATATCCGCGGATTGGGCTTGAATTTGAACTGCAAAAAGCAGAGCTAATATAGGCAGTAAGTTAATTTTAAATGAAAAGTGCATACAATAAATTGAATATTGAAATTAATCTATTTTAGGGCAAACAATTTTATAATACAGCTCTAAAAGGGATAATTGAGAAAAAGATAGCAGAATTTACACAGTAGTTTACTATACTGCTTGTGCTAGATTCAATTAACCCCCTTTTATTTCTATCTTCACGCTTATTATGAGCATTACTTTTCAAGACCTCAACCTAAATACTGCCTTATTTTCTGCGCTGGATGATCTGGGTTTTATATACCCAACTACCATACAGCACAAGGTTTTTCCCATTGCCATGTCTGGCAGAGATATTTGTGGTATTGCCCAAACGGGTACGGGTAAAACCATTGCCTATTTATTGCCTTGCTTAAAACAATGGAAATTCAATAAGAACAAAGATCCCCAAGTATTAATTGTTGTTCCAACCAGAGAATTGGTTGCGCAAGTAGTAGAAGATATTCAGAAATTGTGTCCCTATATGAGCTTGACAGTAAAAGGGGTTTATGGTGGTGTAAATATCAATACCCAGGCTCTTGATTTAGAAAAAGAAGGCGCAGATATTTTAGTTGCAACACCAGGTAGGTTATTTGACCTTGCTATGAATGGATCTTTCAAGACCAAATTCATAAAAAAATTGGTGATAGATGAAGTCGATGAAATGTTGAATTTAGGATTTCGTACCCAATTAAAAAATATCATGGATCTATTGCCGCAGAAAAGGCAAAACCTTATGTTTTCTGCTACTATTACGGAAGAAGTAGAAGCCCTTATGGAATCATATTTTAATGAACCTATAAGAGTAGAAGCTGCTCCAACAGGAACGCCACTCGAAAATATTGAACAAACAAATTATCTCGTTCCTAACTTTTATACAAAAGTGAATTTGTTGGAATTATTGTTATTGAATGATGCTTCAATGACGAAAGTATTGGTATTTGCTGCCACCAAAAAATTGGCAGATCAACTTTATGAACAATTAGAACCTTCTTTTTCAGGTAAGGTTGGAATCATACATTCCAATAAAGAACAAAATCATCGTTTTAATACTGTTAAGCAATTCAAAGAAGGGAATTATCGTTTTTTAATTGCTACTGATATTGTTGCCAGAGGTATAGATATTGCTGAAGTATCGCACGTAATTAATTTTGATACACCTGATATTCCCGAAAACTATATTCACAGAATAGGCAGAACTGGAAGGGCAGATAAAAAAGGAATCTCTATTACTTTTACAAGCCCTACTGAGGCAAATAATAAAGCAGCTATTGAACAGTTGATGAAATATACAATTGCAATGCATCCGCTTCCTGCGGATTTGTTAATTTCTACCGAATTAACAGAAGATGAGAAGCCCAAAGTGTATATGAAAATACCTTTTGTGAAACTTAAAAAGAAAACTGAAGCAAATGCTGCATTTCATGAAAAGTCAGCAAAAAATAGCAAACACAATGTAAAAATCAGTCGCAAAGATGCCATGCAGAAAAAGTATAAAAAGCCAATCAAAAGAGCTCCTAAAAAATAATTTTCAGTAATTATACTTTAAAAAACGCATCCATTGTTATTTCATGTTGTATGAGGCCCGTATAGCTGTCTCCATTTTTAATGCCTTTGGTAGTAATCATGGTTAGGAACAAGGTTTTTTTTGTTTGGGTGGTATGCTGAAAAATTCTTAATTTTTCTTGTAGTTCATCAGCATATTTTTTGGTGATTTCAAATGGATGAATAGAAAATTTCAACTCGCAAATATGAATACATTGATCTTGCCTATCAATTACTAAATCTATTTGCGCGCCTTTTTCCTGCCCTTCAGCTTTGGTTTGCCAAATACTGGTCTCGGTATAAACACCCTCAATACCCAATATCTTTTTTATTTGAAGAATATGTTTCATGCCTATATTTTCAAAAGCCAATCCACTCCAGCTTTTCCATGAATTTCCAGTGGATAATTTTATCCAAGTACCTGGTCCAGTTGATCTGCAGTTTTCTATGAATTTCAAATAAAATAAACAGTACTCATCTGTTAATTTATAAATAATATCTTTTGCATTTTTGCCAAATGGAATATATGCAGTAATAAACCCAGATTCAATAAGCTCCTCAAGTAATTGAGTAATACCACCTCCGGAACTTAGTTTGCAAACTGCTATAATTTCATTTCTTGATAATCCCTTCCCTTTTTTTGCAAGTGCCCTGATAATAGCTAAGTGATAATTTGCATCATCGAAAAGCGAATAAAATAATTCTTTGAATTCTTTTTGTAATAAGCCATCTTTAGTGAAGCATATTTTATCAATCGCTTGTACCGCACTTTCTCCTTTTTCAATCGCTTTTAGATATTGAGGAATGCCGCCCAGGCCCATATATAATTGTAATAATTGATACCTATCTAGATTTATTTTTCTTGCTTTTAAAAACAATTCCATTTCTCCAATTGTAAATGGCATCAGCCTTATTTTTCGTGTAACCCTATTGTGCAACCCACCCCTGTTATTCACTACTTTTTCAATCATCCAAGCAGCAGCAGATCCACAAATAACTACTACTAAATTTTTTTGAACAGATGCCCAGGTATTCCAAAAATTTTCAAATGCTTGCATGAAACCAGAACGGGGTGAGCTGAGCCAAGGAAATTCATCAAAAAAAATCACTTTTCTTTTCTTTTTTACCAATGGAGTGAGGTGATTTATGAGCATTTCGAATGCCTCTATCCAACCACGTGGTTTAGCCAAGGTCAACCCTGTTTTCTTAGATAAAGCAGCACTGAAATTTTCCAATTGCTGATTAATTGAAGCATGGTGGATTCCTGATACTTCAAACGCTAGTTGATTTTCAAAATAATTTCGAATTAAAAAAGTTTTACCTACCCTTCGTCGCCCATACACCGCCAAAAGTTCAGGTTCTCCTGATTTCAATAGCGTTGATAGTATATTTTTTTCTACCTCTCTTCCTATAATTGTTTCCATAATTCCGCTGGTTGGTATATTGCTAATATTGTTTTAATAAAGCATTATTTTCGACTGAACAGTTGTTTATATTTCGCCAAATATAGGAAATAAGTACATATTTGGCGGTTTAACAGGTTTTTATATTTCGCCAAAAGTAAAAAATAAAACCTTATTTGGCGAGATATAAACAGTCGCTTATCCTTAAGTATTTCCTAATTTAACTTTCAATAGCTCGTGATTCTTCTGTTTTTGAATTCTTTTGAGGTGGGTTATCTACCATACTTGGTTAGTAATATATCAATCAATTGTGTGAATCATTGGATATTGCTATCATTAAAATTGAATTGCCAATTCAGTATGACTGCTAAAGCCGTACTTTTGCCAACTCAAATTGAAGAAAATATGCTTAATAAGCTAGAAGCCATTAAAGCGCGGTTCGATCAAGTAGGCGTTGCACTTACCAATCCTGAAATCATTAATAACCAAAAAGAATTCGGGGTATACAGCAAAGAGTATCGCTCTTTAGAAAAAATTGTACAACCCTATGAAGCATATATTCGGGTTTTATCCGATCACCAGTATGCAAAGGAAGCTTTAAATAGCAACGACGATGAAATGCGTGAATTGGCTAAAATGGAATTACACGAACTGGAAGAAAAGAAAGATTCACTGGAGAAAGAACTTACCAAATTGCTCATTCCAAAAGATCCACAAGACGATAAAAATGCCATTTTAGAAATACGTGCTGGTACAGGTGGTGATGAAGCCAGCCTCTTTGCTGGCGATTTATTGGGTATGTATCTTCGCTATTGCGCCAAAAAAGGATGGAAAACTGCCGTTGTTACCGAGAGTGAAGGTACGGTAGGTGGTTATAAAGAAGTGATTGTTGAAGTAACGGGAGAGGACGTTTACGGTGTATTGAAATTTGAAAGTGGCGTTCATCGAGTACAACGGGTGCCCAATACAGAAACCCAAGGAAGGGTGCATACTTCCGCCGCCACTGTGGCTGTGATGCCCGAAGCCGAAGAACTAGATTTTGAATTGAAAGAGAGCGATGTAAAAATGGAGACCGCTAGAAGTGGTGGTGCGGGGGGACAAAACGTGAATAAAGTAGAGACAAAAGTATTTCTTACCCATATTCCAACAGGAGTAGTAGTAGTATGTCAAACAGAACGTTCCCAGTTGGGAAATAGGGAAAAAGCAATGACCATGTTGCGCACTAGATTATACGAAGAGCAGGTTCGAAAACAAGAAGATGAAATATCTCGCCAACGTAAAACCTTGGTAAGTACTGGTGATAGAAGCGCAAAAATTAGAACCTATAACTGGCCGCAAGGAAGGGTTACTGATCATCGTATTGGGTTGACCTCCTATAACTTAGACGCAGTTATAAATGGTGAAATAGAAGAATTTATTGAAGCGTTGCAGATGGCCGAAAATGCCGCTAAAATGGTGAACCAATAAATTAAAAAAGCTGTCGCATTACTACGACAGCTTTTTTAATTATTTTAACTCGGTGATTTTATTTCTTAAAAAAATCGCCAATTTCAAGACTAATTCTAGCGAATAAGAATCTACCATTAATTCCAAACTGATTTACAGGAAATAAGAAACGCTCACGGTTTGAAAGATCTCTACCAGCGGTATATCCACCAGTAGTTTTGGCAGTTCCTAATGTACTCGCTACAGGATTTGAATATACATTGGCAGCACTATTTCTAGCGTCTACAAAAATTCTATCAGGATATACATCTAACAAATTGTTGGCTCCAAAAGAGAAACTTGAATTTTTGTAAAAACGATAAGTAATTACTAAGTCAGTATTAATTTTTGCACTAAAGCTTTGGTCCACTTCAAATGCAACATCATTCCAGAATGCACCTGCCGCATTTACAGAGCGAGGATCTACAATATTGATGGATTCAATTTTACCAAAGCGAACAGCTCTTAATAAGAAATTGAATTTCTTGATGGTGTAGTTAACAGTAAAGTTGATTTTACTGTTGGGTTGTGCCACTTCAATTCTTGAACGTTGTTGGCGATCAAACAATAAATTCTTGAAATCCTGTGCAGGATCCTTGGTTGGATCGGTTAAACTTGGATTGTTTACCCCATCATCAATTTTTGAATTGGTATTGATGCCGCCAATTACTTTATTCTCATTAAAATTAGCAGCAAGTGATACAAATCCACTTCCTTTGCCTAACTTATATTTTTGTGTAAGTACTAAATCAATACCTCTGGTACGAGTATTTACAGCATTGGTCCAAAACTGAACACTTGAAACAGCAGGATCAATACCAGCACCAGTAAGAATGCCATTCACCAATGAATTTGATCTTGCAAATTGCGTAGAAAGAACAATTCTATTGTCGATATTAATATTGTATGCATCAATAGTAAAAGTGGTATTCTTTCCCAATTTACCTACCAATCCTACTGTGAAACTGGTAGAGGTTTCGGGGCTAAGATCTTTAATTCCAAATGCATTTTTTACAATCGGGTTATTGTTATTCGCTGTTAAAACGGTTGTAGGAACGCCAGCCACAAATTGAGTGGACTGATTTTGGAAATACCTTTGTTGTAAAGAAGGGGCCCTAAAGCCAGTACTCACAGAACCACGAATGGCAAAATTTGAAGTAAGATCATATTTAGCAGTCAACTTTGCACCTGTTCCTTTGTAAGTAGAATTTTCTTCTCCATAGCTTTCATAACGGAAAGCACCGCCAATTAAGAACTTTTTGGTTTGATATTCTAAATCAATATAAGCAGAATTGATATTTCTTTTAGCCCTCACCTCATCGTTTTTTTGAAAGCCAGGGAATACCTGTGATCCAGGTGCTGATGGGCCTCCAGCTATATTCACTACTTGTGCGGTTGGAGTATAAGTAATAGAAGGCACGGTAAATAACCTACCTCCATTTACAGAAGAAAAAGGCTCACCTGCAACAATTCTATATTCTTCAAATCTATTCTCTAAACCGGTGGCTAGGTTGAAAGTAGCTCCATTTTTTAGATCGTATTTGCGAGATAAATCCATATTAATGCTATTCTGCGTAAACATGATTTTACCTGCATCAAATTTGGTTTGAACTCCAAATGAAGAGGGTAAAGAAGCATTTCCAGTATTCTGAATATTGAATCCAACACTGTTGTTGCCATAAGTATTACTGATGTCGAACGACCAAGCACCAAAGCTGGTTTTTAACCCACTCATAAAAGATTGATCTGAAATTTTGGTATGAATCTGTGGTAAGAATCCATCCGTATAAAATCTGGATCCATTTGGATTAATGGGTTGTTGATTCCAAGCGTTGGGATTGCGACTAAAACCAGATGCATTTCCAGCTCTTTCTGAAGCACCACCTGTGAAATATATTTCTGTTTTATCGTTCAGCTTTACACCAGTATTGATAAACCCTCCAATATTGGTGCTGGCAGAATTACCAGCTACAATATTCTGTCGATCGTATTTGTTGGTTGCTACCAGAGCATTGTCTTGATCTATTAACCATTTTCTAAAATCAGCATTGGGAACTCCTGTTGGTGCGTTAGGGAAAGCACCACCATTGCCAAGATATACCAAAGGAATATTGTCTATTCCACTGCGGTTGGTTGCATCTCTTTTTAATATTTGCATGCTACCGGTAAGATAAAATTTCTGATTAGAAATACCACCCACAATATCCACTTGTTGGTTTAAACCATCTTGAATTTTTACACCACCATTATAAGGCATATTGGTATTATTTTGACCAGTCATTGCAGAGATATTCAATCCTTTGTAATTCTTTTTCAGTACCACGTTAATTACACCAGCAATGGCATCAGATCCATACTGAGCAGCAGCACCATCTCTTAAAATTTCAATTCTTTCAATGGCGGCAACTGGAATTGCATTTAAATCTGTACCTACAGAACCCCTACCAACAGTTCCATTAATATTTACCAATGCCGTATTGTGTCTTCGCTTGCCATTCAATAAAATTAAAGTTTGATCAGGCCCTAAACCCCTTAATCCCGAAGGATCAATATGATCTGTACCATCTGAAATGGTTTGTCTCGCTGACTGAAAAGAAGGTGCTACATAAGTCAACAACTGCGTAAGATCTGCCTGCGCAAAGTTTTTAATTTCTTTCATTTGAACTACATCAACTGGTACCGGAGTTGCAATACTACTTCTAGGGAATTTGTTTCTAGAACCAATTACTACAACCTCATTTGTTTCTTGTGCTTCTTTTAAAACCAAAGCAGCTAAATTGGTGGTAGTGCCAGCTACAACAGAAACTTTGGTTTTATCAGTGGAAGCTCCAACATAACTGGTTAAAAGTGTGTAACTGCCAGCAGGAAGGCTCAATGTAAAATTCCCTTCTGCATCGGAAACGATGGTGGTATTTCTACCTTCTACTTTAATGGTTGCACCAGCCAAGGGTTGTCCCGAAGCATTCTTAACAGACGATTTAATAGTACCTCCTTGCGCATAAATTGACATACTGAATAACAGCATACCAATTAATGTAAGGAGTCTATTTAATGATAGAATTCTTTTCATAATGCATTTTAGTTTGAATAAAAATATAGCAAATAGCATTATTTTCTATAAAAAATAGTTAATAAGGTTAATTGTTTAATTAATGAAAGAAAAATAAGGCTATTTCATGAACATATTATTTGTAACAATATGTTATTTTAAGTCTGTTATTGCCTTCAATTTTAGTTCCCATTTCCAGGCGGTATCCATCATTTCTGTGATGCCATATTGAATATTCCAGCCCAATTTTTCTACTGCAGCATCATTATTGGCATAGATGGCTACCACATCTCCGGAGCGACGAGGGCCAGTTTCATAATTTAGTTTTATGCCACTAACCTTTTCAAATGTATGAATGGCTTCTAGTACACTTACTCCATCTCCAGTACCCAAATTAAATACATCACAAGCGGTTTCATTTTTTTCGGCTAATAAATACTGAACAGCCAAAGTATGAGCGTGCGCAATATCTGCTACATGAATATAATCCCGAACACAACTGCCATCTCTGGTATCGTAATCTGTTCCATGCACCCACATTTTGGGTAGCTTTCCAATGGCAGTCTGGGTAATAGCCGGGACTAAATTTTGAGGTTTGCCGACTGGTAACTCCCCAATATAACCCGATGGATGAGCCCCGACTGGGTTGAAATAACGAAGTAGGATAGTATTAGTAGCAGTGGCTTTGGTAAAATCTCTAAGTATCTCTTCTCCCATTTGCTTAGTGGCACCATAAGGAGATTCTGCTTTTTTAGTTGCTGTAGTTTCTGTTACTGGAATTGCATCTGGATTGCCATAAACTGTGCAAGAGGAAGAGAATACAAAATGCGGCACCCCAAATTCCTGTACACATTTTAATAGATTAATTAAGCCAAACATATTATTTTCATAATATCGTAATGGTTCTTGCACCGATTCTCCTACTGCTTTATAGGCTGCAAAGTGAATAATGCCATCAATATCAGTATGTTCCTGGAAAACTGCTTGTGTGTCATCAAAATTCTTGAGGTCGACCGCGTAGTTTTTTACTTTTTTTCCTGTAATTTTTTCAATGCCTTCTAACGCAATATGGGTAGATCGGGAAAAATCATCCAATGAAATTACTTCAAACCCATTTTCCAACAAATCTACAATAGTATGAGATCCAATATATCCACATCCGCCAGTAACCAGAATTTTTGCCATAGTATAAAGTTATACTATGCAAGATAAAACATGGAGATGAATTGGGCGTAAATGATTCCTTGAATTAAATAAACAATTTTATCAAGTAATAAGCCCCTGCTGCAATAAGCGCAGAAATTGGAATGGTAATAATCCAGGCCCAAAGTAGGTTTACAGTAACCCCCCACCGAACCGCGCTGAGTCGTTTGGTTGCACCAACCCCAATAATAGCACCCGTAATAGTATGTGTAGTGGATACAGGTATTTTAAAATGTTCGGTCATGAACAAAGTGATGGCACCAGCAGTTTCCGCAGCTACACCTTCTAATGGGGTTACTTTGGTGATTTTGGTACCCATGGTTTTTACAATTTTCCATCCCCCACTCATAGTGCCTAATCCAATACAAAGAAAGCTGGTAAATGGAACCCAAGGATAGGCTTCTACAAAAGAATTAAAATCTAATACAACCCCATGTGCCGTCTTTTCATAAAAAATAATGGCAGCACCAATTATACCCATTACTTTTTGCGCATCATTACCACCGTGACCAATACTGAATGCAGCAGAAGACACCAATTGCAATTTTTTAAACCAATTTTCTGCTTTGTATGGATTGGATCGTTTGCAGAGATGCACTATAAGAATGGTAATTACAAAGGCAATAAACATTCCAATTAATGGTGCAAAAAAAATGAATAAAAAAGTAGGCACTACTTTAACGTAATTTATAACGTCTACTCCTTTATCACTAAGCCCTCCGGCATGCGCCAGTGCAGCACCCACAAAGCCTCCCATTAATGTATGTGAAGAGCTAGAGGGTATGCCAAACCACCAAGTAATTAGATTCCAAATAATAGCTGCAAAAATACCAGCTAAGAGTACTTCTAATGTAATGAATTCTGCATTCACCCACTTAGCTACTGTATTACCAATACCAAATTCTTTGAAAATATATTTTGAAATAAAGAAAGCAGCAAAATTAAAAAAAGCTGCCCAAACAACCGCCTGAAATGGCGTTAATACCTTAGTAGAAACGATGGTAGCAATAGAATTGGCTGCATCGTGAAAACCATTGATATAATCAAAAATAAAAGCAAGTACAATAATAACTACCAGTAGTGTGAACATAAATCCCGTTTTGCTTTACGCGTATTTGATGATAATAGATTCAATCACATTGGCCGCATCCTCACATTTATCGGTGGCAATTTCCATTACCTGATAAATCTCTCTTTTTTTAATCACTTCTTTGAAATCGTTCTCTTGTTGGAACAACATTTCAATACTCATATCAAATACATCGTCTGCCTGGTTTTCAATGCTGTTTACCTTTACCATAGCTTCAGTCATTTCACGCAAATTTTTCATATCACGCAATCCGAATACGGCTTTTTCAATTTCTATTGAACCTTGTAAAATAAGATCGGCCATTTTTTGAATGCCAGTATCATTGGGATTTACACTGTAATAATTAATTTTTTTAGCAGATGCATATATATAATCAGCTATATCATCTAGTGCACTCGCCAAGTAGTGAATATCTTCCCGATCAAATGGGGTAATAAAATTTCTACCCAATTCGGTAAATATTTTATGGGTATTATCGTCGTTTTTATGCTCTAAATCTTCTATAAGCGTAAGAATGGCAGCCCTTTTATTGGGATCTGGCTCACTTACCATCTCTTTTAATTTAATGCCCATCTCATGCACTTTTAGTGCAACATCTTCAAAAAGTTCATAGAAGATTTTATTCTTTGGCATAAAAAATCGACCGAATGTGTTCATACCCATGGTAATTCTATTTTGGCAAAAATAAGTGTATGCGAGCCACTCAACTAAGTAATCTAATTGGTAACAATTACTTAATATCCTTGATCAATGGCAATATACCATTTCTTTTAAAGAATCTGAAGGACTTGTTTAGTCTTTCTTGCTTTCGAGGGTAAAGCCCACGGTTGTGCCTATATCAATTTTACTTCTTACGTGAATGGTTTGCCTATGCGCTTCTATAATATGTTTACAGATGGCCAACCCCAACCCCGCACCGCCTACATCCCTGCTTCTGCCCCTATCGGTTCTGTAGAAACGTTCAAAAACGCGTGAAAGATGTTCTTCTGCAATACCAATACCATCATCACTCAATTCTATCAAGACGTGTTTTCCGTCCGTTTTATAAAAACTGGCCACAATATGTCCCTCTTTTTTTCCGTACTTCACTGCATTTTCAACTAGGTTATTAATTACTTGCCTTATTTTTTCTTTATCTGCAAACACGGTAATGGGATACTCGCAACCTTTTTTAATAGAATATTTTGTATGACTAGTTGCCATTTTGATAGAGAGGGTTTCAAAAATTTCTTTCAACAGTTCCTGAATGATGAAATTTTCTTTGTAAAGCGGTTGCTCCCCACTTTCTAGTTTTGATATTTCATCTAAATCTTCCACCAAGTGTACCATCCGATCCACATTTTTTGCTGCATTCTCTAAAAAACGCTTGCTGATTGATGGGTTTTCCATAGCACCACCTAATAAGGTATCTACATAACCCTGAATGGCAAAAATGGGTGTTTTAAATTCGTGCGATAAGTTTTGTAAAAACTCTTTTCTATAAGCTTCATTTTGCTTTAGCAATTCAATTTCAGCACTTCGTTGTTCTGCCCATTTTTCTACATCTGCTCTTACTTCATCTATACTTTTTTGTGGCAATATATACTTGTAATAAGTCTCTTCTCTTTTAGTTGCTTTGGTCTGGTAAATAAACTTATAAATCAGTTTAATTTTTCGATAGATAAAAGATTCTAATACAAAACGGATTAGAAAATAGCTGCCCAGAAAAATTATCACCAGAGAAGCTAGGGCAATAATCCAGTCGGGCCTTATAAGGTATATGCCCACCGATAAAGGAATAGAGAGAATGGATGCTGTGAAAGCAGAAAGCTGGTGTGGCGATAAATTTTTTGTTTTTAACATAACTTATTGCAAGTTAAGCATCAAACTTATATCCCACGCCTTTAACTGTTGTAATACAATCTACACCCAATTTCTGGCGTACTTTTCTAATATGTACATCAATAGTTCTATCACCTACAATCACATCATTACCCCATACTTGAGAGAGAATTTCATTTCGCAGAAATACCCTGCCTGGTCTCGATGCCAATAAATAAACCAACTCAAATTCTTTTTTTGCAAGTATCATCTCTTCTCCCTTAATATTCACCAAAAATTTTACGGGATCAATAATGATATCTCCTATGCGAATTGATTTCTCCGTGTCTTTATGGTTCACCCTTCTAAACAATGCGTTAACGCGACTGATGAGTACTTTGGTACTAATGGGTTTATTCACATAGTCATCTGCACCTGTTTCCAATCCTTTTATTTGAGAAGCTTCATCACTCATGGCAGTGAGGAAAATAATTAAGGTGTTCTGAAAAGCAGGCTGCGAGCGAAGAATCTCACATACTTCTACCCCTGTTTTACGCGGCATCATAATGTCTAGAATAATCAGGTCGGGATTCAACAATCTTGCTTTCTCCAATGCCTCATTCCCGTCTTTGGCTGTATACACTTCGTAGCCCTCTTTTTGTAAGTTATAGCTGACAATTTCTAGGATATCAGGTTCGTCATCTGCAATCAATATCTTCTTAGCCTTGCCTTCCATGTTAACATTCACTTTACACAAAGTTAATTTCATTCCCCTTCAATCTCCTATTTTATCATTATTATCTAATTGTTAACAGCGCTATAGGCTATTTCTGCCTTTTTGCCGCAAATGAACCTAATTTTGTAAGCTATATGCACAGCAAGCTTATCTGGATGTCTTTTTTTCTTACTTTGATTAACTGCCAATTGGTTGCGCAGCAATCCGATAGTATTCCGCCCATACCAGCTATGCGCCAATTACACCATGAATATATTTTGCGTTCCCTGGAACAAGTTGCAGTATTAAAGCAATTTTCTCCTTCACTAGACTCCGTAGCTGTTCAATTGGGTGAAAAAAAGATAAACCAGCTCCGATCAGTAATTGAATTAAACAATGAATTAAACAACAACGATAAATATACCTGGCTTAGAGGGGTGAATGATTTGCTCACCGCATTTATTTCCGCATTTAAGTCTCGCTTTATTACCAGTAATGAGTATTTAATATTGATTCGTTCTTATGATACTGCCATGCAGTTAACCTGGCAAGATGCTTCTATGCAATGGCTCATAAAATCAGGCAGCTTTGAATTGGGCTCTATTCTGATAAACAATTTTGCGTTGCAGCAGAACAAGGGATTGGAAATGGCAAAAGATGCTTTGCTGGTTAAACAATGTGAGAGAAATCCAGACAATATATTATCCATTCTCTCAAAAAATCCTGCAACCGCTTCTGCCGATTCACTTATTGTAAAATTTGCTTTTAAAGATCCAGAAGCACTCTACAATTATGCCGCTGCACCCGATAAATTGGGCAAGAAAATTCAATCGGTAAATCATCCATTTGTGCGAATACTTTCGCGACTTGCACTTACCCGAACTGGGCGCATGTATTTTCCTTTTTTAGATCAGTTGTACAAGGGTAATCTAACCATGGATTCTATTACTCGTTACGTGGGTAATGATACGGCTATTGGATATTATAAATTATTGGTAAAGACCAGAATTGAATATGCAGCAAGAATGCAACAAGGCGATACACCAATGGCAGTAAAAATATTGACGAACAAGTTAAAGTCAAAAGGAACAGAGCTTTTCATTAATGAAATAAATGCTTTGCACACTGAAAAAAGTGATGTAATTCGGTTTAAAAAAATCGAATTTCTTTCGCCTACTGAATTGTATTATCTGGCTGTTTTGGGAGAAGAAGAAATGTATACTTCTAGTTTTGTATCTGGTATTTATCCCCGTATTTTTAGTAAGATGCGCATACCAAGATCCGACACATTATTGCACTTAGTTTCGCAGGATTATTATAAAAAATTTATTAAAATAGCGGCTGCATATAATAAGCTGGACGATTTTTTATCTAGAATGGATAGTCGCGATGCTGAAACATTAATGAAACGTTTTGTAAGTAAACTCGATGAGACAAATACTTTAGAAGACGCCGTAGATATTGCCGACTCCTACGCCAGCATTTACAATGGCTCCATTCGGAAACTGATCCTCAATAAAGTAGAACAAGAATTACAACGTTGTGAACTGGAGAATCAAAAAAGGGGACAAGTAATTTATGGACTTCTGTATACCATTTTTACGTCGCTCGATTCTACTAATAAAAAAACAATGTCTGCCTCATTGAATATACCCCCAGTTTTTGAACTTCCTTATAAAAGCATGCGGGATAGTATTACTGGAACCATTGCAATGCAATTATTTTTTTATGGAGACAAAGACGGGAATGTGGTTTTCAATGCCTTTCTGAATAAATTCAGTAATCCAATGTGGAAAATCACTAGAAAACCGCAATGGGTAGAAGTAACATCTATTAAAGGAATGCCCATTACTATTTTTGCCAACCTTCCATTGGATGAAACATTTGAGTTGGATGAAAAATCGCAGGACAGCCTTATTGCCTATTTAAACGATAATCATATTCATCCTTCTATAGTAGTTCATAGAGGCCACAGTTATTACCTCAATCGTACCATAGAAAAAATGCCATCTTCGGCTAAATTGGTATTGCTCGGTAGTTGTGGCGGATACCAAAAATTGCATGATGTTTTGGCCATTTCACCTGGCGCTCATATTATTTCTTCCAAACAAATTGGAACTGGTATTATTAACCAAGGATTAATCAATACCATTAGTGAGCAACTTCGATTGGGAAAGGATTTAAATTGGCCTGAAATATGGAATAATCTGTCCACCCGTTTCAGCGGTTCCGCTAAAGAAAAATTTGATGATTACGTGCCGCCACATAAGAATCTTGGGGCTATTTTAATTACTGCCTACCAAGCACAAATGCAGGAATAACTGCTTATAGTAAAAAAGGGTTATGCTTTTTCTCATGCCCAATGGTGGTAGCTATACCGTGGCCAGGATATACTTTTACTGCATCGGGTAACAAAAATAATTTTTCTCGAATACTATTTATCAATAATTCGTGATCTCCACCCGGCAAATCGGTTCTTCCAATACTTTCTCTAAATAATACATCACCACCAATCATAAATTGCTGTTCAGCACAATAAAAACAAATACTAGCAGGCGAATGCCCCGGTGTTAAAATAATTTCCAAAGCATCATTCCCCAATAAAATAGTATCTCCTTCATTGAGAAAATGGATCGGTCCAATATAGTTGCTAAATGGCAATCCCCATTTTTCACCAGAAATAGGAGCCAATTCTAACATTTGCTCTTCACCTCGGTGAATATGAAGTGGAGTTTGGTAGGTTTCATAAACCCATTTATTGCCAAATACATGGTCAAGGTGACAATGAGTGTTTAACAATTGTATCGGAATCAATGATTCTGCTTCAATAAAATTGCGCAATGTATCTTGCTCAGCAGTAAAATAACAACCAGGATCTATGATTAAGGCTTCCCTTTTCTCATTATAAAGCAAATAAGTATTTTCTTGGATGGGACTGAAAGTAAAAACCTTAACTTTTATCATACCTGTTATTTTACCTGCTTTTAATTGTAAATGACTAATTTTAAATACCAAAGTTCGGATATGCAATTGAATAGAACCAGTAAAGTCATTTTTTTTATTATTTTTCTGCTGCCTTTTACCCTTAAAGCGCAGGTGAACAGCGTAGAATTTGGAAAGAACCGTATTCAACATACCAAATTCAAATGGAAATTCTACCAGTCGCCAAACTTTAATACTTATATATCACAAGGTGGTGTAGAACTCGGCAAATTTGTAAGCCAAGTTGCAGAAGAAGAACTCCGTTCTATCGAAAATTTTATTGAATACTCCCTTCAAAGGAGAGCAAATATTGTTGTTTATAATAATTACAACGATTATAAAAGTAGCAATATAGGGTTGGGAATGGACTGGCAGAATTCTGGTGGAATGACCAAATTGGTGAATAATAAATTGGTTGTTTATTTTGATGGCAATCATACCAAACTTAAAAATCAAGTAAGAGAAGGAATAGCACGAATCCTAACCGATAATTTATTGTTTGGAGATGATATAGGGGAATTTGCCAGTAATCAGGCCTTACTTGATTTGCCCAAATGGATGGTTGATGGATATATTGCTTATGCTGGCGAAGCTTGGAGTACAGAGAAAGATGATGAATTAAAAAGTTCCATGCTAAGTGGCAGGTACAATTCTTTTTATCAATTTGCATTTGAGAAACCAACGCTTGCTGGTCAAGCTTTTTGGAATTATATTGGAGAAAAATATCGAAAAGAAAATATAACTTATCTGCTTTATCTAGCCCGTATATATAAAAATGTAAACAGTGCTTGTCTGCGAATTTGTAAAAAGAAATTTAAAGTGGTATTGTCAGAATTCATGCAGTTTCAACAGGATAGGTATATTAAAGATATTCGGCAACGCAGAAACCAGCCAAAGGGGCAAATGACCGTTTCTGAACTAATTGGCAAAAAAGACTTTTTTCGTTTTCAAGCAAATCCTAATTTAAAAAGTAATACTTATGCCGCACTTGAATTTAAAAAAGGAATTTATAGTGTAAGGCTTTTAGAAAATTTTTATGATGCTAAAATTCTACTTAAAAGTGGTGTACTGAATAACGGCAATGATGTTAATCCCAATTACCCCATTTTAGCTTGGGATGGTAAGGGTTCTCGGTTATTGGTAATTTATTGGGAGAATGGTAAAATTAAAATGTTTGTCTACGATTTAATAGCAAAATATAAAAGGTACAAACAAACCATTGAAGGGTTTGATCAAATACTAGACGCCAGTTTTATGCTTGATGCCAATACCTTGGTAATGAGTGCGGTAAAGAATGGACATACCGATATTTTTACTTATAAAATTGAAGAACAAAAAACAGAACAGGTTACCAATGATATTTATGACGACATAGATCCAACCTTGGTGTCATTTCCCAATCGTGTGGGAATTATTTTTGCATCTAATAGACCTGCCAGTATTGCGTCTAATAAAGACACCGTTCTACCCAGCCGCTATCACTACAATATTTTCATGGTAGATATTCTCAACAATAGCAAAGAAAAACAGATAGCACAACTGACCAATATTAAAATTGGTAATGCACGTTTTCCAATGCAATACAATACCAACCACTTCACTTTTGTATCCGATGAAAATGGAATAGGAAATAGATGGGCTGGCTTTTTTGCAACCCAACGCAATGGATTAGATACCCTCTATTATATTGGCGATGAAGTGTTGAGAAATCCTGTTCCCAAAGAATTTGATTCTACTTTGGTTGCTTGGCAAAAACAAGAACCCGATAGTGTTAGCTATTACCAAGTATACAAAGATTCTACCTATACTTTTCCTATTACCAATTATCAAAGTTCATTACTCGAAACAAGAATTGCTGGTAATAATGGACAAGTAAGTGAAGTTAGAAGAGAGGGCGACTTTAAATTTTTGTATAAACTAAAGGTAGATGAACAAGCACTTAAGAAAAGAAATATCAATGCAAGACCCACTGAATATATTCGTAAAGCTTTTGAAGAGAAGAAGATATTAGAAGGCAAAGCCCTTCAATACACCACAAAACTGATTGCAGATACCGCAAAAAAAGCACAATTTTTTCAAAATGAATTTGCAGATGAATTGCCCGATACTACCAGTAAGCCTTTATTAGGGTTGCTCAATAATACTAAGCAAACAGGATTGTCAAAAACCAAATTATTCGATTATAGAATGAAGTTTAATTCTGACTTTGTACTGGCAGGCTTCAGTAATAATATACTGGTGAATAGATACCAGCCCTATGCTGGAGGCTCTGGTCCTATTCAGTTGAACAATGGAAATAATTTTAATTTTACTTTTAGGGTTGGGGTAAGCGAATTGATGGAAGATATCAAATTTATTGGCGGCATGCGTTTTGGTGCAAACCTAGCAGATAAAGATATTATGTTCTCCTTCCAAAATATGCGCAAGCGAATTGACTGGGGTATTACTTATTATAGAAGCAACGTAACTAATTTTTTCAATACCTCTTTTAATAATGTATTGTTTACCAACCTCTATCAAGGTAATGCTACTTATGCTATTAATGAAGTAAAAAGTGTACGAGCAACTATAGGACTGCGTTCAGACAGGGGCGTTTTAAAATCTTACGATAATTCAACTGGCTCACCTAACCCGAATGCACTTGCATTTAAAGATACGGTGTCTAAATTCATCCTTACCCATTTTGAATATGTACACGATAATACCTTGAATCCAACACAAAATATTTGGAACGGACTGCGGTATAAAGTTTACATGGACATCAATTTACCTACTTTAAAAACAGCATTGAATCAGGGTAAGCCCACCATGAATTTTGGATTTGATGCTAGGTATTACCATAAAATTTACAGAAACTTTATTTGGGCTGGTCGCGCTTCTGCTGACTTCTCTTGGGGCAATCAAAAATTAATTTATTATTTGGGTGGGGTAGATGGCTGGATCAATCCTAAATTCAACAACGAGAATAGACCTGCACAAGACCAGCAGTATGCTTTTCAATCATTAACGGTGAATATGCGGGGATATCGACAAAATATTGCCAATGGCAACAATGCCTTTGTAATAAATAGTGAATTCCGGCTGCCCGTATTTTCTACTTTAATTGATCGTCCTATTAACAACGCTTTCTTACGAAATTTCCAATTGATACAATTTATAGATTTGGGAACTGCATGGAATGGAAAGTACAATGGAATCAAACGTCCCGGAGATGTAATTACTAGCAATAATACCCCAGTTATTGTTCGGATTGATGCGGGTGGATTAGGACCATTTGCGGGTGGCTATGGCTTTGGAGCAAGAAGCACCTTATTGGGATACTTCCTTAAATTTGATGCGGGCTGGCCCATGAAAGGTATTTTTAGGGGTAAACCAGTGTACTATTTTGCACTTGGGTTCGACTTTTAAAATGACTGCTTTAAAGTTCCTCATTCCGTAAAATATTTTCCTGATTCTATATTGATTTATAAAAAAATCCCTGCAAATTGTGCGCAATTATGGCGCTAGCATTTAAAAAAGGGAAAATAAGGTCACTTATATTGTGGGTTCATCGTTGGTTGGGATTAATCAGTGGCATCATTGTATTCATTGTTGCAACTACGGGTTGCCTTTATGTATTTGAAGAAGAAGGACGAGATATAT
Organism: Sphingobacteriia bacterium; assembly: GCA_031369485.1. Classification (GTDB taxonomy): domain Bacteria; phylum Bacteroidota; class Bacteroidia; order Chitinophagales; family Chitinophagaceae; genus Sediminibacterium. The sequence continues at coordinate 124,579 of JANMOT010000027.1, forward strand.
TTCAACATAAATATCTTTATGTTTTGCCGGGAGCTGCTAAATTACCCTTGGCTCAATTGAGTACTGTGGTTGCAAAAGCTTACCCCAATGAAACCATTACCCAAATTCGCTTTAAAGAAGCAAATGATGCAGCAGTAATTTACTATACAAAAAATAAAAAAGCCATTTCACTCAATCCCTTTACTGGAAAAATTATTGGTATAAGAAATATGAAGTCTGATTTCTTTAACTGGATTCAAGAAATGCACGTTAAACTTCATTTAGGTGATATTGGAGAACAGATTATAAAATGGAACGTACTTATTTTTTTTCTGCTCTGTATCAGCGGTTTGGTAATCTGGTGGCCCAAACAAAAAAAGTTTTTTAAACAAGCAGCTACCATCAATTTCAAAACAAAAAATTGGAAAAGATTCAACTGGGATCTGCACAGTGTTCTAGGTTTTTATGCCCTTTTGGTACTATTGATTATTTCCCTCACTGGTATTTTCTGGGTCTTCGATTGGGCCAAACAACTCACCGCTTTTGCCACTTCCAGTAAAATTGAAAAAAATCCTGTGAATAATATGGAAAGCAATTCAGTATCATTCACCATGGAAAATGCCTATGAACAATCAAAACAATTATACCCTGGTGCCGACCAAGTTTTTATCAGCTATCCACCAAAACCCAAGGAGCCCATTAGGGTACTTTTCCGATACCCTTATGCCATTGTAAGAAAACAAAACACCATTTTTTTCGATAAGAATTCAGGTATGATTTTGCGTGAAGACCTATATAAAAATTATTCCCCCTACGATAAAATTGCCAAAACTAATTTTGATTTTCATACTGGTCGCATACGCATACTTGGCTTAGGAAGTAAAATCATTTATTTTCTGGCAAGCCTTATTGCAGCTTCCTTACCCATTACTGGATTTTTAATTTGGTGGGGTCGAGGTAAGAAAAATAGCGACAAAAAAATCACCAATAAATCTACTGAAGCAGAAACCAAAATCTATTCCATGCAGATTAACTAGCCATATCAGAAGGGTTGTCTTCCGCGCTATTTAAAGTAGGCTCTCTTAGTTCTACAGATTTTGTAGTAGATTTTCTCATCTTCATATTCAACAACTCTACGCTGAAAGAAAATGCCATCGCAAAATATACATAGTTTTTCAAGTGCAACTCATGCGCACCTACCGGATTCCATCCTTCTACCAATAATACCAATCCAATCATCACTAGAAATGATAAGGCCAGCATTTTTAATGTAGGATGCTTGTGAATAAAAGAGGAGATTTTGGGACTGAATAAGAACATCACAATCATGGCCACTACCACCGCTGCTACCATTACTTCCAAGTGTTTTGCGGTGCCACCAGCTGTAATAATACTGTCAAAACTAAATACCATATCAATCAATATAATTTGACCAATACCACTAGCAAATCCAAGTTCTTTCTTGTTGCCACCAGTAGCAACTGCCTCTTCTCCTTCCAGCTTATGGTGTATTTCTTTTACGGTTTTATAAATCAAAAACAATCCACCTGCAAGCATAACGAGACTGGCTAAATCAAAATCTTTGCCCCATATACTCAACACTGGCTTACCCTTTTGTGTAAGTAACCAACTCAAACAGAATAAAAGTATGGTTCTGGTGATAATACCCGTAACCATCCAACTAAGCCTGGCCTGCTTTTGCAACACTTTTGGCATTCTATTCAAAATAATGCTCACGAAAATCACATTATCAATTCCTAAAACAACTTCTAAAATAGTTAAAACAAGAAAACTAATCAGACTTTCGGTAGTAAATAAATGCTCCATAAAAAAGTATTGTATGCAAATATAAGCTGCTTCTTATTGCATTAGTGAGCAGCCAAATAAGTACATATATTTTTTACAATAGAAGGTCCCTCATAAACAAATCCAGTCCATACCTGAACCAAAGACGCACCAGCATCAATTTTGCTTTGCGCATCGGCGCCAGTAAAAATTCCACCACTGGCAATAATAGGTATGGTGTAATTGGTCTGCTTTGCAAGATAACTTACCACTTCGGTAGATCGAACCTGAACGGGTTTGCCACTTAAGCCACCCATGCCAATGCGCTCGCATAATAGTGAAGATGCAGCACTTAAATTAGAACGGTCAATGGTTGTATTGGTAGCTACCAATCCACTCAGCTTCATTTCTAGTGAAAGAGAAACAATATCATCTAGTTGTGATTGATTTAAATCAGGAGCAATTTTAAGCAGCAGCGGTTTGGGTCTTGCATAACCTTGGTTGTCATTTTGCAGTTCAGCAAAAATTTTTCTCAGCGCGTCTTTCTCTTGTAATTCACGTAAACCAGGTGTATTGGGCGAACTCACATTCACCACAAAATAGTCCACCGTTTCGTGCAGCTCATTAAAACAAATTTTATAATCGCGCCAAGCGGCTTCATTCGGCGTAATTTTATTCTTACCAATATTTCCACCAATCACTAAATGATTGCTGTTTTTATTTGCTTTGCGAGTGTTCCAATCCGTTAGTCGCTTTTTTACACTCTCTACCCCTTCATTATTAAATCCCATTCTATTTATAAGGGCTTGGTCGGCTGGTAGCCTGAATAAACGGGGCAGTTCGTTGCCGGGTTGACCTTTAGGCGTTACCGTACCAATTTCTACAAAGCCAAAACCAAGGGCCTCTAACTCACTTAAGTAAAGCGCATTTTTGTCGAAACCCGCTCCCAATCCAACCGGATTCTTAAAATCAACTCCAAAAACAGTCTGCGCCAATTCGCTCGAAGGGTATTGAAAAATACGCTTTACAACAGCATCAGTAATACCCAAGCTGGTAGCCATTTTCAAGCAATTCATAGAAAAATAATGAACCGATTCGGGTGAAAAATTGAATAAAATATTGCGAAGAAGACTATACAAAGCAAGAGTTTTGGCGAAAATAGTCAATAAATTTATTGTGGATCCATAAGATAGCGCCACTTAATATAGTTGCATAAACAACTTTTAATTAGATTGCATATATTTGAATTCTTAAAAATCGTTTTATGCAAGAAGCTTATATAGTTGCCGGTTACAGAACCGCAGTAACAAAGAGTAAGAAAGGCGGATTTAGATTTTACAGACCAGATGATTTAGCGGTTGAAGTAATTAAGGCATTGGCGGCATCTGTGCCACAACTAGATACCAAAAGAGTAGATGATGTAATTGTAGGCAATGCAGTGCCAGAAGCGGAGCAGGGCTTGCAATTCGGGAGAATTATTGCAGCTAAAGCATTGGGCATAGAAGTGGCAGGAATTACCATCAATCGTTATTGCGCCAGTGGGTTAGAAAGTATTGCAACAGCTACTGCTAAAATTCGTTCGGGTATGGCCGAATGTATAATAGCTGGTGGAACCGAAAGTATGAGTATGGTGCCCACTGCCGGATGGAAGACCGTTCCTTCTTATGCCATTGCAAAAGATGAACCTGATTATTACTTGGGCATGGGCTTAACGGCCGAAGCGGTTGCCAAAGAATTCAATGTATCTAGGGAAGACCAAGATGAATTTGCTTACCATTCCCATAGAAAAGCAAAAGCGGCTATTGAAAATGGATATTTTAAAACTGGAATACTTCCTGTGAATGTAGAAGAGATTTATATGAATGAAAAAGGGAAGAAAGCAGTACGATCTTATATAGTAGATACCGATGAAGGATTAAGGGCAGATACAACGGTAGAAGGACTGTCAAAATTAAAAGCAGCATTTGCTATTGGCGGAAGTGTAACCGCAGGTAACTCTTCTCAAACAAGTGATGGAGCCGCTTTTGTGCTGGTGATGAGTGAAAGAATGGTGGTGGAATTGGGATTAAAACCAATCGGTAGGCTGGTGAATTGTGCGTCTGCTGGTGTACATCCTCGCATTATGGGAATTGGTCCTGTTGCAGCCATTCCAAAAGTGTTAAAGCAAGCTGGTATGAGCCTTGCTGATATTGAACTGATTGAATTGAATGAGGCATTTGCTTCTCAATCCCTTGCCGTAATTCGTGAATTAGGGTTGGATCCAGCCATCGTAAATATCAATGGTGGAGCTATTGCCCTCGGTCACCCATTGGGTTGCACTGGTTGTAAATTAACCGTTCAGTTGTTAAATGATTTGCAACGCCTGAACAAAAAATACGGGATGGTAACTGCATGCGTAGGGGGTGGACAAGGTATTGCAGGAATTATTGAAAGGCTCTAAATGATTTCGTTTATTAATTCAAGTATTTTCCCACTATCGGCACCCTTCTTCCAACGCCAAATGCTTTGGGTGAAATGCGAATGATGGGACAAAACTGATTTCGTTTGTATTCATTATTATTCACCATCTTCAAAGTACGGTCTACCAATGCAGCTTCAAAACCTTGTGCTTTAATTTCATCAGGTCCTTGGCGTTTTTCAATGTACTGGTACAAAATTTTATCCAGAATGGAATAGTCGGGCAAGCTATCACTGTCTCTTTGATTCGGTCTCAATTCAGCAGAAGGAGCTTTGCTAATAATAGATTTTGGAATAATTTCTTGCTGTCGATTTATGAATTTAGCTAATTCATACACTTGTAATTTATAACAATCCCCCAATACGCCCAACCCACCAGCCATATCACCATATAAAGTACCGTAACCTGTAGCCAACTCGCTTTTGTTGGAAGTATTTAATAAGATATATCCGAATTTATTGGCAATGGCCATAAGTATATTACCGCGACTCCTGCTCTGTATATTTTCTTCAGCCAATGAAAAAGGAAGTCCGTTAAACAAAGGTGCTAGTGTGGTTAAAAAACTATTGTACACCTCATCTATTCGTACAATATCATACGGATTATTCAAGTTTTTACTCAACGCAATGGCATCGTTTACCGAATGATCGGTTGAGTAAGGAGAGGGCATTAAAATGGCACGAATATTTTCTGCACCCAATGCTTCACAAGCCAGTGCCAATGTAACTGCTGAATCTATTCCACCCGAAGAACCAATGATGGCTTTGGTAAATCCCATTTTTTTAAAATAGTCGCGAATGCCCATTACCAGTGCATTATACACTTGTTCAATATTCAAATTTTCGATCAGCGTATCCGGATTCAACACTTGGTTGGGCATCCGATTAGCTGGTTCAAGAATGGGGGCGTTGATGCTTCCATCCTCGTTTAATTCAACAAAATCAAGTGCTTCTTCAAAAGCAGGAAGGGCTTTGATAAGATTGGCATTTTTATCAAAAACCATTGAAGCGCCGTCAAAAACAATCTCGGTTTGACTGCCTACGGCATTGCAATAAAATAACGGTAATTTATATTTCAACACATTGGCTTTAATCACTGCTTTTCTATCTTCATCATGTGTGTAATCAAAAGGCGAAGCACTTAGGTTGAGCATGATATCGGGACTCTGCTTCATGAGTTCATCCATGGGGCAAATTCTGTACAATGAATTATTACCAAGGTTCCAGATGTCTTCGCAGATGGTGATGGCCAGTTTTTTTCCTTTGAAAGGAATTACTTTCCATTCAAAGGCGGGTTCAAAATAACGGTACTCATCAAACACATCATAAGTGGGCAAAAGTGTTTTGTGAACTACTGCTTTCACTTCATTCTCGTATAAAAAATAAGCGGCGTTGAAGAGATTCTTTCCTTTCTGCTGTGTATTTCTGTCAATACTGCCAATAATTACCCCAATGGTATCGGCCTTTTTTTTAATGGCGTTCACCGCTTCATCGCATTTGTTTAAGAAGTCGTTGAACTCTACAAAATCCCTAGCAGGGTAGCCCGGTATGCACATTTCACTGAATAGAATCAAATCGCCCCCTGCTGCTTTGGCTTTGTCAATAGCATCCATCATTTTTTGGGTATTCAATTCAAAATTTCCAATATGATAGTTTTGCTGGGCTATATAAATTTTCATACTGCAAAATTCAGCATTTTAACAACATGATGGCATTCCTTTGCGTTATTTCGCATATGCAACGTTTAATATATTTATTCTTAGTACTGTTAATATTTACCGCCTGTAATCAAAATAATCAGCAGCCCAATGTGTCCAACATCACAATAACGGTTATAGAACAACGCTATGAACAAGATTTTTTTAAAGTAGATACACTTTATCTCAAAGCCTCACTTCATCAACTAGATCAGCGCTACAAAGGGTTTAACAGCGATTTTTTGTATAATATTTTAGGAACAACAACCGAAGCGGCGCAGAAAGATATTCCTGCTTTCATCAACAGCTATCGGTCTATTTACCAAGATGCCAATCTTGTTTTTAAAAACACAAGACCTTGGGTTGACGAGATAAAAAAAGGGTTTCAATATGTGAAATATTATTTTCCAGAATACCAGCTACCGAAAAAAATCATCACATTTATTGGCCCCATTAATAGTTTCGGAACCATTATTACCCCCGAAGCAATTGCCATAGGATTGCAGCTTTTTCTGGGAAAAAATCATCCGCTCTATGCAAGTGAACAGAGTCAATCTTTTTATCCTGCTTATCTATCACGCCGTTTTGAACCTGCCTATATTCCAGTAGCTTCCCTACGCAATATTGTGGAGGATATTTATCCGGAATCTGCACTGGGTAAGCCTTTGGTAGAACAGATGGTAGAATCTGGAAAGCGTTTGTACCTGCTAGATCATTTTTTACCCATGCTTGCAGATAGCCTTATTACGGGCTATTCCGATGAACAATTTCGGACCTGTGTGGACAATGAAAAAAATATTTGGAGTTTTTTTATTCAAAATGATTTACTCTATAAAACCGATCCACAGTTTACCCGTGATTACATGAATGATGGACCTTCTACCCAAGTATTTGGGAGCAAATCACCGGGTAATATTGGCCAGTTTGTAGGTTGGCAGATTGTAAAAAAATGGATGAATAAAAATCCAAAGATGGGTCTTAGGCAACTCTTGCAAAAAAATCCAGCTCAATTATTTGAAGAGGCTAAGTATAAGCCAGCTTAGGAGCAGTAGTTTAATTTAACTTGGTGGGCGCAATCAGATCAAAAGAGGGGATGGGTACCTGAAATTTTTCCATCGTATGTTGATTTTCCATTTCATAGCTGCCATTCATCTTGCCCATTTCTGTTTTTAAGTTACAGCCACTCACATAAGTATACCTTTCCCCAGTAGTCAATACAGGCTGAACGCCTACAACACCTTCTCCTTCTACTTCGCGATGCTCTGCATTGCTATCAAAAATAAACCATTGCCTACGCAATAATTTCACGGTGAATTTATTGTGGTTCTCAATGGTAATGCGGTAGGCGAAAATGAATTCAGCCTTCAGTGGGTTGCTGTAATCTGACTGATAGAAAGTTTCTACCGTGATCTCTATTCCTGCTGAAATTTTTGAAACCATAGAGCGGTTATGTTAATCTATGTAAAATTAAGCAAATTAAAGCATCATATAACCAATAGTGATGAAAATTGATACAATTTTATGAGCATTTTTGCACGCCCAACCCGTACTTTTGCAGGAAGTAAAAAAAAATCTATATGACAAAAATTGCTGTTGCAAAAGGCGATGGAATCGGCCCCGAAATTATGGACGCAGTACTATCTGTTTTTAAAGCTGCCAACGTACCCTTAGAATATGAGATGGTAGATATGGGAAAATGGGTGTTTGACAAGGGCTACAGCAATGGCATGACGCCCGAAGCACAGCAAACCATAGAAAGTCTCGGTATTTTATTCAAAGGCCCAATGGAAACTCCCAAGGGAAAAGGCGTAAAAAGTGTGAATGTTACCGCCCGTAAAACCTGGAATACCTATGCCAATAAAAGAACTTTTCAAACCTTGCATGGAGTAGATACGGTATTTAGTAAAGCAGGTATACCCATAGATATTACCATTGTAAGAGAAAATATTGAAGATACTTATGGCGGCATAGAACATATGCTTACCAATGATGTGGCATTGTGCCGCAGGTTTATTACCCGCCCAGGCAGTATGCAAGTAATTAAGTATGCTTTTGAGATGGCCAAGAAAAAAGGGTCAAAAAAAATAACTTGCGGTCACAAAGCAAATATCATGAAACTCACTGATGGCCTATTTTTAGAGGTCTTTTATGAAGTAGCCAAAGACTATCCTGAATTAGTAGCCAATGATATTATTGTAGATGATTTGTGTATGAAACTGGTGAGTAGGCCCGATCTTTTTGATGTAGTTGTACTCACCAATTTGCAAGGAGATATTGTGAGTGATTTATGTGCGGGTCTCGTAGGTGGATTGGGCTTTGCGCCATCGGCTAATATAGGCGACCATATTTCTATTTTTGAAGCAGTACACGGAACAGCACCTGATATTGCTGGAAAAAATATTGCCAATCCCACCGCATTGTTGTTAAGCGGATTTGGCATGTTGCGCCACTTAGGATTGATGGAAACATCTGCCACCATTGAAAATGCCTTGCTTTATACATTAGAGAGTGGCCAGCATACGGGTGATTTTGGTGAAAAGGGTACCAAATCTTTGAATACAACTGAGTTTGTAAACGCCATCATACAGAATTTTGGCAAATTACCTGCTCACAATCCAAAGCCCATCCTAGCAAATAAAGACATTACGCCTACCGTATTCAAACTAGAAAAAAATCCCATGCTTGAATCAGCCGATCACAATGGGGAGTTTATTGTGGGGGTGGATGTGTTTTTAGAAAGTAATGAACAACCCAATATGGTAGCAGAAAAATGTTTAAAACATACCCTCGATTTATTCAAGCTCGTTACCATCAGTAATCGTGGAACACAGGTATGGCCAAAGGGATCTGTGTTTACCAACTTGGTAAACCAATACCGTTGTCGCTTTGAAAGTGTGGGTGATGTAGCACTAACTCAAGTAGATATTGTAGAGTTGTATAAACGCCTCACGCAGGACTTTAAAGTTTGTTCCACAGAAATATTAAATATGTGGGGAGATAAAAAAGCGTATAGTCTTGCACAGGGTCAATAAACGAGTTGATTTTTAACGTAATTTCACGGCTCATTTAAAGCAGAGAACAAAGATATGGCTGAAGTGATTTTAATGCCCCGACTAAGTGATACCATGACCGAAGGTGTAATTGCTGCATGGCATAAGCGTGTGGGCGATACGGTTAAAAAAGGTGATTTACTGGCAGAAATAGAAACAGATAAAGCAACCATGGAGCTGGAAAGCTACCAAGATGGCACTCTACTTCATATTGGTACTCCCGATGGAGGTAAACTTCAGGTGAATGACCTGCTGGCTATTCTAGGCAATCTCAATGAAAATATCAGCGAACTATTGGCAATACACGCTGGTGGTGCTGCTTTACCAGCAACTGAAGCACCAATAGCAGCTTCAATACCTGATATAGCGCCTGCAGTGCCTGCAAATACGCCCGTTTTGGATGTGTCAGCTATGGAAGAAGTAGTATTAATGCCTCGTTTAAGCGATACCATGACGGAAGGTGTAATTGCTTCATGGCAGAAGAATATTGGTGATGCAGTGAAGAAAGGAGAAGTGTTGGCTGATATTGAAACAGATAAAGCTACCATGGAATTGGAAAGTTATAAAGATGGTATCCTATTGTACCAAGGTGCAAAAGCAGGAGAGAAAATATTGGTGAATGATTTATTGTGCATCATCGGTAACCAAGGATTAGATGTTTCGGCTATTGTAGCTGCGGTAAAAAATGGAGTTACTGCACCTGCCGCTTTAGAAACACCTGCAGCAACCGTTTCAACTGCGCCTGCGGTTATGTCGCCAGTTGCTTTACCAGTTGTGGCAGTAGCAGAACCCATAAATGAAGGAAGGATATTTGCTTCTCCACTGGCTAAAAAAATTGCCGCAGAAAAAGGAATCGACTTACGTTTTGTAAAAGGTTCGGGCGATAATGGTAGAATTACAAAGACAGATATAGATCAATATACGCCTGCTGTAACAGCAACGCCGGCCATTACCAAGCCAGTTGAAGCAGTAGTAAATGCAACACCAGTAGCCGTTGCGGGTGTAGTAAGCTTTACTGATACACCCGTTTCTCAAATGCGCAAAGTAATTGCCAAGCGATTGAGTGAGAGTTTGTTTACAGCTCCTCATTTTTTCCTTACCATGCGTGTTGATATGGATGCGGCTATTGCTGCTCGTGCAAAAATGAATGAAGTTGCAGCTGTAAAAATCAGCTTCAATGATTTGGTCTTAAAAGCAACATCCATTGCCTTAAAACAACATCCTAAAGTAAACAGCAGTTGGTTGGGAGATATTATTCGCACCAACCACCACGTTAATATTGGGGTAGCTGTAGCAGTAGATGAAGGTCTTTTGGTTCCTGTGGTACGTTTTGCAGATACCAAATCGCTTAGTCAGATTGGCGCAGAAGTAAAACTCTTTGCTCAAAAAGCGAAAGATAAAAAATTACAACCAGCAGATTGGGAGGGTAGTACGTTCACCATCTCTAATTTGGGTATGTTCGGCATAGATCAGTTTACGGCTATTATTAATCCACCTGACTCCTGCATTTTGGCAGTAGGTGGAATATCACAAGAACCTGTGGTAAAGAACAATCAGGTGGTGCCAGGTAATATTATGAAACTCACATTAAGTTGCGATCATAGAGTGGTAGATGGGGCAACGGGATCTGCATTTTTACAAACCTTAAAAGGTTTGTTAGAAGAGCCAGTGCGTATGTTGGTATAACAATTCACTAGGGCACTTAAAAATCGCATCCTATTGGTGCACCAGGTGGAATTTCTTTGTGTTGAGGTAACGCTATTTCTTTGGGATTTTTAATTCTTTCCACTGCATATATGTAATGCCACTTATCCATTGAAGTGCTGCTCATTCTCAGTGCGTAATTTTTTAAGCTCGAAAGGCGATCATTGCAAATTGATTTTACCGCATAATTTGTCTGCCCACTTTGACTCAATCCCAATAACCAAGTCAACACCATTTGTTGAGTTTGCTGTTGCACAATTCCCATCAAACCCTTTTCCATTGGCGATTTCCAAGTTGTATTAATAATAGCATCTAATACATCATCCCAACCAGGGGTATTAAAACTTGCCTTTAGTTGAACCAATCGATTGGCTCTTTCTGCGTTGAATAAAAACGACAATTGATAGTTGGCCAATGCTTCGGCAGCCGATAAAGGATCGAATGATAGTCCCGTTCTTTTCGGAAAAAGTTCACCAATACTACCATACATGGGTGGGCGTGGAGGAATTAAAGCAATAATTCTTTCTGGTAAACTAAGTACCTGAGGCAATAGGCCATTCAACACTTCTTTTAGTGCTTTTTCCTGAACTGATTTCGATAAAACAATTGGCTGTGTTTGCAGATCGCCACGAATATTGTAACTATAATACATTCCACCAACGAGTTTGCTGGCGGCTTCAATTTGGTAACGGTGATAGTTGTAAATGGGCACTAATACATCTTCGAGTGTGCTTACTGGGGTGTTATTTTTTATGGCTGCAAGTGAAAATTGATCCAGTGCTTTTTGTCGCACCGCCATCACATTTTTCAATTCTGTTAGTACATCATTACCGTTGTCCCATAAATGCGCATTGGGATGAAATCCACTGGCAGCTCGGGCATCGGCATCGGCAATAAAGAGCAAACCTCTCTGTGTATTTTCGGTAAGTAAGGCGTTTAAAGCGTTGGGTTCATTGGTAGTATTGGTGAAATCAGTATAACCATATTGAATGGCTCTTTTATCCCAATCACCAATTTCATTGGTATATACCTTACTGAAATCAATTTCACCCTTTGCATTAATAAATATATAGGGATGGGGATAGTCCATCACAGAAGCGCGATTGTTTACACTGGATGCATAATTGTGTTGTAAGCCGAGTGTGTGACCAATTTCGTGCGCCGCCAACTGCCTTAAACGCTGCAACGCAGCTTGTTTCATGGTTTCTGGAACAGGCTTCCCATTTTCGTAGGGCGATAATAATCCCGTAAAAATGAGGTGATCTTGTCGCACCCTTAAAGAGCCCAAAGTAACTTGACCTTTGATGATTTCTCCTGTACGTGGATCGGTAACTCCATTCCCATAACTCCAACCCCTTGTGCTGCGATGTACCCAATTAATCATATTGTAACGTATATCCATGGGGTCAGCAGAGTCGGGTAAAATTTTTACAATAAACGCATTTTTATATCCTGCTGCTTCAAATGCTTGGTTCCACCAACGCGCGCCATCGAGTAATGCAGAACGAATGGGTTCGGGTGTTCCATTATCTAGGTAATAAATAATTGGTTTTACAGGGTCACTAAAAATTGCTTCAGGATCTTTTTTATTCAAACGGTGACGGGCAATATACATTTGTTGAATTGGTTCCGTAAAATCACTGCTGTAATCGTAGTAGCTTATACCAAAATAGCCACTTCTGATATCATATTTACGAGGTTTAAATTGATCGTCTGGCAATTGCACAAAGGAATGGTGCATGCGCAGTGTAATGGCTTCGGTAGAGGGAGCAACTGCACGAATAAACCTACCTGCATCTGTACCCCCAACAAAAGTTATGCTTGCCTCAAATTCACTGTTTAAAGGAAAGTTTTTAGTATGTTCTGTATAAATCGCTGACCGAGCTTCATTAAGCGTATAACTGCCTTCACGAGCAGCCCTTATTTTATCGGCTGCACCATGTGCATCTCTTAGTAAAAAAGAAGTAATATCAACCAATAGTTCCCCGTTTTCTTCCTCTTCAATAGTAAATCCGGCGAGGGTAGAACTGGCAAAAGATTCTCGCACTGCTTTTTGTTCATTCGCATCAGCAGAGCTGGCTCTATAATCGTAATTGGGTTGTATTAATAATAATTTTTTCCCTACTTTTTTAAAATACACAATACGGGTATCGCCAATTTGGCCTCTATCTAAACCAATATCATTAGAACCCAATCCAGCAGGGAGTGAGTTTACATAAAGAAATTCTTGGTTTAATTTACTTACCAATAACCAAATTTTACCAGATGCATTATCCCACCAAAAAGGGAAAAATCCATCCATTTTTTTCATGTTTTTAGTCTTTTCCGCAATTTTAGAATTGTTTTGTGCAGTGGCTGCAATCAGATTGAAGCAACAATAAAAAAGCATCAGTTTTTTCATAAAAAAATTTATTCAGGAGAAATTTTCTCTGCTTAAAGATAGTTTTAATCGGGAATTAAAGCCATAAAAAAACCCATTCTCATTTGGTAAAATAAAAATGGGTTTCAACTATTTTGTAGAAAAAAAATTAAGCTACTATCCGTTGTTGTCAGAAGAAGGGGTCTCCGGAGTAAAAAGAGTAGGTGTTTCAACAGGTACAATAGTAGATACTACTACAGGCACTGGTTTTTTACGAACGATTTTTTTCTTTTTTGCTGGTTTTGGAGCTGCTACTGGAGCTGATTTAGGTACAACTACAGGCTTAACTAACTTCTTAGGAGCTGGTTTTTTTCCTGCTTTCTTAGGAGCGACTTTTACTACCTTTTTAGGAGCTGCCTTGGGTTTAGGAGCAATCTTTTTAGGAGCTACTTTTTTTGAAACTTTTTTAGGAGCAACTTTCTTTACTGCTTTTTTAGGAGCGGCTTTTTTGACTGCCTTTTTGGGAGCTACTTTTTTGACTGCTTTTTTAGGAGCTACTTTTTTTGCAGCAGCTTTTTTTGCAGCTTTTTTTGCAGCTTTTTTCACTGCCTTTTTGGGAGCTACTTTTTTAGGGGCTGCTTTTTTTGCTGTTTTCTTTTTGCTTGCTTTTGCCATGATGGTATTAGTTTGAATGATGGTTTTTTTAAACAAGGAAGTTATAATATTTTTTTGAATAAAAAGCAAATAACTGTGCAGCTATTTTTTTTTGCTTTTGGTATAGCCGTTTTTCAGTAGCCATTGCAGTACTTTATCGCGTTGATCTCCCTGAACAATTGCTGTATTATCTTTGGCTGAACCGCCCGTTCCACAATAGTTTCTAAGGTTTTTAGAGAGATTTTCCAGATCAGATTTCTGCCCCACAAATCCACTAACCAAAGTCACCGTTTTCCCCCCTCTATGTTTATGATCTACTAGAATAAGTAAGCGCTGTTCTGCGGCAATTAAGGTATTGATCGGTTCCGATTCTTCTGATTCTAATTTAAATGAGGGGTCTGTACTATAAACGAGTGAAGAATTAGCGCTCAATTTTTTTTTATTCATGCCTATGCTTTTGGCAAAATAAGTGAAATTATAGTTCCCTCACCCAGTTCACTTTCAACTTTTAAAATACAGTTATTGGCATATGCGTATTCTGAACATACCAATAATCCCAATCCAGTTCCTTTTTCATTTTTTGTACCTTGGGTAGTAAAATGAGTTTTCAGTTGAAAAAGCTGGCTTACTTGTTCCTTGCTCATGCCTATCCCATTGTCAGTAATGGTTAAAACAATCGTTTCATTCTGTTCAATACTTTTGGCAATAACAAATCCACCACCGTTGGTAAATTTAACTGCATTTAATAGTAGGTTTCTGATAATGATATCTATTTGATGTATATCAGCAACAGCAATGCAATTTTCAGGAATATTATTGGTTAGTTGAATCTGCTTCTGGTCTGCCATGCTGAGTAAAATATCCATATTTCTGTCCACCAACTCGCTAAGCATTAGTGGTTTTTTATCAGGAAGTGCTTTGCCTTTCATCTGTGTTCTTGCCCAAATCAACAGGTTTTCTAGAGTAAGGTTTAAAGATTTTACTTGTTTACTCAAGTTGTTTTTGAGTGCAGCATAACTATCGTAATCCAGCGATTGGGGTTCCAACATCGGTAAAACTGCACTTAAAGAGGCAATTGGCCCTCGTAAATCATGCGATATAATGGAAAAGATTTTATCTTTTAATACCAGTATCTCTTCCAAAGATTTTTTTTGTTCAATAAGCTCTGCATTAATAGCTTGCTTGGATTTGTCTTTTCTCCAGATAATGAAAAGCATAATAAGCACTGCAATCATCGTCATTACCAAACAAAAAATAAGGACAGTATTACGATTTTCTTGAACAACACTACCCGCTTTTTGTATTTCTAAATTATTAATTTGTTTTTGCTTTAACTCCAAACCAAATTCTGCTTCCATCTCTGCCAGCTGTTTGATTTTTTTTTCTTGATGCAGTAAACCATACAGCTCACTAGATTCTTTTTGTGCGTATAGGGCTTTTTTATAATCTCCAATTCCTTCTAAAGCCAGCGACTCTAATTTATAAATTTCTGCTGTTTCCGATTTCGCACCCAGTTTCTTAGAAAATACCAGTGCTTCATCTAAGTAACGAATTGACAATACAAATGCTTTTTTATCATAACTTAATTTAGCCAGTCTATATAGACTCGCTTCTTGCATAAAACCACTATTGGCTTCTTGAGCCATTGATAATGCCGATTTATAAAAATATTCAGCACTGTCCATTTGTTGCTTGTGTTCGGCAATATCACCGGCTGTTCTATAGGCTAAGGCAAGCTGGTAATAATCTTTTAATGCTTTGTTGTGCGCCAACGCACGAAAAATATAGGCTTTGGCTAAGAAAATATTTCCGTTATTAAGAGCGCTCGATGCAATATTATTTAATGCTCGACCAATCTCTTTTTTATTATCGAGTTTGATTTGAATGTCCAACGCTTTTTTTAAGAATTCAATGGCCAATTTATAATTGGACTGTGAGTGGTATACTGCCCCAATATTTTTATAAGCCAATGCAATTTGGGGGGAATAAGAAATTGACTCATTCCATTTTAATGCTTTAATGCCAAAATCAAAAGCATTAGTAAAATCGCCCTTTCTATAATATGCAATAGAAATATTATTCAACGCAATTCCTTTACCACGAACTACTTGTGATGCTTCGGCCAATTGCAACGCTTTTTTTGCCAATTGAAGCGACTGTTCAGCGTCTTTATCTGCAAGTATTTCTGAAAGATTATTCAATTCAAGAATGCCAGTAGAATCGGGACTCGCTGCTTCAATAATTTTTTTTATTTCATTTGGATGGTAGGATTGCGCATTAGTGTTTAAAAAAATGGACAAATAAAATAGGCTTAAAAAAACCCTTGTTAACTGGTTTAAACTGTGTCTCATGTAGCTTTACGTAGAGATAAAACTACAACTTAAATAATTTGTTTTGCAATATGTCTCAAAATGGGAATTTTGTTAAACAGAGACAGCTTTTAGGCTGAGGTCTACACTTCTGGCCTGGTGTATCAATCCACCCACACTTATAAAGTCAACGCCAGTAGCCGCATAGGCCTGAATATTGTGAAGATTAATACCACCACTGGCTTCTGTCTCAAAATTGCCTTCAATCATTTGGAGCGCTTGTGAAATGGTAGGGATACTGAAATTATCAAGCATGATGCGGAAAACTTTTCCTTTAGCGTATTTACATACCATTTCTACGTCTTGCAGTGATCTGGTTTCTACCTCAATCAGTAAGGGTTTCGCCAGTTTACTACTATAGCTACTGGCTTTATCAATGGCTTTAATAATACCACCGCAGTAGTCAATATGATTGTCCTTCAACATAATCATATCATATAGCCCAAAACGATGGTTAATACCGCCGCCAATTTTGACTGCTTCTTTCTCCAATAGCCTAAAATTAGGGGTCGTTTTACGGGTATCGAGCAAACGGGTATGAAGGCCCTTTAACAAATGGCTATACTGCTTAGTAAGGGTAGCAATACCACTCATCCGTTGCATGCAATTAAGTACCAATCGCTCTGCTTTTAGAATGGTATGCACAGTAGCTCTTACTTCAAATGCAGTTTCACCAAATTCCATATTATCCCCATCTTTTTTAAAAGTGGTGAAAATGCTGGTTGGCTCTAGTTGCATAAATATTTGCTGCGCCACGCGCATGCCCGCAAGGATGCCAGCCTCCTTGATTTTTAAAATGGCCACACCTTTTTGATCCAAAGGAATACAACTTATGGTGGAATGATCTCCATTTCCTATATCTTCTTTTAATGCAAGGCTAACCAATTCTTGGAGTGCTGTATCAAAATGATTCATTTCACAAAGCTATTGGGTGTACAATAAAAAACCCCGCAATTTTTGCGGGGTTTTAGAATTCATCAATAGATCTAGCTGATTCTCATGGTAATAATATGTAGATTACCTGCTTTTTGTTTTAACTGGATGGTAATACTATACACTTTGTTTCCATTGGTAAGTTTACCTAGAATGTACAGAAGATTTCCTTTACCACCTTCTGAAACTTTGTCGAAACCCTTAATTTCTTTTTCGGTATAAAAAGATTTCAGCGCTTGTTCAGCCTGATTTTTACTCATATTTTTCACCTCGTCTTTATCAAGCAATTTCAAGTCAACAAATTCATCAAAATGCGCTGCAATCAATTCTGCACTACCAGTTTTGAATGCTTTCACTACCCGATCCGTTTCCGTTTGAGCTTGTACATTTATACCAGCTCCAATCATCAAGAACAATAAAAAAATAATTTTTCGCATACATTCAATTTTACCAACAATAATACACCAAAAACATGCCAAGATCTATAATCCTTAGTTTTTAATAAATGTACAGCCAAAACCTCAACCATAAATGCTTTAACTTTGACCAATGAGCAATAAAGTAATTTTAATAATTATGGATGGATGGGGCTTGGGTAAAATACCTGCTGCTGATGCCATTCAACACGCAAAAGTGCCATTCGTTAGTTCCCTATATACAGCTTATCCTAATACAACCCTTGTAACTTGTGGGGAAGAAGTGGGACTGCCAGAGGGGCAAATGGGCAACAGTGAAGTGGGTCACCTGAACCTAGGTGCGGGTAGAATTGTATACCAAGAGTTGCAAAGAATTAATGTAGCTATTCGGACAGGTGAATTTGCTGCCAATTCCATTTTATTAAATGCCATTCGTCTGGCTAAAACAAGCGGTAAAAAATTACATTTAATAGGTCTTGTGAGTGATGGTGGTGTGCATTCGCATACCAGACACCTAAAAGCCATTACTACCCTTTGTAAGGATCAAGGGCTCACCAATGTATTTGTGCACGCATTTACCGATGGCAGAGATACAGATCCGAAAAGCGGAAAAGGATATATTGCCGCAGTGGAAGCTTTTTTAAAAACGACTACCGGTGTTATTGCTTCGGTAAGTGGACGATATTACGCAATGGACAGGGATAAGCGCTGGGAGCGGGTTGCATTGGCCTACCAGTGTTTGGTACACGCAAAGGGCAATACTGCTGCGTCTGCAACCGAAGCCATAGAAACTGCTTATGCTGCGGGTATCACCGATGAATTTATTTTACCCACTTCTATTGTAGATGCTGCGGGTAAACCCTTGGCAGTGATAGCAGATGGCGATATTGTTATTTCCTTCAATTTCAGAACCGATCGATGCAGGGAAATTACAGAAGTGCTTACCCAGGCCGATTTTCCTGATTTTGGTATGCGTAAACTGAACCTGGATTATACAACCATGACGCTTTACGATCATAAGTTTAAAAACGTACACGTTGTTTTTGAAAACGACAACCTTCGCAATACCTTGGGCGAAGTGCTTGCTGCGAATGGTAAAAAACAAATACGAATTGCAGAAACTGAAAAATATCCTCACGTAAGTTTTTTCTTCAGTGGTGGCCGCGAAGAGCCATTTGAAGGGGAGAGTCGCATTATGGTGCCTTCACCCAAAGTGGCTACCTACGATTTACAACCAGAAATGAGTGCCCGAGAAATTACCGCTAAATTATTGCCAGAAATTGCAAGTTCATCTGCCGATTTTATCTGCCTTAATTTTGCCAATGCCGATATGGTGGGGCATACAGGAAAATTCTCTGCTGCCATTACTGCGGCAGAAACGGTGGACGATTGCGTGAGGCAAATTGTGGGCCTCGCACTTGAAAATGGGTATACTGTTTTCTTAACGGCCGATCACGGCAACGCAGATTTTATGATTAATGAAGACGGTTCACCCAATACGGCACATACCTTAAATCCAGTGCCTTTAATTGTAATTGATAAAGCATGGAAGGGGGAGTTAAAAGCGGGTAAATTGGGAGATATTGCACCTACTATCCTTACCATGATGGGCTTGCCCATTCCTGCTGAAATGACGGGGAATATTTTAATAACAGGGAATTGATCGTACAAAAAATAAAGATTGAATTATCATAAAAATAGAATATTCATAGCCTTCTTCCTTTTTGCATGTATTTATGAATTGCGTGCACAGGACTTTGGCGATACAGCATTGGGCAACCCAAAATCTTTAAACGATGTGGTTGTTTTTTCTAGCAAGTTTGCCGAAAAATTCAAGCGAATTGCGCAAACGGTTGACGTGATAAAATCAAAACCTCAACTTAATTTTCAGGCCAATACGGCCGATATGTTGATGAACTCAGGAAAACTATTTGTCCAAAAAAGTCAGCAAGGCGGTGGAAGTCCCGTTATCAGAGGCTTTGAAGCCAGTCGCATTTTACTAATGGTAGATGGCATTCGAATGAATAATGCCATTTATAGG
Organism: Sphingobacteriia bacterium; assembly: GCA_031369485.1. Lineage (GTDB taxonomy): Bacteria > Bacteroidota > Bacteroidia > Chitinophagales > Chitinophagaceae > Sediminibacterium. The sequence continues at coordinate 144,023 of JANMOT010000027.1, forward strand.
GCTGGTCATTTGCAAAATATTATTACGGTAGACAATCAATTGCTCGATAGAGTAGAAATAATTTACGGCCCTTCTTCTACATTATATGGCAGCGATGCATTGGGTGGGGTTGTGAGTATGACCACTAAAAATCCATTGTTATCTACCAATGGCAAAACCCAAGTAACTGGTGGTACTACACTTCGTTATACCAGTGCCATTAATGAGAATAGGGGTAATATTCAATTCAATATTGGCGGAAAAAAATGGGCATCGCTCACTTCGGTTAGTTATGGTTCATTTGGAGATATGGTTCAAGGGAAAAATAGAAATGCAGCTTACCCCGATTTTGGCAAGAAAAATTTTATGGTAGAGAGAGTGGGCAATGCCGATTTTGCTAAAGTAAATCCTAATCCTGATAAACAAACTGCTTCTGCATACCAGCAAGTTGATATTGCACAGAAATTTTTATTTCAGGCGACAGATAAAATTCAGCATATCATCAACCTACAGTTTTCAAATACCAATGATATTCCACGATACGATCGGCTAAGCGAAAAATCGGGTGTATTACCTGTTTTTGCAGAATGGTATTATGGCCCTCAAATTAGGAATATGGCGGCCTATCATTTTAATGCTATACAACAACAAGGATTTTTTCAAGATATTAAAATTACGGCCAGTTACCAAGATATTGAAGAGAGTAGAATCAGTCGCCGATTTCAAAACAATAACAAAGATTATCGTTGGGAGCGCGTGAATATATTTGGGGTAGTTTTTGATGCCAAGCATTATAGTGGAAAAAACGAATGGCATATTGGTGCAGAAACTTATTCCAATTTTGTACGCTCTACTGCCGAAAGGGTAAATATAGTGAGCAACGCTAAAAGTCGCATTACCACTCGCTATGCGGATGGTCCTACTTCAATGGCTACGCATGCCATTTATGCACAACATACTTATAAAATAAATGATCGGTTTACATTGAATGATGGACTTCGCTTTAATTTAGTTCAAATGAATGCCCGTTTTGTAGATACTGCATTAACAAAATTTCCTTTTACAAAAGTCAAGCAATCCAATAAAGCAGTAACCGGAAATATTGGAATTGTTTATGCCAGTGAAAATAATTTGCGTGCGGCATTTGTGTTGAGCAGCGGCTTCCGTTCACCCAATGTAGATGATCTTTCTAAAGTATTTGATTCAAGAACAGGATTGGTAGTAGTACCAAATACTGCTATTCGCCCTGAGTATACTTACAACGCAGAATTTAGTTTGAATAAATACGGTAAAGTATTCAGCTATGGTGCTGCTGTTTTTTACACTTTGTTTAGGAATGCGCTGGTATTAGATAAATTTAATTTCAATTCGCAGGATAGTATTTTTTACAGTGGGGTAAAGAGTGCGGTTTATGCATTGCAGAATAAAGCTGCGGCTCGTGTGTATGGGTTTAGTGTAAATGCTGCTTATAATTTTGCAAAAGCAACCAGTATTGATGGGGTGTTCACATATACCAAAGGAAGATTTACCGATCCCTTGAATGGCAGCATTCCATTAGATCATGTTCCGCCATTGTATGGACGCTTTGCATTGAAGCATATTGCTGCTAAATGGCAAGCAGAATTTTATTCATTGTTTAATGGATGGAAGCGACTGGCAGATTATAATCCCAATGGGGAAGACAATCTGCAATACGCAACAGCCGATGGTATGCCATCTTGGATTACGTTGAATATAAGGATGGCGGTTAAAATTCAACCAAAACTAAACTTACAATTGGCGGTTGAAAATATAACTGATAAAAACTATCGGTATTTTGCCAGTGGAATTTCAGCTCCGGGAAGAAATTTTTCTATAACCTGTAGCGCCAATTTTTAATAAATAGGTTTCTAATTTATCAATAAACTGCCCATCCTGCCAACAGGTGGGCAGTTTTGATTAATTTGCAGCATGGAAATTAAAAAAGCGGCCTACCTGATCTCCAATGCAGACTTCCAAGAGTGCCCCAAAGCGGATCGACCAGAATATGCATTTATTGGAAGGAGTAATGTGGGCAAGTCCTCCCTTATTAATATGCTTTGCAGAAATAATAAGTTGGCAAAAACTTCTTCTGCACCGGGTAAAACACAATTGATCAATCATTTTGAAATAGAGAGCAGCATCCGTAATAAGCAAGGATTTGGAAAATGGTATTTGGTAGATTTGCCAGGTTATGGCTTTGCAAAAGTAGCCCAATCTAGTAGAAGAAGGTGGGAGCAGATGATTGAAAATTACTTGCGCAAAAGAGAGAACTTGGTTACTGTTTTTGTGTTGATTGACAGTAGGCATAAACCGCAGAAATTAGACCTAGAATTTATTGCCCAACTGGATTTATGGGAAGTGCCATTTTCATTGGTATTTACCAAGACTGACAAAGAAAAACCAGCCGTTGTTGCCGCCAATATTCAAGCTTTTTTTGACATATTAAAAACGACTTGGCAATTTTTGCCACAGCATTTTGTTACCAGTGCAGAAAAGCACCAAGGCAGGGATGAAATCATGGCTTTTATTGAAATGAAAAATGAATCATTGGCATAAAATGGTATTCATGGCTTTGGCTTTTAACAAACATTCTTCGTATTCTTCTTCAGGCTTACTTTGAAAAGTAATGCCACCACCTACATGATAGCTGAGGTATTGGGTATTGGTATTGTAGAGCATACTTCTGATTACCACATTAAAGTCAAAATCCATGGAAGGATTTATATAACCCATAGCACCCGAATAAAGTCCCCTTGGGATGGGTTCGTAGGAGTCAATTAATTCCATTACTTTTTTCTTAGGAGCACCTGTCATGCTGCCCATCGGAAAACTTGCTGCAATAATTTCATTCAGTCCAATTCCTCCTTTTAATTCACCAATTACAGTAGAAATCATCTGGTGTACTTGCGGAAAACGGTATACGCCAAATAGCTCTTCAACGCTTACTGTGCCTGCTTTACAAACCCTGCTTAAGTCATTTCTTACTAGGTCTACCACCATCACGTTTTCAATTTGGTCTTTGGTGCTGTTGCGCAACTGGTTTTTCAGTTCATTGTCTGCTGCTTCGTTTGCGCTATTTCTTTTATTGGTGCCTTTAATAGGCTGGGATCGGAGTATATTTCCTTTTTTCTGTAAGTACCTTTCAGGGCTGGCACAAATCAGGTGTGCATTATTTACTTTGTAATAGCAAGAGAATGGGTTGGGTGAAATTTTGGTAAGTGCTTCGTATAAAAAAAGGGGATTGAGGGATACATTTTCAGCAAAAAATTCTTGGCAAAAATTAATTTCATAGCAATCGCCTCTAAGAATATGCGCCAGCAATTGCTGCACTATAAAAAGGTAATCGGTTTTGTTAGTACGAGCCTGAATAGTAATGGGTGGGTGGGCTATTTGTGTTGCTATTGTAAAATCACAGATGGCTTTGAAAATAAGATCAGGATCCCCAACCGCCGCGTTAATGGTGAGTATATCATTGCTGAGTTGTAAAACGGTTTCAGGTTGAACAAAGTAGGCATCATCAAAACCGATTAAATTCAGCTGCTCAATATGATTTTGGGAAAGATTAGACCTGCCATATTCGTAGGAGAAGTGACCAAAAAGCCAGTCCCTGTTCTCTTTAAAAAAAGCATCAATTTGAGCGGGTGCGGCAACGCCTTTAAATACCTGTATAGCACCAACGGCGGCAATACATTCAACAGCACTGTGAGCAGATACGTATTGGTGATTGTCTAAAAAAGAACAGGTGCTGAAACTATTAGCCCAGTGCAGCATCTGTTCTTTAATAAGCGGCCTTGCTTCAACCGGAAAGCTTTTGCTGATTCTATTCAATAGTAGAAACGGGTTTAGAAATCGTCGTCGTCATCATCGTATCCAGTACTCTTATCATTAAATAGATCGAATTCTTTGAAGTCTTCATCCATTTTAAAATCGTCGTCCTCTTCCTTTTTTTTACTACCGCCGCTGCTGCTACTGCCGCTGGTTTTTTTAGCTTTGCTTTTGGGGAGATCAAATTCGTCAAAATCTGGATCCCAGCTGTCATCGCCTTCTTCGGATTTTTCCCAATCGTCTTCCACATCAGCGTCGTCTACATCATCATCCTCCTCGTCGCTTTTTTTGGGACTTGACTTTGCTGCTCCTTTTTTTGCAGTCGCTTTTACTTTGGGCTCATCGTCTTCCAAATCATCATCATCTTCCTCCTGCTTTTTAGCTTTTGGGGATGGTTTGGTTACCGAATCTTTTGCCGGACTCTTGGGGGTTGAGGATTTTTTATCCTTATCAGATTTCGCTGCCATATTTCTAATAAGATTTTAATGCGTAAAAATTTACACGCAAATAGTTATGAACCAATTTTTTTTCAATATAAAAATAAATACAAAAAACTACAAACAAATAATTTGATCTCTGCCAGGACCATTTGATACGTATTTAACTGGTGCCCCCACATATTCGTTGATAAAATTAATATAATTATTCATTTCATCGGGCAAATTAGTCCCATCTTTTATTACAGTACAGTCTGTATTCCATCCTGGGAAAGTTTTTAATACTGGATCTATTTTAACCCTAGAGAGTTGAAAAGGCAGTTCGGTAGTCTCTTTTCCATTGATACCGTATGCAGTACATACTTCTAATTCTTTAAATGTATCCAAAACATCGGCTTTGGTCATGATAATTTTGGTAACACCATTAATCATACAAGCATATTTCAATGCAACCAAATCAATCCATCCACAGCGTCTTGGCCTGCCTGTAGTGGCGCCAAATTCGCTTCCAATTCTTCTCAACTCTTCACCAGTAGCATCTTCCAATTCGGTAGGGAATGGTCCACTTCCTACTCTTGTACAATAGGCTTTAGAAACGCCCATCACATCATTAATAAGTTTGGGAGAAACGCCAAGACCTGTACAAACACCAGCGGAAATGGTATTGGAAGAAGTTACAAAAGGGAAAGTGCCAAAATCAATATCCAGCATACTGCCTTGTGCGCCTTCGGCCAACACTTTTTTACCTGCGGTAATTTGGTTGTTGATATAATATTCGCAGTTAATTACGTTGAGTGTTTTTAGGAATTCAAGTGCTTCAAAAAACTCTTCTTCCCAAGCAGAAATGTCTTCAATAAAATGAAAATTATCGAGTAGTTTCTGATGTTTTAGTCGCAGTTTAATATATGAACTGGTAAAATTTTTATTGAGTAGATCGCCCACCCGTAAAGCATTCCGGCCAGTCTTGTCCATATAAGCAGGCCCAATTCCTTTAAGGGTAGAGCCAATTTTACTTTCTCCTTTGGAGAGTTCAGATGCTTTATCAAGCGCACGGTGAGTAGGGATAATAATATTGGTTCTTTCCGAAATAAAGAGGTTCTTTTTCACGTCAATACCATAGGCAGCAACGGCGTCACATTCTCTTTTAAGGGTAACAGGATCAAGTACTACGCCACCCCCAATAATATTTACTTTATCTTGGTGAAAAATGCCAGAAGGAATTTGGTGCAAAACCATTTTCTTTCCCTCTACATAAAGGGTATGTCCCGCATTTGGACCACCTTGAAAGCGAGCCACAATATCATAGTTAGGCGCAAAATAATCTACAATTTTACCCTTGCCTTCGTCGCCCCATTGTAAACCTAGAATTACATCAACCATAATTTATTTTCTAAGTGGCAAAAATAGGGTAAGCGAACGCTCAAGCCTAATTATTTGTAGAGAATTATTTACAGGTCGGAACGTCAGAACGTCGGGTCGTCAGAACGTCAGAACGTCGGGTGGTGGGAAAGGAAGACGAATGACGATCATACATTGGTTTCTGTTTCAAATCGATCTACTGTTTGAATGCCGTTCAGCGATTTTAGTCGCTCTACCAATAATTCCAGTTCTTCCTTATCATGCACAAATACTTTAATAGTGCCTTGAAAATAGCCTTCTTTGGAATCAATGCTGAGTCCCGATATATTAATACGCAGGTCGCCACTAATTACATTGGTTATTTTATTAATCACACCTACATCATCTAATCCTACAATTTTTAATCCTGTAAGGAAAGAAATCTCTTTATTTTTTGCCCACTTGGTTTTTACCACTCGGTGGCCGTAATTGGCCAATAATTGGGTGGCATTGGGGCAATTATTTCTGTGAATAACAAGTCCCTTACCCGTACTCACAAAACCAAATACATCGTCCCCAGGAATGGGATGGCAGCATTTGGCCAAGTTGTACATAATTTTATCGCTGCTCTCTCCAAAAATAATGAGCTCAGAATCTTTTTTTGACACTGCTTTGTGCGCAGCATCATTGGGCAGTTCAATTTGAATGGGTTTGGGCTTTGGTATCTCAATTTTATCGCCCAATAACTGAAAATCTTTTACTTCTCTAAGATCAATGGCTTTGGTAGCGATTTTATAATGCAGGTCAAGCGATGAATTTACTTTGTAGTATTGAACCAGTTCTTCAATATTATAGTGACTGTAAGCGGCGCCAAAAGATTCAAGTCTTCTCTGCAGCATATACTTTCCATCTTCGGCTATTTTTCTTTTTTCTTCACGCAGTGAATCTTTTATTTTATTCTTAGCCTTTGCTGTAACAACCAAGTTTAACCAATCTTCTGAAGGCTTTTGTTTGTTGCTGGTAATAATTTCAATCTGGTCGCCACTGCGCAATTTGTGGCCAATGGGTACCAGTTTGTGGTGTACTTTGGCACCGATACATTTGGTGCCAATGGCCGAGTGAATAGAAAAAGCAAAGTCCAGTGCAGTACTACCAGTCGGCAACATTTTTATTTCACCTTTGGGCGTATACACATAAATTTCTTCGGCTAAAAAAGAGGTCTTAAAATCTTGTAAGAAGTCAACCCCATCGGTATCTTGCGTGCTGAGTACTTCGCGGATTTGACTAAACCATTGATCAAACCGGTCTTCATCACTATTGCCTTCTTTGTATTTGTAATGAGCTGCCAAACCTTTCTCAGCAATTTCGTTCATTCGTTTGGTGCGTATTTGCACTTCAACCCATTTGCCTTGCGGCCCCATAACCGTTGTGTGTAGGGCTTCATAGCCATTGCTTTTGGGGTTACTTAGCCAATCGCGCAAACGTTCTGGAGAAGGGTTGTATTCATCGGTAATCATAGAATACACTTTCCAACAATCTTCTTTTTCTTTTTCGGGAGGAGAATTTAAAATAACACGGATGGCAAAGAGGTCGTACACTTCTTCAAAAGCGACTGATTTCTTTTTGATTTTATTCCAGATGGAATGAATGCTTTTAGGGCGACCATAAATTTCATAGTCAAAATTACCCGCACTCAATTTGTCTTTAATCGGTCGAATGAATTCATTTATATATCGGGTGCGTTCGCGTTTGGTCTCCGAAAGTTTACGGGCAATATTGCGGTAAGCTTCCGACTCCATATACTTCATAGATAAATCTTCCAGCTCTGTTTTAATGCTGTACAAACCCATTCTATGCGCTAGAGGAGCATAAACCCAAACGGTTTCAGAAGCAATTTTTAGTTGCTTCTCTTGCTTCATATGATCGAGCGTGCGCATATTGTGCAAGCGGTCTGCCAGCTTAATCAATATCACCCTAGGATCATCGGTAAGGGTGAGTAAAATCTTCTTAAAATTTTCTGCTTGCTGACTGATATTGGTATCAATTACATTCGAAATTTTGGTAAGTCCATCTACAATTTTTGCAATCTCGGTGCCAAATTCCATTTCCACATCTTCCAAAGAAATATCGGTGTCTTCAACGGTATCGTGCAATAGGGCGCAGATGGTACTTCTTACACCAAGCCCAATTTCTTCTACACAAATCATGGCCACGGCAATAGGGTGAAGAATATAAGGTTCACCACTTTTTCGGCGCATGGTTTTATGCGCATTGGCGGCCATTTCAAACGCTTGGCGAACCATTTCTTTATCGCCTTTTTTAAGCTTGGGGCGCAAGCTTCTAAGTAAGGCACGGTAATGCCTAATAATCTCTTTTTTTTCCTGTTCTTCGTTAAGGGTATATTTAGTTAGGACAGGCTCTATTGGGTCAATCGGGTGAATTATTGCGGAATCCATACCTTACGAATATAAGTTTTATTATTGATCCTACTTTTAAGTTGATTGAAAATCAGGGTAATTAAAAGCTCCTATTCACTCCAACCCATTCGCGTATATATGCCGAAATATCAGTGGTTGGAGTGCCAGGCGCAAATAATTTGCCTACTCCCAAATCGTTTAATACCCTCATGTCTTCATCGGGAATAATACCACCGCCGGTGAGCAAAACATCGTTCATGTTTTTTGCTTTCATCAACGCAATTATTTTAGGGAAAATAGTCATGTGAGCACCGCTTAAAATACTAATACCAATCGCGTCTACATCTTCCTGTAATGCAGCATTCACCACCATTTCAGGGGTTTGCCTCAGCCCTGTATAAATCACTTCCATGCCGGCATCCCGCAATGCGGTAGCTATTATTTTAGCACCACGATCGTGGCCATCTAAGCCAACTTTTGCAACTAAAATCCGAAGAGGTCTTTTTGTATCAGGCATAATATAAAGTTAAGAAAGTTCTAGCAGAGATAAAACCAAGTTTATTCTTTCTAAAGTTGCTGCTTTACCAATGGTTTCAGCAATGTCAAAAACACCAGGCCCAAATTTACCGCCTACCAACATAATGCGTAAGGGCAGCATTAATTCACCGGGCTTTAATTGAAGGGCAGCGGCCTGTTCTTTAAATAATATTTCTAAATCAGCAGCAATCCAGGGCGACTGCAATTCGAATTTTGAAATTACTGTCGCAAAGAATTCGTTTTTTGCAGCATCCCACTTAGGTTGAATGGTAGCAGTATCAAAGCTTTCAGGGGTTTTGAAAAAGAAATCACACTGGCCAATAAAATCATTCAGTAAAACACAACGGTCTTTAACCAATCCAATAATTTTCAATAATTGTGCATTATCAGCCATCGTCATTCCTTGTGAAGTAAAAAGGGCTTTTACTCGCAATAATAATTCATTGGCGGGGGTTCTTTTAATCCACTCTTGGTTAAACCATTTTGCTTTTTCGTAATCGAATTTGGCTCCTGCTTTGTGAACCCTATCGATCGAAAATTTTTCAATCAATTCATCCATCGTAAAAATTTCCTGATCAGTTCCATCATTCCAACCGAGCATGGCGAGTAGGTTTATAAAAGCTTCGGGTAAGAAACCACGTTCTTTAAAACCAGCAATAGTCTCGTTTAAATTCGCATCAATCCAGTCCATCGCAAACACCGGAAACCCAAGCCTGTCGCCATCACGCTTGCTCAACTTGCCATGGCCATCGGGCTTTAGAATTAAAGGAAGATGTGCCCACTGGGGCATATCGGCGTTCCATCCCAAGTATTTCCACAATAAAATATGTACAGGGGCAGAAGGCAACCATTCTTCACCACGAAAAGCGTGACTAATCTGCATGTCATAATCATCTACCACCACCGCCAAATGATAGGTGGGCATACCATCGGCTTTTAGTAAAACCTTGTCATCCACTTGGGAAGTATTAAAGCTTACTTCACCCCTAATCATATCGGTGAAAGCAATGGATTCATCTACTGGCATTTTAATGCGAATTACATAAGGGGTGTTGGCGGCCAATAAATTGGCAACTTCGTTGGCATCAAGGGTAAGTGAATTGCGCATAACGGAACGCAAATGGTGATTGTATTGCGGGGCAGGGTTTTCTGCAGTCTTGTATTGCGCACGCATTTGCTCCAACTCCTCAGGGGTATCAAATGCATAATAAGCGTTGCCACTCTCCACCAATTGCAGTGCGTATTGAGCATATATTGGCTTGCGCTCGCTTTGTCGGTAAGGAGCGTGCGGGCCGCCGTGGAAGGGACTTTCATCGGGTACTATTCCGCACCAAGCAAGGGTATTAAAAATATAAGATTCAGCGCTAGCTACAAAACGGGTCTGGTCTGTGTCTTCAATTCTTACAATAAAATCACCACCATGTTGTTTGGCAAACAAATAATTAAACAGTACGGTTCTTACACCGCCTATATGTAAACCCCCAGTAGGTGAAGGGGCAAAACGAACCCGTACTTTTTTATTCATACTGCAAATATAAACCTTGAGATACCGTTAATAGAATGAATGCGGTAAAAATCCTACTTTCAAGGTTTATGCGGAAGCTTATTTTATTCATATTATTGGTAATAGTAACCTTGAAAATGCAGGCGCAACTTACTTATCAGCAATTGGTAGTACAGTTCGATTCGGGGTGGACTTACCAAAATCTCCAGCTTATTCCCGTCAAATTCAGGGGGGCTGCTGCTGGGGGACTACTAGAATTAATGCTGCCCAAACAATTTATAACCCTGCCACAAGGCATGCAATCGGGGAAAGTAAAAGTGAAGGAATTCGTGACCAAAGGAGACGCAGACGTACATATTCTAAGCATTCGAAATAATTCAAATAAGGCATTATTGATACATTCTGGAGAGTTGATTGCGGGCGGAAAACAGGATCGGATGATCGGGGAGACAAAAATAATTCCAGCAGGCAAAGAAGAACAATTTGCTACTGTTTACTGTGTAGAAGAGGGCAGGTGGGATGTGAAGGCGAAACCCTTTTCTCATGGCGGCTCTGCCGATATGGAACTGCGTAAAACCATGGATATTACCCAGCGCCAGGTAGATATTTGGAAACAAATACAGCAGCAGTTCCGCACACAAAATATAAAATCAAGCACTTCACCCTATTTGCAATTAGATCGGGAGCTGCTGAAAGCAGATTCAGCGTATACCAGTTTCTTCAATCGAAAAATGGCGGAGACAGACAGCTCATTTGCTGGATTTCTAGCCATTACGGGCGATAAAATTTTAGGGACCGAATTGTTCGTCACCCCCAGCCTTTTCAACAATGCCTGGGAATCTATGCTGGCCATGTTTATTAGAACAGCCATCACCCGTGGCGATAAGCCACAAGTTACAAAGCAGGCACAGCAAGTATTTATGGATGCACTGTTGGAGACCGAAATATCCCAGCGCAAAACATTGCTCACCATGGGCAAAGCTTATAAATATAATAACCAAATAATTGGTTTTATCGCTTATGGTTTTTGAGGTTTGAATGAATACCTTTGAACTATGTATTTGGTAAAAACACCTTGGTGGTTGCGCGCGTTCTATCCTTCATTTGTTTGGAAGATACAAACCAGTGAGCCCACTATTTACCTTACGTTTGATGATGGGCCACACGAAACGGCAACTCCTTTTGTGCTTAATATATTGCAGCAGTACAATGCCAAAGCAAGTTTTTTCTGTATCGGGAAAAATGTGCGGCAGCATCCTGAAATTTACCAACGTATTTTAGCAGAAGGTCATGCCGTAGGCAATCATACCGAGCACCATTTGAATGGATGGAAAACCAAGGATGAAGATTACCTCCATAATATTTCGCTGGCAGCAACACAAATTAAAAGCAATCTTTTTAGGCCACCTTATGGAAGGATAAAGAAAAGTCAAGCTACCCTGCTGAAATCTAAATCGTCTGCGGACATGCCCAATCCTGAAATTATTATGTGGGATGTATTGAGTGGCGATTTTGACCTTGGGTTGAGTCCCGAATCTTGTCTCCAAAATGTGTTAAAATCCACGCTATCAGGATCTATTGTGGTATTTCATGATAGTGCTAAAGCATGGGATCGGATGAGCTTTGCCTTACCAAAACTATTGGAATATTTTAGTGATTCAGGATATGGTTTTAAGGCATTACCACAAAAGGGGAGGCCGGGGTAGAAACCCCAGCCTGTTTTTAATCCGTACCCTATGAAAACAAAATTTCAGCAAGCAGATCCGAAAATCGGCTGCTGGTAAAATCCTTATAGTATTTTGCTTATTTCAATGCCCATTTTTTATAAATAATTACCAGTGGTTCTTTATAAACGCTCACCGTTCTTCTTTTATTTTCTTGGGCTAAAAAAAAGAATAATTTGCGGCATGAATTTAATAGATACCCACACTCACTTATATGCAGAAGAATTCAAGCAAGATATAGATGAAGTAATTGCTAGGGCGCAGGCGGCAGGGGTGGAAGCATTTTATCTTCCCGGTATAGATAGCAATGATATTCCTGCCATGTTGCAGTTGGAAGCGGATTATCCCGGGGTTTGTAAGCCCATGATGGGATTGCATCCTTGTTATGTAAAAGAAAATTGGGAGCAAGAATTGGCCATCATAGAGCAATGGCTTAAGCAGCGATCATTTGCGGCAGTGGGCGAAATAGGGTTGGATTATTATTGGGATACCCAATTTAAAACGCAGCAACAGTTTGCATTCAACCAGCAAATGGAATGGGCGGTTCAGTATGGTTTACCCATAGTAATTCATACGCGCAATGCCATGCAAGAAACCATTGAAGCCGTGAAACCCTTTGCAGCAAAAGGACTCAAAGGAATTTTTCATTGTTTTGGAGGCAGTTATGAGTCGGCGAGACAAATTACTGATATGGGTTTTTTATTGGGAATAGGTGGGGTACTCACCTATAAAAATGCGGGTTTACCGGTGGTTTTGGAAAAAATTGATTTAAAGCACTTAGTCCTGGAAACCGATGCGCCCTATTTGAGTCCTGTTCCCTACCGTGGCAAACGCAATGAGAGCAGCTATTTAAAGCAAATACTGGAGAAACTCTCCGCCGTAAAAGGAGTTTCGGAACAAGAGGTTGCCAATATTACTACGGCAAATGCAATGGCATTGTTTAAGTATTGAGCAAGCAAATTCTAATGAATTGAGCCTATATTTGCAGCCCATAAACAGAGAGGTGTCCGAGTGGTTGAAGGAGCACGCCTGGAAAGTGTGTAAACGGGAAACTGTTTCGAGGGTTCGAATCCCTTCCTCTCTGCTGAAATTAAGATATTACTCCCTTTGCTGCATTTCTAGCACACCTAGTATATGAAGGAATGATGGGAAGACCGGTGGCAAAAATCTAATTTAAAATCTATTGCCCAAAGCGTTCATATTAATTCCTTAACACTGCCGTAACAATTCCTTAACACAGCCCTTTTACTTTCGCATCACAAAAATCACTGCGTAATGCGTTTAACTATATCGATAAGACTTCTGGCTACTTTTATAATGGTTCTCTTTGCTTTCACTGGCTTTTCACAAGCCAAAATAAACGGTAAAGTTATTTCAACCAGCAATGATATACTTTCTGGAACTTCTGTAAAAATTGATGGAGCAACTGCTCGTACCGTAGCATCTGATGTTGAAGGTAGATTCAGCATGGTGGTAAAACCTGGGAAATATACCATTACATTTTCACGCGTTGGATACCAAACTAAAATTGTAGAAGATATTGAAGTTAAATTGGGAACTCCTATTGAATTAGATGTGGTAATGGATCAAAAAACAACCACTACAGAAGTGGTGGTAAAATCTTCTATCAGAAAAGAAAGCACCAACGCACTAATAGCTTTTCAAAAGAATAATACCGCCATGTCTAGCGGTTTGGCTGCAGACTTTATTAGAAGAACACCCGATAGAAATACCAGTGATGTTTTAAAGCGGGTTAGTGGTGCTTCCATTCAAGATAATAAATTTGTAATTGTTAGGGGTTTATCAGATCGATACAACCAAGCCATGCTGAACAATGCACTAATGACCAGCTCTGAGCCAGATAAAAAAGCATTTTCATTCGATATTATTCCGGCTGCAATGATCGACAATATTATCATCAACAAAACCGCTACCCCAGATCTTACTGGTGAGTTTGCAGGTGGATTGGTGCAAGTAAATACCCGCGATATTCCAGTAAAAAATATGCTGAATATCAGCGTCTCCATGGGTTATAATTCCCAGTCAACTTTTAAACCTTTTACCAGCAATACCCGCGGTACTAATAGTTGGTTGGGTTATGATGGTGGTTTTAGAAGCCTCCCTGCTTCGGTTCCTTCTGTCGAGCAATTTAGGAGTTTACCCGACGATAAAAAAATTGCCATCACCCGCGATTTTAATGGAGATGTATATGCAGAAAATACTAGAAATGCCGACCCAATTACTACCATAAATATGGCTTGGTCGAATACCAAAAGATTTAAAAACGACGCCAAATTCGGTTCTATCATTTCTGTTTATTATCGCAATGCTTCTATTATTTATGACAATGTAGAAAGAGGCCGCTTTGAGCAAGTACGTACCCCTATTTTCTCTGGAACAGAAGTGCAAAATAAATACTCGGTGAATGTGGGTGTAATGGCCAACTTCTCTTATGTAAGAAAAGGTTCAAAAATTTCTTTCCGAAACTTATTCAATCAAGTATATGAAGAAAATTACTTGAATCGTACCCTCGACAATGTGGGTCGCTTACAAACCGTATCATTGCGCTCTAATTTCCTCAACCAAAGAACTTTATTCAGTACCCAGTTAGAAGGAGAACATTTATTATCTAAAACCAGTGGTATTAAATTTACTTGGAATGCCAATGGTTCATACAACGGTAAAACACAACCTGATTTTAGAACCGCACAATTTGCACGAAATACATCTACTCCCAATGCCCCACTTTCATTAGACGACGATGATACTAGAAGATTTTTCTCTGATTTAAAAGATTATTCAACGGGATTAAATGGCTCTTTATTAATTCCTTTCAGCAATGGTGCATTAAAACAAAGTGTAAAAATTGGAGCTTCTACCTTGTTGCGTTTTCGTGATTTTAGTGCCAGAACTTTCCGATACAGAACAGCTAACAATAATGTAGATATTACTAAGCCATTCAACCAAGCTTTTCAACAAGCTAATATTGGAGCAAATGGGCTCTATCTGGAAGAACAAACACAGAATACGGATAAGTATTTTGGCATCTCTGCACTCAACAGCGGTTTTGTAATGTTCGATTATAGAGCATCACCCTCTTTACGGGTAATTTGGGGTGCTCGTGCCGAATTTTTTGAACAGTTTCTTTCTAGTCGCGATTTGGCTTTGAAGCGGGTACGAGTGAATACCGAAAAGTGGGATTTTTTACCTTCTTTGAATATTACTAAAACCATCAATACCAAAAATCAAATTCGATTATCTCTTTCTCAAACCGTTGCTAGACCAGAGTTTCGTGAGATTGCTCCGTTTCAGTTTTTCGACTATGAGTCTATCTGGGGAATTGGTGGTGATACTACCCTTAAAAGAACTTCTATCTTGAATGCAGATTTGCGTTATGAATATTATCCAAGTTCTGGTGAAATGATTTCAATTGGCGTATTTACCAAAAAATTCAATGATCCAATTGAATTAAGAATGGACGGAGGTAGTAATGGAGACCGATGGTTATTTAGCTATACCAATGCCGCCAGCGCAACATTGGTTGGTGCAGAAGTTGAAATTAGAAAAAACCTAGATTTTGTTTCCTCCCGTTTAAAAGACTTTACTTTTATTGGAAATGCAACCGTACTTGATTCTAAAGTTTTACTAAGTACCATACAAGCAGGTGGTAAGCAAGCTACACAGAATAGGCCTTTGTATGGACAATCACCTTATCTCATCAATGCAGGTTTTCAATACACAGGTACCAGTTGGAATGCATCTATTTTGTACAATCGTTCAGGCCCACGCTTGGCACTGGTGGGTGATCCCAATGGAGCTGGTTTCTACGATATATATGAGAAGCCAAGAAATTTATTAGACTTTCAGGTGGCCAAAAAAGTGTTGAAGCATGCTGGAGAATTTAAGTTAACTGTTTCCGATATTTTCAATAACCAATTTGCTTTCTACGATAATCCATCTTCAAAAGCAGGGTTTAATTTTGCCCAAGGCGATCGCATCAACTATGCATACACACCCGGAACAACGGTAACCATTGCATTTAGTTACGATATTAATTTCAAAAACAAATAAATAACCAACAAAAACCACTATAAAAATCACAAGTATGAATAAGCTCCACAAACTATTGTTTACAGCCCTTGTTGCGTTATCAGCGGCTTCATGTGTAAAAGTAGACTTCAATGATTCTTTAACATCAACAGGCGGATCTACCAATTCCGATGATCCAAATACTACCCGTATTTTAAAAGGATCTTATGAAAGAAATATTACTTTAACAGGAGGTACTTATACTATTCAAGGGTATGTATATTTCCAAACAGGAACATCTTTAATTGTTCCAGCAGGAACTATTTTAAAAAGTGATATCTCTCAAAAAGGAGCCATCATTATTGAAAGAGGTGCTCGTATTGATGCCAATGGAACCGCTCAAAATCCAATCGTATTTACCTCTGGTAAAGCTGCTGGATCTCGCTTGCGTGGCGACTGGGGTGGTATTGTTATCTTAGGCAATGCACCTACCAATCGTCCCCTTTCTCCTGCTCCATTAATAGAGGGCGGAATTGACAGAAGATATGGTGGTACCAATGCTGCTGATAATTCAGGTACTATGCGTTATGTACGTATTGAGTGGGCTGGTATAGCCGCTGAACCAGGAAGTGAAATAAACGGATTAACACTGGGTGGTGTAGGTTCTGGAACCACATTAGAATATATTCAAGTGTCTTATGGTAATGATGATGCTTATGAACTGTTCGGGGGAACAGTTGATTTAAAGTATCTGATTTCTTATGCTGCTTCGGATGATGATTATGATTTCGATTTCGGATATATTGGTAGAATTCAATACGCTGTAGCTCAACGTCGCCCTGAAATTGGTGATACCGATGCTGGTAACGGTGTTGAAGCCGATAATGATGGTTCTGGCACTACGGCAGTTCCTTTTACTCGTCCTCAATTGAGTAATTTCACTTGGATCGGTTCCAATGGTGCTGCCAATACCCATGCTTTTGAAAACTTTGGTAATAGGTGGAGAAGAGCCGTTCAGTTTTCGGTTAGAAACTCTATTATGATGGGCTGGCCTAAAGGTGGATTCTCTATGGAGTCTGCTGCAACCGCTACTGCTCTAAATACCGATGTTTCTGAGTACAGAAACTGTATGATACACGCTATTGTAGATCCTTATAAAGTAGATGCTACTGCAGGTGGTGTGCTTACAGCCGCCGCTGTTAAAACCAAGCTTGAAGCTGCTGCTTATGGAACAGTTACCTATGCCAATGCTTCGGATATTCAGTTGACTGCTCCTTTTAATATAGATGCTCCCAACTATTTACCCATGGTAGGTTCACCTGCTTTAACAGGTGCTAACTTTACTGGTATGAACGCTTTCTTTACTCCAGTAACTTTTAGAGGTGCATTTGGAACAACCAATTGGACCACAGGTTGGGTGAGCTATACTCCTCAAACAAATGTATATTAAAGAATAGGTTGGTATAAGTAATAACTTTGGTCGCCCATGAATTTCATGGGCGACTTTTTTAAATAATGGGAGATGATAAAAAAAATTTTACCGATTTTGCTGGTAGGTATAATCTTAGCTTGTAATTCACCAGAGCCTGGTATTAAAACCAAGGTATCTACCCAAGAAATAAAATTAGTAACAGGATTGGATATTGTGCCTGAATTAAGAACAGCCGACAGCGTTCAGTACTTGTATTTTAAAGATCCTTTTGGCAAAGATTCTTTGCGTTATACCCGTTTTTTTAAATACTTTAATACCCATGATACTGCGCTGGTTAATCCCATATTGCGCAATATAGATCAGCCATTTATTTTACGCAACCAGATTATGAATTGCCGATCTGCTGGCAAACTTTTTTTCTTTCAAAAAAATCAACCCCTTAAAACCATTTATTTTAATACCAATACTGCTTCGGGCTGTGCCTTTCTCTATTTTATTAAAGATGGTGCTTTTTATTATTTCCCTGTGAATTCAACCGTAATAGCCTTGCTTCAAGCAACAAGAAAGTTTACAAAAGAGGTAGAAAATATAGATCCCAATTAGAAATTTAGCCCTTGTTTTTTTAATGGTATCTTTGTGGCTTATTTGGCTTGAATGAATTTGCAGAAAACCTATTTAGTAAGTGCACTCAACAATCGTTGCCCCAGATGCAGAGAAGGTTACCTCTTTAAATCTACCCATGCATATACCTTAAAGGGCAATACAGCAATGAATGAAACCTGCCCTGTTTGCCACCAGCCTACTGAAATAGAAGTTGGGTTTTATTATGGAACGGGATATGTAAGTTACGCGCTTACAGTCGCCATTTCTGTGGCCACATTCGTGGCTTGGAAAGTATTAATAGGATTGAGTTTTGATATAGACGACAACCGTATTTTTTATTGGTTGGGAACCAATATTGTAGTGCTTGTTGTAATACAACCACTTATCATGAGATTGGCTCGTACACTATGGCTTGGCTTTTTTGTTCAATACGAAAAAGATTGGATGCATAAGCCACTGGTAAAGCCTGAAAGAATGAACAAAGACCAGGCTGCCAATTGGTAATTTTATTGACCTATTACCCGCTCCATTTTAAAACTTCTTGATCCTTTAATTAAAATATAAGCATCGGTAAATTGCTGTGTTTCTAACCATGATTTTGCTTGCAAAGAATCTTCAAAATAAGTAAATTCACGCGCTATATTTTTAAAATCACCACCCACCAAAACCACTTCCTTCCAAGTGTATTCACGAATTAATTCTACTAATGCTAAATGCTCTGCCCTACTTTCTTCACCCAATTCCATCATAGCACCCAGCATGATTATTTTTTGTGGCGCTGCTAGCTTTGCAAAATTTTCAATGGCAGCTTTCATACTAGAAGGGTTGGCATTGTAAGCATCTAGAATAATATGGTTGCTGCCCATTTGCATCAACTGGGAGCGGCTGTTAGAGGGACTATACGCTGCAATTGCAGTCGCTATTTTTTCATCCTCCACCCCAAAAAATTTACCAATCGCTGCTGCGCATAAAATATTGGGAAGATTGTAATCACCCACCAATTGTGAATTTAAGGTGGCCATGCTTAAACCCTTGCTAATAGCAACTTTCAGAAAAGGGTTGTTGGATAAAACAGAACCCTGAATCAGTCCCTCCGACTGCCCATAAAATATTTTGTGTTCAATACCTTCACTCATGGGTAATAGGTAATTATAATCTGCATAAATAAATGCAATGCCTTTATTTATTCGTAGAAAATCATATAGCTCACCCTTGCCCTTGCGCACGCCTTCAACGCCACCAAATCCTTCTAAATGGGCTTTGCCACAGTTGGTAATAAGGCCATGAGAGGGAAGGGTATAACTGCAATAACTTTCAATTTCTTTTTGGTGATTGGCACCCATTTCAATCACGGCCATTTCAGCATCAGGTTTCACGCTAAGGATGGTGAGTGGTACGCCAATATGGTTGTTTAAATTACCTTGGGTAGTATAGGTTTTAAAATGCGAAGAAAGTACGGCATAAATCAATTCTTTGCTGGTGGTCTTGCCATTGCTGCCGGTGATGGCAATAAAAGGAATATTCAGTTGTTGTCGATGGAATTTGGCCAGTTGTTGAAGGGTCTCTAGTGCGTTTTCAACCAATATCAAACGCTCATTGGTCATTGAAGGGGCTTCATCTATGATAGCGAAGGCAGCACCCATTTCCAGGGCTTTTTCGGCGAATAAATTACCGTTGAAATTAGGCCCTTTTAGGGAAAAATATAAATCGCCTTTTTGTAATTTCCGGGTATCAGTTTGTACCGAAGGGTTTTGTTGGTAAATTTTATATAATTCAGTTATTTCCATGTTAATTTTAAAGGATAAAGATACATGCTGCTTTGATTTTTTATGAAAGCAATTTTTTTATTTTCGTTCTACACTACATTTTTCTTTAAAACCATAGGTTTGCAAAAAAAATTTCAAAAGAAAAGTTTTCAAAAAAAAAGCGCTGCAAAATCATTGCAACGCCTAAAAAAAGTCGAATAAAAAAGTTTTAAAAATCATCTCCTAGGTTAAACACCACACCTAAGCGAAGCGTATTACTCAAAGGATTTCTTGTAACACCATTTCCAGAAGGTACAAGGTAAGAAAGGTTCACCGTCATAAACTTTAAGTTAAAGCCTGCACCCGCAGAGAAATACCTTCTATTGCCACGCGATTTGTCCTCATAAAAATAACCACCACGAATCATGAACTGGTCGTTGTAACTAAATTCAGCACCCAATGAAGCTTGCAATGAGTTTAACTGATTGCTGCCATCATTGAAAGATTTCATCCAACTAGAAACAACTCCTGTATTTCTATAATTACTTAATGCTGTAGAATCGGTGGAGAAAGTACCAGTAGCAATGGGAGAAATAGGCACCAACAATTTATTTACATCCAATGCAAAAGTAATTTTACTCGTTTCATTTAATACAGTGGTGTATGCCACACCCAATCCCAAATTAGCTGGTAAGAAATCTTTGTTTCTTGCGTCATTGGTATATCCAATTTTAGCACCAAGGTTTGAAAGAACCACCCCCCAATTCAATCCTTGTCCATCCGTATTAGTGCCATTGTAAAACAGCGATACATCACCTGCAATGGCATTGCCAGCTCGATACACCACACCCGTACCCACATCACCCACCACCAACCTTGAATTAATATAACGAAGGGCAACAGCTACACTCATTTTATCGTTTAATGAACGCGTATAACCCGCATCCAATGAAAATTCACTGGGACGAACCGTGTTTAAAATATTACCTGAGAAGTCGGTCAGTTGAATATTGCCGAGACTAAAAAAGCGAAGTGAAGTAGAGATCACGCTGTTGTCGTTCAATTTTTTATAGCCAGCCATACTGGCTAAATAAACATCATTCAAGCCAAGGTCTCGCAGCCAAGGCGTATAGTTTACTGCAACCCCTGCTGTTTTTTTATTAAAAGCAACTTTGGCCAAATTCCAGAAGGGCGCATTGGCTTCGGGCAGGGTAGCAATACCCGCTTCACCCATACCACCTGCTCTTGCATCCGCAGAGATGCGCAAGAAAGGCACAGCAGTGGATACAATATTAATGGGAGCTGTTTGCGCTATGGCATAGAAACTAGTTCCAGCAAGGAAGGCGGCAAAAATAATTTTCTTCATCTTTTTTTTATTTAAACGTTCAAATATTCTACTACCAAATAAATTCAGAAGAAACTGATCATTGAAATTCCAAATAACACGGAATAAAATGCGTTGGTAATAAAATAAAAAAGAGTAGAAATTATGCCATTCAATTGATTTAAAGAAGCAGAAGTTGACCAGCACTTTGAACTTTTTGTGCGTCTGCTGATACAATAATACGATAAAAATAGATTCCACGAATTAATTTTCTACCAAAATTACTATCTCCCGCCCAATTTATTTGCAGGTTACGGGTGCCTTCCGTTCTCACCGTCTCTTGTATGCGTTTTACAAGCGAACCTCCAATATTATAAATCTGAATCTCTACCAACAAATTGGTATTGGGTTGGTTGTGTTCAAAATCAAAAACGGTGTTATTAGTGAAAGGATTTGGAAAATTCTTGACCAGCTTAATTTTTAAAATTTCTTGCTTCACCACTTCAAATTCCAATGAAGCAGTGTTGGAATTGTTGGCCATATCCCAAGCTTTTATGAGCAGGCTATGCTTGCCAGCCGATAAAGTAGGCAACTGAAAACGAAGACTGCCTCGTTGATAACCATCCTGTTCGGCACTGTAAAAATTATTCAATACCATACCATTTCTTTCGTTGCCATCTATCACCAAAATTATATCGTGACCAATACTGTTGCCCGTTGCATTGATGCCCGAGGTGTCAAAAAAATTCGCCAATAGAATTGGATTTTCTGCACTCAAGCCACCATTTTTAAAAAATTGATCATTCAAAAACAACGCTATTTGTGGGCCTATTTTATCACTAGAAACAACTGCGTTATTTCCACTTATTTTAATTGGCATAATACCAGCCGCGTCTTTATTTAAAGCAGCATTTGAGCTGTCTTTTGCATAGCCACGTATAGTGCCAAAACCAGCCTGAAATTGAATGTCTTTAGGCAGTATAAAAGATACCGTAAATCGTCCATTTTTAACCCGTACTTTGCCACTAAAAAGCATGCTGTTTTCGGTGGTGAAATTGGTTTTTTTACTCTCCAGTGTATTGGCTAGGGTCTTTACCAGTAAAGGCTTATCGTAAATGCTGATGCTGGCAATTCCATTAAAATTTTGTTGCAATAAACCTTGTTTAGTTATAGTGCCAGCAAGGGTATAAGGCTTTAGAGAAAGCAGGCTGTCACTGGAGGTAAATAAGCGATTATTAATACTGTCAATTTGTAAGTCTAACTGCGGAAAAGCAAGTTGCATAGCAGGATCTCCTAGCAGTGCAAATTTGCGACTATTCAACACATCTCCACTGGTTTGTAAATACTTGTTTTTAGCCACCAAAACAGATTCACCCAGTGAAAGAAAATTACCACTAGCAGTTCGTGATAGCGCAGTAGATAAATAATTATTATTGATGCTGCTATTGCTAGAAGCAAAAACCAAACGAGTGGTGGTGAGTAGGCCAATAGCACCATTTGGGTTGTTGTACAAAAGCGCGGCGCCCAGCGATTTTTTGGAAGGATCATCAAAGGGTGCAAAATCGCAACTGGCCGTAACAAATAAAGGCAGTTTGTCGGCATTATTAAAACGATTCACTTCATTACTACTCAATACAGCTTCTTCTGTAAGACGTAAATAATTACCGTGACCAGTATAATTAAAAATCAAAGCACCATTAAAAATAGTATTCACAATGGCTTCACTCACTGCCGGAAAGCGTGCGCCACCTGCGCCACTTACCAAAGGAAAAGCATCTAAATAAATTTTATTGATATGGGTAGATGGGCTGGCTGTAGATGCAGTGGCAGCAATCAATTCAGCGTTATCTAAGTGCAGGTTTTGGTCGCCATCATCGGCCAGTAAAACCAATTCATTGCGCCAACTACCTAGCGCAGCAGGCTGGTGGTAACGAATTATTTTATCTACCATTATTTTTGCTTCATTCAGGTTGTTTACCGGCAGGCGACCAACTGCCATACTCAGTGGTGCATTGTTCAGCGCATTGATATCATCACGTTGGTTGGTGAGTGCAAAAAAATCATCAGAAGTATAGCTCAAGAGTGGATCAATGGAATTACTGCTTTGAAAAGTAGGGATCAAATTAATATTGTTGGCAATTCTATTTTTTGAATCGAAAGAGCCAGCTCCAAATAGTAAAATATATTGCAGTTTGAGGCTGCTATTTGAGTATTTGTCGACATACATTTTAATACAATCGCGAATTGCCGAAGGGTCGGGTGATCCCGATCCAAATTCGTTGTAAATAGCTTGGGTAGTCAACACCGCGTCTTTGAGACCATATTCTTTAAAATGAAAATCAGCCAGTCTACCAGCTTCGGTAATCAAAGAAGGATGGGTGATGATGAGCCCATTCACAGCCGAGCTGTTGTGAATATTTTGATTGGGAATATTACCCAATAAAATAGGGTTTATAAAATGGCCTGCATTAAATGCAATAAATTCATCTACGCCTTTGATGGCATGGTTAAAAGTTAAGGAAGAGGGGGACTGGCTGGCTGCCATTTTTATAGGATACAATGGGTTGCTAATATTCCATACAGCGCAAGTTGCGGGCGCATTGCTAATGCTGAAACTTGCATTGGTATTGGGTGTTAGGGCATCGGCATACCTAAAACAAAGGGCTTCATTTTTGTTAAAAGCGAGAGCTCGTTCAACAGAAACGGTAAACTGATTCAGCCAACCTTGTGCGCCAGCTGCAGTGGAAGAATAGGAAAATCGAAGGGAAAGATCAGCAGCCGAAGCATTTATAACAGTGGTGGTTTTAAGGGTGGTAGCAAAAGCATCTAGTGGGGAGCCTGTTACCCCATTGAACGAACTGTTTTGAAAAATCACCTCATTTACCGCCACAGAAAAAAGCGCATTATTGCCTACAGAGCGATTGGTAAGATGGGTGTAAATGCGAATGGGTTTTGCAGTGAGACGCCCAGCAATGGGAAAGTTAAAAATGCGAGAAGCTGTGCCACCAAATTCGTTGGAAAAAACTTCACCCACCCAATCCTTACCACTGTGTAGCAGGTTGCTCAAATCTAATTCTTGGGCAAAATGATCGGTAAAACTAGCAATAGAAAAATTGGGGTTGGGAGTAGGAGCAGCGGGGCTGATGCGTTTGCCAGGAGCACTATTATTTACGGTAATAAAATAAAAAGCAGTATCGGAATATCCATTTTTATGGTAAGAAAAAATTTTGTTCACGGAATCAAAACGCCAAATATGAGGGCCAGCGGCATAAAAAATAAGGAAGTCAGCTCCGTTAAAAATACCATCACCCCCATCATTAATTTCAATGGCGTTTTCAATCAGGTCGTCGGCACGTTCAACAGCATTGTTTTCAGGAATGGCAGCACCCCCATTGCCATAGAGTTTAATATCGGCGCTGTTAATAGATCCGTTAAAGCCAAGGGAAGCCAATAATATTCTGTCAACTTTATATATGCCCTGTTTCAAAACCCCCAGCCTACCCCAGGTTCCAGTAGCAAGTGCCGAGTTGGGGGCATAGAAAGGTTGGGAATATAAGCAAAGGCAGGCGAGACAAAATACGGCAATAAAAGCCCCTTTCTTCATATTTGAACAGCTATTCAGGGTAAAAAATTATTGGTTAGCAAAATTAAAATCAATAAAAAACTCCAGTCCCCCCGCACAAAATAAAAGGACTGATTCAACGTTTTAAGTAGTTGAACCCATAAAATTAGGTTTTTACTAACAAAGAATGCCAGCGACCATACCCATCATATAGATAAAATGGTTATATTCGCATTCAATAAAACCGAATATTTGAATTAGCACTTTACTTATTCAAACCTTGAACATGCAATCACTCAATACCGCAAGGAATACCCTTATTATTATTTTATTGGCAAGCATAGCAACTTCATGCAGTTTTATGAAGAAGAAGGCAGAGAAGTCCAATACTACTGGTTGGAATTACAACGATAAAAACTTTGGTAATTTCAATGTAGTAAAGCCTAAAGATATAAAGACCGCTCCGGGATTGGTATTTGTGCAAGGCGGAACATTTACTATGGGTGCCACGCAAGAAGATGTGATGGGTGATTGGAACAATATACCCCATCGTATAACGGTGAATTCATTTTTTATTGATAAAACGGAGATCACTAATCTTAATTATCGCGAATATTTATATTGGCTAGAAGGAACATTTGGCGGAGCTGGAATGGATTCCATTGTATCACAAGCCCTACCAGATACGTTGGTATGGAGAAATGAGTTGGCGTTTAATGAGCCTTATGTAGAATATTATTTCAGGCATCCATCGTATAACAATTATCCGGTAGTAGGGGTGAATTGGTTACAAGCCACTGAATATTGTAAATGGAGAACGGATCGTGTAAATGAAATAGCGTTGATGCAGAAAGGGTTTCTTGATCCAAAAACACAGATCAAAAAAACATTAAATGGGGCGGGTCAAGATAATTTTAATACCAAGGCATATTTGATGGGTGAGTACCAAGCAACGCCTGGTAAGGAAGTTACTTCAAAGAAAAACCCGTTGAAAGACGCACAGGGACGTCCTAGAACGGTCGCTAAGTTTGAAGATGGGTTGATGTTTGGAGATTATCGTTTGCCAACAGAAGCAGAATGGGAATACGCTGCGTATGGTTATATGATGGAGAATCCGCAGAAGAAAGCCAAGGGAACAAAGGGAGAGGAGTTGATTGCCAATAAACAAATTTATGCTTGGAAGAATGATGGGTTCGATAATATTCGATACACCAAAAAGGGTTCGGTACAGGGTTCATTTTTAGCCAATTTCAAGCGTGGTAGTGGAGATAATATGGGAGTAGCAGGTGGTTTGAATGACAATGCTGCCATAACCGCAGAAGTAACAGCTTTTTATCCCAATGGATTTGGTTTGTACAATATGAGTGGTAATGTAAGTGAGTGGGTACAAGATATTTACCGTCCACTAACGAATAGTGAGGCGGATGATTTTAATCCGTATAGGGGTAATTTATTTTCCAAGATAGATAAATCGCGTGGGGAGGGAAATTTAAGGGATGATAAGGGAAGAATTGTATTTGTGCCAGAGTCTGATTCTGCATTAAAGAATAGAAGAAATTATCAGAAAGCCAATGCTATTAATTATTTGGATGGAGATTCAAGCAGTAATGTGTCTTATGGTTATGGGGTAACTACCTTAATATCAGACAAGTCTCGTGTATTTAAGGGAGGCAGTTGGAATGATAGGGCTTATTGGTTGAGTCCCGGTACTCGCCGATTCTTAGAAGAGAATGAAAGCTCTAATACCATTGGATTCCGTTGTGCTATGAGTCACTATGGCAATGCAGAAGGAACCAGTAAGAATGCAAAGACGGGTATCTTTTTCCCAGCAAGAAGGAATAAGCGCTAGCATTAAAATTCAGCAGTAGGCCAAGCCTAATATTATTATACTATATTGCAAATAAAAAGCAATGAGGATAGGCTATGGAATAGATTTCCACCAGTTGGTAGAAGGAAGAGATTTAATGATTGGCGGAATAAAAATACCCCATCACAAGGGATCGTTGGGGCATAGTGATGCGGATGTGTTGTTGCATGCCATCTGCGATGCTTTATTAGGAGCAGCCTGCCTTGGAGATATCGGTGTACATTTTCCAGATACATCGGCCGATTTTAAAAATATAGATAGTAAAATATTGCTGCGGAAAACGCATGAGTTGATCAGCAATGAGGGTTATACCATTGTGAATATAGACGCTTCACTTTGCCTTGAAGCCCCTAAAATAAAACCGTATATACCAGCCATGCAGGAAGCCATAGCGGGCATATTGGGAATAGGGCTCAGAGATATTTCTATTAAAGCAACTACCAACGAAAAAATGGGTTTTGTGGGAAGGGAAGAGGGGCTGGTAGCGCATGCGGTGTGTCTTTTAGACCGTAGACCGTAGACGTCGGGTCGTCAGATCGTCGGGTCGTCCTCCGTTCCGAAGTTTACCAAGTAATTCACCCAGGAAATATAGAACAGTTTTTAGTGAACTAAATTCAGTAAAGAATAACCACTGCTTTCAATAATACCAATAAATGGATCAGATTCAGCCGTTTCATTGCTGGCATAAGGGTGCAATTGCAAGGGAGAAAATTGTTGTAAAAGAGATCTGATTTTTTCTTTTTCTTCAAAGGGATCATCACTAAATTGGGGGCACCAAATGGCTAAGTCAATATCGCTGTTTTCATGGGGAGTGCCGCTGGCATAGGAGCCAAATAAAATTACTTTCTCTATTTGATAACCTTGCTGCTCCAGCGCAGATAAAAATTGTTGAATATGCTTCAATAACTTTTTATGTGTAAACCTCATACACCTAAATTTTCAATGAGTAAAGCTTTTAATTCTAATAATTTTGCTAGGTGTTCTTCTAAATAATCGGCAGAAGCGCGTTTATAAATTTTAAGTTTATAATCCGGGTATCGGCCCTCAATATTCCATTCATTAATGGTTCCTAAGTAATCGTACCAGCCATTTGGAAGTTCAAGATCGGTCTGGTTATAAATAATACTGAGATCGTGAATTCTGGGCGGATAAAGCTGTTGATTGTCTTTAATCCAAACGGCCTTTAGTAATTTTTCAATACAAAGGTGAAAAGCAAAAAGGGAAAAAACATATTGCTTACCATTTTTATTAAAAACGGCAGTGTCCCAGCTGCGAAGCGCATCCTCTTTCCACCATTTAATATGCTCAGGTAAAGTCATAAAGTAAAGTTACAAAATTTTAGTGACAGGCTTGGAAGCTAGTCAGCAACAACTAATTATTGTAATTATATTTATAAAAAGCACAAAAAATACAAATATTATAATTATATTTACAAAAATAAAACACCTAGGTTCACTCAAATTAGTCCATTGCAAATACCACAAAACATCATTTTTAGGGAATATTACCTCAATCGGGTAAAGCCGTTTATTGGTAAAAATATTATTAAAGTATTCACTGGTCAGCGAAGGGTAGGTAAAAGTTATCTCTTATTCCAAATCATTCAATATATTCAACAACTCGATTCAAAAGCAATTTTTTTGTACATCAACAAAGAAGATTTGGCATTTGCAGATATAAAAACGGCAGCCCACTTAAATGATTATATACTAGCTCGTAAAGCAAAAAAAGGAAAAACCTATGTTTTTATAGATGAAATTCAAGATATTATTCATTTTGAAACAGCCTTACGCTCACTCTTATTACACGAAGCAATTGATTTATATTGTACGGGAAGTAATGCCCATTTGCTCTCCACTGATATTGCGGGATATTTGAGTGGACGATCCATTGAAATTGTGGTACACAGTCTTTCCTACAAAGAATTTTTTGAATTCCATTCCTTAGAAAATAATACTGAAACATTGGAACTTTATTTCCAATATGGTGGACTACCCTATTTGAAGAATCTAACTTTAAAAAATGAAATTGTATTTGAGTACTTGCGTAATATTTACAACACTATTGTTTATCGCGATATTGTAAATAGATACAGCATTAGAAATACTGGGTTTTTAGAACAACTCGTAGTTTTTTTAGCGGGTAATATTGGTAGTGTTTTTTCAGCAAAAAAAATCAGTGATTTTTTAAAATCTCAACAAATAAATATGCCTGCCAACCAAGTGCAGACTTATGTAAACCATCTTACCAGTTGTTTTTTATTACAGAAAGTTACCCGTTATGATATAGTAGGAAAAAGAGTATTTGAAAGTGGAGAAAAATACTATTTTGAAAATATGGGTATTAGAAATGCTCTTTGGGGTTATCGCATAGAAGATAGGGGTAAAATAGTGGAGAATATAGTGTACAATCACCTTATTTTTAAAGGATACCAAGTAAGAGTGGGTGTATTGGCTCAACATGAAATTGATTTTGTATGCGAAAAAAATGGTGAGACTCGCTATTTACAAGTAGCACTTACCATTAATGAAGCCACAACTATGGAAAGAGAATTCGGCAACCTCAAAAAAATCCCCGATCAATATCCCAAAGAAGTGATTACTTTAGAAACTTTCTCCGGAAATACAGATCAAGGAATTAAACACCAAAGCCTGCTAAATTTTTTAATTGATTAATTTGCACCCATGATAATCGGTATAATTGGGCTTGGGTATGTAGGGTTGCCATTGGCCATTGCTATGGCAGAAAAATACAAAGTATGGGGCTTTGATATCAATTGCAATCGGGTAATGCAATTGCAGCAAGGGGTAGATCATACCCATGAAATAAGTCAGCAGCAAATTCAAGCCGCAGCCTCATTACAATTCACGCAACAAAGCAACGAACTCAAACACTGTACGGTATTCATCATCACCGTACCAACGCCTGTTGATGCCCAATACCAACCCGATCTTTCTCATCTTATAAAAGCCACACAAACAGTGGCATTGCTGTTGAAAAAAGGCGATACCGTAGTGTATGAATCAACGGTATATCCGGGCTGTACCGAAGAAATATGTATGCCTATATTGGAGCGGGAGTCGGCATTGGTGTATAACCAAGATTTTTTTATTGGCTATTCACCCGAGCGCATCAACCCCGGCGATAAAACCAGAAATATTAAAAGTATTTTAAAAATAACTTCAGGCTCCACACCAGCCGCAGCCGAAAAAATAAATGCATTGTATGAATCGGTTATAGAAGCAGGTACTTATTTAGCGCCCTCAATAAAAGTGGCAGAAGCGGCCAAAGCCATAGAGAATGCGCAACGCGATGTGAATATTTCTTTTATGAATGAGCTGGCATTAATATTTGATCGCCTCGGCATAGATACCCAACAAGTGTTGCAGGCGGCAGCCACCAAATGGAATTTTCTGCCCTTTCAACCGGGCTTGGTGGGCGGGCATTGCATAGGTGTAGATCCGCATTATCTGGCATTTAAGGCCAAGCAAGTGGGGTACAATCCACAGGTTATATTAAGTGGCAGAAAAGTAAATGAGCAGATGGGATTTTTTGTGGGTGAGAAAATAATTGCTTTGCTGGCAAAAAAATGGGAGGGACAAATTAAGGGGAAAAAGGTCTTGATTTTGGGAATGGCTTTTAAAGAAAATTGTGCCGATACCCGCAATACCAAAGTAGTAGATATTTATACCACACTGCAAGAAGCGGGTTTAGAAGTAGAAGTGTATGATCCTTGGGTAGATGCCGATTTGGTAAAGAAGGAATACGCAATTCGGATGGCAATTGCATTGGCCGCAACTTATGATGCATTGGTATTGGCGGTAGCGCATGAAATATTTCAAACCATCAATTTCGCCCAATACAAACAAACCGGCACCCTTATTTACGATGCCAAAGGGGTATTGCCCCCCGAACTTTTTAATGGGCGTTTGTGAAACCAAATCGGCCCAGCTTCATGGAGTATTTGTTAAGTAAATTTAAAAACCAGAAATAACTACTTAGGGCTTTAAATGTATGATTTTATCATCTTGCATCAATACTAAAGTAGATTTCTTGAATTTTTTAAATTCAATCAACTTGTCATATACTTTTTCAAGTCCTTTTATAATTTTATTATGTTGTTGTTTCTGTATTTCAGTAGGTGTCATAAAATTTTCATTTTATTTAGTTTTTCTTTATTGAAGATATGTAAATTTCCTGAAATTTTTTTTTCAGCCTCCCTTCAAGCACCCTAACTCTAACACGTTCATGAGCCAATTCAATAGTTTGAAGCCAAAAAAACAAAAGCGTTACAGTATAACCTTTTTGCTTGGCCTCTAAAACCTTATTCTTGTATAATTTACTTGCAAGTGTAGTTTCAAATGCAAAATTTTTTCCTTCATTTAAAAGTTGATTTATTCTTGAAATCATAATCCGCCCAGCTTCAAATGCCATATTTTCTGGTTGAAAAGGTGAAATTCCTTTAGCTATTTCATCGGCATTCACAAATTCTTTACATGCTATAATTTCTGGTAAAATGGTGAAAGAAGCAGTTGTTTTACCAGCACCATTACAGCCTGCAATTATATAAAGGTTTTTTATTAACACCTGGTAAAGTTATAGCTAAATTTAAAATCTAATGACTCTTAATCCTACTTCATTGGTATATAAAGTTAATACGATAGTAGGGCATTTGTAAATGGGATTAATACAAAAATCCGAACATCCAAAGTGGAATGGTGTTCACTTGCATTGCATATCTGTTTGTGCAAAAAAATCATAAAATTGCATATTCTGATGTGCAATTTTAAATTTCTTACTCATGATATTACTGTCTTAGTGGTCAATTCCAACTAATTCAACCCCGTTTATAAAACCAAACCGCCCGCTTATGAAATTATTTGTTAAGTTTAACCTAAAGGTGGGTGAACTGGGCTATATTTGCCACCTTTTAAACAACTAAACCATCCAATTGATATGCCCAAGCATGTCAATTTTCATTTAAATGAAAAAGTTTCTCCTTTTTGTGCTTTTTGCTGGCTGTTTTTTCACCACAGTAATGGCTCAATTGCCCGACCCTAAAACACTCTCCGCCATTAATATTGATGCTATGAGTGATGCCCAGCTAGAAGAATACCTGCAAAAATCACAATTATCAGGCCTCTCCCCCGAAGAATTGGAAAGCAAGGGCAAGGAAAAAGGACTCACAGAAACCCAAATCTCACAATTAAAACAGCGGGTAGCTCAATTGCCCAGCAGCAAAAAAGCAGGCGCCACCACAGGGGGCGACTACCAGACTAGAAAAACCACCACCAATACCCTGCCAACGGCCAAACCAGCCAGCAATGAATTGCCCGTATTTGGAGCAGAATTTTTCTCCAATACCAACCTCACATTCGAGCCCAACTTGCGTTTGGCCACCCCCAGCAATTATGTATTGGGTGTAGATGATGAACTGGTAATAGATGTGTACGGTTTCTCCGAAAAAACAACCAAAGTAAAATTAAATACGGAGGGACAAATACGCCTCCCCAATATTGGGCCCATCAGCCTCGCTGGCCTTACTATTGAAGATGCCAAGCAAAAACTTAAACAGGTTTTGCAAAAAATTTACCCCGGCTTGGCAACTGGCAAAACCATGCTCCAATTGGGATTGGGACAAATTAGAACCATTCGGGTTATCATGATTGGCGAAATAAAAAATCCCGGCACTTATTCCCTCTCTTCCCTCGCTACCATTGCCAATGCACTCTATTTATCAGGAGGGCCTTCTGCCAATGGATCATTTAGAAAAATAAACCTTATTAGAAGTGGAAAGAAGTTGGTACAGTTCGACCTCTACGATTTTCTATTGAATGGCGACCTGCGCAATAATATTCTGCTGAAAGAAGACGATATTATTAAAGTAGAACCCATAGATATTCGCATATCTATTGCAGGCGCGGTTAAAAAACCAGGCGTGTATGAGTGTTTAACGGGCGACTGCCTAAGAGATATTATTCATGCTTATGCGGGCGGGTTTAGCGACCAAGCCAACAAACAAAGAATCAGCATTGAAAGAATTGGCGATAGCAGCAGAACCATGGTTGATGTGCCTTTTGACCAAATTGATCTACAAAAAGTTAAAAGTGCAGATTATATAAGCGTAGGAACTATTTTAGATAAATACAATAACCGGGTTAAAATTGCAGGGGCTATTTATTTTCCGGGTAACTATGCTTTAGAGAAAAATAGCCAGCTGGTAACCCTTATAAAAAATGCTAAAATAAAAGAAAATGCATTCACCAATAGGGCTTTATTGTATCGGGTGAATGAAATGGGAGAAACCATTGTAAAAGCCGTTAATATAAAAGATTTGTTGGCGGGCAATACCAGCATTGCATTGCGCAACAACGATTCATTACAAGTATTCACCAAAAGCCAGTTGGAGCAAGCATCTACAGTAACCATTACAGGGGAAGTAAATAGTCCCGGAACCTTCCCTTATTCACAGGGTATATTGTTAGAAGATATTATTTTATTGGGCGGAGGATTAACCGATAAGGCCTCTTTAAAAGAAGTAGAGCTGTTGCGCAGAATCAGAAAAGATACCAGTATGGCCGATACCTCGGTGTACAATAGTATTTTTAAATTCAATCTGCAAGATAGTCTGCTTTTAAAATCAAGTTCCTTAACCATTGCATTGGAACCTTATGATATAGTGAATGTAAAAAATCTTCCCAGAAACCAAGGGGCGGGTTCGGTAACCATAAAAGGAGAAGTATTGTTTCCGGGTATTTATCCCTTGAATACCAAGCAAGATAGGATCAGTGATTTAATAAAAAGAGCCGGCGGTATTTTAGCAACAGGCTCTATTAAGTCAGCCGCTTTTTTACGAAATGTATTTGCCAAGAGCAGTGATTCTACGCTATTAAGTATTAAAAGAAACTTGGTAGCCAAACAGGTGTTAGACACTTTATCAGAGAAGAAATTATTAAATACCATTGATCATTCCAAGCAATTATTGGCATTCGATTTATCGGCAGCCATGGCCAATCCCAGTTCAGCAGCCGATCTTTTATTAGAGGAGGGCGATTTAATTCAAATACCCAAAACACCTACTACAGTACAAGCATTTGGGGCAGTAAGTTTGGAAAAGAAAATAGTGTACCAGCCGGGAATGGGTGTGAGGGAATTGATATCGGAGTCGGGCGGATTTACGGAGATCGCCAATAAAAATGCCTTGTATATTTTGTATCCCAATGGAACGGTGAAAACAACCAAAAAGTTTTTATTCTTCCCACGATCCTATCCCAGTTTAATGGCAGGAGCAGAAATATATATTCCAGAGAAAAAGCGGAAGAAAGCATTAACCACGGGTGAATTGCTGGGCATAGGCAGCAGTGTAGTAGGTATTGCTACATTGGTATTTGCTATCATCAATTCAACCAAGTAGGGAGGGGGACTATAAAGCTACTCCTTTAGCAATAATATAATTCTTTATATAACTGAGTCTTTTCAATGCATCCTCATAATCAGATTTCTTTATTGTTTGGAAAGTTTCAAAGTTAGTGAATCCATCATACCTAGCAGTCCAAGAATACTCGAAAAGAGTATCATAGGCTTCAAAAAAACTGCTCTTTACCTTCATTGTTCTATTTGGATTTTTTGGGTTTAAATTTTTAAGATTGTCTGAATGCCTATTTCCAATATCAACTCCCCAATGATGGGCAAGAGATCTAATTAAATGATGTGCAATGTAAAACAAGCAGGTTATTTTCCAGTCAAAATATTGCTCAGAAAATTTATCACATAAATCTTGGTGGAAGTTTTCGTTGTGTTTTATTTGCTCAATTAGGGGATTCATTGTGCCTAAAATATAGTTTCTTTAATTGATAGTTCATTTTCAATATTCGGGGGTATAATTTGAAATGAAATTGGCAATGCTTCCCATAAGTTAGACGACTTATAATCTCTTAAAAAGGAAAATATTTCAGTTCTATTTTCGTAATTATCCACTTTTAGAAGGATGGCAAAAAACATATTGTCATTACTATTGTTGTTGCAATAGTATACTTTTTCTACAATCGCTTTTTTTGATTTGAAATATTCTTTTAATATTAAAACGATTAAAGATCCAATGGTATTATTAATCTCATTTTTAAAACCAATTAAGTGTAATATTGGATCCTGAACCAAATTATTTAAGGTAAGAATTAGGTCAGTTTCAACTCCAAGTGGATGCATTTGTTTACTTAAATTAATTTCATTTTTAATTTCGTCTACTCTACACTCCATAGCTTTAAGCATATAATGAATGAGTTGATCTTTATTTTCAGGAAGTATATTTACTTTTTCCATATCTCAAATTTAAGTGTTTTGTAAATATGAACTCTACTTCAAGAAAATCAAGCTAAGGGTATAGCCACTCTTTCGTTATAAAATAGGGCACTTTTTCTAGCAAGTCTGCTGTTTTCTTCAATAGAAATAGTGGGCTGGTTATACAAGGGTTTTGGCTTTTGTTGAAGTTGCCAGCCCAATTTCAGTAGGCATTTTTCGAGAGTACCTTTTCTTTCGGTTTCAATAAGAAATATTTGCATGGCTTCCTCAAAACCTTGTTTCGCCTCCTCTTTTTCGTCACCATACGATGATACTTCAAGAGCGGGACAATACGCAACCCAAATGCCATCCTCCTGAAAAAGCGCAACTTGCACATTTATCTGTAAGGAAATACGGTCTTTTTGAAGTAAGTTTTTTATCATAAAAAGCAAATAAATAGAAAGGTAAATCATTTTTACAAAACCAACACCTAAAAAAACATATTCTTTTTCTTCTACTAAATAAAATTGGATTTTAGCCTCCGCAACCCTATCTTCGCAGCACTAAAAGTTAGGAGGCGAATCTCCCCCACTCGCCGTAAATAACTGGTTCTTAAGCTGTTAAGCAGTATTTTTATTATAAGTAGATTTTTTTTAATCTATTGTTCATTTGAATTGATTTTCGTTTTACATTTACCCTTTATCGTGTGACTGAGATAGGCGAAGCCATGCCAATTCAATACCCCCAGAATTAATATCCAATGCAGTTTTTTAAAAAATCCATTCTTTTCTTTTTTCTTAGTTTGGTGTACCTAACCGCTTCGGCTCAATTGCCTGCGGGTATGAATATTGACCAACTGACCGATCAACAAATCATGCAATTTGTTCAATCCAATGGTTTGAATGGAATGAGTGAGTCTGAACTAGAAGCCAAGGCCAAAGAGCGGGGTTTGAGTGCCGATCAAATTCAAAAACTAAAAGCCCGCATTCAATCTATGAATCCGCAGGCTGGTGCATCGCCCCAAGGAGAAAAAAAAGAAGAGTCAAGTTCCCGCAAACCTATTAACAATATACAGCCCAAAGCACAGCCCGATTTTATAAATGGACTAATGATTTTTGGTTCTGATATCTTCACCAAAGAAAACCTCAGCTTCGAGCCCAACCTCACCATACCCACCCCCCGAAATTATATATTGGGTGCAGGCGATGAACTGAAAATAGATATTTATGGGTTCTCCGATAAAAGTCAATCTTTAAGGGTAAGTCCCGATGGCAATATCCGCTATCCCAATATGGGGCCTATAAAAATGGCGGGACTAAGCATTGAAGAAGCTAAAGCCAAGTTGACTGCCGTATTAGGGAAAATTTATCCCGGCTTGCAGAGTGGTAATACCAGCTTGCAACTGAGCTTGGGACAGATCAGAAGTATTAAAGTAAACCTGATTGGAGAAATAACAAGACCGGGTACTTATACGGTATCCAGTTTGTCAACCATTGCCAATGCTTTGTATGCTGCGGGCGGCCCTACTAAATTGGGATCTTATCGCCATATTGAATTGGTAAGGGGCGGAAAATCCGTTGCTCAGTTTGATTTATACGAATACTTACTTAACGGAAATTTATTGCAGAATAAATTGCTGCAAGATGATGATGTAATAAGGGTGGCGGCATATAGCAGTCGTGTAGAAGTGAGGGGTGCCGTAAAAAGAAAAGCCATTTATGAGCTGGGTAATAGCGATAGGCTGGGAACCGTATTGACTTATGCTGGCGGATTGGCCGACGATGCTAATAAGGGCTTTGTAAGGGTGGTGCGCTATGGCAAATTGGAGAAAGAAATATTTACGGTAAAAGCCAGTGAGGCAGTTGGGTTTGTGTTGCAAACGGGCGATCAAATTTATATAGATAGTATAGCGAATGTATTTAAGAATAGGGTGAGCATAACAGGCGCAGTATATTATGAAGGCGAATATGCATTAGATCAGGTGGGCAGTTTAAAAGAATTATTGCTGTTGGCAAAGCCCAAGGAAATAGCGTTTAAGGAAAGGGCGGTAATTCGCAGGTTGCAGCCCGATTATACGCCAGCCATGATCGGCTTTAACGTAGATGATATTGTATCGGGCAAAACCAATATAGTATTGCAGCGAGAAGATTCGGTACATCTGTTTCCTTACAATGAAATAAAAGAAAAGTTCACGGTACAAGTAAATGGTGCGGTAAATGCGCCACAGCAATATGAATATGCCAAGGGGATGCAGGTGCAGGATGCCATATTATTGGCGGGCGGGTACAGGGAGGGAGCGAGTAAGAAATTTGTAGAAGTGGCGAGAAGAATTAGGGATACCAGTTCGGTAGCATCATCACCAGTGTATGCAACCATACTGTCAGTAGATTTAACCAATGCCAGTAGTGCAGCATATATGCAGTTTCAGTTAGAACCATTCGACATTGTATCGGTACGAAAAGCACCCGGTTATAAAGAGCAGGTAACGGTATCAATAGAGGGGGAAGTAATATATCCGGGTGTTTATGCAATTATGAGTAATCAAGAAAAATTATCGGATCTAATAAAACGAGCAGGGGGATTGAAAGAAGGGGGCTATGCAACAGGAGCATTTTTGTTGAGAAAAACATTTGAAAATTTATCACCCAATGATACTGTGATATTAAAGAATAAACTAGCCACCTTAAAAGCAACATTTAGTGATACGATGAAGGCAAGGGCAGCCGATAGTACTATGCGGGACGATTTAAAAATAGTAGGCATTCGGTTAGATGAAGTGTTGGCGAATCCTGGTTCTTTGTATGATGTGATATTGCAAGAGGGAGATATTATAAAAGTGCCTAAGAAAGTAGAGACGGTACAAACATTTAGTGGGGTATATTTCCCCAAGAAAATAGTGTATAGAGATGGGTTAAGCATCAGGCAGGTGATAAGAGAATCTGGGGGAGTAATACCTGGAGGTCAACGAAAGAAAGCTTATATAGTATATCCCAATGGGGAGGTAAGAACCACCAAAAGTTTCTTTTTTGTAAGCAAGTATCCGCGGGTAAAACCAGGTTCAGAAATATATGTTCCGGTAAAGCAAGCAGGCAGGGGTATGAGTACGGGAGAAATCATTGCCATCACTACCGGATTGGGAACCTTGGTAACATTGTTACTCACAATCAGGAATCTTACGCAGTAGACAAAAATGTTAACCAAAGATGAAATTATATCACTGTTGCAATTGCACAAAACCTATTTGCAGGAGCGTTTTGGATTAGAAACATTGGTGTTATTTGGCAGTTATAGTAGAGGGGAACAAAAAGAAAGTAGTGATATAGATTTGGTGTATGGAAGTGCAAAAGGAAATAGTATGCCATTTATGAGGATTGAAAGATTGGAGCAGTTTATCAGCACACTTTTTAATGGAACTAAAATTGAGTTGGTACCCCAAAATTATATAGAGCCCATTATTGGGGAATCAGTTAAAAAAGAGGGAATTGTTGTATTCTGAGAAAAATATTTTGTATTTGTTAACCATTCTAGAATGCATAGAAAAAGTGAGTATATACACTGAAGCATTCGATAATAAAGATGCTTTATTCATAGCCGATGATCAGTTAAAATACAATGCAGTTTGTCATTTAATACTGGCTATTGGAGAGGAATCAACTAAAATTGAAGATAACTTAAAAGACGAAATTGGGTTTATAGCTTGGGAAAAAATTGGTGGGCTTCGTAACAGACTTGCCCATGATTATAGAGGAACAAATGCTGCGGTAGTATTTAATGTAGCAAAAAATGAACTTCCACCATTAAAACAAGCATGTATATCAATGTTAAAAATGCTCAAACCCAGCCCTAGTAAATTAGCATCATTAACAAGTACTGAGTGGTATAGGCATTTAACTTATTTGAATGAATTATAATTCCATAAATTTTAGTCAATGCAAGAACAAATAGAAACAGCTTCCGACGAAATATCATTAAAGGAGCTGATTCAAAAGCTAGGGCAGTGGTGGGCTTATTTAAAAACCCAGTGGTGGAAGATAGCCATAGCGGGCTTATTGGGCGGAATCATAGGGTTTGTATATGCTGCTAGGCAACCAATAACATATTCTTCAAAAATCACTTTTGTGGTAGAAGATGGGAAAAGCGGGGGTGGTATGGGGGGGTTGGCGAGTTTGGCTGGGCAGTTTGGGGTAGATGTAGGTGGTTCAGGTGGGGGAGGTGTAATGAGTGGAGACAATATACTCTTGTATTTTAAAAGTGAGTCATTAGCACGTGAAGTGTTGTTAAGTAGGTATGATACAGCAAGTAATGAATCGGTAGCCGATGTGTACGCAGAAGTGTATAAGCTGAAAGAAGGTTGGGCTAAAAATGAAAAAATAGGAAAGATAGATTTTCCAGTATTGGCGGGTAGTAGAACTAATACAAGATTACAGGATAGTTTGTTGAAAGGAATGATTGCTAATATTATAGCTACTCAAATGACGGTTGGGAAAACTGATAAAAAATCTGGATTTATAGACGTTAGTACAAAAATGGAAGAGGAAGTATTGGCAAAAAAATATTGTGAGAAAGTGGTTGAAATTGCAGTTGAGAGATATTTGAATGTAAAAACAAAAAGGCAAAAAGCAATAGTAGCTAAATTACAAACTAGGGTAGATAGTATCGCCAATTTATTAAGCCGCAAAACGGCATCAAGTGCAGCGTTACAAACTTCCAGTGCCACTATGGATATCAATCCCTTGTATAGAACTGGTACTGTTGTAGAAGTAGAAACAACGATAAGGGACAAAACTATGCTAACTAACATATATGCATCCGCAAGCCAGAATTTAGAAATGGCTAAGTTTACATTGAGTCAGGAGACGCCTGTGATACTGGTAGTAGACTCTTCGGAATTTCCGTTGAAAAAAGAAAAATTATCAAAAGTGAAAGCCGCCATTGTTTTATCATTCGTATTTGGATTAGTTTCGATTATTTTTTTTTCGTTTAAAAAATTAATAAACAATACCTTAAATTCGGTTGAAATTTTGTAAAGGTTGCTTATTTTATATTAATTAATTATTTAATTCAATATTATTAGTTAAGGCTCTATTAATTACGTAATGTAATTTTTTGATGGATGTCCATTTTCTAGATTTTTTAATCACGTCTAATGAGAGTATTAATAACAGGTGGTGCTGGTTTTGTTGGTTCTAATTTAGCTATCGAAATACAGAAAAGATTTCCAGATTACCAGATTACTATTTTTGATAAATTTAATAATA
This sequence comes from Sphingobacteriia bacterium, assembly GCA_031369485.1. Classification (GTDB taxonomy): domain Bacteria; phylum Bacteroidota; class Bacteroidia; order Chitinophagales; family Chitinophagaceae; genus Sediminibacterium. Next base: position 183,902 of record JANMOT010000027.1, read on the forward strand.
GAGAGAAAAGGGAAAATGGAAACTTTAAATACTTTGGGGATTATAAAAACCTCATTGGATTAAAAGCAGAGATCATTGTTGGTGATTTAGCTGTTGAGTCAGAAATTAGTAACCTACTAGAAAATAAATTTGATTTAATCTTCCACCAAGGAGCAATTAGCGATACGACAGAATTAAATCAAGAAGAAGTACTCAAAACAAATACTAATTCTTTTAAATTTTTTGTGAATTACAGCTTAGTCAATAATTGTAAATTAATTTATGCATCATCCGCAGGCACGTATGGAAATTCCTTCTCGCCAAATAAAGTAGGTTTGGGTGAGATTCCTGAAAATATCTATGGATATAGTAAATTGCAAATGGATGAAATAGCGAGGTTGTCTATCAATTCGAATGTCAAATCCCACATAATAGGGTTGAGATACTTTAATGTATATGGGCCAGGAGAACTATATAAGCGAAGAACTAGCTCGATGATTCTGCAGCTAGTAAAACAAGCAATTGAAAAAAAATCTGTTCGGCTATTCAAGAATGGAGAACAAAGCAGAGATTTTGTTTATATCAAAGACGTAGTAGATGCTAATTTATTAGCAATTGAAGGTAAAAGCGGTATCTATAACGTTGGAACAGGGGTAAGTAGATCATTTAATGATATTGTAAATATTTTAGAAAAAAATTTAGGATCGAAATTAAAGGTTGAATACATCGATAACCCCTATACCTTTTATCAAAATAATACATCTGCTGATTTGTCCAAAAGTAGGATTGGACTTGGTTATGACCCCAAGTACTCAATGGAAAGTGGGATACACGAATACCTACTTGAGATACTTAATTACTCATCAAATATTTGGGATTCATTTAATGAATAATAAGACGCCTTCAATATTAGTGGTAGGAGACATAATTTTGGATCACTATCTATTTGGGACATGTGAACGTATATCACCCGAAGCTCCAGTACCTATCGTTGATTTTAAAAATGAAGATTGGGTGTTAGGTGGTGCTGCAAATGTTGCAAACAATCTAATTGCTATAGGCGCAAATGTAACAATGTCAGGAATTATAGGAGAGGATAAAAATGGAGTGATTATTGAAAATTTATTGCATTCTAAAAGTATCAAAAATTTTTTATACAAAACAAGTAATAGGAAAACAACTACTAAAACCAGAGTAGTTTCAAATTCGCATCAATTATTAAGAATTGATAAAGAGGATAGATTTTCAATTTCATTTGAGGAACAAGAGAAATTGATAAATTTAATCAAGAGTAATATTAAAAATTTTGATTGTGTAATTATTTCTGATTACGACAAAGGGTTATTAACCAATAATTTCATAGAAAAACTTATTCAGCTTTCTAATATAAATAATTTAAAGGTGTTTGTAGATCCTAAATCGCCTCCCTATAAAAAATATTATGGAGCATATTTGATCAAACCAAATAGAAAAGAAGCATTTTTGGAAACTGCTATCAATGTTATTGATAAAGCAACTTTAATAATAGCAGCAAAAAAAATTCAAGAAGCGACTTCCTGTGAGTATATAGTAATAACTTTATCTGAAGATGGGGTAGGTTTATTTAGTAATCAAAACTCCTTAATACTTCCAACAAAAGCAAAAGAAGTTTTTGATGTAACAGGTGCTGGAGATACTTTCATTGCCAGCCTTGCTTATGCGATAACTATTGGAAAATCGATAACTGAAGCGTGTGATTTCGCAAATTTCGCTGCTGGAATTGTAGTTGGAAAACAAGGTTGTGTGAGTATCGGATATAATGATATTAAATCAATATTATAATGACAAAATCAAATCTCATATTAAGTAATTTTGAGGAACATTTATTTATTACAAACAAAACAAAAGATGAACTTTATGATTCAATTACGATTGCATGTGAATTAATACACAGTGCAATTATTAATGGGAAAAAAATAATTCTTTTCGGAAATGGAGGTAGTGCAGCGGATGCACAGCATATTGCAGCTGAATTCACAGGAAGATATCTAAAGGAAAGAAAAGCACTTCCGGCAATTTCATTGACTACGGATACATCTGCTTTAACTGCAATTGGAAATGATTATGGATTTGATAAAATATTTGAAAGACAAATAGAAGCACTTGCGTTACCCGGAGATGTGATAATTGGGATTTCAACAAGTGGGAATAGTCTAAATGTATTAAATGCTTTAAAAAAGGCAAATGAAAATGGTTGTGTTTCGATAGGATTATCGGGAAAAGATGGAGGATTGATGAGTGAAAATTGCAAAGTAAATATCATCATTCCTAGTAATGTGACTGCAAGGATTCAAGAAATGCATATTCTGATAGGTCATATTTTTTGTTCTTATATTGACTCAAAGTTTTAAATTAAAAATAATAGTATGAAAGTTGTTTTGTTGGCAGGGGGTTATGGAACTAGAATTTCTGAGGAAACCGATACTAGGCCAAAGCCAATGGTGGAAGTTGGAGGCAAACCTATATTGTGGCATATAATGAAAATATATAGTCAATATGGGTTTAACGAATTTGTAATTTGTTTGGGCTATAAGGGGTTTTTTATAAAAGAGTATTTTGCAAATTATTTTTTACATCAATCTGATTTAACAATTGATTTAAATGATAACTCAAGACAAGTTCACAACAATGCTTCAGAAAATTGGAAAATCACATTAGTTGATACGGGATTAAATACAATGACAGGTGGCAGAATTAAAAAAATCCAAAATTACATAGGACACGAACCTTTTTTACTAACGTATGGTGATGGATTATCTAATGTAAATATTTCAGAGTTGGTAGATAATCATAAAAAAAGCGGAAAAAAATGTACAGTAACAGGAATTAGGCCACAGGGAAGATTTGGATTAATGAAAATAGGCTTCAATAATGATGTTGTGAATTTTGCAGAAAAGAAAGATGAAGATAATTCTTTGATAAATGGAGGATATTTTGTTTGTGAGCCAAGTGTGTTTGAATATATTAATGAAGGGGATATGACGGTGTGGGAAAAGAATCCTTTAGAGTCTTTAGCCACAGAAGGCCAATTGAATTTAAATTTTCATAGTGGGTTTTGGAAACCAATGGATTCCTTGAAAGATAAGATGGATTTAAATGAGATGTGGAACAATAACATTGCTGAATGGAAAATATGGTAAATTATGTTTGATAAATTAAAGCAAACCTATTCCGGAAAAAAAATATTTCTAACAGGTCATACCGGCTTTAAAGGAGCGTGGTTATTAAAAATACTACACCTCATCGGAGCAGAAGTTATGGGATATGCTCTAGCACCAAAAAAAGAGAATGATCTTTATAACCTTATTGATGGAGATAAGATTTGCGATTCGCAAATCGCAGATTTAAGAGATAAGGAAACTTTAAATCGTTCACTTATTTCTTTTCAGCCTGATTTTGTTTTTCATTTGGCAGCACAACCCCTTGTAAGACTTTCCTACGAGATACCTGCCGAAACATTTGAAGTAAATGTAATAGGTACAGCCAATGTAATCGATGCAGTAAAGCAATTGGAAAAGCAATGTCAAGTTATATTAATTACTACCGATAAAGTATATCAGAATAATGAATGGGTTTATCCCTATCGTGAAACGGATAGATTAGGAGGGTATGATCCATACAGTGCAAGTAAGGCATGCACTGAACTGCTAATTAGTTCATACCGTAATTCCTTTTTTCATCCATCTTTATACAGTTATCATATGAAATCCCTTTCGGTTGGTAGGGCAGGTAATGTAATCGGTGGTGGTGATTGGAGTGTAGATAGATTAGTGCCCGATATTATTCAATCAATAAGTCGCGAAGAAAACGTTGTTATTAGAAATCCTAATGCGGTGCGACCATGGCAGCATGTACTTGAACCAATCGTGGGCTATCTGGTTTTAGGAATGAATCTGTTTAAAAACCCTACTGCCTTTTCAAGTGCTTATAATTTTGGCCCTCATTTCGATGATACATTTTCGGTTCTTGATATGACAAAGCTTGTTATCAAAATTTGGGGTAAGGGAGGGTATTGTATAGAATCAAATCCTAATGCACCCCATGAAGCTAATCTACTTAAACTTGATATTAATAAGTCATTACAGGAACTTGCTTGGAAACCTCGCATGACTGCGTCTAAAGCTATCGCAGCTACAGTTGCATGGTACCACACTTATTTTTTTAAACCTGATTCAATAAATAGATTTACGGAGAATCAGATTGTTGAATATTTTGATGGATATTAATTGATTTCCTACATTAAATGAATGATATAAAAGACGATCTTAATTTTATTTTTGAACAAACAAAAGAGTTGTGGATACCGCTTACTGGGAAAACTATTTTTTTAACTGGAGGCACAGGTTTTTTTGGCATGTGGCTTCATCAAAGTTTCATTTATTGTAATGAAAAACTCGGATTAAATTCTAAACTTATTATATTAACGAGGGACAAGGCTGCTTTTTTAAAGAAATATAATTGTAGTTATTTAAAAACTTCCCTTTTTTTTATTGAGGGTGATATTACTTCATTTGTATTTCCCGATGAAAAAATTGATTATATCATTCATGCTGCTACTGATGCAAGTGTTAAGTTGAATAGAGAAAGCCCTCTAAAGATGTTTGACACTATAGTTAATGGTACTAGACATGTACTCGATTTGGCAGTTCTTAATAGGGTTTCCTCTTTTTTAATAACTAGTTCAGGAGCAGTTTATGGAGAACAACCTAGTGAAATTTCTTATATGCCAGAAACTTATACAGGCGCACCGCTAATTTCTGATGCTCTCTCTATATATGCGGAAAGCAAAAGAATGGCCGAAGTACTATGTGCCGCATATTATAGCACCAAACAAGTTCCTGTTAAGATTGCACGCTGTTATGCTTTCATTGGCCCTTACTTGCCACTTGACTCACATTTTGCAATTGGTAATTTCATTAACAATGTTATTCATGATGAAGATATTTATTTATCAGGGGATGGGACACCTTATCGATCATATATGTATGCATCAGACCTAGTAATATGGTTATTGAAAATACTTGTACATGGGAAAGATAATTTTCCATACAATGTTGGTTCAGATGAAGCTTTACCTATAGCAGAAGTTGCTGAAACTGTTCTTTTAGCTAGTAGCAATAGAAGGTTGAAACTTAATATCTCAGGTAAGTCAAATGGTCAAAAACCAAAAAGGTACGTGCCAAATATAAATAGATGTAAAAAGGAATTAGGATTAGTACAAAGTGTTAGTTTCGAGACAGCGATAAAAAAAACTATTTCTTTTTATCAACAACAAAAATCTTTCACACATAAAGAAACAAGATAAATCAATGAGTAGTCTAAAAAAAGTAAGTGATATTATTGCAGATTTTTTGGAAGAGAAAAAAATAAAACATGTTTTTGGAATAATTGGGGCGGGCAATGCACATATTTTCGATTCTATATATAAGAAAGGTTATACTGAAATTATTTGTGTACATCACGAACAAGCGGCTTGCATGGCTATGCAAACATATTATCGTACTAGTGGTGAAGTAACTGCTGCCTTACTTACCACAGGAGCTGGTTCTACAAATGGAGTGACCGGAGTTGTTAGTGCATGGGCCGATTCTATCCCTGGAATCATTATTTCTGGAAATGAAAATTCTAAATACATCGACATTCATTCTAACGTGAGAATGTGGGGAGTTCAAGGATATGATAGTTCATTCATGACAAGTAAAGTTACTAAATATGCAGGTCGAGTTGATAGTCCAGAAAATATATATCATGAGCTAGAAAAGTCTTATGCAATCACCTTGCATGGGCGGCCAGGACCTGTATGGCTTGATGTACCAATGAATATCCAATCTTCATTTACACCATTAACAACCCTAAAAAAATTTGACAAAAGCGAATTAGAATTGAATTCTAAAAAAGAAATAGATTCTCTTTCTAAAGATGTAAGTAATGTCGTGGATGGATTGAAAAATGCAAAACGACCCCTATTATGGCTAGGACATGGTATTAGACTTGCTAATGCTCAGAATCTCCTATCAACAATGCTTGCTGAAACAAATATTCCTGCACTGCTTACATGGGCAGGTGTAGATATGATAGATTCTTATCATCCGCTAGTTTATGGCCGTGCAGGTACATATGGTCAAAGATGTGCTAATTTTGTACTTCAAAATTGTGACTTCCTTTTATGTATAGGAACACGTATGGCTATTCCACAAATTGGATACGAAATATCTGAACTTGCCAGAGATGCTAAAATAGCTGTTGTAGACATTGACAAGAATGAAATAGAAAAATATGCTGACCGTTATTCTTATTGTATTAATGCAGATGCAGGGGAGTTTATTAAGAAATTTATAGAGACTATTTCTACCAGTAATTTTGATAACGGTAATTATAATCAATGGATTGAACAGTGTAATGCTTATCGGGACAAATATCCTTGGTACTCGAAAAATGACCATCCAGATACTGATGGCTTTTTTAATTCTTATCGTTTTATGGATGAGTTGAACAAGCATTTAAAAGTTGACCAAATTATTGTAACCGATATGGGCACTGCATTACTAAGCGGACATCAGGTATTAAAAATAAAGGAAGGCCAACGATTAATGACTTCAACAGGGTTAGGTGAAATGGGATTTGGACTACCTGGAGCCATAGGTGCTTCGATTGCAAGAAATGGAGGGGAGATTATGTGTTTGAACTGTGATGGGGGAATGATGATGAATTTGCAGGAACTCCAAACTATGATGCATCATAAACTACCAATAAAATTATTTATTTTTAATAATGATGGTTATTTAATGATCAAACATACACAAAACGCATTGTTTAGTGGAAGAAGGTCGGGTGTTGACATAAAATCAGGTGTTTCATGTCCAGATTATAGTGCTTTGGCAACGGCATTTAACATACCTTCCTATCAGATTAAGAAATGGGAGGAAGTAAGAGAAACAATTGAGTTGGTTCAGAACCACGAGGGCCCAGTAATTTGCGAGGTGTTTATGCATTCTCAACAGCCCTTTGTGCCGAAATTATCGCTAGCTCTGCAAATGGATGGGACACTAATATCACCACCTTTAGAAGATTTATCCCCTTTGTTACCAAGAGAAGAATTGACTAATAATATGATTTCAGGTTTACATGCGAAATCAAAGCAAATACAAAATTAAAAGGTAATTATGCCTAAGCTAAGAGTTGCTATTCTAGGAAGCGGAAATATTGGAACAGACCTTTTGATAAAGGTTCAACGATCTGAGGTTATGGAGTGTGTGCTTTTTATAGGTCGAAATCTATCTTCGCCAGGAATGGCGAAGGCTATAGAGTTAGGCGTGAAAGTGTCAGATGAAAGTATCAAAGCAATAGAAAAAAATCCAGATAGTTGTGATCTTGTTTTTGATGCCACATCCGCAAAAGATGCAACTCATCATTGGGCAATTTTAGAAAAACTTGACAAAATAGTAGTAGATATGACACCCGCTAAGTTAGGTACACTTTGTATACCTGCGGTAAACTTGCAGGAGTCATTATTGAAACAGAATGTTAACATGGTTACGTGCGGTGGACAAGCATCTATTCCAATCGCATATGTAATTGGAAAAACTCAAGGATCAGTTGAATATATAGAAGTTGTATCGAGTATTGCATCACGAAGTGCTGGCCCCGCAACTAGGCTAAATCTTGACGAATACATTGACACAACAGAATATGGCCTAAAGTTGTTTTCTAAAGCAAAGCATACTAAAGCCATATTGAACCTCAATCCGGCAAATCCTTGTATTGATATGCAAACAACAATTTTTGCAAAAGTAAAGAATCCCGACATGGATTCTCTGAAAATAGAAGTAGAAAGTATGGTAGAAAAAATAAAAGAATATGTTCCAGGTTATCAGTTACTTGTAGATCCAATTTATGAGAATGGAAGGATAGTTGTTATGGTTAAAGCGCAAGGTTTGGGCGATTACCTGCCTAAATATGCAGGTAATCTTGATATTATAAATTGTGCTGCTATTGCTGTTGCAGAAGAATTTGCAAAAAATAAGATGCAATAGAAAATCAATAAAAAAATGAAAGAGATATTAATAAGTGACCCTACATTAAGAGACGGAAATCATGCCGTGGCACATCAATTAAGTGCCAAACAGGTGGCTATATATGCTGCTGCTGCTGATAAGGCTGGTGTGCCGATTGTGGAGGTAGGTCATGGCAATGGATTAGGTGCATCGTCTTTACAAGTAGGTGAAAGTCTCGAAACAGATATTGTATTATTAGAGACTGCAAGAAAAAATTTGAGTAGAAGCAAACTTGGAATCCATGTTATACCTGGCTTTGCAACAATAAAACGGGATCTTCAAACTGCTATTGAAATAGGTGTAGATGTTGTAAGAGTTGCATCTCATTGTACTGAAGCTGATATTACCCAAAGGCATATAGCTTTTGTAAGAGAAAAAGGAAAAGAGGCATATGGCGTTTTAATGATGAGCCATATGGCATCTGGAGAATTACTGTTAGAGGAGGCACAGAAAATGGAACAGTATGGTGCGGAAGGTATCATTATTATGGATTCTGCAGGTGCTTATTTGCCCTCTGATGTGGAAGAAAAAATATCCATATTAGTGAATGGACTGAAAGTACCAGTTGGTTTTCATGCTCATAATAATCTAGGAATGGCTATTGCAAATTCAATTTCGGCAATACAAGCGGGAGCCAAAATTCTTGACGGAACTGCTCGTGGCTTTGGTGCTGGTGCAGGTAATGCACAATTAGAGGTCTTAATTGCAGTACTTGACAAGATGGGATATGCTACGGGGATAGAACTTTATAAAATTCTTGATGCTTCAGATATTGCTGAAAAAGAAATCATGCCAGCTATACCTGTCATAAGATCTGAAAGTGTTGTCAGTGGATTGTCGGGTGTATTTTCAGGATTTTCTAAGCATGTAACTAGAATATCGAAAGAGTATGGAGTAGATCAACGAGATGTATATTATGCCTTAGGCAAACGAAAAGTAGTTGGAGGACAAGAAGATATAATAATAGAAGTTGTAATGGAACTTTTAAAAAATAAAAAAAAGTGAATCAAGAACTGATTAGCATAACGGGTGAAGATTGCAGGAGATCTTGTATTGATCCGCTTTCGCTTTCTGCACTTTCCAACCAGTCTTTGTTAATTACTGGTGGAACAGGATTTATAGGTAAATGGTTAACTGAAATGATTGTTTATTTAAATAAAGAACATCATTTCAATTGCAAATTATATTTGCTTGCAAGAGATATAGAGCGATTTAAAAAAGAGGTTCCACATCTAGCGAAAGGCCCCTATATTAACTTAATAGAACAAGATATCCGTAATTTGCACGATATACCTCAAGATGTAAGTTGGGTCATACATGCTGCTGGCTCACCAGATAATCGGGAACATGTATCTCAGCCATTAAGAACAATAGACACGTTTTATAAAGGCACTAATACTTTATTCGATGCCTGCTTTCGACTTCCAGATCTTAAAAAACTGTTACATATAAGTTCTCATCAAGTATATGGTCAAAATGTAACTCAAAATACTATTAAAGAAAACCAGATAGGCATATCTGAGTGTAATAGTGTAAATGCTGCATATCCAGAGGCAAAACGGATGGCCGAAACACTTTGTGCTATTTACAGAAATCAACAAAAACTACCGATTACAATAGTTAGACCATTTGCATTTATCGGTCCTTACCAGAACACAGACAAGCCATGGGCCATAAATAATTTCATCCGGGATGGTTTACTTGGCGGCCCAATAAGAATTTTAGGTAATGCAGAAACCATTCGCAGTTATTTATATGGAAGTGATATTGCATATTGGTTGTTGCAGATGTTGGTAAATGGCAAATCGGGCAGTACCTACAATTTGGGAAGCTCAGAAAGCGTTTCACTGAAACAATTAGCTTCTACTATTGCAAACTTAATTAATGGTAAAATTGAAGTAATTTATAAATCTTCGAAAGAAGTATACAATTTTGTTTCTATAGCAGTCCCAGACATTAGCAAATCAACAACTGAACTTGGTGTAAAAGAAATATTTAATCTAAACACGGCTTTGGAAAGGACAATTCAATGGAATACGATTCACACAAATAGCCATTACTAAAAATATTTAATTAAAAATAAAAAAATGGAATACAAAAATATCAATTCAATTTTACAGAATGAATTGAAAGCGGTAATAAAAAACAAGATAAATAAGGTAATTATCCCAGGTGAAAATTATATTCCTGTGACGGGTAAAGTTATTACAGAAGAGGATTTAATGTATGGTGTTGAAGCTGTACTTGATGGATGGTTAACTGCTGGTCGGTTCTCTGATGAATTTGAGAGGGATTTGGCACGTTATATGGGTTCTAGATATTCCTTAATGGTAAACTCAGGATCATCAGCCAACCTACTTGCTTTTTATGCACTTACTTCCCCTAAACTGGGTGCTGAAGCCATACAGCCTGGAGATGAAATAATAACTGTAGCAGCTGGGTTCCCTACTACTGTAAATCCAATGATACAGTTTGGCTGCATACCAGTTTTTTTAGATATTGATATTCCTACCTACAACATTAAAGCAGAACAGATTGAAAGTGCTATAACACCTAAAACAAAAGCTATAATGATAGCCCATACACTAGGTAATCCTTTCAATCTGGACATTGTAATGGAAGTAGCTAAAAAATATGATTTATGGGTGATAGAAGATGACTGTGATTCTTTAGGCGCAATTTACAGGGATAAAAAAACAGGAACCTTCGGTGATCTTTCAACATTGTCCTTTTATCCTGCACATCATATCACAATGGGTGAAGGAGGCGCAGTTTTAATTAATAATGCCAAGTTGAAAAAGATTACTGAAAGTTTTAGAGATTGGGGAAGAGACTGTTGGTGTGCACCAGGTAAAGACAATACTTGTGGTGAACGTTATTGTCAACAACTAGGTAACCTACCAGAAGGGTATGATCATAAGTACACATATTCTCATATCGGATTTAATCTTAAAGGGACAGATATGCAGGCGGCAATTGGACTTAGCCAGTTGAAGAAAGCAGATAGTTTTATAGAAAAACGTAGGTTTAATCATCAATTATTATATGCAAAAATGAAAGCGTTGGAAGAATTTTTTATTCTACCTGAACCAACGCTTTATTCAAACCCAAGTTGGTTTGGATTCTTACTTACCTTAAGGGATAAGACTGGAATTGATCGAAATAAACTAGTTGAATATTTAGAGCAGAAAAAAATTGGAACTCGTTTGTTATTTGGTGGTAATTTATTAAAACAACCAGCCTATAAAAACATTAACCATCGTGTTTTAAATACATTGGAAAATACCGACAAGATAATGAATGATTCATTCTGGCTAGGGGTTTGGCCAGGATTGGATGAGGTGCATTATGATTATATATTTTCAGAAATTAGTGACTTTATTAAAATGTAATGATTGATTCTCTTTATATAGAAAATACTAGGATATACCTTTCTGCCTTACTTATTAAATATCTTTGAAAATTTCACTTATTACTTGAACTTACATAATATATTAGATGAAATCGATAGATCAGTTGCGATTTATTTTAACGAAAGATCATAAAAAAGAACTTTTATTTATTACGATTCTTTTGTTTTTTGGGATGCTATTAGAAATGGGAGGTATAGGAATATTATTGCCTATTATTTCCTTTTTTCTGAGTGCTGCTACTTTTGCTAAGTATTCGCATCTACTACCTCAAATTTTACAAAATCAATCACAAAACACATTAGTTATTATTGGGTTCTCATTTGTTATTTCATTTTATTTAGCTAAATCACTTTTTTTAATCTATTTATCATATCGCCAATCTAAGTTTACAGCAAATCTTTCGGTACATCTTTCAGATAAATTATTTAGAGGGTACTTAAATATGGATTACACCTTACTTTTAAATAGAAACTCTTCAGATTTAATTAAAAATATTCAAATTGAAATACTACATTTCGGAGGGATTTCATTGGCAGCAATGTCATTATGTACAGAAATATCCGCAATTATTGGAATTTCTACGTTATTAATATTTGTACAACCCTACGGATCTATTTCAGTAATAATTTTTTTCGGCACATTTTCATTTTTTTTTAATAAAATAACTAACAGTAAAATAAAAAGATTAGGACTTGAAAGACAATTGTCAGATCAAATAACGAACAAACAATTGACGGAGGGTTTGTCAGGTGCTAAAGAAATAAAAATATTAGGTGTTGCAGATTATTTTTCAAATATTTTCCATGATCTAAATATTACAAAATCTAAAATACATGCCAAGATTCAGGTATTAAACTCTATACCTAGACTATATCTAGAATTACTTGCTGTGTTAGGCGTTTCTGTATTAATTATTGTTATATCGCTAACCTCACAAAATACAGAAGCATTAATTCCTATTATAGGATTATTTGTTGCTTCTGCATTTAGATTAATCCCTTCAATTAATAAAATAATAAATTCTTTACAAACTATTAGTTACACAAAACCAGTTCTAGATGTATTATGTTCTGAATTAAATTTAATAAATAAAAATGAAATAAATGTAGAGGTGTCAAATCATAAAGTGAATTTTGAAAATTGTATTCAAATTCGAAAGTTAAATTTCAAATATCCAAATACTGATAAATTCGTTTTAGAAAATGTGAATTTTGAGATTTCAAAAGGTAATTTTGTTGGATTTATTGGTAAAACAGGATCTGGTAAGAGTACCTTAATCAATATAATAATAGGGTTACTTAGCCCTGATTCAGGAGCTGTTTTAATCGATGGTATTGATATTTCAAACAATTTAAGAAACTGGCAAAAATTAATTGGTTATGTACCACAACATATTTATTTAACGGATGATACAATATTAAAAAATATAGCATTTGGAATAAGTGATGTTGAAATCGACTATAAGAAAATTGAGATTGCAATTGAACAAGCACAACTTATTGATTTTATTTATAACCTGCCAGATAGATTAAACACAATAGTAGGAGAGCGAGGCGTGAAATTGTCTGGTGGCGAAAGACAAAGAATAGGAATTGCAAGGGCATTGTACCATAATTCACCAGTAATAGTCTTGGATGAGGCAACAAGTGCCTTAGATGTCAGAACTGAATCTGAGCTAATGAAATCCATTAATTCTTTACATAAAATAAAAACAATAATAATTATTGCACATCGACTTTCCACTCTAGAACAATGTGCTAATGTTTATGAGTTAAGTGAAGGAAAACTTGAAAAAATAAAATAAAAATATGTCATTAGTAATATTTGTGCCTACATTTAAGAGACCTACTACATTATTATGGTCGCTAGATTCGGTACTAAAGCAGAAATTTAATACTGATTTCCAAAGAAGAATTATAGTTATCAATAATGATCATGAAACAAAGACAGAAGTAGAAAAGACTGTAGCAGCAGTAACTAAAAATAATCCATCACATCAATTCGCTGAAATTATTGTTATACAAGGAAATACTTCTATGCCTGCAATAAAAAATATTTATGGTACAATAAGAAACCTTACAAAAGAGGAAGACATAGCTATAATACATTGCGATGATGATATTATGTTACCGAAAACCCTTTCAGAAAGATATTATTTTGCAACAACTTCAAAACAAGATGTTTTAATAGCTAAGGCTATTGGGACAGCATACTTTTTTGAGAATAAAAATTATGTGTGCTTTACTGGCTTTAAAAAAGTATTTGAAAATAAAAGTAACAAATATTTTCCTGCAATTTCAGACGATTTAACTAACTACTCTATCCCATTTTTAAGTGTTTACACTTTTAAAACAACTATAGGGTTTTGGAAATTGTATGATCAAGCAATTGGATGGTCAGATGAAATGCCATATCATCCAAGAATCAAATACCCTTTCGTTCCATTTTTTATTGGACTTTCGGCATTTAAAAATAAAAATCTCTCATGTAGCGATACTAACATTGTTATAAGAGGTCAGTTATTTAAGTTCAATAAAATCAATCTGCCAGTTATTATTACAGAGTATGCAAATACTGGAATAATACTTTTAACTGGTTTATCAGCTTTGATGAATAAAGATTTGGCTAATGATAAAGATTATAATAAAATTCGCGAAGATTTTAAAAATAATGTAGATGATTTTGTATTGCAAACCTTATTTAGAAGAGATGGCGTGAAGTTTAATGAGCTTAAGTATTTATTTGAAACAACTTCTACTCCGCTCAATTTAGTTAATTTTATTACTAAAATCAACATTAAGACTTTACGAAATTTGTTTAATAATTTGATATTAGATACCAGATATATAAAAACAAATATAAAAGGCTGGGGTGAAAAAAATTCACTTAAATCATTTTGGAATAAATTAGAAAATAATAATAATTGAAACTTTTAACAATTTTAATACCAACATATAATAGGTCAAAAAAAATTTTGAGACTATTATGCCAAATTGATGGATTTCTTAATAAGGATGAGAAGTATAAAAATTGCATAGAAGTTTTAATAAGCGATAATGGTTCAAAAGACGATACCGCTGAGGTTGTGAAAAAATTCATATCGAGTAAAAATAATTACCAGCTTTATCTGCAAGGGGAAAATAAAGGATTTGATATTAATATAAAATTCCTTTATGGTTTAGCAAATTCTAAATTTGTATGGTATTTTTCTGATGATGATATACTATACGATAATGCATTTGAGATGATTGTCAATAGTTTAGAGCAAGAGAACCCTGATCTAATGTTATTTTCTTTTGCGCAACCCCCCAACAGTCTGTTGAGAACATTTAATTTTCCGAATTCTCATTATTCTACTAATAATATCTCAGAAATTATTGAATCAGTTTCTTCGTATCCTAAATTAAGTATTTACATACTCAGAAAAATTGATATTCCTGAATTCGATCAAATTTATTTAGATTCAATAGTTGGGAATGGATTTTACTTTTTAAGTTTATCTTTTACTATTATTTCCTTATCAAGTACACCCAAATTGACAATTATTACAAAGCAACTAGCTTCTTGTGATGATGAATTTAATAATTTTTCAATTCCACCCAATATATTCTTATATTACTATATTACATTCCAACATCCATTTGTGTTAAAAGAATGTCCTAATTTATTTAAGGCTAAAAAAATAACATCATATATAACTACTTTAGGGTATCTTTTTATGATAAAAAACGGATCTATTATTGTCAATAATAATTATGACTATGATGCTTATATAAAGGCCTTTTGCTTTAGAGGCAGTATTTTATGTACAAAACCATTTTTATTTTTTCAATTTATTTTGTTGAAAGCAGGTAAAGTAGGCATTTATAATAAATATGGAAAAAAATTCTATACTAAATTTTTAAAACCACTAAGAAAAATACCCAATTAATTCTTATGAAATTGATTTTTAATAAAATGAAATTATTTTTAAAACCATTTGGAATTAACCCATCTATTTTTGTAAAATCCTTAATCAGATTTCCATCATATTTTTATGATTATTTTAGACTAAAAAAGTCAGGTAAATTGAATATCGCTGATTTTCCATTTGGTAATTTCTTTCCATGTATACATGATAAATATGAAGAAAGTGGTCAGGCATATGGACACTACTTTCATCAAGATATATTTGTTGCAAATTCTATTTTTAAAAATAAACCAACAAATCATTACGATGTTGGGTCTAGAATAGATGGGTTTGTCGCACATGTAGCATCTTTTAGAAAAATATTAGTAATAGATATAAGAAAGCTAGAAAATACTTCAGAAAACATTGAATATGTTCAAGCAGATTTGATGTCCACCATCCCGATAAATTTAATTGAGTCTACTGATTCACTTTCTTGTTTACATACAATTGAACATTTTGGATTGGGTAGGTATGGTGATCCAATAAAATGGGATGGACACTTACTTGGGTTTGAAAATTTATTGCGGATTTTAAAACCAGATGGTAAATTATATTTTTCAACACCAATAGGCCCACAAAGAATTGAGTTCAATGCACATAGAGTTTTTTCTTTATCTTATTTGATTGAATCTTTATTCAAAAACAAAGTTAAAATAATTAATTTTTCTTATGTTGACGATAAGGGAAAATTAAATATTAATGTTGATTTAAACGATATAAACATAAAAAATAATTGTTATTGTCAGTATGGCTGCGGAATTTTCGAACTTCTAAAATTATGATATTATTTCGAATTAGTTTGTTAACAACATTTATGGCAGGAATGCTTTCACTTTTTTATTTAAAAAAAAAGGGGTTACGATATCTATTGCCTTTATTATTTATTATTCCTGTTTTACTACAAAATGCTTTGTTAATTGTATTTTCATTTCTAAACGAATCGGTAAAAATTCTAGGAATCAATATTTTTCAACCTGCATTAGAAAATTATTGGTTAAATATCTCAGTTGCATTACTTTCATGCTATCTCGGTATATTTATTTCATCTATAAATTTTCGAACTAATAAAATTAATAATTACACAAAATTTAATTTAAAAATTCTTTTTGAAAGTAAGAGTATGAAAATTTTATTTTGTATGGCTTCAATAAGTTGGTTTGTACAAATGGTTTTTAATGAAATTATAGTAATTCCGATTATATCGTCTTTTATTGTTTTTTTTTTTCAGATATTATTTATTGGGCCAGGGTTTGCTGGGTTTTTCAAAAATAAATATAGAACCCCTTCACAACTTTTCTTTTATTCTTGGATTTCATCTATCCCACATTCCTTAGCAGAAGGTAATAGAGGGTTTTTATTTCTTCCTATAGGCATATACATTATTGGGTACTTTGCAGCATCAAATTGGGTAAAAAAAAAGAGGATAATTCTATTTTCAATTTTATTGTTCCCTATTGTGATATTGTGTTCTGCTGCTTTAGAAGCTGTACGATATAATATTCGTTTTTCGAATTCTGGGGGTGATATAGTTGGTATGTATCAGTTAATTATTGATTATATAACCTCATTTGATTTTGCCTATATTAATGAAGCTTTATCTCTTGGAATGTCAAGATTGATTCAATGGTCTAATTTTGTAGCTCCAGCTGTAGTTCCTAGCATTCAACCTTATAAGTATTTTTCTGATTTTATTACAGAAATAGCATTTATATTCTCTTCCTTTAACCCATTAGAATCTGATAATCAAGAAAGAGCTATTGCAATTGTTGAGTCTGGAATGTTTTATGGTTCAGCCAAATACATTGGTTATGATGTGAGCCATGGATATACAGTTCCATTTCCTGGAATAGCCGAAGGATGGGTAAGATTTGGTTTTCTTGGTGTGTTCTTATACTATTTTCTATTTTGTAAATTTTTGGATTTGTACTATAAATATTTTAAAGCTGTATATAAGTCACCCTTAATTTTATACCTTTCAATTATATTAGCTTCTACACTTGTAGGGTTTAAGTCATATGAATACCAAATATCGTTTCTACTTAAATTATTAATTCAAGTTTTTTTTGTTTCAAATATTTTAGCACTTACCTATATTAGTCTAATTAGAAAACTTTTCAATGAGTGAAAATGATATAATTTATGTATTTCGACCTGGTGCTTTAGGAGATATTTTGATTGCGTCACCGTTATTTTATACTATTAAATTAAGGTATCCAAAAAGTAAATTAATACTCATTTCAGAAGAGGGGATGAGGCTTAATCATGTTACATCTAAGATGGTTAGTGAGTTAATTCCCGAAATTGATTATACAATACTTTATCCAAACTCTTCAGTAATTAATAAGTTCTATTTTTTTAGAAATAATATCAAATTTTCCTCAAAGAACTGTATAGTATACTTAAATTATTCACGATGCTCAGCAATGCACGTTGTAAGAGATTTCCTTTTTTTTAAACTATTAGGATTTAGAAAAACGTATTCATTTTATAATTATATAAAAAGTTCATATACTTCGAAAAAAAATTTTATTCCTGAGTTTCAGAGGCTTTTCAATATTACAAAAGATCTAACTGGTTCAAATTCTATACCAACTGATTTTATTCTAAATCAGACAAAAATTTCAAAAACTAATAAGTTAAAAATATTTGCAGCTCCGTTCGGAAAAGCCAGAAGTAAAAGATGGCCCATTGAGAGGTTTTTTAAACTATTTGATGAATTAGGTTTGCTAGGATTTTCAATAGTAGTATGTGGTTCAAAAGATGAAGAACAAGAGTTTAAAGATATTGGATGGGATAATAAGTTATATATGACTGGTTATTTTGGTTTGCCACTCAAAGATTTAGTGGATAAAATTAAAGATTCAGTTTTATATATCGGAAATGATACAGGTCCAATGCATTTAGCTGCTTTAATTAATATACCATGTATAGCCTTGTTTTCTGATACAAATAGGGAGACAAATTGGACACCTTTTGGTTCTGGACATGATATTATTAGAGTGCCAGTTGAATGTGGGAATTGTTTAAGTGAAATTTGTCTAAACAAAATACATCTATGTATGGATATGATTTCTTATGAACAAGTACATTTAAAGGTAATGATAAAATTATTTGGAAATGGGTAATATTCATGTTGTTAATCCATATAACAAAACAGGTGGCGGTAAAGTATCACAAATCGCATTAAATAAGGCGTTAGACACTACTAGGCTTTTTAATGAAGTCAAAATCTACGACTTTAAAAATAAGAAACACAATATTACTTTGCTTTTTGAGATATTGATTTTTTTAAATAAAGAAAAAAATATTAATGATTTTTTTCTTTTACAGGGCATATTTGAAATTGAATATTTGTTAGTCGATCTTCTTTTATTTAATAAAAAAAGATTGATAATTATTCCGAGAGGTGCGTTTGTACCTAGATTTCCAGATTTTGAATTTGTAAAAAAACCACTATTGAAATTATTATTATGGAAAGTATTTATAAAAAATAGGTTTAAAAAAGCCGGCTGTTGGGTAGCTACAAGCGATTTTGAATTGAACCGATTTTTAGTTTTAGGAGCCAATAAAAAAAATAATTTCATAATTCCCGACTCATATAATCAGAATAGATTCAAGTGTAGTGTTACTGAACTACATAACGAGTTTAAGTTTAAAGATTATATTTTATTTGTCGGAAGAATTTCCAAAGAGAAGAATTTATTATTTATTATTGAATTAATGAATGAATTAGTTAAAAATGGATTTAAGAAAAAAATGATTTTAGTTGGCCCAATATCGGATAGGAAATATTTTAATAAAATCCAAGGTAGCATTTCAAAGTATTCTTTAAAAAATTTTGTAATATTTAGAGAAGCAAAAACTGATGACGAATTACAAAAATATTATTTCAATGCTTACTGTGTATTATTGCCTTCTTTTGTAGAGTCCTTTGGTCTAGTTATTTTGGAAGCAATTGAATTCAGCAAAATGATTTTCGTGTCAAATAATGTACCATTAAAGTTTATTTCGCCCGATTATGGGAAAGAATTAGAATTAAATGTTCAACTGTGGCGAGATGAATTAATTAATTTTCAAAATAATTCTATTTTTGATCTAAAAATCTCCAAGGAAATTTTTGATAAATTTTCTATAGAAAATGTTTCTTCACTATGGAGAAAAGCGATAAAAAATTTAATAGATGAATGTTAATTGTTAATAATGTAAGTCGGATATAAGATATAAATATGCTAGAATCAAATTAGAGTGGTTGTTGATATATTCTAATTATAAGTTTAAAATATTCTTACTAATTATGTATCTCGAAATTTTTAATATTAAAACAAAAATATAATTTTAATTTATGGAGAATTATCGAGAAACTTTCTACACCCAGTATACAAGTCATACCAAAAGCCAAAATCAAAGCCCAGAACAGTATTCATTTACTGATTGGGGTAATGCTACAAAGTGGTATGTCAGGAACTGGCTTCCAGAAGATAAAAACTCTAAAATAATTGATTTGGGATGTGGAACTGGAACTTTTTTAAAAGTTTTGGAATCTTTAGGATATACTAATATTGTTGGAGTTGACTTAAGCTTTGGTCAAATTGAAATAGCTAAAGCTGAGTGTTCTATTGCGAGTGTTTATTGTCAAAGTGTATTTGATTATCTCGAAAATTCAAATGAAAAATTTGATTTAATAACTGGATTCGATTTCATTGAGCATCTGAATAAAAATGAAATTTTGGAGCTGTTGAAAATATTCAACAGAGTATTAAATAAAAATGGAAGAGTGATTTTTCAAACCCCAAACCCAGATAGCCCCTTCGGTATGGGATATCGATATGGAGATTTTACTCATGAACTAGCAATTTCGCCGTTAGCATTAAAATCGTTAATTAATATGAATGACTTTAATAAGTTTGAAGTACGAGAGTGTGGACCTTATCCACACGGTATTAAGAGTGCCATTAGATTAATCTTGTGGAATATTATAAAGATTATTTATGACATTATAAATATTGTTGAAGTTGGAAATTGTGGAGTGCGAGTATATACAAGGGTTTATATTTCTACATTTATAAAATAATTTTTTTGAAAAATATAATCAGCAAGCGACTATTGTATGTAGGTGCATTTTTTGAAGGGAGTACAGTAAATCATAGGTATAGCGATTTTTCCGAAATATTTTGTGAAATAGATTTGGTCAACACTAATAATTATTTTCCGCTTTTTAAGAGAGGGCTTATCTCTGTTTGGAGAAAATTAGGATTCGGGCCGCCATTTAGTAAATTGTATAATCACGTATTTCGTAAAATTGATGAGTTTAATCCAGAAATTATTTTTTTCGATAAATCATTATATTTGCCTCCTCGACTTTTATTTTATTTAAAAAATAAAGGGATATTCTTGATTCATTTCTCAAATGACGATCAATTAAATTCTAATAATCAAACAAAATTCTATATCAAGTCAATCTCTTTATATGATTTACATATAACTACAAAAAGTTATAATGTTGCTGAGTTGTTACAATTAAAGGCAAAGAAAGCTATTTTTGTAAATAACTGTACTAGCAGGCATTTTTTTTATCCAATTAAATTATCAAAAGCTGATAAAAAAGAATTTGGAGCAGATGTAGGATTTATAGGAACTTGGGAAAAGGAAAGAGCACAAAGTTTATTTTTTTTAGCAGAAAATGGATTAACTATTCGTATTTGGGGTTCTGGTTGGTTAAGAAAATCAGAATTAAATCACCCTAATTTAATTATAGAAAAAAAGGTTTTATGGGGAATTGATTATTTGAAAGCCATTTGCTCGACAAAAATCAATATTAATTTTTTAAGAAAAGAAAATAGAGACTTACAGACTACTAGAAGTATAGAAATACCAGCGTGTGCTGCTTTTATGATTGCTGAATTTTCAAATGAGCATACTAATTTATTTGAAGAAAATACAGAGGCAGTATTTTTTAAAACAAATTATGAATTATTAGAGAAAGTCAAATATTATTTAATAAATGAAACATTAAGGGAAACTATTTCTAAAAACTCTTATGACAGATGTATAAAGTCGAATTATTTTTATTCGCAACTTTATAGAAATATGTTTCAACGAGAATTATGTTAATAATCTCCGTAAAAAAAACATTTTTCATATTCATTTTTTATGAATATGAAATGATATACTAATTGAAATTTGTTTTGCATTTTTTGCAGAAGTAAATATGCGGATAAAAAACCTAAATAATTTGTTATTCTAGCTAATATGTCAATGCTAAGCAATAAAATATCCCATTGTTTTTAGTCATTTTATTAATAACTAATTCGATAATCATAACAAAAATATTTGGATCTCCATAAAATAAGGGTAACAAATAGCATGAATAAAGTTAACAGTACTAGAGTTCTTGTGTCAATAATAACACCTGTTTATAATTCGGAAAATTTTGTTGCAGATACAATTGAGTCTGTTTTGAAGCAATCATACGAAAACTGGGAACTTTTATTAGTAGATGACTGCTCTTATGATGGAAGTTTTAAAATTATCAATAAATATGCTAAAGAAGATTCTCGAATCAAGGTCTTCAGTAATATAGTAAATTCAAAGGCATTTGAATCTAGAAATGTTGCCTTGAGAAATGCAAAAGGAAGGTATATAGCATTTTTAGATTCTGATGATTTATGGCATTCCAATAAACTCAAATTACAAATCGAGTTTATGCAGAAGAATAATTACCCATTTACATATACAGCCTTTAGTCGATTCATAAATAATCCATTAAGCAATAAACCTGTTTTTTTGAAAAATAAAGTTTCATACAAATCTTTATTGAGTAATTCAATTATAGCTACTTCCTCAGTAATGATTGATAAAAAATATATTGCTTATTTTGAAATGGAAAATGTTTACTATGATGACTTTAAGCTTTGGTTGGAGATACTTAAAAAGCAGGATTTTGCATACTGTTTAAATAGTTGTTTATTGTACTATCGAATTTCCAAAGATTCATTATCAAATAATAAATTTAAGTCGGCTAAACGGGTCTATAAAATAGTTACTAAAAATTTAGGCCTAAATATATTTAAATCTCATTTCTATTACATTAAATGGGTAGTTAACGCCATATTAAGACACTTTTTTAAGTATTAATTTATTTAATAAGCCTTAATGATGTTAGAATCTGTTTGAGTTAATTAAATAAAAAGGTTATTGATACTAGAGTAGAACGAAAAATGGAAATCATCAGTTGATCAATTAATTACTAAAAAACTACCTTTCTATTGACTTCCAATTGTAAATTAAAGAAAGTATTTGAAAGTGGAGAGAAAATCCGAATGGGATTTAAGAAATATTTGGGAAGATATGTGTTATGTTACTAGAACTGGATACCAATGGCGTCTATTGTCATTAGCATATCCACCATGGTAAACTTTATATTGGTATTTTAGAAGATGGACAATGGATGGTACAATAGAAATAGCGTATCAAGAAATACGCAAGGCCTTAAGAATGCGCCTAGGTAAAAATGAGTCAGTAAGCGTACTTACAGTCATACATAAAAAATACAGAACTGAGCTAAATAGGGGGATGGTTTTTTATTCAAGTATAAAATTAATTAGTTAATTATACTTCATTAAGTTGAAAAGTCATTAACAATTAATATAAATATTGTAACTAACGCGTTTTGATAATTCATTAGCATAATTACGAAAATCTTATATTAAAGATTAGATCTAAGTACTATAAGAATGTATAGATAGTATATTATGCTGAATCATACAAAGATCAAGAGAGAACTGAGATTGATTAACTGATTATGAATTGGAAAGTCTTGATTTTTTTGAAGCATATTAGCTTAATTTGAGTAAACGTTTTTTGTAAATACGTTAAAAGTGGTGTGTAAAATATTAGTAACTATAATTAGTTTTTTAATTTTAAAATAATAGTAGTATGAGAAATCTAGTTTCTAAGTTTGAAAATTTTTTGGGAATTATTCAAGGAGTTGGATATGGCAGTGCTTCAATAAAAAAGGAACTTAATTCTTTTAAAAAATTCATCCCAAAAGCAAAAATTTTCATTGATGTTGGGGGTAATATCGGAACTTATTCTGAAGGGATAATCCAAATTTATCAACCTGATGAAATTCATATATTTGAACCAGCAAAAAAGAATATTGATATTTTAAAAAGTAAGTTTAATCACAATACTAAGATTTTTATAAATGATTGTGGGTTATCTAATATAAATTCAAATTCTATTTTATATAGTAATAAAAGTGGGTCAGGATTAGGAAGTTTAACTAAAAGAAGACTAGACCATTTCGGAATTGATTTTTCTATCGAAGAAAACATTAACCTTATGAGGTTTGATGAATACTGGGAAAAAAATATCGACAAAAAAATAATTGACTTGTTTAAAATTGATGTTGAAGGTCATGAATTAGAAGTTTTAGAAGGGATAGGAAATAATATTAAAAATATTAAAGTTATTCAATTTGAATTTGGCGGATGTAATATTGATACAAGAACCTATTTTCAAGACTATTGGTATTTTTTTAAAAATAATAATTTTGATATTTATAGAATTACTCCGTTTGGTAAACAAGAAATAAAAAAATATCGAGAAACAAATGAACGTTTTATAACAACAAACTATTTCTGTGTTAATAAGAAATTTTTAGAATAAATATTTTACTTAATTTGAATTTCACATCCTACCAATCTTCTTTTCTTATTGAAAGTATTATAATGAGATACTAATCCATCGAAATAGTTTTGAATGGCTTTCTACTTCTATCTAATATCTAAGGAGTTATTTTATTGATAAGATCAAAAGTAATACTTGTTAAGATCTCGTATATCTATCTAAAAAAATTCTCTCAATTAATTTCACAAATAGCTTATAAACTATAGAAGGATAATCAGTGTTTAGCTTTAAGATTGGTACCAGATTTTTTTTCTCATAACTGTAATTGAATTTTTTTAAATCATGAATAAAAAAATCATCATTAGAATAAAAGGCGGGCTTGGAAATCAATTGTTTCAATTAAATTTGGGTGAATTGATTTCTTCTGAGCTGGGAATTATTGTTAAATATGACATAAAGACGGGTTACATAAATGATGTATTTAATAGAGAGGTGTGTTTTTTTTCAATATATAAAAATAACGAACATTTAGTCTATAAAGGGTTCTTTAATAAATTATTGTATTTAAGACTACTTAAAATAGTATCACTCAGATTCAAGTTACGTTTCTTCAAATGGATATATCTGGATGAGAACAGAAATGTTGATACTAGTGATTTATTTGCGGTCATAAAATCTAGTGGTAGTAAAATTATTTTAGAAGGATATTGGCAAAAAATAGATTTTATCTCCGATAATTTCTTGAAAATACTAAATAAAAATTTAAAAAAACCAATGATAAAATATTCAGTAAATGATTTAGTAGTACACTATAGAAGTGATAATTTTTCCGATTCATTTTCTTATGAATATTTTGATAAAGCAATTAAACTTATGCTAACTAAGTATACGAATATTAATCAGATAATAGTTTATAGCGATTCAGTTAGAGTTTTAAAATTGATTGAATATCTAAATCTACGAAACTTGATTACTTTAAAACATGACTATAGTGATTATGATCCTTTTACTTTGCTTTCAACACTAGTTACGAGTAAATATTTTATACCATCAAATGGTACATTTAGTTTTTGGGCATTGCTTTTGGGTAGAGAAAGAATTATATTATTACCCCCTGCTTTAAAATTAAGCTCATTTTATAAATTTGAAAATTTATATATAAAAAGTGATAAATAAAGTCTTAATAACTGGCTCGAATGGTTTTCTAGGGCGATCATTATTTGAAGAATTAACAAAAAACTACAAGACATATTCTTTAAGTCGTTCAAATTCAAATTTCAACTTTAATTTGAGTATAGAAGTGCCTTTTTTTAATGAATCTTTTGATATTGTTATACACGCAGCTGGTCTAGCTCATAAGATGCCTAGTAATGAATTTGAAAAAAGATACTTACACAATTATAATATTAAAGTAACAAAAAATCTTTTGAAGGGGTTAGAAAACAACACCATAAAAAAATTTATTTTTATAAGCTCCGTTTCAGTATATGGATTAATTGAAGGAGAACTGATAAATGAAGATCATCAGTTAAACGCAACAGATCCTTATGGATTAAGTAAAATAAATTCTGAATTAACTATAACAGATTGGTGTAAGTCAAACAACATTAAACTAACTATTTTAAGGCTTCCTTTAATTGTAGGTGCAAATCCTTCTGGAAATTTAGCCACAATGTTAAATGGCATCAAAAATGGTTATTATTTTAATATTGATGGAGGTTTAGCAAAAAAGAGTATGGTACTTATTAATGATATTTCAAATTATATTCTAAAAGCGTCAGAAATTGGCGGTATATATAATTTAACTGATTCGTATCACCCCAATTTTTTTGAATTTAGCAACTGTATTTCAAAGCAAATTAAAAACAAAAAAATTATAAACATTCCTATTAAAATAGCAATTATGCTAGCAGTAACAGGAGATTTTATGGGACCCAATTTTCCAATCAATAGTCTTAAACTTAAAAAAATTACTTCTACTTTAACTTTTGATGATAGAAAGGCTAAATTGGCTTTTGATTGGAATCCAACACCAGTACTTGAAGGATTTAAAATAACTTAAAATTTCTATGAAAAAAGCATTAATAACTGGTATAACTGGGCAAGACGGCTCATACTTGGCTGAATTTTTACTTCAAAAAGGATATGAAGTTCATGGAATTAAAAGGCGTTCATCCATGTTTAATACACAACGGATTGATCATATTTATGAGGATCCACATATTCCAGATCGTCATTTCCATTTACATTACGGAGATTTAACAGATAGCACTAACATAATTCGTATTATTCAGCAAGTTCAACCTGATGAAATATATAATTTGGCGGCAATGAGTCATGTACATGTAAGTTTTGAAGAACCAGAATATACTGCTAATGCAGATGGTATTGGAACCTTAAGAATTTTGGAAGCTGTTCGTTTATTGGGATTTACAAAGAGAACTAAAATATATCAAGCATCTACCTCTGAGTTATACGGATTAGTTCAAGCAATTCCTCAATCTGAAACTACACCTTTTTACCCTAGATCTCCCTATGCTGTTGCTAAGTTATATGCATATTGGATTACAGTCAATTATCGCGAAGCTTATCAAATGTTTGCTTGTAACGGAATTTTGTTTAATCATGAATCATCGAAAAGAGGTGAAACGTTTGTAACGAGAAAAATAACTAGAGCTACAGCTAAAATCGCATTGGGGTTAGAAAAGTGTTTATACTTAGGAAATTTAAATGCTAAAAGGGATTGGGGACATGCAAAAGACTATATTGAAGGAATGTATTTGATATTGCAGCAAGAAAAACCTGAGGATTTTGTTTTGGCTACTGGTATAACAACTACAATTCGTGATTTCGTAAAAATGAGTTTTAATCAATTAGGCATTGAATTAGGTTTTAGGGGTATGGCAGAAAATGAAGAAGGATATATAGTTATCAATAATGGCGATTATAAAATTAATGTTGGAGAAGTTGTAGTAAGAGTTGATCCTAAATATTATCGACCTACCGAAGTCGAATTATTAATTGGAGATTCTACAAAGGCAAAGAAGAGGCTTGGTTGGAAGCCTAAATATGATCTAGCTTCTTTAGTAAATGAAATGGTTTCAAATGATATTAACTTATTTAAACAAGAACTATTATTGAAGAATCATGGCTACTAATCCAATAAATCCACTTTATAAAATTTAAGTTTTTTTTCTATACAATCGTATTATCAAAATGAACTCTTGATTTTTTTTCAAGTACAATCAATATAATATCACTCATAATGTGTAATAGTTTTTTAGCTTTTATTCTCTTGCTTTTGCTTTTTCCAGTTTTTGTATTAGCTGCTTTGTTTATTTTATTAGAAGACGGCCTCCCCGTTTTCTTCAAACAGAAAAGAGTAGGCATCAACTACAGTTTCTTTTTCATCTACAAGTTTAGAACCATGAAAAAGAATACCCCCAACGTAGCTACCCACCTGCTAACCAACCCCGAACAGTATTTACTGCGCATTGGCAAGCTCCTCCGCAAACTAAGCCTCGATGAACTCCCCAACCTTATTAATATCATTAAAGGAGAAATGGTTTTTGTTGGCCCTAGGCCTGCCCTCTTTAACCAAGATGATCTCATGGCTTTAAGGGTAGCTGCTGGCGTTGATAAACTAAAGCCAGGCATCACTGGCTGGGCTCAGATAAACGGTCGCGATGAAATTTCCCTTGAAGAAAAAGTAAGGCTGGAGAAAGAATACCTTCAGCGTAAATCGGTTTTTTTCGACCTCTCCATCCTCCTTAAAACCTTTACCCAGGTTTTTGCCGCCAAAGGAATTACCCACTAATTGGGTAATCTGTATTTTTTTTTACTATCTTTCAGTTCCAAATCTAAAATGCTAAATAAACACCGACTGCGAAGAATAAGAAACCTCTCCATTATTCCCCGATGGGTGATTTTCTGTTTAGACATTGCCATCAGTTCTACCTGCTTCCTCATTGCCTATCTAATTAAGGCCGACTTTAATTATGAAGTGTTTAACCAGAAAGAAGTAATTTCTAACCTCTTTATCTTACTTGGTTTTAACGTCTCCATATTCACGCTCTTCCGGGTTTATGCTGGCATCATCCGCTTCACCGGCCTTCAAGATACTTTCCGCATTTTCTTTGTCATTTTCTTTGCCAACGCTGGATTCTTCCTAGTAGATCTTTTTTACCAGCATTTTTACAACCAGAAAATGATTCCGGTTTCCATACTCATCATCAACACCCTGCTGTCTTTTCTTGCCCTCAGCACTTACCGGGTACTGGTGAAATACTTCTTCTCTTATATCACTACCATCAATACCACCAAAAAAAGAGTGGCCATCTACGGCGCCAGCGACGTAGGCATTTCTACCAAAAGAGCTTTGGAACACGATATGACCGCCAATATTCAAATGGTTTTGTTCCTTGAAGACGATCATCGCAAAGTGGGTAAAAATATTGACGGAATAAAGATTTTTTCTTCTTCCCTGCTGGAAGACCTGCTGAAACAATATGCCATTGATGAACTCATTATAGCTTCTGCCAAACTGCCCTCTAAAAGAAAAAATCAGATTGTTGATTTCTGTCTCGATGAGAAAATTATCGTATTCACCGTGCCTCCCCTCAAAAACTGGATCAACGGTCAGCTCAGCTCCAAACAATTGCAGAATGTAAAAATTGAAGACTTATTAGAGCGAGAGCAGATTAAAATTTACAACGAAATTCTCTTCAAACAACTGCACAACAAAACCGTACTGGTTACCGGTGCCGCAGGATCTATTGGCAGTGAAATTGTTCGCCAGCTTATTCAATACAAGCCTAAATTGATGCTGCTGAACGACAATGCCGAAACCCCTCTTCATGATATTGAGCTGGAATTAAAAGAATTGAATATCAGCAATTACAAACTGCTGCTGGGTGATATACGGAATGAATTAATTGTAGAGCGATTCTTTGAAACCTATCAGCCCGATTTTGTGTACCACGCAGCGGCGTATAAGCACGTGCCCATGATGGAGCATAGTCCCCTAGAAGCGGTTTGCACCAATATTGGCGGAACCAAGCTATTGGCAGATATGGCGGTGAAATACAAGGTGGAACGCTTTGTAATGATATCAACCGACAAAGCCGTGAACCCCACCAATGTGATGGGCGCATCTAAGCGAATAGCTGAAATGTATGTGCAGAGCCTTTACCAGCACCAAGAACTGTTGTTTCAAACTAATTTAAATACCCATAGAACCAAATTCATCACTACCCGCTTTGGGAATGTGCTTGGCTCTAATGGCTCGGTGATACCACGCTTTAAAAAACAAATAGATGCGGGCGGCCCTGTTACCGTAACCCATCCCGATATTACCCGATACTTTATGACGATACCCGAAGCTTGTCAGCTCGTGCTAGAAGCGGGCTCTATGGGCAATGGGGGGGAGATTTTTGTATTTGATATGGGCCAGCCGGTGAAGATTGTAGACTTGGCTCGTAAAATGATAAAGCTATCAGGTTTAGAGCCAGATGAAGATATTAAAATAGAGTACAGTGGATTACGCCCAGGAGAGAAGCTCTATGAAGAACTGTTAAACAATGCGGAGAATACCCTTAATACCTACCACGAGAAAATTCTCATAGCCAAAACCCGCACCCAGGATTATCCCAGCTTATCCGTTCAAATAAATGAACTAATAGGTCCCGCCAAACGCCAGGAATCAGTCACTATGGTAGTAACCGCCATGAAACAATTGGTACCAGAATTCCTCAGCAACAATTCCATTTTTGAAGAATTAGACGCCCCAAAACAAGCCGCCGTAGTGAGTATGAAGTAGACGTCAGAACGTCATTCGTCGGAGCGTCGGGAGGAAATCAGGTATAAATACGCTATATAAGTTCAAATTAGATATTTAATTTTGTGAAATTGGTTTTTAAAAAACGAACTGATTCAATAAAAATGAAAACCATAACTTGTTTCCATTTTAGGAAAGTGTAGACTTATAGATTAATCCTCAAAGTAATAATATTGAATAAAATATCCCTTATTGGCTGTCATGGTACTTCTTTGCAATCTGGCAATGAAATAGTTCAGACTAAGTTTGATGTCTCAAAACAGGCAGACGAATGGTTGGGAGATGGAATTTACTTTTTTATTAATGGGATAAATAACAATATTGAAGAACTTGCCTCAAAATGGGCAAAAAGTCAAGCTTGGGATAATGTGTTGAAAAAATATAAATATGAACATTATTGCGTTATTAAGTCAACTTTAGAAGTAAGTGAAGCTTTTTATCTTGATCTAACCACTAATGAAGGGGTTGAAATTTTAGAATATCTCATTAATAAATTTTTAGAAAAAATAAAGGGACTAAATAAGAAATTAAAATTTCTTGATGGAGCAATTATTAACCTCGCTAGGTCAGAAAAAATCCTCAGAATTGACCTTGTAAAAGGTGATTTTTATATAAAGTTTATCAAAGAACGAACTTATAGAATACATTTGCGAACGAATAATTGTACAATTTGTTCGGTTTTTAATGCCAAAAGCGTGATTAAATCAAAAACAATAGTTAAAACAGGGGAGGTATTAGATGCAACTAAATAACAAAATAAAAGCTGAAATTGATAAGTACTTTGATTCAGTTACGCCAGCGTATTTATTTAATATTGCTGTAACAAAATATAAGTTTATTGAAGTAGGTTTCGAAATTTCTGGAAATTACACTTCATTGCCTATAAAGCAGTTTGAAAGTTTAAATAGGATGAAAGAAGATTTCCCCATACCGAAACAGAATGAAACGTGTAATTATACTATTGCAGCTTAAACATTTATGAATATTCAACTCACAGATTGGCAAGTAAAAGAGCTCAGTTTTTCTGTCATGGAGAATGCTGATAGTGCCAGTGGCTTCTCTCTTGAAACTTCAAACTTTTTTTTTGAAAATAAAGAGAATGAATTTGCAGTGGCTATAAAAGTCAGTATTGTGAACTTATTATTCAACCTCAATGTTGAAACCTATTTTACATTTCACCTTGATGAAAAAATAACAGAAGATTTTAAATTATCAGACTTTCCTAAAGTAAATGCTCCTGCAATTGCTTTCCCATATCTGAGAGCGTACATTTCAAATTTAACCTTACAATCTGGCTTTGAACCAGTGATCTTGCCTTCTATTAATTTTGTTAAATTATCAGAACAAAGAAAGAAAAATGGGAAACCCCAAAATTGATAGCAAAGCTTGGTTTTAAAATCAAGTGGGCATCTCATCGACGTCATTCGTCAGAGCGTCGGGCGGATAATAAATTTATTAAAAATGTTCACTAATTCGTTGCTTTTATTTTGTGAATAGACAAATATCTACAGCTCCAACTAAATATCTACTTTAGTTTATCATGTTATTTAAAAGTAGTACTTTTGATTATCATGTATTTTAAAAGTAGAATTTAGGGTATGATCATACGGAAACAGCGTTTTGAGGGATCAGGGCAGGAAAGTATTTTTCTCTGGGGTGCTAGGCAAACTGGGAAAAGTACTTTACTGAAAAGCCTATTTCCAAACGCGCTTTGGTTCGACCTACTGAAGTCTGATATTTTCATTCGCTACCAAAATAGTCCCCATCAGTTTAGAGAAGTTATTCTGGCCGCCCCCGCCGCCAATTTGGTTATTGTAGATGAGATTCAAAAAATTCCAGCCCTCTTAGATGAAATTCATTGGCTGATGGTGAATCACCACACCCAGTTTATTTTAAGTGGATCCAGTGCTAGAAAAATTCTTAGATCGGGTGCCAACTTATTAGGAGGCAGGGCTTTGCGCTATGAACTATATCCCTTAATTCAAGCAGAAATTCCTGATTTCAACTTAATGAAAGCCCTCAACAATGGATTATTGCCTCGCCATTATCTTTCAGAAAATCCCAAAAAAATGATTGAAGCATATATTGGCAATTATCTGAGGGATGAAATTATTGCCGAAGCAAAAATTAGAAATATCAATGCCTTTTCCCAGTTTTTAGAATCCGCTGCCTTCTCCAATGGGGAGATGGTTAACCATACCAATATTGCAGCGGAATGTGGTGTGAGTGCACCTACCGTTAGAGAATATTTTCAAATTTTGGAAGACACTTTAATTGGCCGCTTTCTTCCTTCTTTTCAAAAAAAACCTAAAAGAAGGGTGATTCAGGCGCCCAAGTTTTATTATTTTGATATTGGCATTGCCAACTACTTATTAAAAAGAGGCAAAATTGAAATAGGCAGCGAAGCATTTGGAAACAGCTTTGAACATTTTATTTACCAAGAATTGTATGCACATAGCAAATACAGTAACCTTAATTATACCATCTCTTACTGGCGAACCATTTCTCAAATTGAAGTGGATTTTATTTTGGGCGATCATGAAGTGGCTATTGAAGTAAAAAGTACCCACAACGTTCAACCTCGACATGTAAAAGCACTGCACCATTTTTCAGAAGAGTATAACACAAAAAAATTAATAGTGGTGAGCAATGATCCCCTGGAACGCTTAATGGGCAATGTTTTGGTGCTGCCTTGGAAAATATTTTTAGAAAAACTGTGGGCAGGCGAGATTCTACAGTGATGAACGTTCCCACGTTACTCGTCACTCGTCACTGGTCAGAAGGTCATACGTCATACGTCACTTCTTTTTTTATCTTTGATAGGTGGCAAAACAGACCAAATATTATTTAGAAATTGACAAGCTAACAAACAGCATAGTCATATTGGTGGACATAAAATGGTAATATTCCCACAAGCGGCATTCAAACTAATTAAAAAATATTTTCCAACATAAATTATAACCCAATGGGATACATAAAAGAACCAGCAGGCATTGACTTCGTAGTTGACCCAACTCCGCTAACAATGGCAGATAGAAAAAAAATCAGTGAAATAATTGCTTATTACAAAGCAACAGGTAAAAAAATGCCATTGCAAAAATCAATAATAAAACCCCGTTCCACAAGTACCAGCAGGAAAAAAGTAATGGCGTAATTCAACTCCACGCTCCAACGAATGACGTTCCGACGTTCTGACCTTCCGACGCTTGACGCCCCGCCGCCCCTGATAAAAATAATGTAATAAAATACTAGTCAATTCGGAAAATATTCGAATTAACTCCTTATTTTTAACAGTATGAATATTTTGGAAGCTATATCTGTTATGTCTGAAGTGCCCATTTCTACCCAGGCGCTTTTGCCGCTTCTAAATAAGTATAAGCGTCCATACGATAAAATTGATCAGTTGGTACAAGATGGGTGCCTCACACAAATTAAAAGAGGGCTTTATACGGCAGGGGCTAAAATTAAGTCAGCCCACCCTGATTCATTTTTAATAGCCAATCATTTATATGGTCCCAGTTATATCAGTTTTTCTTCTGCACTTTCTTTTTGGGGTTTGATTCCTGAGAAAGTAATGGTGGTTCAAAGTGCAACGGCTAGAACAACAAAATCATTTAATACCAAGTTGGGAACCTTTGAGTATATCCATTGTAAACCGGCTAGTTTTTCAATAGGATTAAGTCAAGTTAATATTTCTGCTAGTCAAACAATAATAATGGCAACAGCGGAAAAAGCCCTTTGTGATTTAATCATACAATCAACTGGAATAAATTTAAGGAGCATTAAACAAACCATTCAATTTTTAGAAGAAGACCAACGAGTGAATATGGACTCCGTATTTGCCATGCAGCAATCTATTATAGTTGATTGCATAAAGTATTGCTCGAAACCCAAAAGTCTACAAGTGCTTTTAAAAACCATTCAAGCTTATGTTTAAACAATGGCTAGAAAGTTATCAGGTGCAAACGATTGGTGAAAAATAGAAGTAGATACAATGCCGCCTACAGATTTTGAAACGGAAAATAAATTATTAATTAAACCCTTTTCATTTTACGTAAATACGTTTACACTGCCTTGTTTATTTGCTGGTAAACTTCATGCTTTGTTGTTTAGAAAATGGAAAAATAGGGTGAAAGGGAGAGACTGGTTTGATTTGGAGTGGTATATTAAAAATGATATCCCATTGAACTTTAATCATTTTGTGCAAAGAGCAATGGATAGTGGTGATATAGAAAACCAGTCCATTTCAAAAGCCGAATTATTGCAATTGATACATCAAAAAATAGCCGAAGTTGATTTTAAGAAAATCAAAGATGATATAGTTCGGTTTATTGCTCCTAAAGATGATCATACAGCTATTTGGAATGCAAAATACTTTACAGACCTTACAGATATAATGAAAATAGCGTGAGCACCACGCCCCGACGCCCGACGCTCCGACGAATGACGCCCCGACGCCCGACGTTCCGACGAATGACGTTCCGACGACCCGACGTTCCAACGATTAACTATATCTTTATCCTATTAATATGTTGATTTTGATGAAACGTTTTTTTTGTTCCGCACTTTTTTTTAGCATCACGGTTGCCGTCTCTAATGCGCAGACCATTCCCGTAGGTTCTATTGGCCTAGATGAAGGCATTAGAATATTGCAATTGCAAGGTAAAATCAATGCCGACCAGAGCCTTACTGCCCGGCCTTTTTTTTACAATAAATTCCTCAACAGAAATCAGTTATTGCAACTGATAGATAGTGGCAACAATATTCAGCTCTTAGAAAAATCTTTCTGGAACAAACAAATTCAACTCGGTATTTTACCCGCTACCATGGCCACCAAATTCAATAGCCACCATCCCTACGGTTGGAATGATGCTGGCATGATTATGGCCAAAGGCGTTCAGACCATGGTAAGTGCTGGAGTTTTTGCTAAAATTGGGCCGCTAAGTATTCAACTACAGCCCGAATATTATTATGCCGCCAATTCCCGGTATGATACCACCCCCAGCTTCGGTTTCAACAGTGGTAAATCATTTGCTAAATCTTATCTTGGCCAGTCCTCCATTCGCCTCAACCTAGGCCCTATTTCACTGGGTGCTTCTTCTGAAAATCTGTGGTGGGGCCCTGGTCAATTCAGCTCCCTCATGATGAGCAATAACGCACCCGGATTTAAACACCTTAGTTTCAATTCTACCAGACCTCTTAAAACCCCCATCGGTTCTTTTGAATGGCAACTGGTGATGGGCAAACTGAATGAAGATACTAGCAGTGCTTACGAGAATAATTTTATGCGCCCTAGAACGGCAAAAAATGAAGACCGTTATTTTAATGGCATTGTAATTACCTATCAACCCAAATGGCTCAGTGGCTTTTTCTTGGGCCTCACCCGCTCTGAACATTTCTATAAAACAGCACAAGACCTTAAAACGGGCTTTGTTGAAAAATACCTACCAGTTTTTATTGCTTCCAGCCCCTCTGCCAATGGCCTCTCTACCTCCATTCCCAGTGATGGTGCTTTTAGTTTTTTTGCCCGTTGGCTGCTGCCCAAACACCAAGCAGAATTTTATATTGAATATGGATACAACGATTTTAAAGCCAATCTTCGCGACCTCTCTACCAATGCCAACCACTCTTCTGCTTATATTATTGGATTTAATAAAATACTGCCTACCAGCAAAGGTGATGGATCGGTATTTTTATTGTCGGGCGAATTAACGCAGATGGCGCAGACCACCAGCTATGTAGTTCGTGGTGCTGGTAATTGGTATGAACATGGTGGGGTTTCGCAAGGCTTTACTTACCAGAACCAAATTATGGGTGCTGGCAGTGGATTTGGTAATAATGTGCAGACCCTTCAGCTTAAGCATTTGAAGGGATTGAATACTTTGGGTATTAAGCTGCAAAGAATTCAACAAGATCCCAAAGGCTTATTTGGCCCGCAGAATTTAATTGGTATGCGTGAGATTCAATGGAACAACCTGTGTTTGGGTTTGCTTGGTTCTAAAAGATATAAGCAGTTGTTGTTGAACGGTGAATTGCAATGGGTACAGTCAAAAAATTACGGCTGGGCCGAGGGCAATGCCACCAATTTATTTTTACAAGTTCATGCCAGTTATTTTTTTTAAAGGCCTTCTATTAATAGAATCGTATATCTAGAACGAAAATTAAAAAAGTGAAAATCTACAGCTTTATACTATCAATACTCTTTATGGCCAATAACTTATCTGGCCAATCTGTTCAAAGTGATATTGCATTAATTGACAATCATCGGCTGGCACAACTGCAAGAGACCGACTCCACCACCCAAAGATCTTTTGTAATTAGATCTAGCAGTCAACTCTGGTCCGAAATTTTAAATAAACCCTTCACCAAAAAATCCATGCCTTCGGTTCAACTGGTGCAGGCTGGCATTTCCCTGCAAAACAACAATAACCTCCCCATCGGCTGGAACGATGGCAGCTTATACCCCTCCGTGGGTATGCAACAACGCTTTACCCTTGGTGCGCATTTTCAATGGCATAATTTCAGCCTTCACCTTCAACCCGAATGGGTTACTGCTGCAAATAAAGATCCTATTGCCTTTGAATCCGATCCCAGAGATGGTAACTATATAGCCAAATATTATACGTATTTTGTAAATAAAATTGACCATTTCAGTCGCTTTGGTACCGCTCCCTTGCAAAGATTTTTCCCCGGTCAGTCCAGCTTTCGCTTTAATACCAAGCATATTTCAGTCGGTATTTCTACTGAAAATTTGTGGTGGGGGCCAGGTAATAGAAATAGCCTGGTGCTTACCAATAATGCTCCTGGCTTTTTACATTTTACCTTCAACTCCCGCAAACCCATCCCTACCCGCTGGGGTAATATGGAATTTCAGGTGGTGATGGGGCGGCTGAGAAATGCCAGCACCGAAGCCCCTGATAATGCCCTTATGCGAACCATTTGGGCCGATGGTATTGCGGAGAAACCCCAGTCCAATCGAGCTATTTTTGGATATATTTTTAGTTTCAATCCAAAGTTTGCGCCCAATTTATTTGTGGGACTTACTGGTGCCAGTTATTTTTATATGGGTGTGGTTACGCCCAAACCTTCGGTGCTGCTGCTGGATGCTGAAAACAAAGCAGGGTCGGCATCTCTTGGAGCTTTATTTTTCAGGTATGCCATGCCCAAAGAACACGCAGAAGTGTACCTTGAATATGGCCGTGCCAACCGATGGGCCGCACCTTGGAATATGCTGGGTGATACCATCCCCACTGGCTATACGGCTGGATTTAGAAAGATTTTTTACCGTGATGCCCCAGCACACAATGAAGTGAAAGGAGGAATACTCTTTGGCATGGAAATTACGCAACTGCAATTGCCCGATGCCCGCTCTATCTTTAACCCCGCTGCTATTTATGGCATTCCCAAAACCAATAGTTGGTACACCCATGCATTCAATGCCCAAGGCTTTACCAATATAGGCCAAGTAATGGGTGCTTCTATTGGGCCAGGCAGTAATAGCCAAACCCTAAATATTAGTTGGGTGAAGGGAATGAAAAGAATAGGGGTGCAGGCCGAAAGAATTACTTATAATATGGATTTCTATACCTACAATTATTTTAATGGTATTGTAGGCAGTGGCACAGCCAATAAACAATGGGCTGACCTGAACCTGGCTTTGAACTTTCAATGGGATTACAAGAAATTGCTTTTCTCTGCCTCTGTTCAAAATACCAGCTCCATCAATTATAGGTGGACCAAACTTGAGGATAGCTTTGCCGGGCCCTCTCCCTTATCCGATAAACGCAATACCCAAATTCAACTGGGGTTGAGCTATTTTTTCGTACACCCTTAATTTGTTGTAGTTTAGCCGCAAAAACACCTTGTTAAAGCAGCTAATTAGTATCATTACAATGAGAAATTTTTTATATACCGCGTTTATTGTTTCCTTGCTTTTTATCAACTGCTTTGCGGTTGCTGAATTGAAAGCCCAAGCCCCCTCAGTGAATATTGAGAACCTAACCGATCAACAGCTGATCATCCTCATGAGCCAATACCAACTCTATGGCTTATCGGAATTGGAGATGGAAATGAGGGCTCGTGAAAAAGGACTCACTGGCGACCAGATTAACCAGCTTAAAAAAAGGATGGCCTTGCTAGATCCTTCGCTGATGAAAGAAATAAATACCCCTACTAAAAATACCCCAGACGTTTATGAACCAAGGACTAAAATAAATACCAAAACACCCATTGCCACCAAAGCCGATACGTCCCGCTCCCTCAAACCCTTTGGTGCCGCTATCTTTGAAAACGACAACCTTAGCTTTGAACCTAATTTAAATATCGCTACCCCGCAGAATTATATAATTGGCGTGAACGATCAATTGAATATTGACGTGTTCGGTGTTTCCGATATTACCAAAAAATTGAAAGTTACCCCCGAAGGAGATATTCGATTTCCCAATTTAGGCCCTGTGAAAGTAGCGGGCCTTACCATTGAAGATGCGCGCATTAAACTGCGCAAAGCCCTCGCTAAAATTTATCCAGGCATTGCCAGTGGTGCCGTTTCGGTGCAGGTTTCCATCTCTCAAATTCGCAGTATTAGAGTAACCCTTATTGGTGAAATTGTTCGCCCCGGTAACTACGATATTTCTTCGCTCTCTACACTTATGAACGCTCTTTATGTTTCGGGTGGCCCCAACCAAATTGGTTCTTTCAGAAATATTGAACTGGTTCGCAATGGTAAAACCTTGGTGCATTTTGACCTTTACGACTTCCTCCTAAAATCGGATCTTACCAAAAATTTATTATTACAGGATGGTGATATTATTCGTGTAAACCCTTACCAAACAAGGGTTACCTTAAAAGGTGCGGTAAAGAAACCCGCTCTCTTTGATGTGAATCCTAGCGAATCTGCCGCTGATATTCTCCGCTTTGCAGGTGGCTTTGCCGATATAGGTTACAAAGAAATGATTCGAGTGATTCGATTGGGTATGCGCAACAAAGAAATTCTTTCTGTGAAAGCAGCCCTGCTCAATAATTTTAAATTAATGCCCGGTGATACCCTTGTGGTTGATACCCTAGCCAATATGTTTACCAACCGTGTTACCATACAGGGTGCTGTGTATTATGGTGGTGCTTATGGCATTGCTGAATTGCCCACTTTAAAAGATTTATTGCTGGCTGCTAAACCCAAAGAAGATGCTTTTATTAACCTTGCTTTATTGCGAAGACTGAAACCCGATTTTACCCCTGAATTCATCAACTTCAATATCAACGATGTATTGAATGGTATTACCCAAATAAATTTAATTAGAGAAGATTCTATTCAGATTTTTCGCATCAGTGAATTGCGTGAAAAATATACCGTAACCATCAACGGTGAAGTGAACAATCCTGGCATTTTTAATTTCTCCGAAAATATGCGCGCCCAAGATCTGGTGCTGATGGCCAATGGGTATAAAGATGGTGCTTCGCTGCAAAAAATGGAAATTTCTAGGCGACTTCGTACGTCGAATTTTTCGCAGAAAGACAGTGCTGTTTACTCCGTTATTAAAGAGATTGACCTCTCTGCTGCCAATAGCAATTTGGGCGACCTGAATTTTAAACTCAGTCCCTTTGATATTGTATCGGTTCGTAAGTCACCCATCTACAAAGAACAGATCAGCGTAAGCATAGAAGGAGAAATTGTATATCCTGGTGCTTATACTTTAAGTGGCAATGCAGAGCGCATTTCTGATTTGCTTAAAAGGGCTGGAGGGCTTAAGCAGAAAGGCTTTGCGGGTGGTGCTGTATTGATTAGAAAAACCTATGGCACTATTTCTGAAAACGACGCTGCGCTGGTGAATACCAAGACCAACCTCATAAATACTCAGAGTGGATTGGCTGCCAATACCCAAACTGCTGATGCCAGCAATACCAATAATTTATCTAAAGAACAGAAGCCAGTAGGAATTCGATTGGATCAGATTTTGGCCAATCCTGGCTCCGCAGAAGATCTTTTTTTATTGGAAGGTGATTTACTAAAAGTGCCGAAAGAATTACAAACCATACAAACTTTTGGCGCCGTAAATGTGCCCAAACAAATTGTGTATTATGAGGGTATTTCTTTTAGAGATGCATTGCGCGAAAGTGGCCGCTTTAGCCTAAACGCGTCTAGAAAAAATGCTTATATCATTCATCCCAATGGACAGGTTCGGAAGACTCGTAATTTCCTATTCATTCGTTCCTATCCCAAAATTAAACCGGGTAGTGAAATTTATATTCCCGTTAAAAGACCGAAACAAAAATTGTCCACCGGTGAAGTAGTGGGTATTTTCTCTAGCCTTACTTCTTTGGTGAGCATTTTAATTGTGCTGATCAATACCAGAAAGTAAGTGGTATATTGTAGCAAACAATTGTATAAAATATTTTCTAATGAAGGTGAACAATACCATTCCTGTACTAAAAATGAGCGACCTGATGGATGGAGTGCTGGGCTTTTTTAAGTACCTCTTACAAAAAATTAGGCTTGCACTTTTACTCATCATTTTGGGCCTAGGATTCTCACTTGGTTTCTACCTGATGCAAACACCCAAATACGCGGGTAAGGTTTCTTTTATTCTGGAAGAAAAAAGTGGTGGCATGGGCGGTGGTATTTCGGGACTAGCTTCTCAATTTGGTTTTGATATTGGCAGCCTCACCGGCAGTGCTGGACTTTTTGCAGGGGATAATATTTTAGATATTCTAAAGAGCCGCACTATTATTGAAAAAGTATTGTTGAGTAGGGTAGACAGTTCTACCAATTTAAAATCGGCTACCCTCGCTGATTCCTATTTGCAATGGAGTGGTCTGCAAAAAAAATGGCAGAAAAATGCGGAGTTATCCGCTTGTAATTTTACCAATACCATTGCTGGCAAAGCCAATACCAGGTTGCAAGACAGCGTGCTACTGGTGATTTACCAACAGCTTACTAAAAAATACGTTACTGCTGAACGACTCAACAAAAAAGGCTCTATTATTGAGGTAGTCACTACTTCTCCCAATGAAATATTTTCTAAATTATTTACGGAGCGGCTGGTACTGGAAACCATGCGCATGTATGTAGATTTAAAAACCAGTGTAGCGGCCAAAAATATCAGGAGAATGGAGCAACGTTCCGACTCATTGATGCAGCTCTTAAATACCAAATCTTATAAGAGTGCCAACCTGCAAGTGCTGGATGCTAATATTGCATTTAAATCTTCTGCCGTTCCTGTTGAATTATCACAGAGAGATAAATCGGTTACCTATGCACTGTACACCGAAGTGATGAAAAATTTAGAAGCCAGTAGAATGGCATTGGCAGGTCAAACTCCAGTTATTAATTTGCTCGATAACGCTAAATACCCATTGGAAGACCAACAAATTCCACTGTTTAAACTTATTTTATTTGGGGTATTTGGTGGGCTGGGGATCATGCTGGTGCTGGCTTTTATTACGTATGCACCTTCACCTGATTTGGTAACTACCAAGCCCACTGCCTGATGAAGACGCTTTTCCTGCTTCGATCTTATGGCGATTTTATTATTGCGCTTTCCCAAGCTGTATTCAGCAAAAACCCCGTGCGCCTAGTGGCTTCTATTCACTTAGAAGAACTCTATACCGCCGTTCTTCCCTTTCTACCACCTCATTTTTTTTCGATTGATTTTGTTGATATTGGTATTGATAAGGGCTTGCTTCGTTCTTATACCAATCGATATTTTATTTCGAAGCAGTCGCTAAAAGAATTACAGAACCTCACCCTTACCATACAAAATCTTGCTAAAGATTCCACTGAAACCGATTCGTTTTTTTTGGAGCAGAAAAGAAAATCTTTTTTTACCCGAAGCATTACCCGCACTCATTTTTCATGGGTGCATGAATCGGGGAATATTTACGACTCGTATAAGCATTTTTTTGCGCTCTTACAAGATAAGGATGCTGGTGAAAAAAAAATGATACAGTTGAAAGATAAGCGGGTATTGATTTTTCCAGATTCAAGGTTAAAGAAAAAACAAATTACTGCTACGGCGTTGAAAAATATAGTATTGAATTTGCAGCAACAAAATGCAGAAGTTGATATGGCAATTTTTAAAAAATCTGTTTTAGAAAAAAGCTTTGGCTACCATGATTTTAAATCGCTGGTACAATTAATTGCAGGGGCTGATTGTATCATCAGTGCTGATAGCCTCCCTGCGCATATAGCCCAACTGCTGCAGAAGCCACACCAGATTGCTTATGCTAAAACCATCAACCAAGAATTTATTACCCCTTTTGCACAAATGAATAAAACTGCTTTTACTTTTTATTAGTTAATATGCACAGTTATATCCTCTTTTCTAAATATGAACAAGCTCGTGCCGCTAACCTAGCAGTTTTGCGCAGTTGCTTGCCCCATGCGGAATTGGTGGATGCGATTTATGCTACCCAACAAAAAATTCCTTTTTTACAAAAAGCCATTGATATTTCTGGCTTGCGAACAGGCACCAAATTATTAGCAGGTGAAATTGGCTGTTTGCTTAGCCATAGGAGTATATGGAGAAAAATTTTGCAAAGCCCAGGCAATGCTTCCGAGCATTTTTTAATTCTTGAATCGGATAGTAAAATCAATCATTTGCCTGCGCTTAAAACCTTATTGGATGCATTTGATAGTGGAGATGCTGCTATGCATTACGACCTATTTTTTTATGGAGCTTGGGATGGAAATATGCAGCTTTTTCGCAGCACACAAAAAAATTGGTTGCAAACTTATACCATTGGAGAACCTTTTATTAAGAGTATTTACTGTACGTATGGTTATAGTCTTAATAAAAAAACTGCAGCATTTTTATTAAAGCGAACAGGCTTATTTGGTTATCCAGTTGATCAGTTCAAGCGTTTCTTTTTACAAGAGGAATTAAAATTAGGGGGCATAGTTCCCGAACTGGTTGGCACTTGTGGTGCTGAGAGCTATATTAGAAAAAAACAGGGGGTTACGCTGGTAAACTATGTATTTTTAGCCCTTCTAAGCATTAAAAACAAAGTCATCTGCTTTTTTAAATGAGTTCAGCACGAAAATTATACCTAGATTTTTATATTGTAGTGCTTGCGCTTTATGTATATTTTAATAAAGGCATTGCTTATACTTTTTTAGCAGAAGCCTTATTGGTGATTGGGGTTTTGGTGGTGCTGGCGAATTTTAGGTCTTTAGAAATTCCAAAAGATAGAAAAGTAGCGGGTCTGTTTTTGTTTTTTTTTATTGCCCTTGCTTATATTATCCGAGCCTTACCTCAATACCAATTACTGAATATTATTAGGGATTCTTTTATTTTCAATTACGGATTATTGGTGATTGTTATTTTCTTTTTTAAAGCAGATATAGATTACCTGCTGAATGGTATTTATAAAATTTATACTTGGTTTCCGTTGGTGGCCACGCTTTCTTTTTTCTCGCTCTCTTATATTCCTTTTATTGCCGATTTTAAATTGGTAGGTGGCATTCACCTCTTGCATTATAAGTACGGTGATATGGCCGTGCATTTATTTATTACGGTACTGTTTATTTTAAACGGAAAAATTAAATTATCGCTTCGGTATTTTATTGCCAATGCCATTATGATAGCTTATTTGTTTTTAATAGCTTCCTCTTACAGTCGCGCTGGCATGCTTTGTTTTACCATTTGCTTTTGCTTGTTCTTTTTTTTCACCAAACAAGCGGAATTAAAAAAACAGATTTACTATTATTTAAGGTTTGTTCCCTTGCTGTTAATATTGGCGTTGCCTATTTATATGGCCACCAATGTGAAGGAAAATTTTCAAGGTAGAAAATTAGGATTAGATCAATTGAAAGAAAATATTACCAGTATTGTGAGTACCCAAAAAGGGACTACCAGAAGCGATAACAATGTTTGGCGTTTGGTTTGGTGGGGTAAAATTATTGATTATACTTTTTTAGGAGAATATTTTTTACAAGGAAAAGGCTTGGGTATGAGCTTGGCTGCGGATGACAATATTTCTCCCGACGGCGATGATGATCTTCGGTCTCCGCATAATTTTCACTTGAATATTTTGGCTAGATTCGGGGTGCCTATTTTTTTGCTATGGTGCTATTGGATGTATTTGCATTTTAAACAATTTCGCGACCCTGAAATTTCTGAATTGGGTCTCGTATTATTGTGTATT
Source organism: Sphingobacteriia bacterium (assembly GCA_031369485.1). Taxonomy (GTDB): domain Bacteria; phylum Bacteroidota; class Bacteroidia; order Chitinophagales; family Chitinophagaceae; genus Sediminibacterium. Next base: position 227,945 of record JANMOT010000027.1, read on the forward strand.
ATTACCATATTTCTATTGAACGCATCTTTTGATGTTTTTTTAGAAGGGTCAATGGGGGCATTTCCTTTTTGGACTTTTGTAGGGCTTTATTATTTGAACGAATTAAATGAAACTGAAACAGCAATATAAATTTGAACCATTTTTTTACTTCCATACAAACCCATTCTAGGTATTTATTCAACCTCTGCTCTACTTTTCTATCGCAGATAGTAAGTGCCTTGTCCATCCTTATTCTTACGCCTATTTTATTGGGGCGACTAGGCACGGCTGATTTTGGCACTTATGGAGTGATTTTGAATGTGGTGGTTTTTGCTGGCGTTTTTGATTTTGGTTTGAATATCGGGTTGCTCAAAAAACTGATTCACAATGCCTCGGAATCTGTTCAATTGATCAACACCCTTATTTTCTTTTTTTGTTTTTTATTGCTATTGGGGATGCCCATTTTATACACGCTTTTTTATGTAAAAATAATTAAGGTTGAAAACAGCACTCTTTTCTACTCCTGCATTACAGCCCTATTAATTACACAAAATATATTGGCTGCGTTGTTTGATGTGATCATTCAATCGGCCAACAAAATTTTTGTCGGCAAAACCATTCGGGTGGTTAAGTTGCTATTGGAATTTTTACTGATTTTATTATTGTCAGTTCAATATTCAATTGCCGTATTGCTTTTGGTAAGTGCGGCAGTGAATTTTGTCTATTTGTTTTTACTGTTTTATCATGCTCGAAAAGAAATTCAGTTTAATATTTCGCTTGATTTTTTTTCCATTCAACTTTTAATGGCGCATTTGCAATACAGTTTTTGGTATTTTCTTACATCTGTTGCGGGTATGCTGGTATTTAATTCACAAGTAATTTTAATGAATTCATTTGTGGGTGCTGATGGGGTTGCGAAATACCTGATTGTTACTCGCTTCTATGATATCATACGGATTGGACTTTCTAATTTTACCATTGTACTTTTTCCCCGTCTCGCCAATATTCAGCAAGAAGGCAATTGGGTATTGATTAAGCAATTGTTTTACAAATCACTGAAAAGCATGACCTTGTTTGCAGTCGCGGTTTTTTTAGCTACCTTATTCATTGCCAAACCTTTCTTTTTGCAATGGAGTAAATACCCAGATGCCGAAATGGCCAGCTTATTTACCCTGTTCTCACTTTTTATTTTGTTTATTGTAATCGACAATGTTTCTGCTACTTATATCAGTGCGTTAAAACTGAATAGAATGCCTACCATCGTCTCTATATTTCAAGGAATAATTGGATTGGTTTTGGGTTATTTTTTATTAGCTTTATATGGAATAATAGGAATGGCATTGGGTTCATTAATAGCCTTGTTGATTACCAATTTTATTTTTAATCCTTGGTATTTAATTAAATCTTTTAATGAGCATATTGCAACACAAAAACAATATGATGGAGTCTGATTTAATTTTTGATATTGGTATGCACAAAGGAGAAGATACCAAAAAATATCTTCAACATGGCTTTCGGGTGATAGCTGTAGAAGCCAATCCTGCATTGGCTGATCGGGCTCGGGTTATTTTTAAAAAAGAAATTTTATCGGGTAAATTAACGGTGGTGAATCTTGGTATTGCAGATAAAGCAGGTGTACTTCCTTTCTATCGCAACGATCATTTATTAGAATGGAGTTCTTTTGATAAAACCATCGGTACTCGAAATAATACTCCCTATACCGTTATAGATATTCCCTGTGATACAGCCGCTACTTTATTTGAAAAATATGGGATGCCTTATTATTTAAAAATTGATATTGAAGGCTACGATGCCATTTGTATTGATAGTGTTGCATCGGCAGCAGCTGGCCCTGCTTATATTTCCTGCGAAGCTTCTGGTATTGACTGTTTGAATATATTGGTAGAGAAAGGGTATAGTCAATTTAAATTATTAAACCAAGCCAGAAATTTTCAGCCTTTTAATATGGACAAAGAAATAAAAAATCCGTTCGATATATTACAAGGCAAGTGGAATAGGTTGCAGTTAAAATTCCCCCAACTCTCGCCTCACCAATATCCTTATGGAAGTTCGGGACCTTTTGCAGAATATACTGCTGGCAATTGGATGAAAGCCGATTATATTCGCAATTGTTACCATCAATTTTATACAAAAGATACCAACCAACCTTATAATAATTTAAGTTGGTTTGATATACATGCCAAGCAATAATGGTGAAAGTTTTAGGAATACCATTCTACACTAAAAATATTGCGACGGCGGTGGCTGAAATCTGTGCAGCTGCTCAATCACCTACAAACGTTTACAACCGTGTAATAACGGCTACAGGTGCGCATGGCTTGGTAGAAGCCCATAAAGATCCCTTGTTTCATGAACAACTTGCCAGCTCTTTTATAAACCTTCCTGATGGAATGCCCACGGTTTGGGTGGGTAAATTAAAAGGAGCTAAAGCCATGAGCCGCTGTTATGGCCCTGATTTTTTTATGGAGCTGATAAAAGCTTCTGCGGATTTGCCCATCAATCATTTTTTCTGTGGTGGCAATACAGGAGTAGCCGAATTGTTGCGTTTGCGTTGTAAGGATGATTTTGGAAACAATCGGGTAGTGGGTGTTTTTTGCCCCCCTTTTCGTACCCTAAGCGACGATGAAATGAGAACGCTGGGCAGCGAAATCACCCTTTCTGGTGCCCATATCGTGTGGATTGGAATGAGCTGCCCCAAACAGGAGAAATTTGCCCATCGGCTGGCCAATTTTACCCAAACCCGCTATATTATTGCTGTTGGGGCTGCTTTTGATTTCCATACGGGTCGTGTGAAGCAAGCACCTAAATGGATGCAAAAAGCGGGCTTGGAATGGTTTTTTAGGTTGTTGATGGAACCCAAAAGGTTATATAAAAGATATTTTGAAATTGTTCCTAGGTTCATTTGGCTAAATATCAAAGAATTTGTGGACTTTTGCTGGGTCAAAAACTAGTGACTATGAAGAAATTGTTGGTATGTGGGGCAGGTGGATTTATTGGGGGGCATTTGGTAAAGCGACTAAAAAAGCAAGGCCATTGGGTGCGTGGAGTGGATTTAAAACTGCACGAATTCAGTGATTCCCCCGCCGATGAGTTCATTCTTGGCGATCTCACAGATCAGGAATTTGTTCGTCAGATTTTGGATATGCCTTTTGATGAAGTGTACCAATTGGCTTCCGATATGGGTGGTGCAGGGTATATTTTTACTGGTGATAACGACGCCAACCTAATGCACAATTCAGCTTCCATAAATTTGAATATTATTCGGGAAGCAAATAAAATGGGGGTTAAAAAAATATTTTATTCCTCTTCGGCCTGCATTTATCCCGAATACAACCAGATGGATCCGGCCAATCCAAAATGCGCTGAATCTTCTGCCTATCCGGCGGCTCCTGATAGTGAATATGGTTGGGAGAAATTATTCAGTGAGCGACTTTACTTGGCTTTTAATAAAAATTATGCGCTCGATATTCGCATTGCTCGTTTTCACAATGTATTCGGTCCCGAAGGTACTTGGGTAGGTGGCAAGGAAAAAGCACCTGCTGCTATTTGTAGAAAAGTGGCCGAAGCCGCTGAAAATGGCTCTATTGATGTTTGGGGTGATGGTTTACAAACCCGCTCTTTTCTTTATATTGATGAATGCCTTGAAGCCGTTGAACGATTGATGGAATCGAATTTTATTGGTCCCGTTAATATTGGTTCCGAAGAAATGGTTTCATTGAATCAATTGGCCGAGATGGTGATGCAGATTGCCAACAAACCCCTGAATATCAATAATATTCCCGTTAGTTATACCGGTGTGAGAGGTCGCAATTCTGACAATAAATTAATTAAACAAGCATTGGGTTGGGCTCCCAGCCGTCCCTTGGCTGAAGGTTTAACAAAGACCTATGAATGGATTCAGGAACAAGTAAGTGTATCCAGACCCGTTTTAGCCGAATGATTTGCGTGATAGATTTCGACGGTACTTTCTTTAAAAATGATTTTTTTAAAGAGGCTTTCTTTCGAAAGTTGATTTGCCATCCCTTCTTTATTTTCCAACATTTTTTTTTACAACGCGGCAGTTTGCTGCAACTAAAGCAGCTATTGCTTTCGGAGCTGGTGGTTGACTATAACCCAAGCCTACTCATTAATCCAGCCGTTTTGCAATGGATAGAAACAAATAAAAACAAGTACGATAAAATAGTAGTAGTAAGTGCCAGCCCCTTGTTTTTTGTACAAAAAATAGTAGCACCACTTCAGCTCTTCCATATCATTGATGGTAGTGTTGACTTGAATTTAAAGGGTAAGGCAAAACTAGATTTTATCATCCAAAAATGGGGTGATGATTTTGATTATATGGGCGACTCCAAAGCCGATGAACCCATTTTTGCTAAAGCCAAACATGCTATAAGGGTGCAGGAACTCAATACCCAAAAAAAATCCATCACCAAATATTGCAAATTAATTCGCCCTCGTAACTGGATAAAAAATGGAATTATTTTCATGCCTTTTTTATTATCGGGTAATTACCAACTGCATATTTTGGGGCATTTATTCGTTGGGTTTATTTGCTTTTCTTTGATTGCCTCTGGTTGTTATATCCTGAATGATTTATTGGATATTGAAAACGATAGACGCCATCCGCTGAAACAAAAAAGACCACTTGCTGCGGCAGATATAGCGGTGGGCTCCGCTGTTTTTTTTGCTCTTTTATTAGTAGGTATTGGCCTTGCTTTGAGTGCAATAGTAGCCGTGCATTCCACCATTATTTTATTGGGGTACTTAGGCCTGAATTATTTTTACTCCGTATTTGGAAAAAAAATTCGTTTTTTTGATATGCTCTTACTTTGTTCTTTTTACTTAATTCGCATATTTTATGGGGCATCTATTTCAGCAACCCCATTAACGGGCTGGTTTGTTGCAACGCTTACCCTATCTATTCTAGCATTGTGTTTGAATAAAAGATACTTGGAATGTAGGCTCTCTACTAATTCTAATATTGCTGGTAGAAAATACTATAAAGAAGACGCCATAATGCTTCAACACCTGATGTATAATTTTGCTATGGCCGCCATTGTATTGTTGAATGTGCATGCTTATTTTGTGTTGGCTATTCAATCGCCCTATTTTTTCTTTTTAATGAATATAGCCGCTGCGGCCATCTTGTTTTTTTATTTTGACAGCAACGAAAATATATCCGATGATCCCGTTGAAAAAATCATCAGTAACAAACCACTATTGGTAACACTGGTGCTTTTTATTATGCTGTATATTTATGAGATTAACGCAAAATTTATATGAAGTTGGAATTGAGTAACTGGGGCTTGTATCCCAGCAAAACTTGCAATTTTATCAACCCCCATTCATACGATGAAATCATTCGGGCTATTGCACAATACCCGCAGTTGATTGCTCGTGGCAATGGCAGGTGTTATGGAGATGCTTCCCTCAGTAAAAATGTGGTTTCTACACTTGCATTGAATAAAATTATTTTTTTTGATGAAGTAGCGGGTATTATAACTTGCCAAGCGGGTGTTTTACTTTCTGAAATACTTGAAACAATTGTTCCCAAAGGTTTTTTTTTACCCGTGTCTCCTGGCACTAAATTCATTACTATTGGTGGTGCTTTTGCTTCGGATATACACGGTAAAAACCACCATATTGATGGCGTTTTTAGCGATCATACGCAGTGCATTAAACTGATTGATGCATTTGGTGAAATACAGGTGCTATCCGCTGCTGATGATTTATTTGCGCAGACCGCTGGCGGCATGGGTGCCACTGGTATTATTGTTGAACTAACCATTAAGCTGAAAAAAATAGCGACTGCCTTTATTAAACAAACTGCTTGCAGAGCCAGCAACCTGCAAGAAATTTTTGCATACTTTGAAGCCAATGCTGGTGCTACTTATTCTGTGGCATGGATTGATTGTTTGGCCAAAGACGAACAATTGGGCCGATCCGTTCTTTTATTGGGTGAACACGCTGTTCCCGATGAAGTAAAGCAGGAACCGCTATTGCTGCACGGCAAGCCCCTATTGAATATTCCTTTCTTTTTTCCTGGATGGGTATTGAATCATCTTTTTGTAAAATGCTTTAATTGGATCTATTACCACAAGCCTTCTTCCAATGCAAAAGATAAAATAATTCATTACGACGATTATTTTTATCCACTCGATAAAATAAATAATTGGAATAAAATTTATTCAAAAAAAGGATTCCTACAATACCAACTTGTACTTCCTAAAGTGAACGCTTATGAGGGATTGAAAAAAATATTGACCATACTTTCTACACACCAATTGGGATCTTTTTTGGCCGTATTAAAACTATTTGGGAAGTCGCACAACAGCCGATACCTTCATTTCCCCATGGAAGGGTATACTTTGGCGTTGGATATAAAAATCGATTCTAAAATTTGGGCTATACTAGATCAGTTAGATGAGATAGTGACCGCATTAAATGGGAGAATTTACTTGACCAAAGACGCACGTTTGAGTATGCAGCATTACCTTACACAGTATCCCAATCAATTGGCAAAAAACAATAAATTTATATCATATCAAATGGAGCGACTGCAAACAGCTTATTCCCAAGTATTTTTAATACTGGGTGCCAACAGTGATATTGCCAAAGCCATTCTTTTGGAATGGATAATAGCTTATCCCAATGCTTTTTTTATATTGGCATCTAAGAACACCGAGGCACTTAAAATATGGGTATCCGAACAGGGCTTGGAAGCCAACTCAACTATTCATGCTTTTGATGCGGCTGATATTGCATCGCATCCTTTATTGGTAGCATCGCTGCCATATCAGCCCCATACTATTTTATATGCTGCTGGTTTATTGGTAAATAATGAAGAAGTGTTCCAGAACCCACAAGTATTACTAGAAGCTAATATGGTGAATTATATGGGCGCTGTTTCCATCATCAACGAATTGGTGAAAAGCAATGATGGCGGGTTGAAAAAAATAATTGGACTATCTTCTATTGCTGCACTTCGTGGCAGAAAATCTAATTTTATATATGGATCTTCCAAAGCAGGTTTTCATGCGTATCTTTTTGGATTGCGACAGGAATTAAAAAGCAAAGGCATTCTGGTGCAGGCTGTTACGCCGGGTTTTGTAACAACTAAAATGACTGCTCACTTAACACAACCGGGCAATGCGGTGGCGCCAGCTACTATTGCTAAAAAATTATTGGGCAATCACCAAGGCTTTGAATTGTATCCGAATTTTTACTGGAAAATAATAGGGAATTTAGTCAAGATTTTACCCGAATTTATTATTGCTAAACTATAACTTATTGCAAAAGCTAGTCACATTTTTGAAGCAGTATTTTGTTTACCTACAATGGATATTGATGGCGGGTATTGCCTATTTGTATTTGTATATTGCTCATTCCAGTTTTGGGTATGATGATGAATTTTTTAATATTCGATTGATACGTGAAAATAGTATGGAGGCGATTATTCGTATTATTCAAAGCACCGATGTACATCCACCACTTTCCTATATACTGAATAAATTATTTTACCAGCTCACGCATAGCTGGACTGGAGTTAGAATGATTTCTGCTTTTTTATTTTTGGTTGCTTTTTTTTATTTGTTATTGAATACCGAGGGCAAGCGAAATCGTATTTTAATTTTTTTACTGATAGGGTTAAATCCAGCCATCATGCTTTGGGGTACTAGTATACGTTGGTATGCTTATGTTTTGCCCTTACTGCTTATTTTACAGGTGTTGCCGCAGTACCAAAAAAAGTATTACTGGTATTATTTTTTTGGTATTTCTTGTATTATTTGTTTTCTAGGATATATCGGTATTTTTCTCAGCCTCCCATATTTTATACTGTACTATCTAAATGATAAAACAGATTGGAAGCAGAAGTGGAAGCGGATCGTTATGCCAGCTTCCCTTTTTTTATTGGTATATGGATGGCAGCTTTTTTTATTTATTACAGTGCATGCAAAAAACGATTCTCCTGATAGTCCCCAAACCTTTGATATTAAAGCCAACCTTTTATCATTTCTCTCGGCCAATTTTTCCAACCAAGGCTTATTCCCGGTAACGGTATTGGGTATGGTTTCTATTCTAGGAATGGCATTGGTTTATATTTATACATTGTGCTTACAGTGGGTTAATATAAAGCAGAATAAAAACCTGCTTGCTTTTTTAATCGCCTCGCTATTGTTTATGGTATTGGGTATAGCAGGTAAATTGAGGAACCTAGTATTGTTAGAACCCACTCGCAACCTCTTGATGATTCATGCAGTCGGAAAAAAATTCAGGATGGTATTATTCATTGGAATAACCATGGTAGTAGTGGGAAATATTGGTGGTACTTATCATGTATTAACCCACCAGCGTACTACAAAAAATGCATGGAATATTCCCGTGGCCAAAACAATTTTATTTGTCGAAAAATTAGAACAGCAGGGTGTAAGAGAAATTTATTTTACACATCATCCTACATTTGATTATTATTTTACGGTAGCAAAAAAAGCGACCGTCTCGTTTTATTCCGATATGTATTTCCATTCGAGTTGGATCAATACCAAAGTGATGGATCTGGCAAATAGTTCATCTGCCCAAAAAATGAATTTTACTTTCTTGGTAAATTATAGGGGTCGGAGTATTTCGGTGGAGCATTACCAAGCATTCATGAATGCAATGAATGGGGTAAAAGCAGATTCAGTAAAACGATTTTATTTAGATCGGGATCCAGAATATAAGCTGCGTAAAAAATACTTTCCCGATTATCCGGAATACATTACTGAAGTAGTAAAATATTACGGGGTAACTGGAAATATTACCCCGCTTTCAGTTTGGGAAAGGAATAAGTAATAGGGAGTTAACACTTATAATGCTTTCTGGATAGGCCTTCTAATGGGCCGAAGTTTTGAAATAGAAATACTGTTCATTGCAATTGAAAGATCATAATTCCGCTGTAGATTAAGCCATAATTCTGGTGTTGTATTCAGGGCTTTAGCCAATCTAAGTGACATTTCTGCACTAATTCCCATATGACCATTTACCAATTGGGAAATGGTTTTTCTAGCTACTTCTAAATGAGCAGCCAGATCTGTGATGGTAATTCCCAGCGGATCAATATACATTTCTTTTAAAATCACGCCTGGATGAACTGGAGGCATTGTTTGTTTTAGCATATGAATACTGAATTAATGAATGAATATAATAAGTAATTACCTATAACTCGCATTTACCATTTGATGGTAAATATTTTTCAACATGGTTTTGATGCGTAATATTTTAGCATAAAGCGTAATGCGATTGTAATATTTTTTATTGAGTATACGCCTTGTAAAATAATCATCAAACAATGCTGGGTCATTGGCTGCCACCAGTTCCTTTACTTTTTCTTGAAGGGTAGCTACTTCTTCTAAGTTGCTTTTGCCATTTGAATATATCCGCTTACCCGATCTGATTGGCCTGCAATGTTTAATCATTACTGCGTGAACCACAGCGGTTTTTGGAAGCCCCAAGATGCGCTGCAATGCAGGCATGAGGTACACATCTACTCCTTGTCCTGATATGGTAAATTCAAAATAGGGGTAAGCGGCATTAAAGAGTTCCATTTTATAAAATGGAGCCATAATTTCTACCCAATCTACCCATTGTAATACCGTGCCTGGTTTGTGAATGAACTGTCGATGATCAAAAAAGCTATCGTGTGCTATACTCGGTTGAAATACATCTAGGTTTTCCAGAGTAGCTATAAATAATAATTTATTGAGGTCTTGCATACTGCACAATAAATCATCGTCGAGTATACCAATATAATGGTATTTAACTGGATATGCTTTTAGAAAGAGGTGGATATGTCCAAAAATTTGACCTTTATTTTCAGTCGCTGCCGATAAATATATACATTGATTGGGTATGGGTTGGAGGGTTTCTTTACCACTATAATTAAAAAGTAAAATATCAAATAGTGGAATGCCATCATGCAGAATATACTGCAAGGGAATGGATTTTCCATCCCAAGTAATAACGATTAAATTTTTATTTGTATGCGTGGTTGTTGCTACTGACATTCAACAAATATGGCATAAAATCATTAGATTTTATCAAAATATCCGCCAATATCAAATTTTGTATTCATGTTAATGGATCCTGCGGTATTGGGAATAAATTTTACTGGATCTACCAACCTAAAATCAATGGAAACCCTAGATAATTGGCTGTCGTTTTGTTTGTTTCCGTGCACCAAATTGGCACCACTAAAAACCAATATTTCTCCATATTTAACGGTATAGGGCTTATAATCTCCTTTGTCTTCTTTAGACTCCATCCAGATGGTATTTTTTTCGTTGGTATCTACAAAGGGCAGCCAAAAATTTACTTCAGCTTCCCCATGATTATAGGTTTTGTCTTTATGCCATTCACCCACAGCAATATTTCCATTTGCCAATTGAACCCTAAATGTGGGTATTTTTTGGTAGATCAATTCGTTATATCCCAAATCTTCTTTTAACTGGTTGATAAATGCTAAATAAGTAGGGTAAAAATCCTGCATATACCCATCATAATATTTTTTATGCCAAATGGTGGACTGGTCTTTTTCCCTTACCAGTAATTCATAAGTTTCCATTTTGTGCAAGCTCTCTAAAGGTTCAGTACCAAGCCCTAATATGGCTGTGATAATACTTTTGAAATTGAAGCGTGTTGTATCGTAATTTATTTTATAAGGAAGGGGTAAATACATGCTTTTTACGGTTGTGGTGAACTGGGCAAAGGTACAAATTGAATTTTTAGGGAAAACTATTTTCTATTTTAGTCCATAACTAATTCCTACTTGTACGGTGGTATTGGTATTTTTTATTCCACTTGATAGAGATTGGTTGAGGTATTGATAGCTGCCAGTGATGTAAAAATTATTAATGAGTTCATAATTGGCTTGTAAAAAAAGATCGGTGCGGCTTTTTTGATAGTCGAATAAAAAACCAGGCTGAGGCTCTGCAATATATTGTTGCACCATTGTGCCAGCTCCACCTTTGCGAATGGATTGTAAGCGGGCATTAATTTTTAATCGGGGCAGGGGTGTGTATTTTGCGAATAAAGTAAGCCTATCTGCATTATTGCCCATCCAATCGCCCAGTGCCAAATCGTATTGCGTATAGTTTTGTGCGGGTAATAAGTTATTGTACACAAAGGGATTGATTCGGGTATATTCCGCACCCAGTGTTAGGTAATGCAGCAAAGCGTCTGTTACGGATGCGCCAACGGTATAGCCCAATTGATTTCTAGATTTTGCACGATTGAATATTTGCGCTACCCTTATTTCATCTATCATGACTGAAGCATATAAATGGGTATTTTTTAGGTGGTTTCTGGAACTTATTTGTGTAAAAAATTGACCATTTGATCCCGCATTGATGCTGTAATTGCTGCGGTTATTATCGTAAATTTTGAAGAAGTTGATGGGAATAAAAAATCCAATATCAAGGTCGTCGCTGTACACAATAGATTCTCCTACTGCAATATCCAAACCCTTGATGGGCTTAAAAATAAGGGTGTGACTAGCCATGTATTTTGGAATATATCGGATGCGAATATTACCACTTACACCGCCGCTATTGGTGCCATAAGTAGCATTGGAATCTATCATATTTGAGTTCAACCAAGTGTGGGTATAATTGAATTGCAACCATTTAAAGGGTTTGTAATTGAAACGAATAAATGGGGCGGTAGGTGCTTTATCTGAAAGTACAATTCTTCCATTTTCTCCATAGCCCCACAATAAATGGTCTTTTCCGATGCTGATAGATCCATTGTTCCAAGTATAGCTGATATTGGTTCTGATTTCACTAAAATTTTGACTCGTAGTACTTGGGTTGAACAGTTTAATAATGCCTGTTTCGGGACTTTCTTTTCTAAAGCTATCGATGCCCTTACCCGTTTCTGTAAAGTCACGGTAGGAGAATTGGAATGCAAATTTTTTGGCTTGCCCCCAAAACTGAATGCCATTGCTTACTTGCGTAAAATTTTTACCACTTCCGCTCACTTGCATAATGCTTCCGAAGGGATCTGCGTTCAGTTGAAAATCTTTATGGTGTAGGAACAAACCGCGCAAGCGTTGGTTGGCATCTTTTTTAATCAACCTTATTTTTGCATCTTCATTGCCTTCAATGGCTTTGAATTCCTGTAAATAAAAGGCCAATTCTTTTTGTTCAATACTGCTGAGTTGTATTTTTTTTGCTTGAAGAGAATCTAAGGCATTGGCAATTTGTAGGCGAGAAACGGGACGAATAATATCTTGAAAATCAATCAGTCCTTTTTGTGACATACGATAGAGGTAAGGATATATTTCACTTCTGTGATTTTCCCAAACAGTTTGGGCATTCAGACCAATAGTACACAGTGTAAAAAGAAACGCAATGCTCCAAGCCGTCACTCGTCTTTCGTCACTCGTCTTTCGTCTTTTGTCCACCGAATTCTTAATATGCATTCTGATCACCTCTTAAAATATTAATAATGGTTTGAAGAATGATCTGACAATCGAGCCAGAAAGTCCACCTATGAATATAATACAAATCAAAGTTTACTCTTTGTTGCATATCATTGGAAGTTTTTGTTTCGCCTCGAGATCCGTTTACTTGCGCCCAACCACTGATGCCTGGTAATACTATATGTCGCAACATATAATTTTCTACGGTATGCATACTTTCTATATTCAGTGGGGTTGGATGGGGGCGTGGCCCTACAACTGACATATTTCCCAACAATACATTTAGGAATTGTGGTAGTTCATCTAAATTGGTCTGTCGCAATATTTTTCCAATCCAAGTAATCCTAGGATCGTTTTTTTGTGCTTGTTGGTATTTGCCATCTTCATTTAGGTCTTGGCTTTCTTGCACCATGGTGCGGAATTTATAGCAGATAATTTTTTCATTGTTCAGTCCCCATCTTTCTTGCTTAAAGAAAACCCTTCCTTTTGAAGTGAGTTTAATAATGATGGCAATGATTGGGAATAGAATAATACCTACTGTTAAAAAAACTACTAAAGAAAAAACAATATCAAAAATTCTTTTTACTATTTTATTCTGCCATTTATCCAGTGGCAATTCTATTACACTAATGGTGGGTACTAGGCCAATATTATCTACTGCAATGGCAGAAGAAGCGTACTGTTGTAAGTCAGGAAGTATCCTTACTTTGGTTCTATGATAATCGCATACTTCCATGCAACGTTGTATATTATTGTACTCGCTATTGGGAAGGGCAATTACTACTTCATCAATAATTTCGGTACGCAATACATTGCTTAGTGCTTCAATATTTCCGTAGTATTTGCTGCCATTAATTTTAGTAGGATGTTCATCAATTACACCTACGCATTGGTAGCCATAATAATAATATTTGTTGATGGTTTCGTAATAGTTAATGGCTGCTGGGGTAGAACCTACCAGTAAAATCTTATCGTATAATTTTCCTTGGTGTAGTGCTGCGTGCACACTTTTTCGTAAAAAATATTTGGTTGCAGAAACAAAAATAAAAAGGTAGGCTAAATAAACACCAAAGAATTTAGCCGAATAAGCTGGGTTTAGTTCAATAAAATAAAGCGAGGAGCTGAGGAGTATGGAGACTAATAAAATATTGTAAGTAATAAAAATAATCTCTTCCGAAAATTTATTAGAGCGGCGGTCGGCATATAATTTAGACACCACAGAAATGAAATACCAGAAAAAAATGGAGAGTGCTACAAAAATAATACTGAAGCTAAATATAATTTCCCCATACTGCGTAGCCAATGATGCCATATAGGCAATAACAATTGCAAGGGCATCTGCTAGATACCGGGTAATATGATAGTAACGTACGTTTTTCTTCATAGCCGCTGGGACTGCGAAGGTAAATAATTATCCCGATTGAGGTGTTATAGTGCTTTATTAATGTGAATTTAATAACTTTTATATGCTAAATGAGTGTGCTATAAAAGATTTATTCAAGCCCATAAATTTCTCTTTGTACACCGTAGAATGGGGGAATAATTGCTTTAAATCCTTTAAAGAGAGTAATTTAATCTCTGCTACCTGCTCCCTAGCCCTTGCTGCATCTTTGATTGAACCAATATGACCGAGCGCAAATTGTTGGGTCATCCAACATTTTACCCGAAATGGCAGGTATTGAAAACAGGGGAATACCCAATGCGGCTCTATGGGGAACCAATAGTTGGGACTTTGAATAAAATAGTTTTTGCCCACCCTTTGTACTTCTTGGGCCATTTTTTGCTGATTTTCCCATGTAAAAAGGTGTTCTATAACGGAGTTGGAGAATACAATATCAACGGACTGATCCTTGAATTGTGCCAAGTTAGTCGCATCACCCTGAATACATTCAAAGGGATGAGATACTGATGAAGCAGGCTCTAAATTGAGTAAGGAAATGCGAATATCGAGCGGATTAAAGTCCATACTCTGCCAAAAAGCCATGGTACCACCTATATCTAAAATATGGATGGGTTTGGGTAATTGTTGAATGCAGTTTTGGAAAAACAAGAATCTTTTACTCCTTAGTTGATGAGAAAGTGAGTTCTTGCTTTTATTGTCAGCAATTTTTTGTACAATTTTAGGCAGCATCAGATTTCTGCATTTGGTGAATGTTTTTTAGAAGGCCGCCAAAAATAAGACTTCTCGCCCTACCTTCGCAAAATGGACGGAAAACAAGTGAAAATTGTAAACGAATCGCCCAATCCACTGCCTAAATACGCCACTGAAGGGTCTTCGGGAATGGATTTATATGCCAATATTGCGGAGCCTGTTCAACTTGCCTCCTTAGAAAGGGTATTGATTCCTACGGGCGTGAAGATTGAATTACCAGCCAATTATGAGGCTCAAATTCGGCCTAGAAGTGGACTCGCCTTAAAACAAGGCATTACTTGCCTGAATTCACCGGGTACCATTGATGCCGATTATAGGGGTGAAATTAAAGTAATTCTGGTGAATTTATCGGGACAGGTTCAGACCATTGAACCTGGTAATCGTATTGCTCAAATGGTGATACAAACGGTGGAGAAAATTGAATGGCTTCCGGTAGAAAGCTTGGATGAAACTATAAGAGGAGCTGGTGGGTTCGGGCATACAGGATTGATTTAAACAAATGATTTGCACTAAGTAAAAGATATCATAATGATGAGCGTTTATAAAATATTTTTTGTCATTTTTTTGTTCGGATTATCTTGTAAAACCGTAAAGAAAGTTACTGCCATTCAAGAAGCAATGGTAAAAAAAGATACTACCCAGTTGGTAATGGTGGTAGAAGCCCCCAAAGTAGATTCAGCGGCTGTTGTAAGGGGTATTATGAATAAAGTAATCGGCAATAAAATTGATTTTAAAACATTTAATGCTAAAATAAAAATTGATTATGAAAGTGCTGAAAATAGCGATAGTTATACTGGATATTTGAGTATGATAAAAGACAGTATAATTTATATTCGTATTAAAGGCTCTGCTTTGGGCTTTTCAGCAATAGGCGTTCAAGTAATTATTAAAAAAGACAGTGTTATTCTCGATTGGAAAATAGGTAAGAAGAATGTTGAATTCAAAACAATGGCTTATCTACAAGAAACTACCCAAATTCCTTTCGACTTTTATACCCTTCAAGATATGTTGATAGGCAATCCTATTTTTATTAATGATAATATTGTTTCTTATAAAGATGGCCCAGCTTCTTTATTGGTGCTGATGATTGGCGATATTTTCAAACATTTAATTAGTTTATCTACCACTAATTTCAGCATTACCCATAGCAAATTAGATGATATTGATTTGCAACGGAATCGTACTTGTGATATCAGCTTTTCTGATTACCAGTCCATGGGTGCCTACCAGTTTTCTACTAAACGGCAAATAGTGGTGTCTGAGAAGTCGCGACTCACTATTAACCTTGATTTTAAGGAGTTTAGCCTAAATGAACCGTTAAAATATATGTTTGAGTTACCTAAAAACTATAAACGTAAGTAATTTACTGAGGGTTTAATCGTTCTATACCCGAAGGCATCCCTTAATTTTGACCCATGTTTAAAAAAATCGGCTTAGGTATTATTTTTTTTCTGATCAGCACCATGATGCTATTGGCACAGTCTCGAGAAGAATTACAGAAGACCAAACAGAATCTAGAGCGGGAAATTACCGAGCTGAATCAGATGCTGCGAGAGACCCAAAAAAATACCAAGAGTTCAGTAAAACAACTGGCCATCATCAAGAAAAAAATTAATGCTCGAGAGGCGTTGGTGGGCAGCATTAATAGGGAAGTAAAGCAGTTGGATGAGACTATTTTTTTAAATGAGCGTGATATATATCGACTGAAAAAAGAACTGGATACGTTGAAAGTAAAATATGCCAAAAGCATTGTATTTGCTTATAAAAACAGGAGTAGTTATGCTTATTTGAATTTTTTATTTTCTGCGGGCAGTTTTAACGACGCCATTAAACGGGTGACTTATCTCAAAAGTTATCGACAAAATAGGGAGACTCAGGCAAGCACCATTGTGAAGTCAGAAAATTTATTACAAGAAAAAGTAGGGGTGCTTAGTAACAATAAAAAAGAACGTTTAAGTACACTGGAAGTGCAGAATAAACAACTGCTGGTTTTGCAAGATGATAAAAAAGAACAGGATCAGGTGGTGGTTGGTTTGAAAGGAAAAGAATTGGAAATAAGTAAGCAGTTGAAAGACAAAGAAGGTCAGCGGCAGAAAGTTGCTTTGGCTATGAATGCGGTTATTAGAAGAGAAATAGAAGAAGCCAAAAAACGCGATGAAGCAAAGCGGTTGAAAGCACTTGAAGATGCCCGTAAATTACAAGCCAGTAAAAATGCGGAAGCCGCAAAAAACAATTCAACTATTACAGCAAATAAACCTTCAACACCTAAAAATAACAACAATAACGGCGATGCTACAACGGGTGTAACATCGGCGGCTAAAGACAGAAATTATTCCCCGCTAGAATCTACCCCTGAAGGCATGGAAATGTCAATCAATTTCGAGAACAATCGGGGTAGATTACCTTGGCCTGTATCGAATGGTATTGTAACGGTTGGGTTTGGAACGCAGAACTATGCAGGAACCAAATTGATACAAAAATCGGATGGTATTGAAATTGCGGTAGCGGTTGGTTCTTCTGTTCGTTGTGTGGCAGATGGGGAAGTAGTTTATGTGGGTGAAATGGCCGATGAATTGGTGGTTTTGGTGCGTCACGGTAAATATTTCACAGGCTATAAAAACTTATCTTCTTTTAACGTGAGTCGCGATCAACAAGTGAAAGCAGGAACGGTATTGGGTAAGTCTGGAACTTCTATTGATGGGGAAGGTGGAATTTTGTTTATGATTATGAATGATAAAAGTGTTGCACAGAATCCAATGCCTTGGTTGAAGGGAAGGTAGATGATAAAAACGATTTCATGCCACAATATATTCTTTCCCTAGATCAGGGAACCACCAGCAGTCGCGCTATTGTTTTTGATAAAAGCGGTGCTATTATAGCCACAGCACAAAAAGAATTTACACAGTTATTTCCACAGCCAGGCTGGGTAGAGCATGATGCCAATGAAATTTGGAGTACACAGATTGGCGTAGCAGCAGAAGCCATTACGATGGCCTCATTGAGCATTAAAAATATTGCGGCTATTGGCATTACCAACCAGCGTGAAACTACTGTGGTATGGAATAAAAAAACAGGCATCCCTATTTATCATGCTATTGTGTGGCAGGACAGAAGAACGGCTGAGTATTGTGACACGCTGAAGGCAGCTGGTAATGCTGCGATGATTCAACAAAAAACGGGACTGGTGATTGATGCTTATTTTTCTGCTACTAAAATAAAGTGGATACTCGATCATATTACTGGTGCCAGGGCCGCTGCCGCGGCTGGTGATTTATTATTTGGAACCATTGATAGTTGGCTGGTGTGGAAGTTAACCAACGGATTGGTGCATGTTACGGATGTTTCCAATGCATCTCGTACCATGTTGTTCAATATCCACACCCAGCAATGGGATGCGGACTTATTGAACCTTTTTAATATTCCTGCTTCCATACTTCCTACTGTTAAGAGCAGCAGCGAAGTTTATGGCTATACTCAAAATATATTAACGGCTAATCCGGTGCCTATTGCTGGTATTGCGGGCGACCAGCAGGCTGCTTTATTTGGACAGCAATGTACACAACCGGGGATGGTAAAAAATACCTATGGTACGGGCTGTTTTATGTTGATGAATACGGGCACAACTCCTGTAATATCAACCCACCATTTGCTCACTACCATTGCTTGGAAAATTAATGGGGTTACCCATTATGCATTGGAAGGTTCCGTATTTATTGCGGGCGCAGTTGTGCAGTGGTTAAGGGATGGGCTGAAAATTATTCGTACAGCCGCTGAAGTAGAAACCCTTGCTGCGGAAGTAAATACCACAGATGGCGTTTATATGGTGCCTGCATTTGCGGGATTGGGTGCACCCTATTGGAATCAATATGCTAGGGGAACTATTGTTGGCATTACGCGTGGTACAACCAGTGCGCATATTGCCCGAGCTGCCTTAGAAAGTATTGCGTATCAAACGATGGATGTATTAAAAGCGATGGAAGCAGATTCGGGAATTTCTATTAAAGAATTGCGAGTAGATGGGGGTGCCACTGCCAATAATTTATTGATGCAGTTTCAGAGTGATTTATTACAGACCAAAGTAGTTAGACCTACTACGGTGGAAACAACAGCGCTGGGAGCCGCTTATTTAGCGGGTTTAGCCATTGGCTATTGGAGTAGTACCGATGAAATACAGGAGCTTTGGCAGAAAGAAAGGGTGTTTGATCCTTCCATGAATATAGAAACAAAAGATGCTTTGGCGGAGGGATGGAGTAGGGCAGTGAATGCCGCCATGATTCATGGATAACTTATTAAATACTTATTATACTCGCATAAAATTTATAGCTTAAATTGAGGGACTATTCACCATTTAAATTTATTGAATGACGGCTTTTGTCGCTGAATTAGTAGGTACCGCTTTGCTGGTTACTTTAGGAAACGGGGTTGTAGCGAATGTGGTTTTAGATAAAACCAAGGGTAATAACATTGGGTTTATGGCCATAACAATTGGCTGGGCAATGGCAGTATTTATTGGGGTTTATGCAAGTGCATCCAGCAGTGGAGCGCATCTCAATCCGGCTGTTACGATTGGTTTAGCAGTTATTGGAAAATTTGATTGGGCACTGGTGCCAGCTTACCTGCTAGCGCAATTATTGGGTGCTATGTTCGGTGCTTTGATGGTATGGGTGATGTATAGGGCTCATTTTAATGCTACGGGCAATGCCGATGCGCAAAGAGCTGCATTCTGTAACACGCCTGCTATTAGGAGTACACCACAGAATTTTGCGACTGAATTTTTTGCGACGATGGTTTTTATGTTGTCCATTTTATTCCTTACTAAGAGCAGTAATAGCCTCGGATCTTTAGACGCTTTGCCAGTCAGCTTATTGGTATTGGCAATAGGGTTGAGCTTGGGAGGCCCAACGGGTTATGCCATTAATCCAGCTCGTGATTTTGGTCCCCGCATGGTACACGCTTTATTGCCCATTCATGGAAAGGGAGGGAGCGACTGGGCTTATAGTTGGATACCAGTGGTGGCGCCCATTGCAGGTGCTGTTGCAGCAGCCTTACTCTATAGTTGTCTCTAATTAATCCACGGTCTACTTCAAAAAAGGTAATTTAAACGTGACTGGGGTAGTCTTTTTTTTCTTTGGCACAAGATTAATTTGCTGGTATTCGTTGTAATAAATTTTTAATAGAATAATAAAATAAGAAATAATTAAGGGGCCAAAGATCAATCCCGTGATGCCAAAAAATTCCAGTCCAATAATTACCCCAAGCACGGTTACGATGGGATGTACATCGGCCATTTTTTTTGCCAATAAAAAGCGGACGATATTATCCAGTACGCTTAACAGTAAAGCCCCCCACGCAATAATAAGTACAGCCTGCCAAATTTGTCCTTTTGAAAATAAATATATACTGATGGGCAACCATATAACGGCTGTTCCAACTATTGGAATAATGGAAGAAAATCCAAGAATTACTGCCCAGAAACCAGGTTCATTGAATTGAATAATGGAAAAAGCCAGAAACCCGAAAAGACCTATAACTATTGCTATTAAAGGAACACCGATGGCATTGCTGAAAGTTTGTGATTTTAATTCCTGCCCAAATAATTCTATTTTCTGCCGATTAAAAGGAAGGTAAAAAATGATGGCGGCTTCCATGCGGTTGATATTAATAATCATAAAGTATAGAAAAAAATACATCATGCTAATGGCACTTAATAAATTCAATCCCTGATTTAGCAGGGAAGAAATAAAATCAGCCAGAAAAGATTGAATTCCATTTAGATTTTTCTCCGATAATAAAATAAAATGAAATCGCTCTTGTAAGTTCGCATCCAGTTGTTTAAGTGGTTCAATAATTTGGCTGGTATTCTGCGAAACGGTCAACGCTTTTTTGTACAGCATAGCAGCCATTAAAGAAATAGGCAGCAGGATGATGAAAAAAGAAACGATAATTACCAATAGCGCCGCCCAACTTTTCTTCCAACGATGTTTTTTAATCAGCCATTCTACTGGTTGTTTACTCAACACATAAAACATAATTGCAGCCAGAAAAGCAGTAAAAAATGGCCTTAGGCTAAAGAGTAAGAATCCTGCAAATAATAGAATCACTGCTAGGAAGAAATAGTGGTTTATCTTATGATTTTGATTCATTTAGAATATCTTATCCCAAATATACTCAATTATCGTAGGATCGTCTTTCGGCATTCAGAAAAAAAACGCAGTCTTACTCCTGTTTTTTAGCTCCATCTCCTTACCTTTGCCGCCAAATCAAAGACCTTAAACGGTCTGGTTTATTAAAAAACCTTAATGATACCTTCTTATATGGCAACAACAGGGAAAATTAAACAGATTATTGGAGCAGTAGTTGACGTGCATTTTGCCGACTCTACCTTACCTGAAATTTACAATGCCTTGGAAATCACCAGAGATTCTGGTGAGAAACTGGTACTAGAAGTTCAGCAACACCTTGGAGAAGACAGTGTGCGTACCATTGCAATGGACGGAACAGAAGGCCTTGTAAGAGGTATGGCAGTAATTGATACTGGAAAAGCCATTGCCATGCCAATTGGCGAAGGCATTAATGGTCGCTTGTTTAATGTAACAGGAGACGCCATTGATGGGTTGCCACAAGTAAGCAAAGAAGGTGGTCGCCCTATTCACAATAAGCCCCCTTTGTTTGAAAACCTAAGTACTGCTTCAGAAATTCTGTTTACAGGTATTAAGGTAATTGACCTAATTGAGCCTTATGCAAAAGGTGGTAAAATTGGTTTATTCGGTGGTGCTGGGGTTGGTAAAACAGTATTGATTCAAGAATTGATTAATAATATAGCCAAAGGTCACGGTGGATTATCTGTATTTGCTGGTGTGGGTGAGCGTACCCGTGAGGGAAACGATTTGCTGCGTGAAATGATTGAGGCTGGCATTATGAAATATGGAGAAGAATTCCAACACAGCATGGAAGAAGGTGGATGGGATTTGAGTAAAGTGGATATGCAGGGACTGAAAGATTCAAAAGCTACTTTTGTATTTGGACAAATGAATGAACCCCCAGGAGCCCGTGCTCGTGTGGCTTTGAGTGGGTTAACGATTGCTGAATATTTCCGTGATGGGGATGGTACTGGTAAAGGAAAAGACATTTTATTTTTCGTAGATAATATATTCCGTTTTACACAAGCGGGCTCTGAAGTATCGGCTTTATTGGGTCGTATGCCTTCTGCAGTAGGTTATCAGCCTACATTAGCTACCGAAATGGGATTGATGCAAGAGCGTATTACATCAACCAAAAACGGTTCTATCACTTCGGTTCAGGCGGTATATGTGCCTGCGGATGACTTGACAGATCCTGCTCCTGCTACTACTTTTGCGCACTTAGATGCCACCACTGTATTGAGCAGAAAGATTGCCGATTTGGGTATTTATCCTGCGGTAGATCCATTAGATTCTACATCAAGAATTTTGACCACTGCTATTGTAGGTGCAGAACATTACAATACGGCCGATCGAGTTAAACTAATATTACAGCGCTACAAAGAATTACAAGATATCATTGCTATTCTTGGTATGGATGAATTAAGTGAAGAAGATAAGATGATAGTACAGCGTGCTCGTAAAGTACAGCGTTTCTTATCGCAACCCTTCCACGTTGCTGAACAGTTTACGGGTCTTAAAGGCGTATTCGTAAGTATTGAAGACACTATTAAAGGCTTCAACGCAATTATGGACGGAGAAGTGGATGAGTATCCAGAAGCGGCATTCAACCTAGTAGGAACATTGGATGATGCCATTGAGAAAGGCAAGAAAATGATGGAAGCAGCGAAAGCTTAATTAATAATTTAACATGATACTAGAAATACTTACTCCCGAAAAGAAACTGTACAGCGGTGATGTATATGGTGTACAATTGCCCGGTATTAGCGGATTGTTTGAAGTATTAAACAAACACGCACCCATGGTAAGTGCGTTGGGTAAGGGGAAGCTGAAGATATTAAAAGACAAAAAAGAAACAGTCTCCTATGCCATTCAAAGTGGGTTTGTAGAAATACTGAATAATAAAGCCACTGTTTTGGTAGAAGGTGCAATAGCCCTTTAATTCAGTTGTGGATCGGTTGGATAATGAATCATTCTAGCGTATTCGCCTCCTAAATTCTGAAGGCTTTGCTTCCAGAGTTCTCCATCTTTAGCAGAAAAAATATTAGCTGGACTGGCATCTGCCAAGATCCAGCTTTTTTCTTCGTATTCTTCCTCAAGCTGCTTTGCACTCCATCCGCTATAACCCATGAAGAACCTAATATCGGTGGGTTTTAAATATCCGCCGCGCAATGCTGCCAACACCTGCTCAAAATTACCGCCCCAATAGATTCCTCTTTTCACTTCCACACATTCGCCTGCTAGATCTGGCTGCTGGTGAATAAAATGAAGGGTATTTTTTTGAACGGGACCGCCTTCGTATACTGGAATATTGATTCCCGCTGCTTGTTCTACCAATTCACCCAATGTAAAGGTGGTTTGTTTGCTCAACACAAAGCCAAAGCTGCCTTCTTCATTGTGTTCGCATACCAATACAACCGATCGCACAAAATTTGGGTCTTTTAAAAAAGGGTCTGATAACAGTAATATGCCGGGTATAATATTCATAGAATAACAAAAGAAAGGAATTTTTTTTGAAAAAACAAAGCCCAATAGCAAGTTAAAAAATTTACACCGAGGGGTAGTGTTGGAAAAAAGGGACAATTAAAAGTATATTTGTAACACAATGAAGAGAACTTTCCCCGCTATTATTATACTTATTACACTCTCCCTATTGGGACTTTTTCTGTTGCAGGTATCATGGTTCCAAAATCTTTTAGAAGTAACTAATACACAGCTCAACAACAAAATAAATGATGCTGGTGTTTCGGTAGCGAGCGAATTGGGAAGGCAAACCCATAGCGGTCAAGTACTTAGGTTATCTGGGAGGGGTGGCTCATCATTGGGTAGGAATTTTCCACTTAATTTTTTTAGGCAACCTACAGTAGAAGAAAAATTTGCGGCACTCGAAATTCAAAATAAAATTAGAAATGCATTTGACGCAAGAAACCTTAATAAATTAAAATTTGAATTTGCGGTTACCAACCCGAACGATGATTATGAAATGTTTTCTGCTGGTTATGAAAAAGAATTTTGGGATACCATTAATAATAGGCGAGGATACTATGTGATATTGCCTGAGAATGCAGAGATTGAAACCGTACCCGCCCTAGAAAAATTAATTATTATTGTCCCCAATATTGAACAACAAGTATGGACATCTTTGCGCTGGATTATTGTGGGTGCTATTGCATTTATGTTGGTGATTATTGCGGCTTTTTATATAACGGTGAAGTCGTTGTTGTATCAGAAAAAACTTTCTCAAATTAAGAGCGATTTCATCAATAATATGACGCATGAATTTAAAACCCCGTTGGCTACTATTTCATTGGCAGTAGACGCACTGAGGAATGAAAAAGTACAGAGTAATCGTGAGAAAGCAACCTATTTTAGCAATATTATTAAAGAAGAAAATACCCGCATGAATAAACATGTGGAAACCATACTGCAAGCTGCTTTCATGGAAAAACAGCGACTCGTTTTAAAACTTTCCGAACTCTCAGTGCACGCTATTATTGAACAGACCATTAGCAATTTTAAACTACAGTTGCAAGACCGGGATGGTAAGATTCAGTTATTGTTGAATGCAAGCAACGACCATATAAATGGGGATGAAGTACATTTTAGTAATTTAATTTCTAATTTGGTTGACAATGCTATTAAATATTCCAGTGGAAGTCCGCAAATTACCATTGCTACCCATGCTACCAAAAAGCATTTGGTGATTCGCATTCAAGACAATGGCATTGGTATGAATAAAGAGACGGTGAAAAGAGTTTTTGAAAAATTCTTCCGCGCACACACGGGTAACCTTCACAATGTAAAAGGTTTTGGGTTGGGCATGAGTTATGTGAAGACGGTTATTGACGCACATAAGGGCAGGATAAAAGTGGATAGTACTTTGGGTAAAGGCACCACTTTTACGGTTGAAGTGCCATTGGCAGTTGAATAAATAAGCGACTTTTATTTGAACGATTCATTCCAAATTAAAGAACCATCTCCGTAGCTTAGAAAGCGAAAATCATTTTCCAATGCGTATGCATAAATTTTTTTCCAATCATCGCCTACAATTGCTGCAATTAACAGCAATAAAGTGCTTTGCGGCTGGTGAAAATTGGTGATCAAACCTTTTATTATTTTAAATGTGTAGCCAGGCGCAATAATGATTTGTGTTTTGGTAATCAGTTGTGTTAGCTGATTCAATTTCATCCAATTTAATAGGGCGTTGAGGGCTGATTTTGCGTCGATATTTTTCTCTGCTAACTCGTAGGCTTCCCACTGGCTAAGCGCTATTTGATGGATGGGTAAATCTGGGTTGATAAAAGTTTTTACGCCCATCCAATAAAGGCTTTCAAGGGTACGCAATGAAGTAGTACCTACTGCAATAATTCCATACTCTAATTGAAGTATGAGCTCGTGAATCAGTGTTGCTAAAACATCAATAAATTCAGCGTGCATTTCATGATCCTTCATACTGGCAGCTTTTACTGGTTTAAAAGTGCCAGCACCCACATGCAGGGTAACAAAATTGGTATTTATATTTTTTAAGGCAAGTGCATTGAAAACCGCTTCGGTAAAATGCAGTCCCGCAGTGGGTGCAGCCACTGAACCATCGTGTTGCGCATAAATGGTTTGGTATCGATCTTTATCGCTTGCTTCTGCATTTCTGTTAAGGTAAGGCGGTAAGGGAATACAGCCTGCTATATGCAGTAAAGCTGCAAAGCAAAGTGCATCATCATTCCAGCTAAATTCAATCAAACAATGGTCGCTCAATTGCGCTGATTTTTTTGCTTCAATGGTAATTTTTTCATCCCCATTCATTGCGGTATAAAACAGCGAACCAGCTTTCCATTTTTTTGCACCGCCTACTAGGCATTTCCAAAATACTTTTCCTTTTTCCAGCATAGCGGTGGTGATATCGGGATACCTATCAGCGGGCTCAAGGCAAAACAGTTCAATGATTCCACCAGTCGGCTTTTGAAACAACAAACGGGCTTCTACCACTTTGGTATTGTTGAAAATAAGCAGTGCATTTTCAGGCAAAGCTTGGTGTAAATACTGGTAGGTAGATTCAGAAATATTTCCAGACTGGTACACCAATAATTTACTATGATCTCGCTCGGCCAGCGGATAGCGTGCAATTTTTATTTCAGGTAAATCGTAGTTAAAATCGCTTATTACCAGTTCGGCAGGGTGTTTTTGGCTCATTTTAGTGGTATTTAGGGCTTATCCACAGCAATTCACAGGTTATACAGTAGTGAATTCAGCTGTTTCTGCTTATAGCTTTGCTGTGATTGAATTCTAGCTGATTTGACTCCTGTGGATAAATACAGATGCTCCATATTTGCTTTAAAAGTGGGAAAAAGTGTTATTTTGTGTCAACAAGTGGTAATCTTGGAAATATTTATTCACTTATGCACGGATTTCACGGAGAATATGAAGCTACAGTAGACGCCAAAGGGCGGTTTCTACTTCCGGGAGGATTGCGAAAGCAATTGCCTGAGGGGGAGAGCAGCTTTATATTGGGTCGTGGCTTTGAAAAATGTCTCACATTATATCCGTTAAAAAGTTGGGAATTGATTATTGCCAAAATCAGTCAACTGAATGATTTTGATCCAAAAGTACGTCAATTCCGACGTCAGTTTTTAGGTGGTGCCACGGAAATTGAATTAGATAGTGCTGGTCGTTTATTATTACCAGCTTCCTTAAAAGAATTTGCCGAGCTCTCTAAAGACATCGTGGTTACTGCTGCATTAGACAGATTTGAGATTTGGGATGCAGCAAAATACAAACAGCTCTTTGAAGATTTTTCACCAGAAGCATTCAGCAGCCTCGCACAAGAAGTGATGCTGGAAGTGGATAAAAAGTCGGATAAATCTTAGCATGTCAACTACCGAGGAATACCATATACCTGTGCTTTTTAATGAAGCCATTGAGGGGTTGAATATTCAGCCCAATGGTATTTATGTGGATTGCACATTTGGGGGTGGTGGCCATAGTGCGGGTATATTGAATAGGTTGGGAAAGCAAGGAAGACTGATAGCTTTTGACCAAGATGCGGATGCCGAACAAAATCTTCCGAAAGATGAGCGAATGCTTTTTGTGCCACAAAATTTTCGTCACCTGCATCGCTTTCTTCGCTTGCACAATATTCAACAAGTTGATGGGGTGCTGGCAGATTTGGGCGTGAGCAGTCACCAATTTGATGAAGGAGATCGTGGTTTCTCCATACGATTTGAAGGCCCTATGGATATGCGCATGGATCAAAGGCAAACCAATACCGCAGCCAGTTTGATTGCGAATTATACTGAGTTGCAACTGCATAAATTATTTGAACAATATGGCGAAGTATCTAATTCAAAAACATTGGCCAAACATATTGTTCAACAAAGAAAATATTTACCCTATGCTACTATTGAGCAATTCAAGGCATTAATGAATAGCGTGGTAATGGGGAACCCGAATAAATATTTGGCCCAAGTTTTTCAGGCATTGCGAATGGAAGTAAACGACGAAATGGGGGCTTTGAAAGAAATGTTGGCACAGTTGCCCCAATTGCTTAAATCGGGTGGAAGGGCTGCTATTATTAGCTTTCATTCGATTGAAGATAGGCTGGTGAAGAATTTTTTTAAACAAGGAAGTTTTGAAGAGCTGATTGATCATCCTTTTGAAACCGCTGAAAAAAATACCACTTTTCAGTTGGTGAATAAAAAACCAATCACGGCTGGTGAGGTTGAATTGAAGCGCAATAAAAGAAGTAGAAGTGCGAAGTTGAGAGTAGTGGAGAGGAGTTAGACGGTGGACGATTATTTTGATTTTATAATATAGTACCTGGTGACTGAAAACACAACAAACCCGCAGCCTGCTGCCCGTAATCCCTTACGCGGCTTGCTTAACTACGAGTGGATTGTAAAGAATATTTCCTTCTTTCTTTTCCTCTCCGTACTGGCCGTTTTATATATAGCCAACGGACATATGGCGGATAGAACCGTACGCAGAATCAACACCATCAACTACGAATTAAAAGAATTGCAATTCACTTATAAAACACTAAAAAGTGAAGTGATGTACAAAACAGAAGAAGCCCAAATTATTAAAGCAACTGAACCAATAGGATTAAAAGTAAGCAAGGAAATGCCCAACAGAATTAAACAGATAAATGAACAAAAAAATAATTGATTTTATAAAATAAAATGGAAGTAAAACGCGACATACTATGGAGAGTATACCTCAGTTATATACTGATGGTGATTGCCTGTATTGCCATTTTTGGTAAAGCGGTTTACATTCAACAATTTGAAGGCGCCAAATGGAGAAGTATGAGCGATAGCCTTCACCAACGCATTGATGAAATTGAAGCAGAACGTGGTACCATCTACAGCGAAGATGGTCAAATGTTGAGTACTTCTATTCCTCAATTTGATATTTATATTGACTTTCGTGTTGCCAGTCTCCGCGAAAAAAATGGAGCTAGGTTTAGAGAGAATATTGATTCTCTTAGCGGGTCATTATCTAAATTATTTAAAGACCAAACTGCATTAGAATATAAAACCATTCTTCAGCAAGGATATAAAGCACAGGACGGTTATTTTATGCTGAAGAAAAAAATCTCTTTTACGCAGTACGATGCACTTCGAAAATTTCCACTTTTTAAAATGGGTCGCAATAAAAGTGGTATGATTGCCAACGAAAGAACCATCCGTTTGAACCCATACCAAATGCTCGCTTTTAGAACCATTGGCCTTGCCAGAGATTCTAATAAAGTTGGGTTAGAAATGACTTACGATAGTATTCTTAGGGGTAGAAATGGTAAGCAGACTGTCCGCTCTATTGCAGGTGGGGTAGGGGTTCCAGTTGATGATACTTATTTAATTGAACCAGAAACAGGAAAAGATATTGTAAGTACCATTGATGTTTTTATTCAAGACATTACCGAATCGGCCCTCATGAAAATGATGATTAAAAATGATGCCGATCATGGTTGTGCCATTGTAATGGAAACAAAAACTGGAAAGGTGAAAGCCATTGCCAATCTTGGTAAAAAATCAGATGGTGTATACTGGGAAGATTTAAACTATGCCATTCGCCCCGGTGAACCCGGCTCTACTTTTAAATTGGCCACCATGATGGCTTTATTAGAAGATAAAAAAGTGAGCCTCAATCAAACCATCAGCCTTGAAAATGGGGTTTGGAAAATTGCTGGTATTACGGTGTATGATTCGGAAAGGCATAGTGAAAATAACGTGACTGTTAAACACGCTTTTGAATTGAGTTCGAATGTTGCCATGGCTAAAATGGCGACCGCTTTTTATGCGGGTAATCCAAACCAGTTTTTAAATCACCTTACTAAAATGCGTTTGGATAGAATTACAGGCATTGATTTAATTGGGGAGCGAAAGCCCACTATTTATCGGCCCGGTAGTAGATTATTTGGTCCCACTACCATTCCTTGGATGTCTTTTGGTTACAATATTGCTATTAGTCCCTTACAAACAACCATGCTGTACAATGCAGTGGCCAATAATGGTAAAATGATGCGCCCTTATTTGGTGAGCAGTTTTAAAGAAGAAGGCATTGTATTAAAAGAAATTCAACCCATATTATTAGATTCTCAAGTATGCAGTGCCGCCACCATCGCCATGCTAAGAGCTTGCTTGGAAGGAGTTTGTACCGATGGAACCGCTAAGTCGCTCTTTGCAGGATCTGCTTATAAAGCTGCTGGTAAAACAGGTACAGCATTGGTTGCAGATGGCAATAAAGGCTATGCCAATAAAATTTATCAATCTTCTTTTGCGGGTTATTTTCCGGCTGATAATCCGCAGTACACTTGTGTGGTAGTGATTAAAAATAAACCCTTTGCTCCTGTATTTTATGGTGCTTCTGTGGCAGGGCCTGTGTTTAAAGAAATTGCTGATAGGCTTTACAGCACTTATTTAACGGGTAATAATACCAATACAGTAGCTAACAAAAGAAAAGACAGTATTCCGTTTCAATATATAGGATACAAAGCCGATTTAGCCTATTTATCTACTCAACTGAAATGGCAATTTAAAGATTCAACAGGTAGAGCGGATGAGTGGAGCAGCTTGCAAAATAAAAATGCAGTGGTTGTGCTGCAAAAGAAAACAATAAATGGTTCTACTATGCCCGTTTTAAAAGGAATGGGTTTAAAAGATGCCATCCATCTCTGCGAAGCCATGGGATTGATGGTGAATATTAATGGGAAAGGTAAAGTGGCCGATCAATCTATTGCAGCGGGTGCACCCATTGCAAGGGGACAATGGGTTCAACTTTCACTTAACTAAATAAAAAATTTATACCATGCACACACTGAGTCAACTCTTGCCACCACCAACCATTCAACAAGCAATTGGAAATATTGCTATTGGTGTTCTTGCTGTGGAGATTGACTCTAGAAAAGTAAAACCGGGTACTGCTTTTATTGCCATCAATGGTGTGCAATCGGATGGCCACTCTTTCATTGCCAAAGCAATTGAAATGGGAGCTTTAGCCATTATATGTGAAAGCATTCCCAATATAATAGTAGCGGGAATTACTTATGTGCAAGTAAAAAATTCATCTATTGCTGCGGCATTAATGGCCACCGCTTTTTACCAGCATCCCTCTACTAAAATAAAATTAGTTGGGGTTACGGGTACCAATGGGAAGACCACCATTGCTACTGTTTTATTTAAACTTTTTAGACAGCTAGGCTATACTTGCGGTCTCATCAGCACCGTACAAAATCAAGTGAATGATGATATTATTCCGGCCACCCATACTACACCTGATGCAATTAGTTTGAATGCCCTATTACAAGAAATGGTAGAGAAAGGTTGCTCCCATGTTTTTATGGAATGCAGCAGTCACGCTATTCACCAACACAGAATTACAGGGTTACAATTTGCGGGTGCATTGTTTAGTAATATCACCCACGATCATTTAGATTATCATAAAACTTTTGATGAATATATACGCGTTAAGAAAAGTTTTTTTGATCAACTTGCTCCTGCGGCATTTGCTATTTCAAACGCTGATGATAAGCGCGGCGAAATCATGTTGCAGAATACGGCTGCTCGTAAATATTTATACAGCCTGAAAATCTTGGCTGCTTTTAAAGGAAAAATTTTAGAGAATGCACTTACTGGTTTAATTATGTTGGTGAATGATACAGAGGTTCATTTTAGACTCATTGGCGAATTCAATGCCTATAATTTATTGGCTGTATATGGTGCTGCTATTTGCCTCGGTGAAGAACATCAAACAGTGCTTACTGCCATGAGTATATTGAGTGGAGCAGAAGGGAGGTTTGATTATATCATCAGTAAAAAAAATACCATCGGTATTATTGATTATGCGCATACACCGGATGCTTTGGAGAATGTATTGGCTACTATAAAAAAATTACGCAAAGGCTACGAACAAATTATTACGGTGGTTGGATGTGGTGGTGATCGCGATAAAACCAAACGCCCTTTAATGGCACAAGCTGCCTGCGATTTAAGTGATAAAGTAATATTGACTAGTGATAACCCTCGCACCGAAGATCCCTCAACTATTTTGAGTGATATGGAGCATGGACTTACCAGTGCTGCCAAAAGAAAATATATCACCATTATAGATAGGAAAGCAGCCATTTTAGAAGCAGTAAAAATGGCTGGTGCAGAAGATATTGTATTGGTGGCTGGTAAGGGTCATGAAAAATACCAAGACATCAATGGCATAAAATATCCCTTTGATGATAAACTGGTTTTACAAGAAGCATTTTCAAATCAATATTCTTAAAAATATTTTATGTTATACCAACTTTTTAACTGGCTTAAACAATACTTCGATATTCCCGGAGCTGGTTTATTTCAGTTTCTCACTTTTAGAATTGCGATGGCTATTTTGCTGTCGCTGGTGATTGCCACGGTATATGGCAAACGAATCATTCTTTTTTTGCAGAAAAAACAAATTGGAGAATCAGTTCGTGAGTTGGGTTTACAAGGTGAGCAACAGAAAAAAGGAACGCCTACTATGGGTGGTATTATTATTCTATTGAGCATTTTAATTCCAACCCTATTATTTGCCAACCTAGATAAAGTATATATCCGTTTAATGATTCTTTGTACGGTTTGGTTGGGATTGATTGGTTTTATTGACGATCTCTTTAAAATAAGGGCGCGCAAAAAAGCCCTGCTAAATGGAGGTATATATAAGAAAAAAGACAGTGACGGCTTGGCTGGTATTTCTAAAATTATAGGACAAGTAGGCCTGGGTATCATCATTGGTGCTACACTCTATTTTAGCAATGCAGTAACGGTTGAAAGGGAAGTGATTGGCTCTGCGCGCAAAGTAAATATGCAACAAGGAGAACGTTTTGCAAAAGATACTACCATTATTATTCGCGTAATGGATGGTATTGAAAGAAAATTTGTAAAAGTAAAAACACCTATTACTACCATTCCTTTTGTAAAAAATCACGAGTTTAATTACAGTAAATTAATCAGTTGGATAGGTGCTGGTGCGGAGAAATATACTTGGATTATTTATATATTAATCGTGACCTTAATTATCACTGCTGTAAGCAATGGCGCTAACTTAACAGATGGGTTAGATGGACTGGCAGCGGGCGTAAGCGCTATTATTGGTGCGGCTTTGCTGTTGTTTATTTATGTGAGTGGTAACTATAAGTTTGCGGACTACCTCAATATTATGTATATCCCTAATTTGGGAGAGCTCACCATTTTTGTAGGTGCTTTTGTGGGTGCTTGTATTGGATTTCTTTGGTACAACGCATATCCTGCACAGGTATTTATGGGTGATACTGGCAGTCTCGCTTTGGGTGGAATTATAGCATCACTCGCCATTATTGTAAGGAAAGAATGGTTGATTCCTATTTTCTGTGGTGTTTTTCTGATAGAGAATTTAAGTGTGATGATACAAGTGGGTTATTTTAAATATACCAAGAAAAAATATGGAGAAGGAAGAAGGGTTTTCTTAATGAGTCCCCTTCATCACCACTACCAGAAAAAAGGATTTCATGAAAGTAAGATTGCGGTTCGTTTTTGGATTGTAACGGTTTTATTGGTGGTATTAAGTGTTATGTCATTAAAAATTAGGTAAATACAGTGAGTAAAAAAATCATCATATTAGGAGGCGGTGAAAGTGGGGTAGGTGCTGCCTTGCTTGCCAAGCAAAAAGGCTATGATGTTTTTTTGAGTGATGGTGGCATGCTCAAAGAAATATATCGTGCCGAATTAAAAAAGCATGCAATTGAATTTGAAGAGGGGGGTAACAGCGTGGAAAGAATTTTGGCAGCAGATGAAGTGGTGAAGAGCCCCGGTATACCTGAAAAAAATGAAATGGTAAAAGCCATTCGAGCAAAGGGCATTCCCATTATTAGTGAAATAGAATTTGCTTATAGATACAAAGACAATAGTAAAATAGTTGCCATTACTGGAAGCAATGGAAAGAGCACCACCACTGCATTGTTATATCATATCTGTGTTACAGCAGGATTGGATTGTGCATTGGTAGGAAATATTGGGTATTCATTTGCGAAGCAAGTAGTCGAAGATCCTAAAGAATGGTATATAGCAGAAATAAGTTCTTTTCAATTAGATGATATTAAAACATTTCGAGCCGATATAAGCATCCTATTGAATATTACCGAAGACCACTTGGATCGGTATGATTATAAATTTGAAAATTATATTCACGCAAAATTTCGAGTCATAGAAAACCAAACCATGAGCGACTACTTTATTTATTGCGATGATGATGAAGTAATTACCCAACAACTAGCACAACTAACCCTACATACTAACCCATTACCATTCTCTATGAAACACGAAATAAAAAAAGGCGGCTACATCAAGGGCGACCAGATGATGCTGCGCATCCAAGAAGAAAGAGTAAGCATGAGCATTTATGATTTTGCCCTTAAAGGCAAACACAACCATTCTAATACCATGGCAGCAGGAATTGCAGCGTGTACTATTGGTATACGAAAAGAAAAAATTCGAGAAGCAGTGAATAATTTTCAAAGCCTCGAACATCGTATGGAGTTTGTGGCTATGGTGCGTGGTGTTGAATTTATCAACGACAGCAAAGCCACTAATGTAAACAGCACTTGGTATGCCTTGGAGAGTATGAATAAACCTACCGTACTTATTCTGGGAGGGGTTGATAAAGGCAATGATTATGGGTTGATTGCCGATTTGGTAAAGGAAAAAGTAAAGGCAATTATTTGTATGGGGGTTGACAATAGCAAAATTATTTCGGCTTTTAAAGATTTGGTTCCAGTAATTATTGAAACAGATTCTGCTAAGAAAGCAGTGAATGCAGCTTTCCGTTCAGCCACAAAAGATGATATGGTATTGTTAAGTCCCGCTTGTGCAAGTTTTGACTTATTTAAAAATTATGAAGATCGTGGTGTACAGTTTAAGGAAGCAGTGAAAGAGCTTTAAATTAAAAAAATATGTCAGAAATTAAAGACACCCTATTCTCTCAAATGCCTACCGTTAAAGGGATTCGGGAGCAGCTCATCACCCGAACCCGGGGTGATAAGTATATATGGGGTATTGTAGTGGTATTGTCGCTTATTTCTATTTTAGTTGTGTACAGTGCTACCGGATCTTTGGCGTATAAAATGTACAAAGGCAATACCAATATTTACTTGTTCAAGCAATTGAGTTTCACCATGCTGGGCATGCTGGTAATTTATTTTCTGCACCGAGTGAATTATAGTTTTTTTTCTAAAGTGGCTACTTTTCTTTTTTTAATCTCTATTCCATTACTATTATATACTTTATTTTTTGGTGCAAAAATTAATGAAGGCAGTAGGTGGATTAAATTACCTATTATTAATATGACCATACAAACCAGTGATTTTGCTAAACTGGCACTGTTTATGTACATCTCTAAAATGCTGAGTAAAAAGCAGGAGGTGATTAAAGATTTTAAAAAAGGATTTATTCCTGTAGTTACACCAGTGCTAATTATCTGCGCTTTAATTATGCCCGCAAACTTATCCAATGCATTGCTTACTGGTGCCACATCACTATTGTTGATGTTTATTGGGAGGGTGAGTATGAAGCATATTTTGTTAACAATAATGATTGCAATGATACCAGTGGCGTTTATCATCTCTGTTGCCATGCTTACTTATGATGGCAAGAAAACAGAAGATATTGCCAAGCCAATTATTGCTGAGAAAATGAAATCAATGGGCCGTTTTGGTACTTGGGTAAAACGGGTGCAGGATTTTATGTATGCGGGCGACAAAGAAATTCCATACCAAGTACAACAGGCCAAAATAGCTATTGCTAATGGAAGTATATTAATTGGATTGGGGCCGGGCAATAGCCAACAAAGAAATTTTTTACCACAAGCATATAACGACTTTATTTATTCTATCATTATTGAAGAATATGGATTGCTGGGTGGGGCTTTTATGATATTTATCTACCTTGTTTTTTTATTTCGTTGTATTGGTATTTTCCGGCGTTGTCCCTATGCGTTTGGCGCATTTCTTGCGTTGGGATTGAGTTTTACATTGGTAATACAAGCAGTAGCCAATATGGCCGTGAATGTAAATCTTGTTCCTGTAACGGGTGTAACACTTCCGCTGGTAAGTATGGGTGGTAGTTCATTTTTGTTTACTTGTGCTGCCATTGGTATTGTATTGAGTGTAGCAAGAAATGTAGAGCAGCTTGAAGGAAAAATAATATCACCTCCGGTAGAAACACCAGTGGTAAAAACAGTTTAATACTTATTTAATTTGAGTAAAAAATTCATCATAGCAGGAGGAGGAACGGGGGGACATATTTTTCCCGCCATTGCCATTGCCAATGCCCTTAAAAAAGAATTGCCCGATGCGGAATTTTTATTTGTAGGCGCAAAAGGAAAAATGGAAATGGAGAAAATTCCACAGGCTGGTTTTAAAATTGAGGGATTAGATATAGCTGGTTTTAATCGTTCAGCCATCTTAAAAAATTTCACACTTCCTTGGAAGTTGATCAAAAGTTTTTTGCAAGTAAAAAAAATTATCCTCGGTTTTAAACCCGATGCGGTGATTGGGGTAGGCGGATATTCTTCTTTCCCTGTTTTAAGGTATGCACAGAGTAGAAAAATTCCCACATTTATTCACGAGAGTAATTCTTTTGCGGGTAAAGCCAATATGATGTTGGGAAAAAGAGCCACTAAAATATTCGTGGCCACTAAAGGCATGGAAGTTTTTTTTTCTGCTGATAAAATAATAGTCTCGGGAAATCCAGTTCGTGATGCTATTGCCAATTACCCCATCAACCAATCTGAAGCGTTGCAGTTTTTCGGATTGGAAGCGGATAAAACTACCGTGCTGGCAGTAGGTGGTAGTCTCGGTGCAGCCAGTATTAATGAAGCATTAAAGCATCACTTGCATTTGTTTGAAAGCAATCATTTACAATTGATTTGGCAAACGGGTAAAAGCAATGCAGGCCAATACAAGCAGGTCGCGGCCAATCAACCGAATATTTGGGTAAGTGATTTTATTACGCAAATGGAATATGGATATGCAGCAGCCGATATAGTAATCAGCAGGGCAGGTGCAATGGCTGTAACTGAATTATGCATCACAGGAAAGCCAGCAATATTAGTACCCTTTCCGTTTGCAGCAGAAGACCATCAAACGGCCAATGCCATGCAATTGGTAAACCAACAGGCAGCCATTATGGTGAAAGATAGTGAAGCGGCAACGGCACTGGTAAATAAAGTAATAGAGTTGGCGGCAAATAAAACAGTACAAAATTCACTGTCGCAAAATATCAGCAAACTAGGTTTGCGTGATGCCGATACATTTATTGCTCATCAAATTTTGAAGTATATAATATGAACGAGTTAACAACTATACAAAAAATTTATTTTATTGGCATTGGTGGTATTGGCATGAGTGCCATTGCCCGTTACTTTCATTCAAAAGGTGCAAGTGTAAGTGGGTACGATAAAACATCAACCGTATTAACCCGTGCATTGGAAGCAGAAGGTATTGCCATTCATTATGACGACGATATCAACCAAGCACCTAAGGAACTTGATGTGGTGGTATATACACCTGCAATACCTGCACAACATGCGGAGTTGAATTTTTATCGGGATAATGGATATACCGTTCTAAAACGGAGTGATATTCTTCAATGGATCACCGCCAATTCATTCAATATTTGCGTGGCTGGCACACATGGTAAAACTACGGTTACTTCTATGATAGCGCATATATTGCGACATACTGAATACGGCTGTAATGCTTTCCTAGGTGGTATTTCAGCCAACTATAATACCAATTTCTGGAGCCACCAAAGAAATGTGGTGGTGGTGGAAGCCGATGAGTACGACCGAAGCTTTTTAAAACTATTTCCCGATGTAGCAGTCATCACTTCCATGGATCCCGATCACCTAGATATTTATGGTACCGCAGAAGAAGTAGAAAAGGCTTTTGTTCAGTTCTCTCAAAAAGTAAAAGAAGGCGGATGTATTGTTGCTAAATATGGATTAAAGCGGGCTGCTGAATTAAAAGCCGCTCATTTATTTACGTATGATTACAACAACCAGGCTGCTGATATCAGTATCAATAGCTTGATAGTAGAAAATGGGGCTTATCAATTTAATATTGTGGCTAAGGAATGGACTATTCCGAATATAGTACTGAATATGGGGGGGCTTCATAATATTGACAATATGCTGGCCGCAGTTGCAGTGGCAAAATATATTGGCATTGATACAGATAAAATACGCGCAGCAATAGCTGATTTCAAAGGCGTTCGCCGAAGATTTGAATATGCGTTGAATACTCCAGAAAAAGTATTGATTGACGATTATGCGCATCATCCAGATGAGTTGAATGCACTGCTTTCAGGTGTGAGAAGTATTTTTCCGAATAAAAAATTGACGCTCGTTTTTCAGCCCCATCTGTTTAGTAGAACAAAGGATCAGGCCGATGGATTTTCTAAAAGTCTTGATAAAGCAGATGAAGTTATTTTATTGCCCATATATCCTGCCCGTGAATTGCCAATGGAAGGAGTGAACAGTGAAATGTTGCTGCAAAAAATGCAATTGGCAGCAAAACAAATTTTAGAAAAGCAAGCATTATTGAATTGGGTAAAGGAAAATCAACCCGAATTATTGGTAATGGCAGGAGCAGGTGATATTGACACTTTGGTATTGCCTATTAAAGAAATATTGAAAGCATAATATGGCACAAAAGCTTCCATGGAAAAAAATATTGGTAACCACTTTGTGGGTACTCATTGTTATTGGAACAATGGTGTTGACTGGTGCTGCCATGCACCAGAAAAATAATAAAAAATGTGCAGGTGTTAATATTGCCATTGTGGGTGCCGAAAAAAATATGTTTATTGATGAGGCCGATGTATTGGCCATGTTGAATATGGGTGGAAATATTATTGGGCAACCATTACAGCTACTTAAGCTGCGTAAAATGGAGTCCATGATGAAGAGGAATGTCTGGGTAAAAAATGCAGAAATGTTTTTTGATAACCTTCAAGTACTTCAGGTAAGTATAGAAGAAAGAGAGCCAGTAGCAAGATTGTTTCAGGTAAATGGCGCATCATTCTATATTGATACTGCCTTATCATTTCTTCCTTTGAGTACCAAACTGAGCGCGCGCGTGCCAGTATTTACCAATTTGCCCATTCAGAAACAAAAAGACAGCCTGCTGTTAAAACAAATAATTGAAATGGCAGCTTATATAAATGCTGACTCCTTTTTTACTGCGCAGATTTCGCAAATCAATATCAGTGCACAAAATCATTTTGAAATTATTCCATTAATTGGAGATCATATAGTGTACTTTGGAGAGGCGAGTGATATTCGTGAAAAATTTAAAAAGTTAAATGCATTTTATCGTTCAGCTTGGTTAGAGCGAGGCATTTATACCTATGAAAAGTTAGACATACAATACAAGAATCAAGTGATAGGTATTAAAAAAGGAACGGCACAAATGTATGCTGACTCAGCCGCTGCCATAAAGTTGATGCAAATAATAGATACTACAAAGCTAGACACGATACCAAAAATCTTACTGCCTTTAAACAATAAACAGAATCCAATTCCGTTAACAAGTAAAAGAAATACCTTATGAATCA
The DNA here is from genome assembly GCA_031369485.1 of Sphingobacteriia bacterium. Classification (GTDB taxonomy): domain Bacteria; phylum Bacteroidota; class Bacteroidia; order Chitinophagales; family Chitinophagaceae; genus Sediminibacterium. The sequence goes on from JANMOT010000027.1 coordinate 266,798, forward strand.
CAATGAATCGCCGATCATTGTTGGTCTGGATATCGGAACCACTAAAATAGCTGCTATTGCGGGTCGAAAAAATGAGTATGGAAAGTTGGAAATACTCGGTTTTGGTCGCGCCAATAGCAATGGTGTTCAGCATGGTCAAGTACTGAATATTGATCAAACCATCAAAGCTATTCAAGCTGCATTAGAAAACTGTGCGCAAAGCAATCCTGATTTAGAAATTAAAGAAGTATATGTTGGAATAGCTGGTCACCATATTAAGAGCCTTCAAACTCGTGGTGATATTGTTCGTCAAGACGCCGATTTAGAAATTACCCGTGCAGAAATTGAGCAGCTCATTAATAACCAACGCAAGACATTTATTCCAGCAGGAGACCAAATTATTGATGTGATTTCACAGGATTTTCATGTGGACAGTATTCAAAATATTAAAGATCCTATTGGTTATAACGGTGTGAAAGTGGGTGCAAATTTTCATATTATTACGGGTGATAGAAATGCCATTCGCAATATCAATAGAGCAGTAGATAGAAGTGGACTGATTACGAAAGACTTGGTATTACAGCCATTGGCATCTGCCAGCGCGGTGATGAGTGAAATTGATATGGAAGCAGGTGTAGCCATTTTGGATATAGGTGGTGGTACCAGTGATTTGGCTGTTTTTTATGATGGTATTTTAAAGCATACGGCTGTAATTCCATTCGGTGGAGAAAATATTACCAATGATATCCGCCTTGGATTGGGAGTATTAAAGAGTCAAGCCGAAGCTATGAAAGTTCAGTTTGGCAGTGCATTGGCAGATGAGGCAAAAGCCAACGCCTATATTACCATACCTGGATTAAAGGGTATGCCAGCTAAAGAAATAAGTGTAAAAAATCTGGCTTCTATTATTCAAGCTAGGATGGGTGAAATATTAGATTTTGTGACGTATCATTTAAAGCAAGTGGGATTAGATCATCGTGCTTTGAATGGAGGTATTATTTTAACAGGTGGTGGTTCTCAATTGAAGCATTTAATTCAACTTACAGAATATACCACAGGATTGAATGCGCGTATTGGTCTCCCCAATGAGCACCTTGCTGCCAATCATATTGATGAGTTGAAGAAGCCTATGTACGCAACTTGTATTGGTTTAATACTGAAAGGCTACAATGATTACGACCATAAATACAAAGACTTTGAAGAGAAATTTGTTAAAGTAGCCGTGCCAGAAGGGTTGACGAAAAAACTAGTAGAAGTGGAAGAAGTAGTAATTGCCCCAGTACCAATTTCAGTAGATATAACAGTTAGAAAAGAACGATTCTGGGATAAATTCAAGAACAACTTAATTGATTTATTTAAAGAAGAAGAAGACCAAGTTATACGTTGATAAAATAAAGTTTCATTTAGTACCGTTTATAGTATACCCGTTTAAGAAAATTGACTAACCCAAATTCCGTACTATGATTCATTTTGATCTTCCCAAACAGAAATCATCCATTATTAAAGTGTTGGGTGTTGGTGGTGGTGGAAGCAACGCAGTAAACTTTATGTTTGCCCAAGATATTGAAGGTGTTGACTTTATCATTTGTAATACCGATGCCAAAGCAATAGAGCAAAGTAATATTCCCAATAAAATACAATTAGGGCCACATCTTACGCAGGGGCTTGGTGCGGGTGCAAATCCTGAAATAGGAAAAATGGCCACTGAAGAATCCTTGGAAGAAATCAAACGTATTTTGGAAGTGAATACCAAAATGGCTTTTATTACTGTAGGTATGGGTGGTGGAACTGGAACTGGTGGCGCACCAATTATTGCCAAAATTTGTAAAGATTTGGGCATTCTTACAGTGGGCATTGTAACCACTCCTTTTGGTTTTGAAGGGCCACGTAGACACCAGCAAGCAGAGGAAGGTATTGAAGCACTGAAGCCGTTGGTAGATACTTTATTAATCATCAGCAACGATAAATTGCGGATGCAATATGGTAACCTTAAAATGAAAGAAGCATTTTGTAAAGCCGATAATGTTTTGGCTACTGCTGCAAAATGTATTACGGATGTAATTAATTCTAGGGGACATATTATTGTAGATTTTGCCGATGTATGCACTGTCATGAAGAACGGTGGTGTTGCAATTCTTGGAAAGGCAGAAGTGGAAGGAGAAAATAGGGCACAACATGCAATTGAAGAAGCATTGGCTTCACCATTGCTGAACGATAATGATATTAAAGGTGCTAAATGGATTCTAATTAATATTAATAGCGCAGAAGGAGATTATGAGTGTACGATGGATGAGTTGGAAACCATCAATAACTACCTTCGATTACAAGCGGGTGAAAACTCAGACGTAATTGTTGGAATGGGTTATGATGCTTCACTCGATAAAAAAATAGGGATTACTTTAATAGCAACTGGCTTTGAACAGAAAGATCCATTTGCAAAACCAGTAGTTCAAAAAGCACCAGAAGTACAGCCAGAAAAAATAGTGATGACCTTGGGTATGGAAACAGAAAAAATTCCTACCCCAGCACTAAAACCAATAGTTGAACCAGTGGCAGTACCAGCACCAGCACCAGTTATTGCTGAAATGCAGGCTGCTATTGTAGATGAGCTGGCTCCAACCATGCAAGCGATTCATGTTGAAATGCCAGCAGTACATGTATTTGCTGAAAAACCAGCACCTGCTTTTGAGGTTGAAGAAGAGAAAGAATCTATGGTGTTGCAACTTAATTTAACGCCAGAAATAGCCCTTCCAATTCAGGAAGAAGTGAAGCCCGAAATGCCTGCTATTCCCGAGGTAGAAGCCCACTTGAATTTTCAATTGAATGATGCACCTACCATAATGCAGTCGAGTGGTTTAATGAGTAAACCCGCTAATATTTATGCTACAACTACACAAGCAGTAATGCCAGTAGAAGAAAAAGCGGTGGTGACTGTGGCTGAAATAAAAATGCCTGCTCCGCCAATATCTGTAGAAGAGGAATCTATTTTTAATATGCAGTTGGTAGAGAAAACAGAAGCGCCTACTGTTGCAATTACTGCAGCTAGTTCACCTGCTGCAATGGAAGATGATCAGTTTATAGATGATGTGGAACTGCAGAAAAAAAGAGCAGCAGAAAGAATTCAAAAATTGCGCAATCTCTCTTTTAATATCAGCAACACTTCTGATGTAAATGGAGAATTTGATGCTGTTCCCGCATATGTAAGAAGGAATATGGAATTGTTTGGGAATACACTCACTTCGGTAGAAAATTTTTATAGTAAATATACCGTTGGAAAAGACGATAATAACCAAACCCAAATATCATCTATCAATAGTTTTTTAGATGGTAAAAAACCCGACTAACCCGTTCAGTATATAGTGTTTTACAGCCCTCCCAAATACTAGGAGGGTTTTTTTTGCAACATTCTTTCTATTATATTGTTGAAATAATATGGCAAACGTACTTATAACAGGCGGAACAGGAATGGTAGGAAAGCGTTTAACGGAAATGCTTCTAGAAAAAGGATACGAAGTATCAATACTTTCACGAAATCGCCAATCATCCACCGTCCACCGTCCACCGTCTACCGTCCACCGTCCACCGTCTACCGTCCACCGTCCACCGTCTACCGTCCACCGTCCACCGTCTACCGTCTATACCTGGGACATTTCCACTTCCTATATTGATGCCGAAGCCATTCAAAAAGCGGACTATATTATTCACCTTGCGGGAGCTGGTGTTGCGGATAAAAGGTGGACTGCAAACAGAAAAAAAGAGATTGCCGACAGTAGAATTCAAAGTGGTGCTTTATTGGTGAAAGCACTAACAGAAATTCCGAATAAAGTGCAAGCTGTAATAAGTGCATCAGCGATTGGGTGGTATGGGCCGGATAAAAAAAATAATCCCGAAAAATTTATAGAAACTGATTCAGCCTATCCCGATTTTTTGGGAGAAACCTGTATGCTATGGGAAAAAAGTGTACAGCCCATAAAGAAATTGGGAAAAAGATTGGTAAACCTAAGAATTGGTATTGTACTCAGCAACAAAGGTGGTGCATTGAAAGAATTTAAAAAACCATTGCAATTTAAAACAGCTGCCATATTAGGTTCTGGAAAGCAAATGATCAGTTGGGTGCATATAAATGATATTTGTAAAGGATTTATTTATGCCATGGAAAATACCCAGATGAATGGAATTTACAATGCGGTAGCACCCAATCCAGTATCGAATAAAAGTTTGACTTTACTGCTAGCCGAAAAAATTTGTGGCACTTTTTATCTTCCTATCTATATACCCAGTTTTATACTCAAAATAATATTGGGTGAATTAAGCATTGAAGTACTTAAAAGCACTACGGTAAGCAGTAAAAAAATGGAAGACGTTGGTTTTGTATTTGATTTCCCAACGATTGAATCGGCAGTTACAGAACTCAATCAAGGTTTATCCTAGGTTTCTTTTTTGGTGTATTTTAAAACAGATAAACCAGATAAGCGCAGTAAGAAAAATAGTGCCAATAACTTGTTGGTAAACCAAAGAAATAGCCAGTTCATAACTCTCCTTAGATTTATCTCCAAATTTACCCGCAAAAGCAGGTGCAACCAGTATGCCATCCGACATTTCAAAAGGAAGAAAACGACCCCAACTAAATTGCTTGTACTTTAAATATCCAGCCAAAATATTTTCTACAATTAAATAATAAAAAAGAAAAACCCCCAAGGCAATAAAGGCTTTTTTAACCAAGTAGCCCAATAAAAAAGCAATGGTGAGTTGCGCAAAAGTTTGTAGAAAAAATAAGGGAATATATTCAAGTTGTTCCGCCCATCTATTAATACTTAAAGCATCGGAATAAATACCAAATCCAATGGCAACAGCAATATATGCTAGAGTAGCAATAAAAGAAATAATGGCCACATCTATCAGTTTACTTCCAATGAATTGATAACGGCTCCAACCATCAATAATATTTTGCCTAAAAGTTCTATATTGGTATTCGTTGGTAATAAGCATAATCACCAATATAGCAGGAAGCAATACAAAGAAAGAAGAAAAATAAGCTACGGTATGAAATGTTTCAGGAAAAGCAAAAGGGTTTCCAAGTAGCATTTTTGCTAAATTATTGGCCATTTCTTTGCCTTGGGTAATTTCTTTATACACAGAAAAGAACATTAAGTTGATACCTGGGTAGGTTAGCATTACTATTCCCAACATCCACCAAAAAGCAGGGTATTTTTTTATTTTAAGCCATTCTATTTTTAATAAGGAAATCATATTTATTTTTTTAGTCGTTTGTTAATTCAAAAAATTTAGTCTCCAAGCTTTTCTTTTTATGCAGGAGTAAATTAAGGGTAACACCTCTATTAAAACAGTGTTGATTCAATGCTTCCATATTGGCAGTTCCAATGGGATAAAATACTTGCAAACTTTTTTCCAATTCCTTTATACTACTATATCCGCCCATTTCTTGAATACATTTTTTTAACTCACTTAAATTGGCAGCAGATAATTCAATAATATCTTCATTAGAAAGCACTTCATCAACTGTTCCTGTTGTGAGTAGCTTGCCTCTTTTTAAGATGGCTACATGGGAACAAATTTTTTCTATCTCATCTAATAAGTGGCTTGCAATAATGATGGTGATGCCTTTTTGAGCAAGCCGAATAATCAACTCCCTAATTTCTGCAATGCCCACCGGATCCAGTCCATTTGTAGGCTCATCTAATAACAAAATTTCAGGATTCCCCAATAAAGCAGCACCAATAGCCAGGCGCTGTTTCATGCCTAAGCTATAAGCACTGAACTTACTTTTTTTTCTTTCGGTAAGCTTTACTATTTCAAGTACTTCATCTATGGCTGCGGCAGAACCCCTGCCACTGATTGCATGGGTTATATTCAGGTTATCAACTGCCGATAAATAATGATAAAAATTAGGCGTTTCTAATAAAGTGCCTATTCTTTTTCGCTCAGCAGGATGGTTGGGTTCATTGAACCAACTATAGCTGCCGCTATCAGCTTTTAAAATATCGAGTACGATACTCATCAGCGTGGTTTTACCACTTCCGTTAGGGCCTAAAATACCAAAAACACTACCCTTGGGTATTTCCAATGAAACGTTTTTAAGTGCTTGAATAGAACCATAAGCTTTACTGATTCCATTAATAGATAAGATTGCATCCATATAATTAAGTTATTTTAACCAAGAACGAAGTGATTTTATTACCCGATTGCGATCGTTTGTTATGGAAAATTTATCATTAAAATCCCAAAGCATAACCGGTATATCCAATTCTTTCATGATACGAGTAATATCGCTAAGGTAAGCTGATTTTGATTTGGGTGGAGCAAGATTGATGACCCCCGTTTCTGTGCAGATAAGTGGTAAATTAAGGCGGTCCGCTTCTTCTTTAATCCATTTTAATCGTTTTAAAAGAGCTTCATAATTTGCTTCTCTTGGGTATCTTTCATAATCCTGAGCCACTTGCGAATCGGGTGTTGCATTGTATAGTGCCGGCATTTTTCTGGCTGAATAAGGGTAGGGGAAACCAGTAATAAAAGTTTTTTCTAGCGTCCAGTCCGCCCCCTGATGGGTAAAAATATAGGGCTCATAAAAATGAAAAGTGTAAAGAATTTTTCCATCATCCACTGCCAGTCGCCCCATATTCAACAATTCATTTATGCCATTGTAATTGGCACCCCCAATAATAAAAATCCGATCTTGATCTTCTTTCCTTAACTCTCTAATAAGGGTTGATGCAGAAGATTTCCATACGTCCATATCGGTTGTAGGTTCATTGTAGAGCTCATAAAATAAGTGCGAACAAGAATACAGTTTCATAGAAGCCATTACTTGTTTCCAGATACGGATGATACGATCGTTTTCTGAATACCTGTTTTCGTTCTTTAGTTTACCATAATGATAAACAATTACGAGATTTAGGTTCAAATATTCGCAACGTTTATATATTTCGTGCAATTTTTCTAGGATATTATCGTTTAATTGAGCGTAGCTATCTGCCATAAAATGGTCGAATGCCACCGGAAGGCGAACGGTTTTGAATCCTTGGGTGGCAATTGATTCGAGTAAAGGGTCGATATTTTTTTGATAGAGTATATCAGGAGACATCCAATACTGTTCTAAAAAAGAAATATTTACCCCTTGTCCCAGTCGGTGACTGATCTCGCGCAGTGCCTTATTCGATTGAGCTTGGAGGCTTGAAATGCCTAAGAGCAATGTCAATAAAGTGGTGATAAAAAGGGAGGTGCTTCGAGCAATAAATTTTAATTTCACTGAATAGTTTATTACCTGTTGCATATTAGTATATATGATCGATTATCATAGAATTCCTTATGTAAATATAGACCGACAAAAGCTTTCTACCGAATTGAATAAACGGGGGGCTTATTATTCCAATGTTGCCATATGGACAATGTTGTTTTCTATGCCCCTGTTCATGTTGCTGGATGTGCTGTTTATGAAGGAGGACTGGACTTACTTATTGGTCATTCGTTTTATCTTTTTCATACTTTCTTATTTCTTCTACATATTTGGTACCAAAAACAGATGGTCGCACGAATTGGTGCTGAATTTGGTAGTGGGCGTTAATATTATTTTAATTTCACTTATTTGCGGTATCGTACCCATTTCCAAAGCGTTACCCTATTATTTATTGGCAGCCATTTTGATGTTGTTGTTGAATACTACAGTATTCTGGCGACCCATTTATGCACAATTGCATGTTGCTATTTCTTTTTCCATCGTGTTGCTTATGTATTCCTTAAACAATGGTTCAGGTGGATACAGCAGCTTAATTACCAATGGGGGCGGGGTTTATTTTTTAGTGGCGGCTTTTGCTTGCCTAATTGCTTATAATCGATATCAAATTGTGCGCCGAGAAACGGAGAAGAATTTGATCATCGAAGAGTCTAACCGAAGAATGTTGGAACAGAATGAGAAAATCAACGACCAGCATCATACCATTGAAGAGGCTAATAGACGATTGAAGGAATTGAGTGATTATCGCCAGAATACGCTCAATATTATGATTCACGACTTGAAAAATTTTATTGGATCGAATCAGATATCGATTGACTTGATCAATCGGAAATCGAGTAATTTAACAACCGATCAGAAAGAAATTCTGAGTTATATTACAATGGGGAATGAAAAACTCCATTATTTATCGCAGAAACTGGCAGATTCAGCTGAAGCAGATACGGGTAAAATTGAATACCGATATGAGGTCTTTGATATTATTCCGGAAGTAGAAAAAGCAGCTATTTCATTGGTAGATGCTGCCAGTATTAAGCAAGTAAATCTTCAAGTACACCTTTCGCCAGCAGAAGTAATGGTGAATCTCGATAAAATATTTTTGCGCCATATACTGTTCAAGCTACTTTCTAACGTTATAAGGTTTATCCAGAAGGGTTCTTCGGTAAGTATTCATGCAAACGACTCGGATGGGTTTTGTATTATAGAAATCATTAACAAGGCAAAACCCATAGGAAAAGAAAAATTAGATGAATATTTTGGCCGTTTAACCAGTCCCAACCAACCTGATTTAGCAACCAATCAGTCAGGTATGGGTTTCTCCATTTCAAAGCAACTCACAGAAAGTATGTCTGGTATGCTCAGTTATGAGAGTAATGCAACGGTTGGAAACTATTTTAAATTGAAATTTAAACTGGCTTAGTTCTAAATACCTGAATATGAAAACAAAATCCCTTCTGATTGCACTCCTATTAATGGTAGTATCTGGCATTATTGCACAGGATGCCAAACTGCGTTCTTTTGAATCCATGGGCTATCGCAATGAATCGATTATTGGTATTGCCGGTGCACTTACCTATTTCGTAAAATTGCAACCAAGGGATGATGTGAACAATACCAAACTGGTGCTGTATATCAGGCCTTCTCAGGTTTTGCGAGAAGATAAATCTACCGTAACCATCTCCTTAAAAGATGAACCCGTTTATACTCAGCGGGTTTCATCCAATGCCATTGATTCGGTAATGACTATTGTTATTCCTTTAGACAAGCGTTATGTTCAGCCAGATGGAAGATTCATTAAATTAAGGATAGACGCAAAACTGGCTATGTCCGATGAATTTTGTCAAGACATTGACAATCCAGCTATCTGGTTAACAGTAAGAAATTCTTCTTATTTGAATGTGATACGACAAGAAAAAAATAGTTTTTATCACAGTTTAAAAGAAACCATTTTTGAATATGATAGAATCTCCACGCCTGTAAATGCAGATTTAGACGATTTATTAAGTGGGGGAGTACTGTTTGCGTTGTTAAAGCAAAAAGGGGCACTGGAGGAGATTATTACCACTAATTATCGCGATGCCGATACCTTAGCAAATACCATTATTACGGGTCAGTTTAGTAAGCTACCCTCATTTATAAAAAACTTGTTGCCTCAATTTGGGGCGGCACAAGGTTGTATTGCCAATATAAATCCTTGGGGTGATGGTCGTACCGTTTTGGTTGTTACTGGTAAAGATGCTGAAGGCTATAAAAAAGCAATTAATACGTTAACCAATTATAAAATAATCAATAGTAGCTTCTCTAATACGATGATAGTTGACGCAGGCGTTCCTAATTATTTTGATAAGAACCAGTTGCCAGTCGTCTTTTCTTTGGAAGAACTGGGCGGAACACCGCGAATTATGGAAGGTATTGGAGCATTGAAAACAAACTATGCATTCTCATTGGCAGATTATAATGCGATACCTAAGAAGTTGACTTTCCACTTAGAAGCTATGTTGTCTATGTTGAAAGAAGGTGATCGTGGATTTTTAAATGTGTACTTGAACGATAATTTGGTTTTCAGTACCGACTTACACGATAAAACAAGCTTTTCAGGTGATATAGAACTCAAGCCTTATTTGTTGACTAAAAACAACTCATTGGTAGTGGAAATGCGTTTTCATGGTGCTGGTAATATTTGTAAAGAAGGGTTCTCTAATTTCTTTGGATTCATTGACA
>JANMOT010000058.1:0-118617 GCA_031369485.1 Sphingobacteriia bacterium
TCGACTATGCCGATGACGAGGCTCGCCTGGTTTTCGACAACGTTTGCTCCCATTTGCTACTCTTCTTCGCCATCGATGTTGTGTCGGCAGTGTGAGATGGCGGCCGTTGCTTTTGCATCGTCTTGTCACGATCGATTCGATCCATTTAACAATTTTTGGTTTTTTGAATTACCAGTTTCTGTTCCGTATAAGATTGAAACTTTAGAAACAGGTGTTGTTGTTTCATATAAAAGACCATTAATATATCCATTAATCCATATCAATTCTTCTTTTGAACAAGTATGAACCAATTCTTTTAGTCGGCTGCTTTTTTCTAGTTGCATGATCCAGTAATTTTTTCTTCCAATTCATTAAAAACACTTCCTATTTCTCCAGTGCTTTTAAACCAATTAAATTTTTTGTATAATTCTACTACTGCTCCTATAATGATTAGAGAGGGAGATATAAAGGGGGCATCTGGAAAATGATCTAATAATCCTTTTAGGGTATTTACTTCTATATTTTGATAAGCAGTGGTAGCTTCTGATATAATGGCAATAGGGGTGGCAGCGTCTAGTCCATTTTCTACTAATAACGCTACCAACAACTGTAAATTTTTACCGCCCATGTAAACTACGAGACTGTCTTTTGAAGCAGCCATCCGTTGCCAGTCAGCATTGGTGTATTCACTGGTCTGGTTAAAACTTATAATTTGCACTCCACGGGAAAATCCTTTTGCCGTTAAGGGTATTCCTGCATAGGCGGATGCACCTGAAAAAGCAGAGATACCTGGAATAATTTGGAAAGGAATTTGATTAGCAAGTAATGCTTCTAATTCATCTAAAATATTACTGTATAAAGCAATATCCCCCCCTTTTAAACGCAGTACCCGTTTACCTGCACTTGCGTGTGCTACAATAAGGGTATTGATTTCGGATTGCGTATAAGAATTTTGATTATATCCCTGTTTACCTGCTTGAATAATTAATGCATTGCTGTTACAATGATTGGTAATAATAAGCGGATTAACCAATCTATCTGTAATAATAATATCGGCTATTGCAATATTTTTTTGCAGCTTGATTGTAATCAGCTCTTCATCACCAGGCCCAGCGCCAGCAAGTACAACAGGGTAAATCATCTTGGATATTTTTTCATAGTCAACTTATTGTATCATCATTGCTGCAACAGTATTATTACTTGTTTCATCTATTAAAATGGCAGCGCCAGTTCCTTGTAATAGTTTGTATGAATCAAAAACAAGTCGCTCGGCAGTTTTTATTTTTACTTTCACTACATCATTTAATTTAATGGAGTCGGTTGGTTCTTCAGTGAGTGAATTCACATCTAGTTTGTATAAAATTTCTTTTACACTAGCAAGTACCCTTTTATTGTTGTGTTGTAATATGTATTTATTAAATGGTTGAAGCGGTTTTTCGTCTAACCAACAAAGAAGTACGGTTATTTCATTAGAAATTTGTGGTGTTTCATCTGCGGGAATAATAGAATCACCACGACTAATATCTATATCGGTATCTAATAAAAGTGTAACACTCTGTGGTGCAAATGCGCTTTCCACTTCTTCACCAGCCAATTCAATTTTACGAATGGTAGTACTGGCACCTGAAGGTAGAATATTTACTTGCTGACCCTTTTTATAAATTCCACTAATGATTTTTCCAGCATAACCTCTATAGTCAGGAAGTTCGGTCGTTTGTGGTCTGATAATATATTGTACTTGGAAGCGACCATTGGTCAAGTTAATGGTATCATCTATTTCTACTTCTTCTAAAAATGGAAGCAATGCTTTTCCTTGGTACCAAGGCGTATTGGGCGATGATTGAATAAAATTATCACCATTTAGTGCGCTGATAGGGATATAATTGACTGACTGGATTCCCAATTGGTCGGCCATTTGTTGATAGGCAGATACAATGGAATGGTATACCAGTTCGTCGTATTCAACAAGGTCAATTTTATTGATGGCTACCAGCACGTGTTTAATACCGAGTAAGGAAGCAATAATGCTATGTCTTTTTGTTTGTTCAACCAGTCCAGTACGGGCGTCAATTAAAATAATGGCGAGACTAACATTGCTGGCTCCAGTAATCATATTTCTAGTATACTGAATATGCCCGGGTGCATCTGCAATAATGAATTTACGTTTTGAAGTAGCAAAATATTTATAAGCCACATCAATGGTAATTCCCTGTTCTCTTTCTGCCCTTAATCCATCGGTGAGCAGGGCAAGATCAATTTCACCATTACCCCTTGTTTTGCTGCTTTTTTCAATGGCTTCAAGCTGATCGGTTAAAATACTTTTACTGTCGTATAAAAGGCGACCAATTAATGTACTTTTTCCATCATCAACACTGCCGGCTGTAATAAATCTTAGAATATCCATATTTTATTTTAGAAGTAACCATTTTTTTTCCTGTCTTCCATTGCAGCTTCTGTAACCCTATCATCAATACGGGTTTCGCCTCTTTCACTTATGCGCGTTAGTTTTATTTCATTTACTACTTCATCAAGCGTAGTTGCATTGCTTTCAACGGCAGCAGTACATGTCATATCACCTACTGTTCTATATCGAATTATTTTTTTCTCAACAATATCATCTGCGTCAATAGTAATAAATGGAGATAAGGCCAGTAGTTGTCCTTGGTGGTGAATGACTTCTCTTTCATGTGCAAAATAAATAGAAGGCAGTGGAATATTTTCAGCTTTTAAATAACTCCATACATCCAGTTCGGTCCAGTTACTAATGGGAAACACACGCACGTTTTCTCCTTTGTGAATTTTCCCATTGTAAATATTCCAAAGTTCGGGACGTTGTAATTTAGGATCCCACTGACCGAAATCATTTCTAACTGAAAAAACCCTTTCTTTCGCCCTTGCTTTTTCCTCATCTCTTCTGGCGCCACCAATGCAAGCATCAAATTGAAATTCTTCAATAGTATCTAAGAGGGTGAAAGTTTGTAGCCAGTTTCTACTCGGGAATTTGCCAGTAGCTTCTTTTAAATTTCTTTTTTTAATGGTGTCTTCCACTTTCCTCACAATAAGGGTGATGCCAAATTGTTTTGCCAATAGGTCTCTATAAGCAAGTGCTTCTTCAAAATTATGACCAGTATCTATATGTACAAATGGGAAGGGGATTTTACCGGGACTAAAAGCTTTTTTTGCCAGATATGCCAGTGTGATAGAGTCTTTACCACCACTGAATAATAAGGCAGGTTTCTCAAACTGAGCCATTACTTCGCGAAGAATATAAATACTCTCTGCTTCCAGTTGTTGTAAATAATTTAAAGTATAAGGCTGCATTGCTTGGTTCTGTTTAAGTCTATTTAATTAGTAGGGTAATTAATGAAATTTTTTTATGAGGTGGTTCTTGTACTATGAAGGCCGCATTCTTTATGACTGTTTTCCCACCACCACCTTCCGGCTCTCGGGTCTTCATCGGGTTCAATAGCTCTTGTGCATGGAGCGCAACCAATGCTAGGAAAGCCTTTTTTGTGCAATGGGTTCAGCGGTACATGGTGTTCGTTGATATAATTGGTTAGTGCTTCTGTAGTCCAGTTGATTAGTGGGTTGTATTTAAAAATTTGTTTTTCTTTATCCCAAGCCATTAGCGGCATATTTTTTCTATTGAGTGACTGATCAGCTCTTAAGCCAGTTACCCATACTTTGGCACCTGATAAAGCCCTTTCAAGCGGGGCTATTTTTCTAATAGTGCAACATTCTTTTCTATTATCTACTGATTCGTAAAAAGCATTGATTCCTTTATTGCTTGTATAGGCTTCTACCAATGCTGCATCTGGAAAAAATACTTGAATGGGTTGCTTATATCTGGCTATTGTTTTGTCTAATAAATCGTATGATTCTGGAAATAGCCTGCCTGTATCTAAAGTGAAAATACGGATTTTGATTTCTTGCTGACTGAGGATATCAGTTAATACCTGATCTTCTAGCCCCAATGAAGTGGAGAATACAATAGCATTGGGGAAATTAGTTTCTAAATAAGCAAATGCCTGCTTTAGTGGTAAATTCTCCACTGTTTGAATGATTGTATCTATCTGTTGTTTGTCCATAAAAAACGAAACTAATAAAATTATATTACTCTACCAAATAGGTGGACAAGCAAAAAGGCGGAAATTTGTAAGGGCAATTGATGTTGAATAAAATCATTTTGGTAGAATATTCCAGAAAAGTAATACTACTCTTCTTCTCTCATCATCGGTTTTATAGTCGCTCACCAATTTACTTGGATATTCTTCTCCCCGGCCTTTTTCAACAAATAGGAAGTCTATGAACTTAATGGCGGTATAATTCGGAATTTTCTTTTCTAATGAAATTTCCATGAGGTCGCCTATATTTACTGCCCTCAATTCAGATAATTTCTGGTTCATTATTTCTTTGCTTGGTAAACTGTCATTCAACATACTGGCTAGTGATTTGTAAATGGCAGATTCAGGATTAAAGCCACTTGCGTCTGCATAGCCTAGAATGACCAGTGTAGCTCTTTTTTCTACGTCAGCATATTTATTGTAAAAGTCAACTAGAGAGTCTATTAGTGGCGAGAAAGCCTGTTGAGCTACATCCAATTTTTCCGTAGGAATTTCATATTTACCTGGGCCGAAAAAAGCGGCTAAGTCAAAAATATGCTGCTGATTCACAATCACATCCAATGATTCATTAATCATGGTGAATCTACGAAGGCGGAAATTAGCCCTGCTTTTATATCGATCAATTAAGGCGAATGAGGAATCAATTTCTTGCTGATTTTGTTTATAAGTTTTTCTTCCTGCGTTTACTTTTTCTCCAATAAAGTTGATAGCATTTTTAAAAGAATCGAGCTCATTGGAATAACGAGCAATTTTAAACCGAATGCTATCGGCTATATTACCATCTATTACTTCGGCTTTTAACCGATCTTCTACTTTGGTTTTGGTTTCTTCTACCACTTTTAAATCTGCTTGCTGAATACTGGTTGCTTGGTTCAGTACTTCTTGAACCTGTGTTTTTTTACTGCTGAAGCAGGAGCTAAGCGATATCAGGCTGATGATGATGTATAGGTTGTATTTTTTCATTTTTTATATTTTGGGAGATGATTTGATAATAAAATCTTCGGTCGTTGTTGCGGGCTTTTTTCTACCTACAATAATAAAACTCTTTTTTACTTTATCCAAAGTTTGCGGTGTCTGTTTCTCAACTTCCAACTCTTCATCAGAGATATAAGTCACAAATTTAGTCAAGAACTGTTTTTTATTAATGGTTACAAATACCAAAGCTTGATTACCCGTATTGCTTTTCATAGGAATAAAAGGCAGGTTTATTTCACTTTGTCCCGATATTATATCTGGAATATATGCACCAGAGCCTTTTCTTAGAAAGGGTTGGCATAGGTATATGCAAAATATTATGCCTACAATCCAAATAGCATAGAGATAGTATTTAAAAGAATTGCAGTATTTTTTTACTTGATTCATGCTAATAATTGCTTTTGAAGGGTTGCAATTTCTAATGAAACTTGAGGTTCAGCATTGCTTAAAATATCAATCTTAGCTTCTATTAGATCCCAATCTGGGTCTGCTTTTTTGTACTGTTCTATTAATTTCAAGGGTACTAATAATTCAGTATTGGCGTTGAGTGCAGAAACAGTTGTTTTTAAATTATGGGCAATGGTGAAAATATTGGATTGATTTTTTTCTGCAAAAGCAATCCTTAATTTATTCATTTCCTGTCCAAAATGTTCTGTAAACTGCGATAAAAAATCATGAATAATAGTAGGCTCGTCTCCAAATAATTTTTTCATACTTTCAATGTCTACATATTTAGGCGAATTACTATTTGTTTCTGTTACCTCAACCCAATTTTCAGAAGGAATATATTTATTAAACAATGCAATAACTTGTTCTTCTCTCAAAGGTTTGGGCAGGTAATCGTTCATTCCTGCCGCCATACAATTATCAATTTCGGTTGGCATGGTATGAGCTGTCATTGCAACAATGGGTATATTCATTTTTTGATCCTGCCTAATCCATTTTGCAACACCATATCCATCAATGATTGGCATTTGAATATCGAGTAATACCAAATCGAACTCCTCTTTTTTTAATAGGTCAATCGCTTCTTGTCCATCCATTGCTAGGGTTATTTTCATTCCCCAATTTCTAAATAAATAGGTAAGTAACAATTGATTCATCTTATTATCTTCCGCAATTAGAATGCGAGCTGCTTTATTATATTGTCGTTTTATAATGGAAATAGTAGTTTCGGCAGCATCATCTGCAAGAAAGTTAATTGTATAGGGTATTGTAACAATGAATTCGGAGCCTATATTTACAGTGCTTTTTACCTCAACTTCTCCATGTTGTAATGCTACCAATTGTTTTACAATGGATAGCCCTAGGCCTGTTCCACCGTATTTTCTTGTGGTGGCAGAATCGGCTTGTTCAAAACGTTCAAAAACAGATTTTAGTTTATCTTCAGGAATTCCTATGCCGCTGTCTTTTACTGCAAATCGGAGAAAGACCGTTTCATCTTCCTTTTTAACTGCGGATATTTTAAGGGTAATATTTCCGCCAATTCCAGTGAATTTGATGGCATTGGAAATGAGATTAGTAAGAATTTGTTTGAGTCGGTCATCATCACCTGTAAGATCAAGCGGAATCTCCTCTTCTATTTGAAGACTAAAATGAATCTTTTTTTCTTTCAATTGAACTTGAAACAGCATTTCAATAAACTGGGTTAGTTCTTGGAGATTAAAAGGTGCTTTGGATATTTGTAGTTTACCAGCTTCTAACTTAGAAAAATCTAGAATATCATTGATTATATAAAGTAAGTTCTCACTAGAATGTTTAATAAAATGAATAAAATCTTTTTGTTCGCCGTCTAATTTTGTCTTGCTTGCAAGGTTGCTGAATCCGATGATGGAATTAAGTGGTGTTCTTATTTCGTGACTCATATTGGCCAGAAACTGCTCTTTAATATTTCCAGCAAAATCGGCTTTTTCTTTGGCTATTTCCAATTCATTTATTAATTGTAAATTTTTACTCAGGTGTTGAATAATAAGGGTTGCAGATAAAAGAATGGTAATAAGTGCAAAAATAGTAAGGGCGCGACTTATGATTAACACTTGATTAGAAACCTTTGAATTTTCTATAATAGTAAGTTGCAATTGTTTTTCTGCTCCAATTTGAATGTCAGATGCTAAAATATATATACTGTCAATCAAATTTTTATTTACATCGCCCGTAAGTTTTGCTTTTGAACTATCTATTGATAAGTGCTTATCTAGGATAGATTTTATCAATATTATTTTTTTATCCAATAGGATATTTAACCATTTGTATTTTTCTTCAGTAGCATAACCTTCAGTAAGCTTTTTAAGCATTAAATTTCTTGCTGCTAGTTCGGCAATATTCTTATTAATTGACCCGCTCAGAAGCTGCTTCTTGTTATTGAGTAGTTTTCTGCTTTCGCTTTCCAAGTAATTGCTGTGGTTAATGATTTCTTGGAGCGTATTATTAATCTGAAAAGTTTTTACAGCTAGGGTATTACCATCCTGCATAGCACGAATACTTTTATCAGATCTAGATTGAACAAAAAATAGAACCACCATTAATACAATTGAAAGCAATAGTATAAATATGATGGGGCGATTATTCTTTTTTTTGCTTATCCTTTCCATTTTCGTAATTGTTGTAATAAAGCTTTTAAATCTTTGGGTAGTGGTGCTTCAAGTTGATAAGGGATTCCGTCGAAAATAAAATTCAATTGATAAGAATGCAGCGCCAGCCTATGTAAAATAGGTTTTTCTTCTTCGGCAATTTTCGCTAATTTAAAATTTCGCTTAATAGCAGAAAGTAATATTGGTTTAGCATCACCATAAATTTCATCACAAACAATTGTATGGCCAATATGTTGCATGTGCACCCGTATTTGGTGCGTTCTGCCAGTATGAATTTGAAATTGAACCCATGAGAAAAGTCTAAAAGATTCAGCAACTGAATAATCCGTAAGAGAAGGCTTGCCTTTTATATGGGTAATCATTTTGGTGGTTTTACCCGGATGTTCCATAATAGCAGCATCAACGCTTCCTGTGGAATTCATCATTTGTCCATTCACCAATCCCAAATAATATTTCTCCATCTCTCTCCCTTCAAACAATTGCGAAAGGGTTTTATGCGCGTCTTCATTTTTTGCGAAAATAATGATACCGCTGGTGTCTTTGTCTAGTCGATGTACGGTATAAATATTCCCATAGCGTTGTTTGAGCATATCTTTCAAGGAAATGGTAATACCCATTCGGTCTGGAATACTTAATAAACCAGAAGGCTTATTGATTGCTACAAAAGCTTCGTTTTCAAAAATTATATCGGGGCTCATGATTTATTCTGCTGTCTTGTTTTTTCTTAAAAAAGATTTGTTCATGAATTTAAGCAATCGAACTTCTTTATCGTTTAAAAAACGCCATTTGCTTCGTTCAACATTTTTTTTGGTGAGGTTAGCAAACATTACACGATCAAGTGCTTTCACATCGTAGCCGAGGTGTTCAAAAATTCTTCTCACAATTCTATTGCGACCGCTGTGAATTTCAATACCTATAATATTTTTATTTTTAGCATCTGCATAACCAACGGAATCGGCATTTACAATGCCATCTTCTAAAGTAATACCACTCATAATTTGGTCGAGGTCTTTTTTAGAGACTGCTTTATCCAGGGTTACTTCATATATTTTTTTAATTTCGTAAGAGGGGTGTGTAAGTTTTTGAGCCAATTCACCATCGTTGGTTAGCAGTAAAACACCCGTGGTATTTCTGTCTAATCTTCCAACAGGATAAACCCTTTCGGGGGTAGCTCCTTTTATCAAGTCCACTACTGTTTTTCTACCTTGTGGATCGGTGGCGGTGGTAATAAAATCTTTGGGTTTATTTAGTAAGATATAGACATTGTTTTTTTGCAAAAAAATCTCCTTGCCTTTTACGGTTATTTTATCTGCTTGGGAAACTTTATAGCCAGGTTCAAAAACTTTATCACCATTAACGGTCACTTTACCTTCTTTCACCAATTCGGCAGCTTCGCGTCTACCGCAGATGCCAGCATGAGCAACAAATTTATTCAAAGGAATAATAGAATCTTTGGTAGTAGCTTCTACCTTAGTTCCTTCTACTTTTATCTTTCCAATCTCTACTTTTCTACCTTCAGGTTTCAACATTTTGGTTCCAACTTTTCTGCCTTCTGATTTCAATCCCTTGCCTTGTACTTTTCTTCCCTCCACTTTTTTGGGTTCAATCATTTCTCCACGGGCTTTGGCTTTTTTCATGGCGCGCATTTCTTCTCCAGCGGCTCGGGCATCGGCTTTTACTTTCCTCTTTTCTTGGCGGATGGCTTCTTTAACGGCACTGCCTTTTTTCTTGTCAGAGAATTTGTTGAAATTGTCGGTTCTTTTTTGCATGTTTTTTAGTTTGCTGTTTTACAACAGGATTCATTAATCTATCGTTATTCGTCGGATCGGCCACCGTCTAACCCTTATTCGCCAACTGACCACAAGCTGCGTCAATATCTTTACCCCTGCTTCTTCTTAAGCGAGCATTTACTTTATTGGTGGCTAAAATATCCATGAACTGTTGTACATCATCTTCATCTGGTTTGGTAAATTTAAAAGCGTCGATGCTGTTGTATTCAATAATATTTATTAAGTCGGCTGGAATCTGTCGAAAAACTTTGGTTAGTTCTTCAGCGTCTTTGGCAGAGTCGTTTAGGTTTTTAAACAGGATGTATTCAAGGGTGATTTCGTTGCCTGTTTTTTGATAAAAATAATTCAGTGCGTCAATCAACACTTTAATATTGTTTGTTTCATTGATCGGCATGATCTGATTGCGTTTGGCATCGTTGGGTGCGTGTAATGATAAAGCCAGTTTAAAGCGAACCATATCATCCCCCAACATTTTTATTTGCTTGGCAACACCAGCGGTGGATACGGTAATTCTTCGGGGACTCATAAATAATCCATCTTCTGCCGAAATGCGTTCAATGGCTTTAAGTACATTGGTATAATTGAGCAACGGTTCACCCATACCCATGAATACGATATTGGTCAACTTTTTATCAAATATTTTTTCACTTTCGCGGTTAATCAGTACTACTTGATCTACAATTTCATCATAACTAAGGTTTCTTTTACGATCCATATACCCAGTAGCACAGAATTTACAACTTAGGCTGCAGCCAATTTGAGAGGAAACACAGGCGGTTTTTCTTTCCTCGGTAGGAATCAATACTCCTTCAATCATATGGCCGTCGAAGGTTTTAAAGCGACTTTTAACGGTGCCATCGTTGCTGTATTGGGTAGCATCTGTAACCAAGGCTGGTAAAGAAAAATCGTTGGCCAGCTTGGTTCTTAGGTCTTTGCTCAAGTTGCTCATATCATTAAAGTTATGGGCATGCTTTTGCCAGATCCATTCCTGAATCTGTTTAATTCTAAATTTTTTTTCGCCAATCGTATCAAAATACGATTCTAGTTCCTTTTGGCTCTGGTGGCGAATATTTGGTAAAAGGGCGTTCATGGGGCAAAGATAACTCCAATACTGCCATTGCCACATTTAACCCACAAATTATATCTTGCAGCATTAAAAGATAAACATAATGAAAACTTGTTATATTATAGATGCGGTAAGAACACCTATTGCACGATACGGAGGTAGGTTAAGTAGTATTCGGCCAGATGATTTGCTGGCGCATATGATCAGCTCGCTACTGCAACGAAATCCCAGCATAGATCCAGCAGCAATAGAAGATATCATAGCAGGAGCTGCCAACCAAGCTGGAGAAGACAACCGAAATGTGGCTCGGATGGCTGCGCTACTAGCTGGCTTACCGGTAACAGTAGGAGGGAATACGGTAAATCGACTTTGTGCAAGTGGTTTGCAAGCCATCATGGATGCGTCTAGGGCAATTGCATGCGGGGAGGGGCTTTTATATATAGCTGGAGGTGTAGAAAGCATGACGAGGGCTCCATTTGTTACAGCTAAATCAGAAGCTGCTTGGAATAGAAAACAAGAGACTTATGATAGTACTATTGGGTGGAGGTTTACGAATAAAAAATTAGCGAGTATGCATCATCCTTATAATATGGGTGAAACTGCTGAGCATGTGGCTACACAATGGAATATAAGTAGGGCAATGCAAGATGAATTTGCCTATTCATCTCAACAAAAATATGCAGCAGCATGGGCGAATGGGAAATGGGAGAATGAAATAGTTGCCATTGAAATGATTAATGATCGATTGATTACTTGGTTCAATAAAGATGAACATCCACGAGAAACCAGTCTTGAAAAATTAGCCGCATTGAAACCAGCATTTGCAAAAGATGGAACAGTAACGGCGGGTAATTCATCGGGTATTAATGATGGGGCATCGGCATTGTTACTGGCCAGTGAAGAAGCGGTGAAATTATTTGGGCTTCAACCCATTGCTAGGGTTGTAAGCATGGGTATTGCTGGGGTAGACCCTGCCATAATGGGAGTAGGTCCCGTACCTGCTTCGCGAAAAGCATTAAAGAGAGCGGGTATAACAGCCAAAGACCTTTCATTGGTAGAATTGAACGAGGCCTTTGCATCACAAAGTTTAGCTTGTATGCGAGACCTAGAGTTGGATCCTACTAAAGTGAATGTAAATGGTGGATCAATAGCATTGGGACATCCACTGGGATGCAGTGGAGCACGAATATCCACCACACTGGTACATGAAATGAACCGTACAAAAGCCAAATATGGATTAGCTACCATGTGTGTTGGCGTTGGTCAAGGAGCAGCAATGGTATTTGAGGGGGTTTAATAATTTAAATCAAAGGTTCTACCCATAGTAACTATTCCAAGTCTTATAAATGCAAGAATTCCAGCGTTTATAGCGAATTTTATTCGCGAAATCGGATTTAGTATGTACAGAAATTGAAAATCAGAGTGTCAAGCATAGAATTTCAAACTGGTAGACTTCCTAATATTTCTCGAGAAATATTGTAGATAGAAAAGTACTATATTCGGTACTTATTCAATATGAAATGAAATTAACGGGAGAGCAACTTTATAATAGGCTGGTAAATCATTACAAAATCATAGGTGAGAAAGGAGTCATTAATTTTTCACTTAAAGATTTAACTATTTCTATTGAGACAAAAGACACTGTGGGTAATCTGCTGCAAGAGTGGTTAAAGGCTTGGATGAAAAACGAAAAAATTGAATTTGAGGAAAATATAAACTCTCAAATTTTTCCAGATTTTTATTTAGATATTAATGACCGGAAAAAAAACTTGCTTGAAGTAAAATCATTTGATTGGGATAGAGGTCCCGGTTTTGATTTAGCTAACTTTGATTCCTACTGTAATTCTCTTTTAGAAAATGCCTATAGGGTAGATTCTGATTATTTGATTTTTGCGTACCAAATGGAAGGCAGTGTGATCACAATAAAAGATGTTTGGATAAAAAAAATTTGGCAGTTAGCTTGTCCAAGTGGAACATATCCAATAAAGGTGCAAGAGAAAAAAAGTGTAATTTATAATCTAAGACCAGGTACTTGGTATTCTGAAAAAACCAAATTTAAAACATTTGAGTCAAAAGAAGCTTTTTTAGCTGCCATTAATGAGACTAGATATCAATATCCACAGACAAGACATACAAATGGGCATTGGTTGAATAATGTAATTAAAAGTTATAAGCATCATACTGGAATCACGCTTAAGGTTAAATAAGTACCTCGGTTTGGGAATAGACTTTTGCTAATTTTTCTGCGACAAACTCTACAACTGGAACTGCAACTGTATTTCCTAGTAAATCAAATGCTTCTGTTTCTTTGGTTGGTATTTCATACCATTCAGGATATCCAAATAATCGTAATCCTTCTCTTATTGTTAGTTTCCTCAATCCATTCTTATCTGGAACAGCTAAACGAGAAACATCAGTAGCTACTAAAGTAGGAGCAATATCATTAGGATCTAAAATTTTATTTATCTCAAAACTTAATTTGCCAGTAACAATATTATATCCTTTGGACTTTGTTTCGTCATAAATGCGATACGTTTTAATAGCGCCTCCGCTTAATTCTTTTACCAGTTTTTTGGGATATTCAAATTTCAAATAACCTTTTTCAGTTAGATCTTCTAACATTAAATGCAAATCATTTTCTGCATATTTTGTAAAACTATTAATTTGGTTGAGTGTCAACGGCATTCCATCCATCCAGTCAATCCCAATTTCTTCAGCCCATTGTTTTTTCCTCCTAGCTTTAAAAATTTTACTTAATAATTTAGATTGTTCTTTCGTTACTTCACCTTTTAATCCAATATCCCAGCTATGAATATTATTTTCACCACCCCGTTTGTCTTTTATAGATTTTCCATATAAATCTTTAAGATCAAAATGGGTCAATATTTTATTGGCAAAATCTGAATTGATTGTGGGTAATCCATTTTCTAGAATATGCTTTAAAACCTTGAATTTTGGTTCATTACCGCTTAAATCAATATCTTCATTTTTTGAACCAACAATAAATATTCTTTTTCTTGATTGTGGAAGTCCAAATTCTAAAGAGTCAAAAACCTTCCAAGTCACAAAGTAACCAAGCTCATTTCGTAATTTATCTAAAATTGTAGAAAGTGTTCTTCCAATTTTATCGTTTTTATTAGCAAGATCGTGTTTTACCAATCCTTCCACATTTTCTAAAATAAATCCATAAGGTTGTTTGTCTTTTAATATTCTTTCAATTTCAAAAAATAATGTTCCTCTAGTATCTAGAAAACCCTGCCGCTTACCACCAGCACTGAAAGGTTGACATGGAAACCCCCCTAATAAAAAATCAAAATCAGGAATAAATTCATTTCTAATTTGGAAAATATCTCCAGCAAAAAAATCATTTTTAAAATTATGTTGTAGACATTTTACTGCGTAAGGTTTTATTTCGGAAGTCATTACACATTTTGTATCAAAACCCATTTTTTTGAATGAATTTTCAAAACCAAGCCTTATTCCACCTAGACCAGCAAACAAGTCAATAAATTTTACCTTATTATTTTCCATTTTTTGAAATTTTATATTGCTCCACAGGTTCAGCTGCCATCATAAGATTAGTCTCATATTCTTCAATTTCTATTTTGTTACAGCCGATCACTGACATGCACTGGATAAAAAAAGAAGCACTGAATGTACCACGACTAATTTTACTATCTATACTTGCTTTTGTTTCTTCAACACCTGACTCACTTAATAGTAGAGCCAAATCTGCATTAGATATTGCTCTTTTTATTAATTCAGATTTCAAAAGCCTTTTAACTTTATCATTCCAATCTAGCATAAAATTTAAATTATATTTTCAATATTACACTATAATTATCATATATGCAAATAATAGTGTAAAAATAATAATTTTTTTTATTCATTTGATTCAAGATTTAGCTCTAAGAGTTCGGATTGAATATTTTGCGATGCGTAAATATGTTGTCGCAATATGATATTAGCGTATTAAGCACCTTATTCATTGAATTGGTATGATTATTCTAGTGTACTATTTTATGATATTTTCGGATATTGATAGACTTGTGTATTTTAGCTGCAAAGGCCATTTCAACTCATTCAAATAAAGAAACTACACTGAAATATGAAATCTAGAACAAAATACTGGAATATAATATGTCATCAACATTTGAAAAGTATCTTTGAAACAAAAATTAACACGAAACATATTTCAGAAAAAAAGTTGATAGAACTTATTTGAGCATTACTTTCAAAATATGCGCTCTCAGATCAAGAAATTTTGAAACAATATGTTAGAATACCATTTAAGAAGAAAAAGGACTATTTTAACATCAAAAGATACCAGAATAGTCTAGATGAACCATTGTCAATTAGCTTTTATGCACAAATTGCAGATATTTCTATTGCAATTTGGTTGAAAGTTTAGATATTCTTGGTGTACGACCAAGTTCGAACTCATTTGATACTCTATTGGAAGTTCAACTTTTCAATCTCTGCCAAGCAAGCCCACAGAAAATATTTTTTTGAGGCAAAAACACCTTAACTTATATCTTCGCAACCATGGGCCAAAAAAAACTCATCCGCTTCCAAGCCATCAAATCTTTCCCCAATGTATTGGAATTTCCTTCCGAAATGCCTGGTGATTGGCATGATTTTTTTAAAAACAACCAGCCCATTACCTTGGAATTGGCTTGTGGTAAAGGAGAATATGCGGTTGGATTAGGTAGAATGTATTCGCAAAGAAATTTCATAGGTATTGATATAAAAGGCAATCGTATTTGGAGAGGCGCTAAAACTGCCATTGATGAGGGCTTGAAAAATGTGGCTTTTATTCGGTCTTTTATGGATAAAATAACCGACTATTTTCTGCCCAGCGAAATAGAGGAAATCTGGATTACTTTTCCCGACCCTCAACTGAGGGGTTCAAGGTCAAAGAAACGACTTACTCATCCCAGGTTTTTGCGACTTTATCAGCAGTTGTTAAAGCCTGGCGGTGTAGTACACTTAAAAACTGATAGCCCCCTTCTCTATCATTTTACCCTTGCAGTGATTAACTTATTTGAATTAGAATTGTTGAATGCAACAGAAGATGTGCACGCCGCAGATACAGTTATGCCAGAACTCAATATTAAAACACATTACGAAGGCCTTGATATTGCACAAAGCAACAGAATTCACTATATCTGCTTTCGCCTTAACAAAGAACTTCCTCTAGAAAAAGATACCTTACTTAAAAATATTTTTCGTGAACAAACCATTGATTGAAGGCAAAGATTTTTATTATGATGATCAAGGATATATGGTGCTTACAGCAGTATACCATCTTGATAAAGGTCACTGCTGCGGATATGGTTGCAGGCATTGCCCTTATGATTTTGAGTGTGTGCCTGAACCCAAAAGAACGGAGTTAATAGAACAACGAGTTGAATAAAATTTCTAACTTCCAAGGTCATAAATTATTTCCGAATGAAATCGCCCTCTTCACTTAAAACAGTACTTCCCAGCGGTGTCAGAGATATTTCTTTCTTTGAACAGGTATTTGAAGTAGTGAAGTTGATTCCTAAAGGACGTGTTAGTTCCTATGGCGCAATTGCTTTTTTTCTTGGCACCAAAATGAGCGCCCGTATGGTGGGCTGGGCTATGAATGCGGCTCATAAAATGCCCGATATTCCCGCTCATAGAGTGGTGAATAGAAATGGAATGCTTTCTGGTAAAATGCATTTCGCTACACCTACCCGTATGGAAGAATTATTGGCCAAAGAAAAAATCAAGGTGGTTGACGACCAGATTGTCGATTTTGAAAAAAAATTCTGGGATCCTACTAAAGAATTAAGTTGACTTATATTTGCGCCCATGAGTACAAAACCTCAACTACATACCATACTTTCTCCTCGCTTATTAGACATTTATGATGTTACCAATAGCATTGTTGTAATAATTGACGTATTTAGGGCTACTTCTACCATAGCGACTGCACTGTACAATGGTGCCAGTAGAATTATTCCGGTTGATACCGTTGATAAATGCATTCAATTGGGAAAAACAACTGGCGGTATCACTGCCGGAGAAAGAGACGGAAAAATAATTGAGGGACTGCAATATGGCAACTCTCCAGCAGAATATTCCCGAACTTTTATTGAGGGTAAAACCTTAGTACTCACTACCACCAACGGCACTCGACTATTGCATATGGCATTACAAAGTGGTGCTTCTGAAGTGGTTACTGGCTCTTTTCCCAATATTTCTGCACTATGTGACCACCTGACTGCACAAAAGAAAAATATTATACTCAGTTGCTCTGCTTGGAAAGACCGATTTAACTTAGAAGACACCCTTTTTGCTGGTGCTGTAATTGGTAGAATAAAAGAACATTTTACCATTCACTGCGATAGCAGCTTGATGGCCGAACAAATGTATGCTTTACACCACAAGGATATTAAAGCATTTATTCGTCATACTACCCATTGGCATCGGCTGGCTGCTTATGGGCTAGAGTCGGATCTTGAGTACTGTGTTAGCCCCGATCTGGCCAATATCCTGCCTTTTTACCGCAATGGCGACCTTGTTATTGCATAATTTAGCTTATTAACAAACATTTCATCCACAATCCCTTCAGTTTACTTCGTTTATCGGTCTGCTTTTCTTTACTTTTGCAAATTGGTCTTTTTTCAATGATGCAAAAACGATGGCACTACCTTATTTAGTCAAACATATTTACAATAACGGCACCGAAGAAGTTATTCGAAGGGGGAAAAAAATTCATGCATTGGGTAATGCTGAATTGATTGAACAGGACGATTTGATGGGCAATATTGTTTTTCGGGTAAAAGACGATGGTTATGCTACTTTCTATAAAGTGCATATCAATCAGTATAAAGACCCTAAAACCATTTCACTTAGGTGTAGTTGCCCTTATAATCTCTCCGAAATCTGCCGTCATAAGGCAGGTGCTTTGTTTCATTTGCAAGATTTGCTTGATAAGAATCTGCTGGGTGATAAGGAAACCGTGTACGATCAAAAACATACGGTGGTAAAGATAAAATTACTCGACATTAAGTTGTTGCGTTTACTTACTTCTACTGCAACTTTTGAAAAAGCAGATGAATATTTACGCAGTCAAAAAGCCACTATATCAGAAGCCAAGAACGAAAAAGTTGTCGCAGATGTAGCTATTGAAGCCGAGCAATACAAGGTAGTATTGCAAAAAAATGAGGAACGTAATTTTGATACCAGTTGCACTTGTAATAGTGAAACTGAACACCCGCTCTGTTTGCACAAAGGCATTGTTTTTCTACAACTATTTAAAAATTATGGGGCTGCTTATTTCGATAGTATTCGCAACTGGGATAAAGAAAAAAATAAATTATTAGCACTCTACGGTTATGCATTGACAGATGATATTAAAGGCAAATTTGAATTCACCTATACCGATGGGAAACCTTTTCTTCGTGTGCTAGATACAACCATTAAAAGGGTTGGGCTAAATGCCAGTACCGATATAAAATCGAGTTCTTTATCAAATATTGCTGTATCAGAAAAAACCATTGAAGCGACTGTCGCTACTTTAAAAATGGCATTGGTAATTACAGCGCTGCCTACACAATACCCAAATATTCAACTGGAAGCAGTGCAGGGTGAAACAGATGATGGGGTAACCAAATATATTAGCAAGACTGTAAAGCTAGATCTTACCAAATTTGTTAATACCGAAGTGTTTTCTGAAGACGATAAAATGTTGCTGCAACAATTGCGCAAACTAATGCCCGCAGAAGTAAGTCGCTATCTCAATAGAAATTCTCCCTTCAGTGGTATTTGGGAAAATATTATTCAGCAAAACAATGATGAGCTGCCTGATGAAACAAAACACCTTATCAATGAATATTTACACCCCAAAATAAAGAAGTTATTTTCGGAATTATCTGGTGCTCCATTTGTTTACTATTTACCATCGGGTAAAATTTTCACTACCGCAAACCTACAAGAAGCTACACTTTCAGACCATTTTATCAGTCCCGAATTTGAAATCAGTTATCATCAAAATCAATATATCATTGATTGTAGGGTTAAGCTACCATTGGCTGATTTGAATATTACGGAGAATGCCTGTGAATCGCCGATTGTTTTTCAATACCTGCAACAGTTTTTTACTTGGAAAAAATCAGAAGATATACTGCAACTGGAAAAGTTTCTGCCAACTGGTAAATTGATTATAGAAGAGCGTGATTGGGCGCAAAAATTACAAGAATTTATTCTGCCTTTGTCTAAAGAATATGCAGTTCATTTTACCAATGTAAAAAAAGAAGAAATAAAAGACAGTCGCCCCGAATTAAAAATCTTACTGAAAGAAAAAGGAGAGTACTTACTTTTTCATCCAATTTTTAATTATAGGGGTTACGATATCACCAATACTGATAAAGAAAAAATATTTTTTCCAGTCGCCGATCAATTGTTGGTGATTCACCGGAATATGACGGTGGAGCGAGAATTGATGCAGCGCATTGAGTCTTTGCATTCTGGTTTTGTTAGACCCATTGAGTCTAATATGCTTGCACTGAAAGGAAAAGAAGTGCTTAAAAATAACTGGTTTTTTCTTTTTATTGATGCGGTAAAAGAAATGAATATCCCAGTATTTGGTTTTGAAGCGCTTAAAAATTTTCGTTTTAACACTGCTAAACCTTCTACCAAAATTTTTATTAGCAGCAATACCGATTGGTTTGATGCTAAAGTTGAAATACAGTTTGGCGACCAAAAAGTTACGGTTGATGATGTAAAAAAAGCCTTGGTAAATAAACAACAATTTGTACAACTTACCGATGGTACACTAGGCATATTACCCGAGGAATGGGTTAAAAAATATTCACTTCTATTTAGGGTTGGAGATGGTAAGGCAGGGAATATGAAGCTGAGTAAATACCATTTTAGTGTAATTGAAGAATTGTATTTACAAAGGGATGAAGAAGAATTATTTTTTCAACTGGAAGAAAAATATGAGCGACTAAAAGGCAACCATAATATTAAGCCCATACCAGCTCCAGCACATTTGCAATCTGTTTTGCGACCTTATCAGGAAAGTGGTTTTCAGTGGCTTAATTATTTGCGAGAAGTGCAATGGGGTGGCATATTGGCCGATGATATGGGTCTCGGAAAAACCATACAGGCGTTGAGTTTTTTACATCATCTTAAGGCAGAAAATGGATCCTTAAAAGCATTGGTTGTTTGCCCTACTACGCTGATGTTTAACTGGCAGAATGAGATTAAAAAATTCACTCCAGAACTTTCTTTTTATGTACACCATGGGGCATTAAGGATAAAAGAAGGCATTGCTGATGCTAGTATTGACGTAATTATTACTACTTATGGAACCCTAAGAAGTGATATTAAACAGTTTGTAGAAGTGAATTTTGATTATGTGGTGTTAGATGAAAGTCAAGCTATTAAAAACCCGGGCAGTAAGGTAACCAAAGCTGCCTCTTTGTTAAAAGCCACCAGTAGGTTGTGCTTAAGTGGTACACCATTGCAAAATAATACTTTTGATATTTTTGCACAAATGAATTTCTTGAACCCTGGTATGCTTGGTAGTATGGAATTTTTTAAACAAGAATTTTCTATTCCAATTGATAAGTTTGGTGAGAAAGAACAAAAAGATCACCTGCGAAAACTATTGTATCCGTTTATTCTTAGAAGAACCAAAGAGCAAGTTGCCAAAGACTTACCCGAAAAACAGGAGATGATTTTATTCTGTGAAATGGGCGACGAGCAGCGCAAAATTTACGAAGCATATAGAAACGATTACCGCGATAAAATTCTGGGCGTTGTAGAAAGTGTAGGCATTCAAAAATCACAATTAACCATTCTACAGGGATTGATGAAATTGAGACAAATCTGTGATAGTCCCGCTATTATTAAAGAAGAAGAACGCTATCCCAATGTATCTGTTAAACTGGAAGAATTGGGCAGGGAGATTACAGAAAATATAAGTAATCACAAAGCCTTGGTTTTTTCGCAGTTTCTTGGTATGCTCGCATTGATTAGAGAGAAGTTGAAAGAATTAGGAGTTGATTATGAATATTTTGATGGCAGCAGCACTGTAAATGAGCGCGAAAGAGCCATACAGCGTTTTCAGAATGATGAAAATTGCCGTGTATTTTTAATTTCATTGAAAGCCGGTGGCGTGGGACTGAATTTAACCGCAGCCGATTATGTATATATTGTAGACCCTTGGTGGAATCCTGCCGTTGAACAACAGGCCATTGATAGAACACATAGAATTGGACAAACCAAAAATATTTTTGCTTATCGAATGATTTGTACTGATACAGTAGAGGATAAGATTTTAAAATTGCAAGAACGCAAGCGCAACTTAGCCAGAGAAGTAATTACAGATGATGAAGGCTTTATTAAAACGCTTACCAAAGAAGACGTAGCTTATTTATTCAGCTAATTTAACGTAAAATTTAAACTGGTTGATGCATTATATCTAAAAGAATTGTAGATTTGTTTTTCAATTCTGAAATGGCAATAGATACAATATATCAATTTTCAACAGCTACTGGTTCAAATACTATTGAACACAGTTTCTTGCCTTATAGCAGTTTGCCGCGACCTCGACGCAGTTTCTGATGGGACGAGCAACTGGCACTTGCCCCTATCAGTGAAAAGTTCTCCGGCAATTCTCACAGGGCAATACCCTTCATTTCTTCTCTTTAATTTTTATATACGTTGGAACAGTCAATTATTGTTCGTGTTGCAAATAGCAACGACACACACTACGCAAATACCATTACCGATGAAATGGAATCTTCTGCAAAAGCCCGTGGTACGGGAATAGCCAAAAGAAGTCCCGAATACGTGTCCATGAAAATGGAAGAAGGTAAAGCTGTTATTGCAGTAGAGCCTGATGGTAGATGGGTTGGTTTCTGCTATATAGAAGTGTGGGGGCATGAACAGTTTGTTGCCAATAGTGGTTTAATAGTTGCACCAGCTTATCGTAAAAGTGGAGTTGCCAAACAAATCAAGCAGACCATTTTTGATCTCTCTAGAAAAAAATATCCGCAAGCTAAAATTTTTGGACTCACAACGGGATTGGCGGTGATGAAAATTAACAGCGACCTAGGTTATGAACCTGTTACTTATAGTGAATTAACCGACGATCAAGAATTTTGGGCAGGATGCAAAAGCTGTGTGAACTTTGATATTTTAATGAGTAAAGATCGAAAGAACTGTATGTGTACTGCCATGTTATACGATCCTGCAGACCATTTTGAGCCAGCAGAAACTTCAGAAGAGTTTCACCAGAATTCAAAACTTTATGAGCGTTTTATGAAAATAAAACAAAGTAAAATGCTGCAATGGTTTAGAAAAAAAACATTGATTAATTATTTTTTCCCCATTTAAAACAACCACTTCATGCAATCAAAAAAACTTGTACTCGGTTTTAGTGGTGGTTTAGATACCACTTATTGTGCCCTCTATTTGAGTAAAGAAAAAGGCTATGAAGTTCATAGTGTAATTGTAAATACGGGTGGGTTTACCGCAGAAGAATTGAAAGCTGTTGAGCAACATGCTTATTCATTGGGCGTTAAAACGCATACCACCATTGATGCGGTGAAGAGTTATTATGAGCGCATTGTGAAGTTTCTTATTTATGGCAACGTATTAAAAAACAATACCTATCCACTAAGTGTAAGTGCAGAAAGGTTGAGTCAAGCCGTACATATAGCCGAACACGCAAAAACATTAAATGCAGTGGCGGTTGCCCATGGTAGTACAGGTGCCGGAAACGATCAGGTTCGCTTTGATATGATTTTTAATATCATGATTCCGGGGGTTGAAATTATTACGCCTATTAGAGATTTATCGCTGAGTAGAGAAGCCGAAATAGTATATCTAAAAGAGCAAGGCGTACAAATGAATTTTGAGAAAGCAGCTTACTCTATTAATAAAGGCTTATGGGGAACCAGTGTGGGCGGTAAAGAAACCCTTCAATCAAAAGGGTTATTGCCCGAAGAAGCTTGGCCTACACCCGTAACAAAAATGGGGACGGAAGAACTCACCATTCATTTTGAAAAGGGCGAAATCACTTCCGTTAATAACCAGCATTTTACCCATCCATCAGATGCTATTCAATACATACAATCTATTGCAGGTGGTTATGGAATTGGTAGGGATATTCATGTGGGCGACACCATTATAGGTATTAAAGGAAGGGTTGGTTTTGAAGCAGCAGCTCCCATGCTAATATTGAAAGCACATCATGCATTGGAAAAACATGTGTTGACCAAGTGGCAGTTGAGTTGGAAAGATCAATTGGCTCAGTTTTATGGTAATTGGTTGCACG
Organism: Sphingobacteriia bacterium; assembly: GCA_031369485.1. Lineage (GTDB taxonomy): Bacteria > Bacteroidota > Bacteroidia > Chitinophagales > Chitinophagaceae > Sediminibacterium. Next base: position 22,848 of record JANMOT010000058.1, read on the forward strand.
AAGGCCAAATAATGGATCCGGTAATGCGTGATATTGAAGCTTTTCTTTTACATTCCCAAGAGCAGGTTATTGGATCGGTATTTCTTCAATTGATGCCCTACCGATTTCAGATTATTGGTATTGAATCGCCTTACGATTTAATGAGTAGTAAGTTTGGCAAATATGGAGAAATGAATACTGGTTGGACCGGGCAAGATGTTCGAGGCTTCTCTAAAATATTTGGCAATCAAACGGCTATTTATCACCATATTAAATCTGCCGCAAATGATTAAGGCAGGCATTATAGGTGGCGCAGGTTATACCGGAGGGGAGTTGATTAGGCTTTTGTTAAATCATCCTCAAGTATCGCTTGCATTTGTACAGAGCAGCAGCAATGCAGGAAATTTTTTGTACCAGGTACACGCCGATTTATTGGGCGATACCGATATCAAATTCAGCCATGAACTGAGTACGGATATAGATGTATTGTTTTTGTGTGTTGGGCACGGTGATGCAGCTAAATTTTTAGCCGCTAATCCTATTCCCGATACCGTTAAAATAATTGATTTATCGCAAGATTTTCGATTGACCCCTCACTCGCAAATTGACAATAAAACATTTATTTACGGACTACCCGAATTAAATAAGCAAGCCATTCAACAAGCCAATAATATTGCCAATCCCGGTTGTTTTGCAACTGCTATTCAGTTGGGATTATTGCCATTGGCGAATGCGGGTGTATTGGGAGATGTATATACAACGGGTATTACAGGGTCTACAGGGGCCGGGCAAGGATTGAGTAATACTTCACATTTTAGCTGGAGAGCCAATAATATACAGGCATATAAATCTTTATCTCACCAGCATATTAACGAGATTACACAATCTATTAATCAATTACAAAAAGAGGAACCACTCTCCGCAACAGGTGAAGGAAAGGGTGTGAGATTTGTACCTTGGAGAGGTGATTTTACTCGTGGTATTTATGTGAGTTCTATTGTAGATTGTGGTCTTCCAATAGCTGAAGTAAAAAAAATCTACCATAGTTTTTATGAAGTAGCCGCGTTCACATATATCAGTGAAACAATGATTGATTTAAAGCAGGTAGTAAATACCAATAAGTGCTTAATACACGTAGAAAAGCAAGGAGATAAATTAGCCATTCACAGTACCATCGATAATTTATTAAAAGGAGCCAGCGGACAAGCTTTGCAGAATATGAACCTGATGTTTGGATTAGATGAAACAATTGGACTTAAATTAAAAGCAAACTATTTTTAGTATGAAGTTATTCGACGTTTACCCCTTAAATGATATTACCATTACCCGAGCATTGGGATCTTATATATGGGATAATAATGGGGTTCAGTATTTAGACATGTATGGCGGTCATGCAGTAATCAGTATCGGACATACCCATCCGCATTGGGTGAAGCGTATTCAAGATCAACTTGGAAAAATTGCTTTCTATTCCAACTCAATTCAAATACCGCTTCAACAAGAATTGGCAGATAAATTGGGCTTATTAAGTGGTAAAACAGATTACCAGTTGTTTCTTTGCAATAGCGGCGCCGAAGCCAATGAAAATGCACTTAAATTAGCCTCCTTTCATACGGGACGTAAAAAAATTATTGCATTCAGCAAATCTTTTCACGGAAGAACTTCTTTGGCAGTAGCAGCTACTGATAATAAATCTATTGTGGCACCAGTAAACGAGACTGACAATATTATTTTTCTACCTTTTAATGATGAAGATGCTTTAAAAACTTGCTTTCAACAGCATGGGGAAACCATAGCAGCAGTTATTGTTGAAGGCATTCAAGGTGTGGGTGGAATTATTGCTGCAACTGATTCTTTTTTACGCTCAATTAGAACCTTGTGCGATGATGCAGGTGCAGTATATATTGCAGATAGTGTACAATGCGGCTATGGAAGATCGGGTCAGTTTTTTGCACACGATGCAGCAGGGGTTCATGCAGATATTTATTCTATGGCAAAAGGTATGGGCAACGGATTTCCTATCGGTGGAATTTTAATTGCACCCCATATTCAACCCAAGCATGGAATGTTGGGTACCACATTTGGCGGTAATCATTTGGCCTGCGCTGCTGCATTAGCTGTTTTGGAAGTGATAGAGCAAGAGAACTTAATCAGCATGGCCAAACAAAGAGGAATGTACTTAATGAGTCAACTCAAAACCATTGATGGAATTGAAAATTTGAGAGGTAGGGGATTGATGATTGGCTTTGACACACCTGAACATTTAAAGGGGCTTAAGAAAAAATTACTCACCGATTTTAATATATTTACTGGAGAAGCTAAACCCAACACCATTCGTATATTACCATCATTGGCCATCACTCGAAAACAATGTGATGAATTTCTAGATGCACTTAAGGAGGCCATTGCTGAACTTGCTCAATAAAAATCAATCCATGACACAATTTATTTCTGTACACGATGCGGGTAATATCAATGCACTGGTAAAAAAAGCATTGGATTATAAAGCCAATCCATTGATAGATCAGTTACTGGGTAAAGGGAAAAGAATTGGGTTACTTTTTTTGAATCCAAGCTTACGTACCAGGCTGAGTACACAGGTTGCCGCATCTAATTTAGGAATGGAAGCTATTGTGTTTAATGTTGACAAAGAAGGGTGGGCATTGGAGTTTGAAGAAGGAGCCATTATGAGTGGTAATACAGTAGAACATATTAAAGATGCAGCACCTATATTGGGGCAGTATTTTGATGTATTGGCCATCAGAACTTTCCCATCCCTAAAAAATAGGGAAGACGATTACAGTGAAATGTATATCAATCAATTTATTAAATATGCTGGTGTGCCAGTAATCAGTCTCGAAAGCGCTACCCTCCACCCTTTACAATCACTTACCGATATTATTACCATTCAAGAAGAAATATTTGCTCAAAAAATAAGTGTTTCACGACCTAAAATTGTGCTTACATGGGCTCCTCATATTAAACCACTTCCACAATGTGTAGCCAATAGTTTTGCGCAGTGGGTTAATGCTTGGGGTGAAGCCGATTTTGTAATTACCCATCCCGAAGATTATGAATTAGCCGAAGAATTTACCAAAGGTGCTACCATTACCCACCATCAAGATGAAGCATTGCAAAATGCTGATTTTGTATATGTGAAAAACTGGAGTACTTATACCGACTATGGTAAAGTGTACGAAAATAATCCTGCATGGATGCTGACCAATCAAAAACTGGCGTTGACCAATCAAGCTAAAATAATGCATTGCTTACCCGTAAGAAGAAATATAGAATTGAGTGATGAAATTTTAGATGGCTCCAACAGCATCGTAACAAAACAGGCGGGCAACCGTGTATGGGCGGCACAATCTGTTTTATCTGCTATTTTAAACCGCTAATAATAAATATATGGACAAACTATTTATTATAAAAATTGGTGGAAATATTGTTGATGATGAATCGGCACTAGCCGCTTTTCTAGCATCATTTGCTGCAATAGATGCAGCTAAAATATTGGTTCATGGTGGTGGTAAACTGGCTACACGCATGGCAGAAGCAATGGGTATTCAGCAACAGATGATTGATGGGCGAAGGGTTACAGATGCAGAAACCCTTAAAATAGTCACCATGGTTTACGCTGGTTTTATCAATAAAAATATAACCGCAATATTGCAGCAGCACGGTTGTAATGCCATAGGAATTTCTGGTACAGATGCGAATGCCATTCTTGCACACAAAAGAAATCATGCGGCAACTGATTATGGATTTGTAGGGGATATTGATCAAGTAAATACTTCCTTTTTTCAACAGCTTATTTCAAATCAATTCACACCAGTAGTTGCGCCTATTACACATGATGGTAATGGACAATTGCTTAATACCAATGCAGATACCATAGCACAGGAATTGGCAACTGCTCTCAGCAGTTTTTTTACTACAACACTTGTGTACACTTTTGAGAAATCAGGTGTTTTATTAGATACCAATGATGAAGCTTCGGTGATTCCCTTAATTGCACCTGAATACTATAAAGAACTAAAAGAAAAAAACTTAATTTTTGCTGGTATGATACCCAAGCTGGACAATGCTTTTGAGGCCTTGAATAAAGGAGTGAGCAAAGTGGTGATAGGCAAAGCAGATCAGTTGATACATCTTTTGAATGGCCATTCCGGCACAACCATTACACATGCATAATAAGGATCATTTATACCAAGACGCAGTTAACTTACTTCAGCAATTAATTGCTACCCCTTCTTTTAGTAAAGAAGAAGATAAAACGGCTTTAATATTGGAGTCGTTTCTACAACAATATTCAATTCCTTTTCAACGAAAACTCAATAATATTTGGGCCACCAATCAATTTACTGATCCTGCCAAACCTTGGATATTACTCAACTCTCATCACGACACGGTTAAGCCCAATAAAGGATATACCATCAATCCTTTTGAGCCAATGATTGTAGATGGCAAATTGTTTGGTTTGGGGAGCAACGATGCAGGTGGTTGTCTCGTTTCACTCTTGGCTTGTTTTGTTTATTTCTATGATCGGAAAGACTTAGCGTATAATATTATTTTTGCTGCTTCTGCCGAAGAAGAAATTTCTGGGTCTGATGGAATTGAATTGCTATTACCCTTACTACCAACAATTGATTTTGGCATTGTTGGTGAACCCACTTTACTCAACCTTGCTGTTGCAGAAAGAGGGTTGTTGGTACTAGATGCAGAAGTAATAGGCAGAGCTGGTCACGCTGCTAGGAATGAGGGCGATAATGCTTTGTACAAAGCAATCAACGATATTCACTGGATTCAAAATTATATTTTTGATAAAAAAAGTGATTTGTTGGGGGCAGTGAAAATGACGGTAACGTCTATTCATACCGATAATAAACAACACAATGTAGTACCCGCCCAAACCAGTTTTTTAATGGATGTGCGCGTGAATGAATTATACAGTTTTGATGAAGTAATAGCCATTATTCAGCAAAATGTGCAAGCAAAAATATACCCGAGAAGTACGCGACTGAAATCGACTGCCATTGCATTAGATCATCCATTGGTAAAAGCGGGCGTAGCTTTGGGCAAAACCTGTTATGGAAGCCCCACTACCAGCGATAAAGCGTTGATGAATTTCCCAACGTTAAAAGCTGGTCCTGGGGATAGTGCTAGAAGCCATACTGCAGATGAATTTATTTTTATGGACGAAATAAAAGCAGGTATTGATTTTTATATTCAACTATTAAATGCAGTATTATGAACTTGTGGAGCAAACCCAATACCCAAACTGCCAATAGCGTAGAAGAATTTACGGTTGGAAGGGATAAAGATTTCGACGGTATGCTAGCACCCTATGATATTATGGGATCTATTGCCCATACTAAAATGTTGGCATCAGTAGGCTTGCTTCAGCAGCAAGAGGCAGATAGCTTGGTGAAAGCCTTACAATCTATTTATCAAAAAGTAATTCAACCCAATTTTAGTATCCCTACTGGGGTAGAAGATATTCATTCTTATATAGAGTTTTTACTTACAGAGCAGTTGGGAGACATCGGAAAAAAAATTCACAGCGCAAGAAGTAGAAACGATCAAGTACTGGTAGATATTAAATTATTTCTTCGCGCAGAAATTACCCAGTTGGTTGCACAAACCAATCAATTATTTAAATTATTACAAGAAAAAAGCGAGCAATATAAAAACCATTTATTGCCTGGCTATACCCATTTACAATTGGCCATGCCATCTTCTTTTGGATTGTGGTTTGGTGCCTACGCAGAAAGCTTGGTGGATGATATGAATATGCTAGAAGCAGCATACCGTGTTGTAAATAAAAATCCATTGGGATCGGCGGCTGGATATGGATCTTCTTTTCCCATTAATAGAAAATTAACAACGGACTTACTTGGTTTCAGCAACCTGAATTATAATGTGGTTTACGCACAAATGGGAAGAGGCAAAACAGAACGTATTGTTGCAACAGCAATGGCTAATATTGCAGATACATTGGCGAGATTGAGTATGGATGCCTGTTTGTACCTAAACCAGAATTTTGCCTTTATCTCTTTCCCTGCTGAACTCACCACGGGTTCTAGCATTATGCCCCATAAAAAAAATCCCGATGTTTTTGAGTTGGTAAGATCCTATTGTAACAGAATAAAAGCATTGCCGAATGAAATAAGTTTAATGACGGCCAACCTTCCTTCTGGCTACCAGCGTGATCTCCAGTTGCTGAAAGAACACCTTTTTCCTGCTTTCGCCGAATTGAATAATTGCTTACAAATGGTTCACCTAATGCTCTCTAATATTCGCATAGAACCCTCTGTAATTGCAGATGAAAAATACCGCTATCTTTTTAGCGTAGAAGAAGTGAATAAATTGGTTTTAAGTGGGATGCCTTTTAGAGATGCTTACCAGCAAGTGGGACAAGCTATTGAGAATGGATCTTTTACTTATACTACTGAATTAAACCATACCCATGAAGGAAGTATGGGGCAACTCTGTACTGCTGAAATCAACATAATGATGGAGGAAATTATCAACCGATTTGAATTTAATAAAGCAATATCAGCCATTGAATTACTCTTTATTTAGAATACCTATATTTATACTTTAATTGATTGAAAAAAACACGCTACAAAAAATAAAATAAAGCAAATGAAAAAAACAATCTTATTCCTTACAATGGGGTTCACCGTAACCTTGACTAATGCGCAAGTAAAACCTGCGGTAAAATCAACTGCTAAAACACCCGAAAAATCAACTGTTGCTGTAATTTTTAAATCTGCAATAGATAGTGCCAGCTATGCACTTGGTATGCGAATAGCCCAAAACCTGAAAGCGCAAGGATTAGATCCACTAAATATGCAAATTTTTCAAAAAGGAATGCAAGACGCACTTCAATCTAAAAAACCACTGATCGCCGATGGAATATTAGATGGATGTATTGGCAATTACCAACAAAAAATAAATAAGAGTAAATCAAGTGGTGCAAGAAAGGCAGGGGAAGCATTTTTAGCAGTCAACGGCAAACGTGCTGGCGTAATCAGCTTGCCCAGTGGTATGCAGTACGAAATAATAAAAAATGGCAGCGACACTTTAAAGCCTAAGCTGAGCAATAAAGTAAAATGTCATTACCACGGAACATTAATGAATGGAGCTATATTTGACAGCTCTGTAGATAGGGGTGAGCCCATTAGTTTTCCATTGGGTAATGTAATTGTTGGATGGCAAGAAGCACTTCAATTAATGACTATTGGCAGCAAATGGAAATTATATATTCCGGCAGATCTTGCTTATGGTGATCAGCAAAAAGGCGATTTAATTTTACCAGGTTCACTACTTATTTTTGAAGTTGAATTACTGGGGATAGAATAATATTAACTTTCATTAACCTTTTCCATAGGTTGCTTAACCCTGGTTTTATTGTGAGCCGTTTAGTTTCGTACATCAAATCTAATGTATGAAATTAAGCGGCTTTTTAATATTTTTTTTCCTGATTACTGGCACAATTCAAGCCCAACAAAATGGCTCAATTGTAATAGGAAAAGTAATAGATTCTGTTTCCCAGCGGGGGCTTGCTTATACTACTGTTTCTGTGGTGAAACAAAGGGACTCAACGCTGGTAAGTTTTGCAAGAGCTGACTCTTCCGGTAAATTCAAATTGAATGGGCTACCCAAAGGAGATTATCTGCTCTCTTTTTCTTACGTCGGCTACCTTCCTTTGTGGAAGCCAGTTTCATTGAATGGAACAGACAAAGCGAACTTAGAAAATTTGGTACTTACAGATTTATTGCATGCTGGTGAAGTGGTGGTAACTGCCAGAAGACCACCCATTGTAATTAACAACGATACGGTTGAATTCAACACAGAAAATTTTAAAACACAACTCAATGCAGTAGTAGAAGACTTACTGAAGAAACTTCCAGGAGTCACGGTAGACCGTGATGGAACAGTAAGTGTAAATGGACAAAAAGTAAATCGTTTTTTGGTAAACGGAAAGGAATTTTTTACGGGCGATCCTAAATTAGCCACTAGAAATTTAGACGCCGATGCCGTTGATAAAGTGCAGGTTTTTGATAAGAAAAGCGATCGCAGTGAATTTACTGGAATTGATGATGGACAAACAGCAAAAACCATTAATCTTAAACTTAAAAAAGACAGAGATAATTCAGTTTTTGGCAAGGCAACAGCTGGTGCTGGAAATAAAAACAGGTATGAAGGTCAAACCAATATCAATCGCTTCAAAGGCGATAAACAGATTTCTTTACTCGGAATGGCAAACAATACCAATAAGCAAGGTTTCTCCATTTCAGATATCATGAATTTTACCGGAGACATGGCTAGGGGAATGAGAAATGGCGGAGGCATAAATATTTCAGTCGGAGAAAATGGCGACAATGGTGGACTTCCAATTTCTGGTTTGGGTCAAAACCAACAAGGCATCGCAAGAACTATTGCAGGGGGGCTCAATTACAATAATAATTGGAAAAAGAAAACTGATCTTAACCTGAGCGGAATTGCAACTGATGTGAATTTGCAGACCGACCGTGCAGTGAATAGAGCTAATTTACTACCTGGAAATAATTTTAACTATACCGCAAACAGTACCGATATTAGGCAGAGCCAGCAACAAAGAATGAGTGCAGCGTTGGATCATAAAATTGACAGTTTTACTTCACTTAAATTCACGCCTCAAATAACAACTCAGAAAAATCTGGCCAATACAAATACCAATTATACATCTACTGATGCAAGGCAAAATATTATAAACGAGGGAACTACCCGATCGAATAATATTTCTGATGCCCTTAATTTCAATAGTAATTTATTAGTAAGAAGAAGATTTAGAAAAAAGGGGAGAACTATATCTTCCACTACCAGCGTTGCTTTTAATAATAGTAAGCAAAACGGGTCGCTCAATACTACCAATCGGTTTTACAATGTAGGGCTTCCTTTACCTGACTCTATAGTTAGTCAAATTAACCAGCGCGACGCTACTACAAGAAGCATGGGAACTAATTTTGCATTTACAGAGGGCATAGGTAAAACTTCTTTATTAGAATTGAGTGGGTTTTACAGTATCAATATTGGAGAGAGTAAAAGAGAGGTTTTTGACTACAACAGATTAAATGGAAAATTTGACAATCGAAATAATACATTAAGTAACGATTTCAGAAGTGTGTATACATATAGCGGTGGAGGATTGAGTTTCAGATCTAATTTTAAAAAAATGAGTATTACTACTGGTGCAAATCTACAGGTGGCAACGCTTGAAAGCATCAACAAATCAAATGCAAGTTCCATACAGCAATCATTTACAGATATTTTGCCCATGATGGTCATTCAATTAAAGCTTCAAAAATCATTATCAATTGGTTTAAATTTTAATACTTCAACCACTCAACCATCTACCCAGCTATTACAACCGGTTGCTGATATCACCGATCCGCTGAATACCTATACAGGTAATCCTAATTTAAAGCGTAGTTATACCCAAACTATTTCAATGAATCTCTTTTCTATCAATATGTTTACACAGCGGAATATTTTTTCTTACTTCTCCTATTCAAGAGTTAATAATGCATTTGCTAATGCAGATAGGGTATTGCCAAATGGATCCAGAATTACCATGCCAGTAAATGCCAATGGGAATTATTTTATGGTCGGAAATATAAATGCAGGTTTCCCAATAAAGCGCCTAAAATCTCGTATTGATATGGGTATAACAGCCAATAATTTTAGAAATATTAGTTTTGTGAATGACGCTAAAAACGTGATTGACAACTATAGTATTACACCCAATATTGGCTACCAGTTCAACTTAGATAGTATAATGGATATTCACCTAACTGTTAAAATGAATTTTAATAAAGCACAGTATTCATTGCAGCCAAAGCTCAATAATAATTTTCTTCAAACCATTTACGGAATTGATATTACCAACTACTTGCCGGGTGGACTTATTATGAATAATATTTTTGATTATACCATCAACAGTGGGCGGTCAGATGGATTTAATATCAGTATTCCATTTTGGAATATATCACTTGCAAAGAGCTTTCTAAAGTATAAGAAAGGGGAGCTGAAATTTAGCGTAATGGATCTGCTTAACAAAAACCAAGGGGTGAATAGAACGGCTAATCAGAATTTTATTCAAGACACTAGGTATAATGTTTTACAGCGTTATTTTATGCTGAGTTTTAGTTATCGATTAAATAAATCGGGCAATGCTAAAAATGGTTCAGGTATTATGATAAGATCGTTTTAGCAAATCGATTTCGATTCATTTGAAACATGCTCCTTTTGTTACTTATGTCAGGTATAGTCAACATAATTTTTGCTATAAAGCTACTTGGTATAATCCAAATAGACCCTACTTATTGTTAATATATTATTGATAAATAGGGGGGGTAATTTGGAAATGACCAGTTAGACCATGACTTTTGAAGTATTAATTTTAAATTTAGTATTTGGGGGTTAAATTTAACTGTGACATTAGGGTTTAACAACCAGTGTAGATATAAAATTAAATTCAGCAATCCAATTATCATACTTCAGTCCTAGCCCTATGAAAAAATCCTTCTTTTGCTCTACCAATGCCTTTCTTGTATTAAATCTAGATTTTTGGTGAGTTGTTTATTCCAAAAAAATATCAGAAGCTTTTATGGCTGATGATGTAATGGTTGCTCATTTTTTTTCAGAGAAGAGTATTAAGGATAATGATATTAAAAATATTGCTAGAAAAATCAGGCAAAAAAATAAACAAGAACATTTTCTTGTATCCTTTATTCAAAACAAAGGGTATATCCTATGGAATGATGCAGAAAAAGTAAAAAATAAGGAGAGTCTACTAGCTTATATTACCTTTTGCATTTGAAAACGCCAAAGAAGTGAATGGGTTTATTATTGCTGTACAAGATTTGCTATCGAATTCAACTACATTTGATGTGTTTACTAAAGCCGATTTAGTTAGTTATGGATTTGTTGATAAAGGGATTAAACTAAATGCGCAAAAAGTGCAAACAATACTGAATTATTTCAATTATATAAAGTTCAATACCAATACGTATAAACTACAAGATATTCGAATGTTACCAGATAGTATTCGTTCAAAGTATGCTAGGTATTTGGATAAAGACAAATTGATTGGAAAGTACCAATTTAAGTCACCCAGCACCCCAGAGGCATCTTCTAATAATTTAATGAAATCAATGTCGGTTGGTGAACAGTTCTGTTGGACTACTACTGAGGGAACAGAATGGTGGTATAACCTAGATGGGGATCAGTGTAATTGTAATGGGGATGAATATTATGCATATACTGATTACCAGACCACTACCATATGCATTTACTCCAGTGGTGTAGGTGGATTTGGCGGCGGCGGCAGAATTGGAAGTGGTGGTGGGTTTTCGCCAACAGTTAGTACTTTATCAAATCAATTAGGGCTGTTGTATGCTCAATCACTTTGGTTGGAAAATAATCCTTTGAGGACGAATGAAATACTATCCTACCTTGATAGGGCGAATGGCTTCACTCAACAAGAAACGAATGAAATTGCCCTTGGTCATCTTGAACTAATGATGTAAGCCAATCCTGTAACTTTTATTTCAATTAACTTAATTTCCCCATCAGCCATTTTTAGTTTTGCCATAGCTTTAAATAGAAATTTCAGCGATTCTTCCATATAGTAATACCATCCCATGCTTATTTCATATTCATCTTAGCAGTCCACTATAACTTCATAATCAATTTTGTGTTGCATTTCTTCTTTAGTAAGCATAGCTATTAGAATATTTTATCAAGTTCTTCAATCATGGCCGGGCGGCGTGGTTTTACAGAAAATCTTTCTTTCAACTGTTTAGCAATGTTCAGTATTTTTTGTTTTCCTGCAGGTATATCTTTTATTATCTTCTGCATTTTGTTTACCAAATCGGCGTAATCTACACGGCCATTTGCATTAACTCCATACTCTTCTAATGCGGGCAGATAAATAGCAAGCAATTCGGGTGAATAATCTATTAGAAGATGAGGATGATATTCCAATGTTACATTCAGGTTGTTTGCCTGCTGCACCAAAGCCAGCAGCCTATCCCAATATTTTTCCTGTATGTAAATTGGAGCCAGGCTTTGCAGCAAAGGCGGATGAGACCCGGACTGCCACATCTGGTATTTTTTTTTATTCCATTCTGCTGTAATCTTTTGTATGGTTTCAGCAATATGCTGTTCTATTGCTGGCTTCCATTCATTTGCGGTAAATGTCTTTTTCCATTGATGGTAATATTCGGCAGAAAAACCACGATCAAAAGTAAAATACTTTGTATAATGGCTGATGGTGGCTGTATCTTTTTCCAATTGTGCAATATGCAATAACTCCCTTTCCCATTGAGCAACTGTACCAGGATGCCCTTTGCCTTCTGCTACCTTGATACCACCCGCTATCAGTTTCTTTGCTTCAGCATAATCCTTTTTACTAATAGCTTTTTTTATTACTTCCATCCGCACTTCTGCAATATCCATATTCTGCTGCACCAATTTTTCAGCCTCAGCAGTCTTGCCGGTTTGGTGCAAAAATTCTATCCGGCTTTGCTCAAAATATTCCTTTCTGTAATCGTCATATTTGCCGGTAAGCTTAGGAATTTGTATTTCAATAAATGAAAGGAAAACAGTAGTTTTATCAAGCTGCACCGCAAGTTTTTGAAAAAGTGAAAACAGATGATAACCAAAATCGCCGTAGTCGAAATAGGTTTTGTCGTGCAGTTCCTTTTGTAAAAAATCAAACAGTTCTTCTTTGATATTTACGGCTGCTGTTTTTGCAGAAGTTATTATTTCCAGGATTTCTATTGCGCCTTCGATATTGCTGCCCAGGTTACCGTTGGAATCATCACAGTTTTGGATTGCTTCCATCATGGGTTTCAAAACAGCTTTTGCAAGGGCAAACGCATCTCTGAAATTATTTTTTGCGGCATATCCCAAACCCGTTTCTAAAAGTTTATCAACTTCTTTTGACAAACCAAAGGAAGCCCTGTAATCAATATAGCCTCGGCTTGAATTTTTCTGCAGTATTTTTTTTATTAGTTCGGAGTAATTTTTCTCCACATCAATCCTGCCATCCCTGTCAGCAAAAAACAATTCAAACTCAGTTTTAAAATTTTTACTTTTTGCCGCATAGTCTTTTATAAAATTCTGAAAGTCATTTTTTGTTAAGGTCTGTAACAATGTTTCAAGCACACCTTTTTGTCCACCCTTTTTGGATTTTACTTCCGATTCCTTTATTTCATTTTTCAACACAAATAAAACAGCCACTACATGCTTGCAGATGCCGCCATTGTAAGGGCAATCACATACATAATCACTTACTTCGCCCTTGTCTTTTATGGTTATTTCTATTTCATACATTTCTGAACCTTCCACTTCTGCTGACCATGTACCATCGCCTGTTTCTTCACAGGCTGTCACATTGCCGTTAATGTAATAATCTTCCCCCCTTTTCAGGATAGTTGAATTTACCTGCTTCTCGAAATTTTGTAAAGTGAGCATTATGATATTTTAAGTACTTGTCTGCAATAAATGATCAAAAATATCCCTTATTGCAGATGCAAACTAAGGTGTAATGCGGATTGAATCAATTTTTTTAGCTCCGTCCCATAAAATCTCTTATTTCCTTATGCCCAAGTACTACAAGCCCAGTTCACCCAGCACAGTTTCGATTTCTGCCTGAAGCAGGTCTTGCACACTACGTATTATTTACAAATAGTTTCCGTGCATGGTGCAGTTATTTAATTTTCATGCCCCTGAAATTTTTTTGCAAGCATCCTGTTCTGCTTTTATTGCCAGATGATTCGGGTAGTATTTTGCAGACAGTGTCTGCAAAATTGAACTTAACTAAAAGCGCATTAATCAGATTACACTTTATTTTTAAGTTTCACATGGTTTAAATACCGTCATTTATGCGTGGTATATTTTCATACAGTGCTAAGTTCATAACAATATAACCAGCCAAAACTCAATATTTTGTATTTTTTTAAGCACAAAACACGCTTTGTTAAAATTAGGTTTTTGTGTTGCATGGTAATTAGGGAATAATGATTTGGATGGACTGATTAAGTTGACCACTGCCCACCAATTACGTTGGATTAACTGGCAATATCTATAATAAAAGTAAAGAGCAGAAACCAAAATAATGATTCAGCGGGTTATTTTGTCACATTATTGATATATTTTTGTGACGTAAAAGATACTTTAAAATGGAGAAGTCAATTCACAATACGCTACTTACTCAAATACTGAAAACAAAGAAGGGCAGGCTTATTTTCCCTTCCGATTTTAAGGGGGATGCTAGTGCGGATGCAATCAGGCAAACGCTTTCTAGGTTAGTAAAAGACGGAGTATTAAAGCGGCTGGCACATGGTGTTTATTTGCTTCCACAGGTAGACCCTGTATTAGGGGCATTGTATCCTTCTACAGATGATATTGCTCAGGCAATTGCAAAACGTGATAAAGTAAGAATAATGCCTGCTGGAGTAAATGCTTTAAACAAACTGGGGATTTCTACCCAGGTGCCAATGCAAGTTGTATATCTTACCGATGGCAAACCCAAAATAATAAGAGCTGGAAAAAGAACTATCACCTTTAAGTCAACCACTCCAAAAAAGTTATCAACCAGAGGGAAAATATGCAGCCTTGCAATACAGGCATTGGAAGAATTGGGTAAGGCTGGAGTGACACCCGAAATAATCATCCATCTGACAAAAATATTGCAAAAGGAAAACAAAGAAATAATAAAGGGAGATGCAAAACTGGCCCCCGAATGGATTGCACAATTATTGTATTCCATCACCGAAAAAATGAAGTAAAATGATTGAGTGGCTACAATTACCAGAAAAAAGAAGAATTGAAATATTAAATGCTGTAAGTGCCAGAACCGGACTGCCGGAAAATGCCATTGAAAAGGATTGGTGGGTTACACTGGCTTTGAAAGTTACGTTCAGCACAAAATGGGCAAAGAACATTGTTTTTAAAGGTGGTACTTCTTTAAGTAAATCCTGGGATTTAATTGAACGGTTTTCTGAAGATATTGACCTGGCTTTAGACAGAGAGGCACTGGGATTTACAGGCGATTTGAGTAACAGCCAGATGAAAAATTTAAGAAAGGCATCTTATAAATTCATAAGCTGTGATTTTAAAAATGCGATTGAAGAACAGTTATTGGAAATGGAAGTTTCGCCAGATATATTTTCCCTTACGGCACAGGCATCTAAAGATTCTGACAGAGACCCACAGTTATTGGAATTGCAATACAAATCCATACTTGATAAAACAAGTTACATTGCTGAAAAGGTATTAATAGAAATAGGTGCCCGTTCATTACGTGAGCCTTCCAGCAACAGAAAAATCCAGTCTATTATTGGCAATACTTTCCCTGAACAATCTTTTGGCGACCAGCCCATCTTTGTTGAAACCGTAGATCCCAAAAGAACTTTTTTAGAAAAAACTTTTTTGCTGCATGAAGAATTTTTAAAACCCACTGAACTTATAAGGCATGGAAGGATGTCACGCCACCTGTATGATTTAGAAAGATTGATGGATACGATTCATGGCAGCGCAGCATTGGCTGATAAAGCATTGTACCAATCCATAATAGAACACCGTAAAAAATTCAATCAGTTAAGGGGGATGGATTATTCATTGCATATCCCTTCAAAAATAAATTTCATCCCTCCTGTTGGTGTTATAAATTTATGGGAGGAAGATTACCGGTTAATGCGAAACAGCATGATTTATGGAAAGGCTAAAGATTTTCAGGAATTGATTAAGCGATTGGAAGAATTAACTGAAAGGTTCAGAAATAGCAGCGGGTAACAGAAATAACATGCTTTCTCAATTATTTTCAAATTGGTTCGGCAATATCGAACCAATTGCCCACTAAAGGGAATAAGAAAAAACGAAACCGGGTAAAAAGTACAGACAGACCTAATGCACCGCCTAAAATAACAACACCCTGCTTTTCAAATGAAAAACTAACAGTTGTCGGCTTTCGTATATATGAGGAGGCGGATGCACAGAATTAAGTGTTCAATTTCATCCCCTTTTTATAAACCCTAACAAACTAATTTCGATTCATTTGAAACATGCCAGGTCCTCCTTGCATCATCATTTCTTGAACCATTTTTTGGTAAGCAGCTTTTGTTACTGTTTTCCCTTTAGTGGGTGCTTTCAACTCCTTAGTATTTACTGAGTTTTTTATTTCAGTAGCTTTAAAAAAAATCAGCCCATTGTCAATATCAATTTCTAAAATTGCGCCAGGAAGCATACTGTGGCTTTCAGGCCCTACTGGGGTTAGAATATCTGGAGTGTACCAAGCTACTACTTCAATTTCTTTTGGTGCTGTTATTTTATTAGCCATTGTATCTGTGGGTATATTTCCAGCATTTGATGTTACCATCTTAATAGATCTGGTTAATGCTTTAGATTTTTTACTTGCTTTGTAACAAGTATATCCTAGAATTTTTTTGGTTTCATCACTCAGTTTCCAACCTTGCTGTTTTAACGAATCTACTATTAAGAAATTCTTGCCAGCAAATTCATTTCCTTGTATGCTGGTTAATTCTGAAAAATTATGATACAGATCTCCACCATCTGCTCCGCCACTAAATTTCATAACCATACCACCCCCATTTCCACCAGCAAATGGATCAGGTGCCTCTGCTTCGGGAATCATCCGATACACAGAAATACTGTCTTTGAAAAGCAAAAGATGCTTGCTGTTTCTAAACTCTGGCATCATAGCTTTCATTTGTTCATTCGCAATGGTTCGGTGTAGGTTTGTTGTTTTTTCATATACAATTGTCCCCTCTTTCATTTGCGCATTTATGGTGCTTGATGCAAATATTACAATGGCTGTGATTAAAATTTTCATATTTTGTTGTTTTTATTTCAAAGCTATTCCTTGCATTGTTAAGTAAGTTTATTCTAAGGTTAATTAAGGTTAATATTTTATAGTCGCCCATTTTCAATAGTTATATTTGTATTCTAACATGAGTAAACTTAGATTGTCAAAAGTAGTAATGTTCAGTGCTATTACCGTAATAGTTGCTTTTCAATGCTATTGGGTAAACCGAATATTTTTAGAGGAAAAAGAAAGGGTGCAGAAGCAAACAGACCTGCTTTTTAAAGAATTGGTTTATACGATGCAAATTAACCGATTTAAATCGGATACACTTATTTACAATACTGGGAAAGGCAATAACTTATTTGCATTAGAAGCAGCCAATGCATTTTTAAAAGAACGGGATAGTATAAAAGCCAAATTTCCAAAAGATAGTGGGCTGCTGAAAAAATTACTTAAAATAACTACCGATAGCTTGGTAAAATCCTACACTTTTATCCATGCAGGTACCAGTGATACTAAACGAATTAGAATGGTATTTGATACACTATCGCCTAGATCAAATTCAATTTTACGAATCAATATACATCGCAGCCCTGCTGCTTCAACTGGGGTCACATCGGATAGTATTGCTAAAACCAAAACACAGTTTGTTATAAATAGAGAAATATCGCCTACCGTTTTTTTATTTAAAAAATCAGGTGATACAGTTCCAAGAATAGCACGACAGAAAACTCGAAAAATTCCTACAAAGTTTGCACTGAACCGATCATTTGTAAGCCTATTTACTAGAAGCAATCCAGTGGCTGATTCACTGCCAATAAAATCATTGGACTCTGCTTATAGCATTAGCCTTAAAAAAGCAGGTATAAATTTAGACTTTACAATTAAAACTGGATTCTACGACTCTTTGCATTTAAAAGACACGGTTCAATCAGGAATATTTAAAACAAATTTAGCAACCGTAGGTTTTATAAAATCAAAATGGTATCAGGTGGCTTTCAATCAACCCAATCGTATTTTGATGCAGAAGATTTTGCCACAGGCATTGCTCTCACTATTATTAGTAGGGTTTATATCAATTGCATTTATTTTTTTGTACAGAAATTTACTTGCACAACAAAAGTTGGCCATATTTAAAAATGAATTTATTAGCAATATTACCCATGAACTTAAAACGCCTATTGCTACAGTTAATGTTGCCATAGAAGCATTGAAAAACTTTAATGCACTTCAGAATCCTGAAAGAACCAAAGAATACCTAGATATTTCTGCATCAGAAATGCAACGATTAGGGTTACTGGTAGATAAAGTACTAAAACTTTCCATGTTTGAGTCTGATAAAATCATACTTAATAAAGAGTGGTTTGATATAAATCAACTCATAGCAGAAATTATCAATACTATGCAGTTGCAATTCGATAAAAAAAATACCCAAATTATTTTTGAGGCCGATTTGCCAGCATTATTTATAGAGGCAGATAAGCTGCATATTTCCAGCGTTTTTTATAATTTATTAGATAATGCATTAAAGTACAGCATGGAAAATGCCACAGTAAAAATAATAGTCCATACTCCTATTCATAATATCATTCAATTATATATTATAGATAATGGCCTTGGAATTCCTCAACAGTTTCAACACAAAATATTCGAAAAATTTTTTCGAGTGCCTACAAAAGATATACACAATGTGAAAGGGTATGGACTTGGGTTGAGTTATGTTAATCATATTGTTAAACTTCATCAGGGACATATTGAAGTGAAAAGTGAATTAGGTAAAGGAAGTGAATTCATAGTATGGTTGCCTTTGGCAAATAACAACACTGATATTTCTTATAAAATAGATAACCCCCTTAAAAGTTAAAAAATATTCTAATGGCTGTTAAAATTTTATATGTAGAAGATGAATTGTTCCTTGGCAAAATAGTATTTGAATCACTTCTGCAAAGAGGGTTTGATGTATTCATGGAGACAGATGGTGCCAAAGTATTGGATCAGTTTAAAAATTTTCTTCCAGATATTTGCGTATTTGATATCATGCTTCCTAATAGAAATGGGTTTGAACTGGCAAATGATATTCGACAAATTCAAGCAGATCTTCCAATTATTTTCTTAACAGCAAAAACACAAACTGAAGATGTGGTGAAAGGCTTTAAAGCAGGAGCTAATGATTATATTCGCAAGCCATTTAGTATGGAAGAATTGATTATTCGCATTGAAAATGCACTAAGGATTTCCAAACCAGATCTTGCTAAAAGTGTAGACGATTTGCTTAGAATCGGTCATTTTCAGTTTTATACGCACAAGCAATTATTGATTTTTAATGGAGCAATCAGAAAATTGTCTTACCGCGAAAGCGAATTATTGAGCTATCTCTACCTCAATAATACTGAACTCATCCAGCGCAAACACCTCCTTATGCATATTTGGGGTAACGACTCTTTTTTTAATAGTAGAAACTTAGATGTATATATTACTAAATTAAGGGGTTATTTAAAAGAAGACCCAGTTCTTCAGATCATTACCATTAAAGGAATAGGCTATCGTTTTATCACCGCTGTTTAAAGCCTGAACTTTCCTTACCTTTGCCTTTCTAATAAAGGTTTTATGAACAATGATTTTGTTGCCCGCATTGGCCGCGAATTGGAAGAAATTAAAGTGGCCGGTCTATTCAAAAATGAACGCATTATTACCAGTGAACAAGGTGTAGAAATTGTAGTGAATGGTGTAAAAGTTTTAAATTTTTGTGCCAATAATTATTTAGGTCTATCTTCTCATCCCGCTGTAGTGGCGGCTGCTCACCATGCCATTGATACATATGGATATGGCATGAGTAGTGTTCGTTTTATTTGTGGTACCCAAGATATTCATAAAATATTAGAAGCCAAACTAGCTGATTTTCTTGGCACTGAAGATACCATTTTATATGCGGCTGCTTTTGATGCGAATGGAGGTGTATTTGAGCCTTTATTTGGAGAACAAGATGCTATCATCAGCGATGCGCTAAACCACGCATCTATTATTGATGGCGTTAGATTGTGCAAAGCACAACGCTATCGATATGAACACAATAATATGGCTGATTTGGAAATAAAACTCAAAGAAAGTGACCATTGCAGAAGCAGGGTTATTGTTACTGATGGCTCTTTCAGCATGGACGGTACCATTGCCCAGCTCGATAAAATTTGCGACCTAGCTGACCAATACAATGCTATTGTAATGATTGATGAGTGTCATTCTTCTGGATTTTTAGGCAAGACTGGTCGCGGCACCCACGAATACAGAAATGTTATGGGTAGAATAGACATTATTACCGGAACACTTGGTAAAGCATTGGGTGGCGCAAGCGGTGGATTCACATCTGGCAAAAAAGAAATCATTGAAATGCTGCGGCAGCGAAGTCGCCCTTATCTTTTCTCCAATACGGTTGCCCCAAGTATTGTTGGAGCTTCCATTGCCGTGCTTGATATGCTTAGTGCCACTACCACACTGAGGGATAAGCTAGAATACAATACCAACTATTTTCGAACAAAAATGACCGAAGCTGGTTTTGATATTAAGGCAGGCGATCATCCCATAGTTCCCATTATGTTATACGATGCAGTAGTAGCACAAAATTTTGCAGCAAGGTTATTAGATAAAGGTATTTATGTAGTAGGGTTTTTCTATCCCGTAGTAGCAAAGGGACAGGCGCGTATAAGGGTTCAATTAAGCGCAGCACACCAACAGGCGCATTTAGATAAAGCCATTGCGGCATTTACTAAAGTGAAGCAAGAACTGGGTATCTAAAAAATAATATATGATGAAAAATAACGCTGTACTGAATTTGCTTACCATTTTATTATTATCTACTGGAGCTTTAGTATTTAGTTCCTGTTCTTCCAACAACGTTAAGTCAGATAAAAAAATACAAACTTATTTTGATTCCTTCCATGTTCAAGGCAGTTTTGCATTGTATGATAATGCTACGGGCACGTTTGTTATTCATAACCTAAAACGATTTAAAGACAGTGCTTATACGCCAGCATCTACTTTTAAAATTGTGAATTCATTAATTGGAATTGAAACCGGAAGAATAGTAAATGAAAAAATGATTATTAAATGGGATAGAGTGGTTAGATCCATTCCTGACTGGAATAAAGACCTTACTATGGCCGAAGCTTTTAAAGTATCGGCCGTTCCCTACTATCAAGAAGTTGCTAGAAGAATTGGAAAAGATACCATGCAACTATGGCTCGATAGTTTAAAATATGGCAATCACCAAATAGGTAATTATATAGATAGCTTCTGGCTGAGTAAAACCTTAAAAGTTACTGCCGATGAACAATTGGGACTCATGAAAAAACTTTATTTTGGAAAACTTCCTTTTCAAAAAAGAACCCAAGACATTGTAAAACGCGTGATGCTTCGTGAGTCGACCGCCAATTACCAACTCAGTTATAAAACGGGACTTGGAGTAACTCCCAATGGCAGATCGTTGGCATGGGTTGTTGGGTGGATTGAAGAAAACAAACATCCTTACTTTTTTGTGCTGAATATTGAAGCTGCAGCAGACGCAGACCTCGTAAAAATTCGCATGGATCTGTTTAAGAAAATAATGACCGAACAAGGTTTCTTTGAAGGCAAACGATAAATATTTAAGAAGTTTATGCAATTCTATTGTAACTCACTCACCACTTATAGCCGATTAAAAACTCGGGAAGTAAAAATTGGCGATCTCCTCATTGGTAACGGACATCCCATTCGTTTGCAAACCATGACTACCACCGATACCATGGATACGCTGGCCACAGTTCAGCAAGCCATCCGTTGTATTAATGCGGGTGCAGAACTGGTGCGCATCACCGCTCCTTCAAAAAAAGAAGCGGAAAATTTGCAATGTATTAAAGACGAACTCCGCAAACGTGGATACCATACTCCGTTGGTTGCCGACATCCATTTTACACCCAATGCTGCGGAAATAGCCGCTCGTATTGTTGAAAAAGTAAGGGTGAATCCGGGTAATTATGTGGACAAGAAAAAATTTGAACAAATTGATTATACCGATGCTGAATACTTAGAAGAGATAGAGCGCATAAGAGAGCGATTTACCCCATTGGTAAAAATCTGTAAGGAATATGGAACCGCTATGCGCATTGGCACCAATCACGGTTCACTAAGCGATAGAATTATGAGTCGCTATGGCGATACTCCCATTGGTATGGTAGAGAGTGCTATGGAATTTTTGCGCATTGCCCGCAGTGAAGATTACCACAATATTGTGCTTAGTATGAAAGCCAGTAATCCACAAGTAATGGTGCAAGCTTATCGTTTGTTGGTTCAACAAATGGAGCATGAATTTAGTGAGTGCTATCCCCTGCACTTGGGTGTTACCGAAGCGGGTGATGGCGAAGATGGACGGGTGAAAAGTGCCGCTGGTATTGGTACTTTATTAGAAGATGGAATTGGAGATACGGTAAGGGTAAGTTTAACAGAAGATCCTGAATTAGAAATTCCAGTTTGTAGAGATTTGGTGAAAAGATATGAAGAAGACGGTACACAGTGGACGGTACAAGGTGGAAATATTCCTCCAATAGCAACACTGCCTTATGATCCGTTTCATTATCAACGAAGAACAACATTTGCAGTAAGTAATATTGGCGCAAAACAAGTACCTGTTGTAATTGCAGATTATAGTAAAGTAAATAGTATTACCCCCGAAAGCCTCACAGATATTGGGTATAAATACGATGCCCTGACTGATAAATGGAATATTGGTGACGCCGCAGCCGATTATATTTTTTCAGGCAACCAACTCTTGAATTTTGCATTACCTGGCACCTTAAAAATAATTGTAGATGCTGCAACTTGGGCTAATTGCAAGGATACAGAAAAATACCTTCCCATTTTTGATTGTGCGGGATATATCAGTTCGACCAATAGAAGTGGCTACCTCAATTTTGTAATGCTAGATTGTTACAACAATTTAGGATCTACTGACGATATATATTTAAACGCATTAGCCAATGATCCTACCGTAGTGATTTGTTTAAGTAGTACCAATCGCTTTGCAATGGCTTCTGTAAGAAGAATGTTTATGGAATTAATGAATAGAAATATTAAAAATCCAGTAGTATTAATTACCGATAGCAATTGGAACACCACAGATGAACACCTGATTCATTATTCTACTGAATTTGGGGCGTTATTGCTAGATGGAATGGGCGATGGAATTTGTTTGGGCATGACGAGTAGGAGTTATCAAATTCAATCAGCGGGTAGCAATGATACCAGTGGAAGAAATTACAGCAACAATACCAGTGTTGAACAGTTTCTCAATTCATCTGCCTTCACCATACTTCAAGCAACTAGAACACGCATTTCCAAAACAGAATATATCAGTTGCCCTAGTTGTGGTAGAACACTTTTCGATTTGCAAGAAACCACTGCCAAAATAAGAAATGTAACCCACCATTTAAAAGGAGTTAAAATTGCCATCATGGGATGCATTGTAAACGGGCCAGGTGAAATGGCGGATGCTGATTTTGGTTATGTAGGCAGTGGCGTTGGAAAAATTACTTTGTACAAAGGCAAAGATATTATGAAACGAAATATCGATAGTGAAATAGCCGTTGATGAACTCATCAACTTATTGAAAGAGCATGAAGCATGGGTTGAGCCAGCATAGAATACTATATTTAAAATAAAACCACCACCCGCATTCTTTCAACCCTATTCCCTCGTTTTCAACCCTGCTTTTTTAGCTATATCGGACCACTTATAGTACTGAAAAGTTTTATCGGTACTCATAGCTACAAAAATACCACCTTCAAAGCCGGGTAGACTAATAGAATTTACATCACTGCCATCACTCTGGTTGGTTGAAACAGGAATAGAAACCAGCATTGGATGATGGTGCGGCTTGTTCTTAGTTCCTTCTCTTGGGTAAATATTAAATCGGTTGGCACTTTGATCAGACACGAGTATATAACCTGTTTTATCGTCTAAATTATAAATAGAAATACCCTCATTGTCCTCTTTAAATTGATTTTTCCCAAATAGCGCCAACTCTTCATTTCCCATTATAGGATCTGCATAATACTTTCTTATACCTACTTGTTCATCCGAATAATAAATATATCCAAGTTGTTGATCAACCGCAATAGATTCAATTTCTTTTTTACCAGAATACTTTCCAAATTTTCTTACCAATTGTCCCTTAATTATACCAGAGCCATTGTCTTTTAATAAGTATTGATAAAGGTATCCTTCCGAAGGGCCACTCTTTCTTCCAACAATGGCAAATATGGCTTCATCACTAGCTCTTTTGTATAATGCAATGCCCATGGGACTTCTCTCTTTGTCTCCTTCAAAAACAGGAATCCCGCCATTGTCAATTGCTAACATTGCAGGGAGGCTAAAAATACGAATTACGTTTCTGCCTCTCTCAGTAGCTACGGCAATATCTACTGCTCCTGTTGCTGTTTTAAGGCCATAAGCAATATCAATATTATTCACCCGATTCATACCAGTTACCGTTCTGCTTCTGTCAATTTTCCCTTTCAAGTCAAATGCGTACACCCCACCATTGGTATCGTGTTTGTCGGTGCCAAGTATCATACTTTCAGCAGGATTAGCTGTATTAATCCATATAGCTGGATCATCACTATCTTCAAAAACTGTGTCGGTTATAACAACTGGTTTAAGAGCTACGGCATCTTCGGCATTTTTTTGCGGCTGCTTACAACCAATGAAAACGAGAAACACAAAAGCAAGTGTGCGAAAAATATTATTGAAATGCATAGTTATTTTTTTGGAAGGTAAACAAAAAAATGGAGGTTCAATTGAACCCCCATTTACACAATATTGAACATATACTAGAATAGATCAAATTTCAATCCCATATTCCAACGAATATTATAGAATTCAACTTGCATGGTTCTTTCTTTCACTCCTTGGTAATATCTTAAAGGCTGATTGGTAATATTATTGATTTCACCAAAAAATCGGAGCTTCGGCGTAAGGGCATAAGAAGCATTTGCATCTACAAAGAATTGTTTGTCGTAATAACTATCTTCAAATGAACTAGCTCCAATTACATCAATATATGCGGCGGTATAATTTGCAGCAACCCTGGCAACCAGTCTTTTATTTTCATAGCTCAAACTTCCGTTAAAAGTATGTGGAGCAGTACCGGGTAATGATAGATTGGTTCTTACCGATGCGCCATCGCTAGAAGTAATTCCGTCAGCAGTACTCTTGGTATAAGTATAATTTAAGTACACGCCAAATCCTTTCCAGATGCCAGGTAAGAAATCTAACTGGCGTTGAATAGAAAGTTCTACTCCATAAAAACGTGCCTGATTACCATTCCTTGCTTGTGAATAACGCCATTTATCTGCTCCTGCAATTGGATTTGCACCACCAACTGTAGGTAAAATTTCATTAGCATAGTCGGTAGCCGAATAATTATTGGTATAGAAAGTATAAAAGAAATTATTCAATGTTTTGTAAAATACACCTCCAGAAATCAAGCCCACATTTTTATAATATTTCTCTACCATAAAATCGTAGTTCACACTATTGGTGGCTTTTAAAGTTGTGTTACCACGCGTAATGGTTTGGTCATTGCTGTTTACATTGATAAACGGAACCAAATCAAAATATGCGGGACGAGCCAATGCAGTAGTAATAGCGGCCCTGAAAATCAAGTCCTTATTTGCTTGGTATTTTAAATTAATACTCGGCAATAAATTGGTGTAACTTGAAGTGGTGTCTTCTGTACCTACCAATGTGCCTGAATTTCTTAAAATATTTCCTTTATAATAATTCTCCGTTTGCTCAAAACGCGCACCTACTATCATGCTTAATTTATCGGTGATTTCTTGGTCTATTCTAATATATGCGTTGTATAATTTCTCTCTAGCAGTATAATTCTGACCAAGGTAATCTGCTGGGCTTAGTGCTTCTGTAAACTGTGGATTGTTCTTTAAATTTAATACACCTAAAGCAATGGGGCGAGCAAAACTGTCAATTTGGTACTGACTGCCAGCAAGATACTTAGGGTCGCTGCCGTTAAAAGTAGGCACTACAGATAAATTAGCCAAAGAAGTGTTGCCCGGTATAGGGGTATAAATATAAAATATATTGTTTCTTTCTTTTTCTTTTCTGCTATACCTGCCACCAATTTTAACCAGTGTAGATTTTTCCTTGAATAATTTCACTGGGAACTGAATATTTAATTTATTGTTCCAATCGGTTTCCCAGGTATCGCCAAATTGTTCAGATAATCTTCTAAATGTATAAGCACTTGCATTTCTACGGGTAACCAAATCTACTGTGGGTTTTTCTGGATTAGAAATATCTTGTTTCAGTATCACATTGTTTACCCTAAAATCCATATAACGTTCATTCGGTCTTTCTTCACTGGCTCTAGATATAGCAGTACTCCAATCAACCAGTACATTTTTTCCAATAATATGCTCACCATTGGCTTTTAAGTTGGTTACTATTTGGCGTTCTAAACGCGTATTTTTTACTATATCATTGTTGATTCCACCTTTTGTTTCTTTTCTAATTTCACCTCTATAAGATGCAATGGTTTGCGTGGGTAAGGTAACTACAACACCAGCAGCATCTAAAGGAACGATTGATCTGGTTCTTAAACGGAATCTATTTTCCCAGTCATTTCTCTGGTTGTACATTCCACTTATAAATAAAGTATTCTTTTTATTTAATTTAAAATCGCTCGATAAATTAAAACTCATTCTTCTTCTCTGAACATCATATTTTCTAATATCGTGTTGAGAGAGAAATACAGCACCATTGGCTGCGGTAGCCCATACTGCTTCTACGTTATCACTGCCATAAATATTGTCGTTGATATTCATACTTCCAACAAAACCTGCTGCTTTATTCTTAGAACGGTTGCCTATCACCAAGCTACCATTGTACAAAGCTTTGCCTCTAATTGGATTTGTACCGCCACTTAAAGTACCACTTATCCTTAGCTTGTTGGGTGCTCTTCTTGTAATAAGGTTAACACTGCCTCCAATGGCATCTCCTTCTAAGTCGGGAGTAAGTGTTTTATTTACGGCAACAGTTTGTACCATATCCGAAGGAATTAAATCCAATTGCACTTTTCTATTATCGCCTTCGGCAGAAGGAATACGATCTCCATTTAAAGTTACAGAGTTCAATTGTGGAGCCAATCCGCGAATAATGATATCCCTTGCTTCACCTTGATCGTTTTGCATGGCAACACCCGGTACACGCTTCAATGCGTCCCCAATATTTGCATCGGGAAAGCGACCAATTTGATCTGCACTAATGATATTAGCAACTGTTCCACCATTTTTTTGTTGATTGAGTGCTTTCGCTTGTCCCTTCAATCGATCTCCTAAAACAGTAATGGCATTCAAGGTTTTTACACCACTTACCAATTGAATGGTGCACTCCATAATATTTGCCGTTACATTTATTTCTTTTGTAACTGGCTCATAACCCACATAAGTTACTTTAATACTTTGTTTTCCATAAGCTACGCCATAAATAATAGCGTTTCCACTTGCATCAGAAAAAACAGTCGACTTTTTTCCTACCAACTGAACAGATGCCAATGGTAAATTAAGGTTGCTTTCGTCTTCAACTTTTACTTTTACAATGCTCGTTTGGGCATTTAGGGTAGTAATAACAATAAGAAAAGAAATAATGAGTAATATTTGTTTCATAAACAATGAATTGAGTTACCTAATTTTGGTGCGCAAATATATTTGCACAATTTGCAGTAGTCAGAATTGGTGTGTTATGGATTTATTAACATTTCTTTAAATTCAATAGCGTTCCTAAAACTTCGTTCATTGTTTTTTCAATTAAGTAAGTATGCTAAAGACAGATTTTTTAGTGATTGGCTCTGGTATTGCGGGTCTCACCTATGCACTTAAAACAGCTCGGGCTTTCCCCAATAAGCAGATAACTATTATTACTAAAACTCAAGCCGATGAAACCAATACAAAATACGCACAGGGCGGCATTGCAGGGGTATGGGATGCTGATAAAGACAGTTATGAAAAACATATTGATGATACACTAATTGCTGGTGATGGATTGTGCAATAAAGCCATTGTTGAATTGGTGGTTAAAGAAGGTCCCGAAAGAATTAAAGAAATTATTGAGTATGGTGCTGAGTTCGATAAAGATGCTGGCGGTGCTTATAGTTTGGGTAAAGAGGGGGGACATAGCGAAAATAGAATCCTGCACCACAAAGACGTTACTGGTAAGGAAATGGAACGCGCATTGCTCTCTCAACTAAATGCATTACCCAATATTGAATTACTCAACCACTGCTTTGTAATAGATTTAATTACACAGCATCATTTGGGTTATTTGGTTACAAAATCCAGTCTCGATATTACCTGTTATGGTGTTTATGTATTGAATTTACAACTGAATAAAATTCAAAAAATAGTCGCTAAAATTGTACTACTTGCTGCTGGTGGTTGTGGTCAAGCTTATCGAACCACTACCAACCCTAAAATTGCAACTGGAGATGGTATTGCAATGGTATATCGTGCCAAGGGTAAGATAGAAAATATGGAGTTTATTCAATTTCATCCAACGGCATTGTTCGAGCCCGGTATTTCTCCAAGTTTTTTAATTACAGAAGCAGTAAGGGGAGATGGAGGCATCTTACGCAATAAATCTGGGGATGCTTTTATGGAGCAATACGATGCTAGAAAAGACCTTGCGCCCCGTGATATTGTTGCCCGTGCTATTGACAATGAAATGAAAAGAACTGGTACTGAACATGTATACCTCGATTGTAGGCATATGGGTAAAGAAAAATTCATTCATCATTTCCCCAATATCTATAACAAGTGTTTAAGTATCGGTATTGATATTGAAGTTCAAATGATTCCTGTTGCGCCAGCAGCACATTATAGTTGTGGTGGAATTAAAACAGATGAATGGGGACGCACGTCTATTAAAAATCTATACGCTTGTGGAGAATGTGCCAGCACTGGTCTTCATGGTGCCAATAGACTGGCAAGTAATAGCTTACTTGAAGCTATGGTATTTGCGCATCGCTGCTTCCTGCAAAGTTCACAACTAATTGAGCAACTTAATTATGCTGAGCAACTTCCTGACTGGAATACGATGGGCACCAGTGAGCCTCGTGAAATGATTTTAATTACACAGAGCTTGAAAGAATTACAACAAATCATGTCTGATTATGTAGGAATTGTAAGAACAGATATTCGCTTGGAAAGAGCTATGAAAAGGCTCGACTTACTTTTTGTAGAAACAGAGGAACTCTATAAATCCACTAAAGTATCTCCACAACTTTGTGAGTTGCGTAATTTAATTACAGTCGGTTACTTAATTGTTAAAGGAGCGCAGTTTAGAAAAGAAAGTCGAGGCCTACATTTTAATACCGACCATCCCTTAAAGAGTGCTATTTTACAGGATATGATTTTGTAATTAAATAATAATTCAGAGGCTCAAATCTATCAATTCATTCTAACCTTTTACCAGCATGTATTATATTATTTATCCGCTGCTTTATTTACTCTCCTTACTTCCTTGGCGGCTATTGTATTTTATTGCAGATGGATTGTATGTATTGGCATATTATTTAATCGGTTATCGCAAAGCCGAAGTGATGAAGAATCTTGCCATTGCATTTCCAGAAAAAACAACAGCTGCTCGTTTGCGTATTGCGAAAGATTTCTACCATAATTTTATTGATACCATTATTGAAACCATTAAGCTTTTATCTGTAAGCGACCAAACACTTCAAAAGCGTTTTACTTGCAATATAGATCTACTGAATAATTTGTACAGTACCGGACAGAATGTGCAATTGCAATGCGGTCATTTTTTTAATTGGGAAATCATCAACCTCAATATTTCACGCATGAGTGAGTTTCCTTTTGTTGGCGTGTACCAGCCACTTACCAATAAGGTGATGAACAAGATCATGCTCAATATGCGCCAACGCAATGGCACCATCTTGGTTCCCGCTAATAAATTTAAGACACATTTTAGAACTTATGTAAAAGACCGCTATGCACTGGGATTGGCGGCAGACCAGAACCCGCCCAGTGCTTTGAAAGCCCATTGGGTGCCTTTTTTTGGTCGACTAACCCCTTTTGTTATAGGCCCAGAAAAGGGGGCAAAACTCAACAATACCATCGTAGTATTTGCTCATTTCTACAAAGTAAAAAGAGGGTATTACCATACCCAATTTGAAATAATTACACAAGATCCCAACTCTTTTGAAGAGGGGCAACTCACTAAAATTTATGCAGCATATGTAGAGCGGGCAGTCCGTTTAAAACCAGCCAATTATCTCTGGAGCCATCGACGTTGGAAGTTTACATATAATGAATTGGAGCACGGGCATTTGAGGGTTCAATAATCAACCTAACTCAACGCAACTGCATCCTTTTCAAATTCAAATTTATCGGGCATGGTTTTAATTATACCCCATCCTCCCACTATATTTCTAATATTGTGAATACCTTGTCGCTTTATAAGTGAAGCCGCAATTACACTTCTGTAACCACCTGCGCAATGAATATAAATATTGTGGTGATCATCTAAATTGGTCATGCTTCCCGGATCGGTTAAATCGCTCAACGGAATATTAATGGCTTCTTTAATATGCTCATTGGCGTATTCAGTTTCTTTTCTAACATCTACAATAACCATATTTGCATCAAAGGGCATATCCATGGCCACTTCATCCACTTCCACGTCAACCACCATATCTGTTCTTTCACCTGCTGCTGCCCAAGCCTCAAAGCCCCCTTCTAAGTAGCCTTCTATATTTGAAAATCCAACTCTGGCAAGTCGAATAATGGTTTCTTTTTCTTTCCCTAATTCCGTAACCAATAGAATGGGTTGATCGAATGAAAGCAGACTCCCAGCCCACTCTGCAAAGCGGCCATTTAATCCAATACTAATTGCACTTGGCACAAATCCTAAAGTGAAAATATCTGAATGGCGAGTATCAAGTATGGTTACCTGCTCTTTTATTTTTTCCTTAAAATCTGCAATAGCAACAGCACGAAGTGCCGTCGCTAAAATTTGATCCAAGCTATCATATCCTTCCTTATTAATTTTTGCATTGATGGGAAAATATTGTGGAGGAGCAACCAGCCCTACTGTAACGGCTGTAATAAAGTCTTCTTTACTTTGAGGCTGTAATGCATAATTACTTGCTTTCTGTTCGCCAATATTGCTGAAAGTTTCAGGTCCCAATTGTTTGCCGCAACTGCTTCCTGCACCATGAGCAGGATAAACGGTTACATCATCTGAAAGGGGTAAAATATATTTATGCAAGCTTTCATATAAAATACCAGCAAGGTCTTCCATCGTAATATCAGCTCCTTTCTGTGCCAGATCTGGCCGCCCTACATCACCTACAAATAAGGTATCACCAGTAAAAATGGCCGTATCTTTTCCATTTTCATCTTTCAATAAAAAACAACTGCTTTCCATGGTATGGCCGGGCGTATGCAATACCTGAATGGTAAGTTTTCCAAGTGAAAAAATTTCCAAGTCTTTGGCTACATGAACGGCAAATTTAGTAACTGTTTCAGGGCCGTAAACAATGGTAGCACCAGTAGCCGCAGCTAAGTCCAGGTGCCCACTTACAAAATCGGCGTGAAAATGAGTCTCGAAAATATATTTAATCTTGGCATTGCGCTCCTTGGCCAAAATAAGGTACTCTTCAATATCCCTAAGTGGGTCAATTACTGCTGCAATACCTTCACTTTCAATATAATACGCAGCTTCGCTGATACACCCTGTATACAGTTGTTTAATAAACATGCAAATGGTTTAAGGCACAAAGATAATTAATCCACCAATGCCTTTACAAAACCAACCACTTCGTTTAATCTTTTGTAGTTAACAGCATAGTAAATAAACTTCCCTTCTCTGGTAGTGCTTACAATGCCAGCACGTCTAAGAATGGCTAGGTGCTGGGAGGCAACAGATTGTTCTAATCGTAATTTTACATACATTTCAGTCACCGTCATCTTACTGCTTTCATCTAAAAGCTTGATGATCTGCTGACGCAGTTTGTGGTTAATAGATCGTAGAATCAATGAGGCTTTCTTGGCATGCAAAAAATCGACTTTAATTGATTCAGTTCCATTCGATAATACGATGGATTGAATTGTTGCATTCATGACATTCAAGTTAAAATTGGGGACAAAAATGATGAGCAGACCTAAAGTTATATAAATAGTTTTTTATATTCATAAAATATTAACAATAGTTTTTTAAACGACCCCCTTTTTACTTTGTTTTTTGATAAAATTCCTTCACATAAAGCGGTTCTGAATAGGCTAAATGGGCAAAATTAGCGACTTTGAAAGCCTGTTCAGATTGTGTAATCATTTCATTTACAGTATGTTGAGAGTGAATTACTGTGCAGTTGTTGGGCAATATAAATGCTCCCATTTT
This sequence comes from Sphingobacteriia bacterium, assembly GCA_031369485.1. Taxonomy (GTDB): domain Bacteria; phylum Bacteroidota; class Bacteroidia; order Chitinophagales; family Chitinophagaceae; genus Sediminibacterium. Next base: position 55,165 of record JANMOT010000058.1, read on the forward strand.
GCTAGCCCCAGTTCCACAAAAAATAATTTTTTCTTGATCTCCCAAACCAGCAAAAAACGAATCAGACAGTATTAAAGCCTCCGATTCTTCCAAAGCCAATAGCTGTTGGTTATATTTTCCACAGAAAACTTCCATTCTTCTGGCATCAATCATGGGGTATAAAATGACTGATTCCCTGTTAAATGGATTCATTTTTTCCCAGGCTTCCAAAGCTGCCTCCGCAATAACTGCTAAGGTATTGAGGATGATTAGTGGCTTATTCAATGCAAAACAAATTCCTTTTGCTGAGGCCAACCCGACCCTAATGCCAGTATAACTTCCAGGGCCACCTGTAACCGCAACCGCATCTATGGAAGAAAGAGAGATGCCTGTCTGCTGCATTATTTCCTGAATAGCTGGTTGTAAAAATGCTGCGTGTTCTTTCTGCAACTCGTGTTCTCTTTTAGCCACTAATTTACCATCCCTGCTAAGGCAAACCCCAGCATATTCGGTTGCAGTATCTATATTTAGTATTAAAGGCATTTAGGGTATAATGTTGAATGTATGATGTAGAAGTTATAAAACACTTTAGGTTGAATATATGGTATAAGATTTAGCTTATTTGAAGTTCATTATAAAGTGCTGGTGCTATTTCGTATCTCATATTGGTATCCCTTAATTTTACCAGCAAAGCATATATCTTTTTTAATCCAATCAGCGCACTCCATTCAAATGGGCCATAAGGATAGTTGGTTCCTAATTTCATAGCTATATCTATATCTTTTTTAGTACTAATGCCATCTCCCAATCCAAAATATGCTTCATTTACAATCATCGCTACCACACGACCACTAATCATACCGGGTGTATCTGGAGCCAATAAAAACGACTGATCAATACACTTTAAACAGTCACTTACTGCAGCAATAGTAGGTTTATTGCCAGCGGCTATTTCCATAGTGGACTTTTCTATAAAGCCATTCCATCCATTAAATCGCACAAAATTAGCAGGCATATTAGCCGTTGTATCAATTACCGAATTTACCAATACTGGCGCATGAGTTATTGCGTTAAAACAAGCCCCATTTTCTTCAAAACCATAATCTATATACAAGTCGCCCATTGGAATAGCATCCCCTGGTTCAAACCAGCTAAGCGTTATGCCTGGCTTGTTAAATCGGCTGTTGAGCAGTTCCTTTTGCGCAGTAAATGCGTGTATTACAATATGCATATATTCACTTAAATTACAAATTTAGGTTGGCAAGTTGATTAAAATAAAGCAATTTGCTGCTTCATATCATAATATTATGCCGAAACAAGTAATTAATACCAGTAATGCACCCGCACCAATCGGACCTTACAGTCAAGCTATTAAAGCCAATGGGTTTGTATTTATAAGCGGACAGGTGGCCATTATTCCTGCCACAGGTGAGTTGGAACTATCTAGTATTGCAGCAGAAACGCACCAAGTGATGAAGAATATACAAGCTTTGTTAACAGCAGTCAATATTGATTTTGAGCAGGTAGTTAAAACCACCATTTTTCTAAGTGATATGAGCCTTTTTGCAGCCGTGAATGAGGTATATGGAACCTATTTTACAGGCAACTACCCTGCGCGTGAAACCGTTGCAGTAAAAGGATTGCCAAAGGGAGTTAATGTAGAAATTTCATTAACAGCAACCGCGGAATAATGCATCGACAGCTTATTGCGCAGCAATGGTATAACTCGTACTAAAACTATAAACCTGATTAGGCTTTAACAAGAGCAAACCCATGCCATTGTTAAAATTATCTGGTGCGCCCGACAAGTTTTCTATGGCAATACTTTTTCTGTGTAAGGGCGTATACACTTGCAAAATGGGGTAGGCAGCATCAGGTTCAATAACCAATTTTAATTTTTTATAAGTCAATATACATTTGCCTCGCTCATTCTTTTTTAGTTCAAAAGAATTATCTAGGAATAAATCATTCAATACAAGTCCTTTTAAAAAGCGACTGTCTTTTTTCTTTTTCCCCGTCGGTAAAAGTTCTTTGTCGAATACTACTTGTGTATCACTATTAAACTGTAAAGTATAATCATTTACTTTACCACCCAAAGTAAAATAAGGATGCCAGCCATCTGCATAAGGAATGGCCATTTTATTGGTGTGGGTAACAAGGGTAGTTGCCGTTAATTTATTGCCCGCAGCTAATTTCCAAATAATGGTAATGGTATAATCAAATGGAAAACCTTGGTCGCTTTGTTGGTAATGATATTCCAATGCAACAGAAGCAGATTCATCAGAAGCTTCATGGCTTTTAATGGTAAAAGGGGCGTCAAATAAAAGCCCGTGTATGGCATTGGCTTCCAAATAATGTTTGTGAACCGTATAGGATTCTTCGTTCAGTTGATAAGTGCCTTTGCGCATTCTGCATACAAAGGGACTCAACTTAGCACTCTTGAAACTATTGGCCATATTTTTCCGAGCATCAGCCACAGAATCAAAGCCATCTATACATTGCTGTATTTTTCCTTTTAGGGGAATTTTCCAGCCATTTAGTAATCCGCCAAAAGCATAAATCTCTGCGGAACAGCCAGTCAGCTTGTCTTTCAGCGTAATAATGGGGTGTGCTTGTTGGTTGTTAATACTCACAGAAAATTGCATAATTCAAATTTACAAATTCAAGATAATACAAATGCAAATATTCAACAGATAAAAAAATCAAGCCTTGTTAGCCCTCAATTATAAGCCTTATTTTTGTGTACCTTATTCATTACTATGTCATTTTCAATAAAGCATAAAATACGAATTGTTACAGCGGCCAGTTTATTTGATGGGCATGATGCCGCCATCAATATCATGCGAAGGATATTGCAGTCCAAAGGTGTAGAAATCATTCACCTTGGTCACAACCGCAGTGTATTGGAAATTGTAGAATGTGCCATTGAAGAAGACGTGCAAGGCATTGCCATTACCAGTTATCAAGGTGGGCATGTGGAATTTTTTAAATACATGAAAGACTTGCTCAATCAGAATGGATGTGGGCATATTAAAATATTTGGTGGTGGCGGCGGCACCATTTTGCCAGAAGAAATTAGGGAATTGCATCAATACGGCATCACGCGCATTTACAGTCCCGATGATGGCAGACAAATGGGCTTGGAAGGCATGATTGAAGATGTGGTGAAACAGTGCGATTTTAGTTTGAATGGAAACGGAAAATATCCCCATGCAAATACGCTGGGTGAGGTAAAAGATATTCGGGAAATTGCTCGTAAAATTACCAATGCAGAGAATGGAATAGGAGGGGTAGAAGGCGGAAGTAATAAGGTAGAAAGCCATAAAATAATTCCTGTATTGGGTATCACAGGAACTGGTGGTGCTGGAAAAAGTTCTGTAACCGATGAAATTGTTCGGCGCTACTTACACCTTTATGCCACCAAAACCATTGCCGTTATTTCAGTAGATCCTTCAAAGAAAAAAACCGGAGGTGCATTATTGGGTGATAGAATTAGAATGAATGCCATCTCACATCCAAGGGCATATATGCGCAGCCTAGCCACGCGCGATGATAACACTGCTCTGAGTGCCCATGTTCAAGATGCCATTGATATTTGCAAAGAAGCGGGGTTTGATCTGGTGATTTTAGAATCTGCTGGGGTGGGACAAAGTGATGCGTCCATCCTCGATTTTTGTGATCTCAGCTTGTATATTATGACACCCGAATATGGCGCAGCATCACAGTTAGAGAAAATAAATATGCTGGATTATGCAGATATTATTTGCATCAATAAATTTGATAAAGCAGGCGCACTCGATTCCTTACATGATGTTCGTAAGCAATACAAACGCAACCACGAAAAATGGAATGAAGCCGATGAGAATTTACCAGTAGTAGGCACTATTGCTGCTCAATTCAATGATCCTGGCATTAATTTATTGTTCAGTAAAATTACAGCAGCCATTCAATTAAAATTGGGTATTTATTTTGAAGCAGATGGTCCTCTTTCTGTGGTAGAATCAAAGTTCGGTACCGCCACCAAATCACAAATCATTCCACCCAAGCGGGTTCGTTATTTAGCAGAAATTGCAGAAGGCAATAGGAGCTATGATGAATGGGTGAATGAACAAGCTGCTATTGCAACTAAATGGTACCAGTTTAAAGGAACCATCAATTCTTTGCCAGCAAATAGCAATACCAGCAATGAGTTAAACAGCATCGCAGATAAGTTTGCAGCTTCATTACACCCAGATTCCAAACAATTAATTGAAGGTTGGCCAGCACTGGTGCAAAAATACAAAGCCGATTTTTTTGAGTATACGGTGCGGAATAAAATAATTAAGCAGCAACTGCATACCATTTCATTAAGTGGAACCCGTATTCCAAAATTGGTACTTCCTGCATTTAAAGATTGGGGAGATATACTGCGCTGGCAGTTACAAGAAAATATACCCGGTGAATTTCCTTATACCGCAGGAGTGTTTGAACTAAAGCGACAAGGTGAAGATCCCACCCGAATGTTTGCAGGCGAAGGTGGGCCGGAAAGAACCAATAAGCGCTTTCACTACGTTTCATTGGGTCAGCCAGCCATTCGGTTGTCCACTGCTTTTGACAGTGTTACTTTATACGGAGAAGATCCGGCGCCTAGGCCCGATATTTATGGTAAAGTAGGCAATAGTGGTGTAAGCATAGCCACGGTAGATGATGCTAAGAAATTGTACAGCGGCTTTGATCTTTGTGATGCCAAAACTTCGGTAAGCATGACCATTAACGGGCCTGCACCCATTATCTTAGCATTTTTTATGAATGCAGCCATTGAACAACTTTGTGAGAAATGGATTACCGATAATAACCAGTGGGATCAAGTGAATGCCATCATTGCCAAAAAATTCGAAAAATTACCCAAGCCCATTTATTACAATCCCTCCCTGCCAGAACGGTTACCCGAAGGCAATAATGGCCTAGGGATTGCACTATTAGGAATGAGTGGAGATGAGGTATTACCAGCCGATATTTATGCCAGCATAAAAGCAAGTGCATTATCGCAGGTGAGGGGAACGGTTCAAGCTGATATTTTAAAAGAAGACCAAGCGCAGAATACCTGTATTTTTTCTACTGAATTTGCGTTGAAATTAATGGGAGATGTGCAGTATTATTTTATCAACAAAAACATTCGTAATTTTTACAGTGTAAGCATTAGTGGATACCATATAGCAGAAGCGGGCGCAAACCCCATTACTCAATTGGCATTCACTTTATCCAACGGATTTACTTTTGTAGAATATTATTTAAGTAGGGGCATGCAAATAGATGATTTTGCACCCAATCTTTCTTTCTTTTTCAGCAATGGAATGGATCCAGAATACAGTGTAATAGGAAGGGTAGCCAGAAGAATATGGGCCAAAGCCATGAAGCATAAATACAAAGGAAACGACCGATCACAGAAATTAAAATACCATATTCAAACCAGTGGAAGAAGCCTGCACGCGCAGGAAATAGATTTCAATGATATCCGTACTACTTTGCAAGCATTGTATGCCATTTACGACAACTGTAATAGCCTCCATACCAATGCGTATGATGAAGCCATAACAACACCAACAGAAGAAAGTGTGCGCAGGGCAATGGCCATACAACTCATCATCAACCGCGAATTGGGAACTGCCAATACCGAAAACTTTATGCAAGGTAGTTTTGCCATGGAGGAGTTAACCAATTTGGTAGAAGAAGCGGTGTTGCAGGAATTTGAAAAAATATCCGATAGAGGCGGCGTATTAGGTGCTATGGAAAGGATGTATCAAAGGAATAAAATTCAAGAAGAAAGCCTTTATTACGAAACCAAAAAACATACGGGCGAATTACCGCTGATTGGCGTAAATACATTCTTAAATAAAAATGGGAGTCCCACTATTTTACCAGGAGAAGTAATTAGAAGTACGACCGAAGAAAAAGAACAGCAGATTCAAAACCTAAAAGCATTTCAACTGCGCAATGCACACAAAAGCGAAGCAGCATTGACGCAATTGCAGCAGGTGGCAGTGAACAGTGGCAATTTATTTGAGGAATTAATGGAGACGGTAAAATATTGTTCATTGGGGCAAATCACGAATGCATTATATTCGGTTGGCGGTCAGTACCGTAGAAATATGTAAACTCAAAAGCTATTTATTTTATGCAGAAATTATCCTTACTGATTTTGTTTTTTTTAGGCTGTTCAATCCAGCCCATTGTGGCACAATTTAAGCGGATAGATACCACTATGAAAATAGGTAAATCAGGCTATAAAGTGGTTTGCAATAATAAGAATGATGATAAAAATTATATCACCATTACACCCGTAGGATTTGCTAATTCGGCAAGAGACGTAAGTTTTGAAGTGAAGGGTAAAATAAGAAAAGCAGAAATAGATGATTTAAACAACGACTTATTCCCCGATTTGGTTTTGTATGTATATCCACCGGGAGAAAAAGAAAAAGGGACGGTAATTGGTATTGCGTCTGAAAAGAATGAATCATTCACGGGAATTATGTTTCCAGATATAGTAGACGACCCCAAATTAAGAACGGGCTACCAAGGCTATGATCAGTTTATGTTGATGGAGGGAACATTGATGCGAAAATTTCCGGTATATACAGTAGACTCAGTAGGGGCAAAGCCCACGGGCATGTATCGGCAAGTGCAATATAGGGTAGTGTCTGGCGAGAGAGGTAGTCTTAAATTTAAGGTAGCTAGAAGTTATGAGTTTGCCAAACAATAACGCCATTACCGCCCACTGGTAATAATTATTTTAGTCGCTATTTTTTCATTACCGGCGTAGTTGCGTATCAACACCAAATAAATGCCACTGGCTATTTTATTTCCTTTATAATTTCTGCCATTCCAAATGGCTTGACCGCCCAAGCTGCTGGTTTGAAAAACCAATCTGCCACTCAAGTCCGTAATTTTTACAATTGCATTATCGGTTAATCCCCTTATAGCAATAGTTCCATCATAGCCTGGAGGAACTGGGTTGGGAAATACCAACACATTATTCATGGCTTCTACTGCTGCTATTGCTTCACTTCTGAAACTACATAACCCATTAAATGTTGCAAAATATACTTCACCCGTTTGAGGGTCTATCCCTATTTTTTTAACATCATTACTCAGTAAAAAACTATTGTTGGTTGTAAACCGAAGGACAATTTTTTTACCATCTTCCGATAATAACCAAACCCCATTTTGGGTGCCTATCCATTTCCTATTGGCTGCGTCTACAGCCATACATTGCACCTGTTCCCCCTTTAACAAACGCCCCGCAAAATCACCTTGTTGTATAATAGGAATCACAGCTTCGCAAGTATTACTATCAAATATACGGTCGGTACAATTAATAAGGCCAATGCCATCATCCGTGCCCACCCATATACTACTGCTTTTATCTTTTACAATACTCAATATATTATTGCTGGGTAAGTTGCCAGCACCCATTCCTTGCCTAAAATATTTCCATTGGTCATCATTGGTATTATCAATTGAACCGTTATTATTGAAACAAATCAATCCGTTGTTTTTGGGACTCATAATCCACAGGTTTCCAAAATCATCGTGTATCAACTCAGCAACTGCTTGCTCCGTAAGGGTAAATGGAATGGAGAAACTTTTCCAACTACCATCTTTTTTTCTCAATTTAATGGGTTGAGGCGCACCATAATTACTGATCCATAAATTTTGATCTTTATCAAACGCAAGTCCACTTACCCTATAACTATTTACATCGCCTATTGCTGCCTCTAAGCTACTATTTCGCTGTTTGTAGAGACTGGTTTTTGCGGTTTCAAAATGTGCCAGTCCACCACCATAACTACCTGCCCAAATACTTTGATCGGAGGGGTCAATGGCAAGGGTAATAAAGTCAAAAACAGAATCTAATATAGGGGTATTTAATACGTTTATCTGGTTCCAATACCCTGCTGTAAAACGAAGTATGCCAGCTTTATTAAAGCGGTAATTCCATGCATTGTTAATTGAACCAGCTGCTTGGTATAAAGTAGTATTAGCAAAGGCGAATGCCCCACTGCTGGGCTCGGGTGGTCCATTGGGAATATACCGTTCTATGCTATTTCCAAAATTAGATAAGCCACCAAAATAGTCGGCCACCCAAATGCTATTATTGTTGCTGATGGCAGATTTTGGTAGGGAGATAATGCCGGGTGCAGCCAATATTTTTTCTGCCATTCCTGTACTGTTCAATACCACTACCCTCGCATTGCCGCTACTGGTTCTTTGAGCGACTAATATTTTATTTTCACTAATGCTGGTATTTTTGATGGGCCATAGTAAATCTGAATAGAGTAAACTCCATTGGTTGTTTTTGTATACCAGCAATGAATCTTTTTTTTGAACTACCACCTGGTTGTTGGCAATGCCTACAAAATTAATATTACCTTCTGGCAATCCATTCTTACCAGAAGCAAGTATCCAGCTTTGGTAATTAGATAGGTCGGTAGAATTTATAGCCGCAGTTTTTAAACCTTCTGTAGTTGCGGCATAAAATATACCATTGATAATTGTTGTGGCTGCAATAGGTATTTGTGATCCATTTGAGCCCATCACCCAAGTGTCTTTTATTTCAAAACGTTTCAGGTCTACTACAATAATACCAATACCAGTAGAAAGATAAGCAATGCCATTATTGCAATAAATATGGGAGATGCTTTTATCACCTACAAAATTAGTCCGCAGTATATCACCGATATTTTTTACAATACTGCCTTTTAATAAATCGAGGTTGCTATTTTGATAGGCAATTACCAATTGCTGGGTGGTTTCATCCCAGCCAATACAGCTCATACCAATATCATTTAGTGAATTTATTTTATGGAATAGGCTTATTTCATTGTTGCCATCTACTGCAAAAATCCCTGTTTCTGTGGCGCAATAAATCTGGTCGCCTTTTAATACCTGAATCGTTTTGCTGTAATTTAAGTGGGCACGCCAGTTGCCAATGGGAACAGGCGTTGACTGTGCAAATACAAATAGATTGCAGCAAAGAAAAGGCAGTAGAAAAAGTAGTTTGAACAACCAATACATGGTTTAAAGATAACTATTTATACAGGTATTAGATGGCAACAATACCTTGTTTTATGGCGAATAATACCAATCCTACACGACTATTTGTTTCTAATTTTTTAAAAAGATTATCCCTAAAAGTATCCAGCGCACGTAAGCCTACACCCATCTCCATTGCTATATCTTTATAAGTTTTATCTGCACAAATTAGTTGAAGAAACTGTGCTTCCTGCTCTGTAATATTCAGTAATAATTTTGTGTCTTGATCTTGATCCTCTTCTTTTGAAACGTATTTTATTAGTTTGTCTCGCACTTGCTCGTTCACATAAAAAATATTGTCGCGAATAGATTCCAAGGCTTCTTTAAAAATATTGGGCATACTATCTTTAATCAAATATCCTTTAACCCCATTTCTAAGCATCCGAATAATGGGCATATCATTGGTAAGCATGCTTAATACCAACACTTTACTGCTGGGAAGGTTTTTTTTAATCCAGATTGCTGTTTCATAGCCATCCATTACGGGCATATTGATATCGAGTAAAACAATATTTGGAGGATTTTGAATATCAACCCGATCAATAAATTCTTTACCGTGACCAGCTTCGAATAGCACACTAAAGCCATCAAATCCATTGATGATAGAAGCCAATCCAGATCTAAGCAATGCATGGTCGTCTACTAAAGCTACAGTGGTTGTCATAATTTTATGAATTGATAGTAATGGTTACTAAAGTGCCACTGGAAGGTATGCTGTTAATGGTTACCGAAGCGTGAATAAATTTAGCCCTAGCAATAATATTGCTGAGTCCAATTCCTTTGTTTTGAAATTTTATAAGGGAGAGGTCAAACCCAATGCCATTATCGGAAATTTCAATTACAGTAGTATTGTTTTGCAGCGATACGCTTATTTTAATGAATGTAGCCGCTGCGTGTTTTAGAATATTATGGATAATTTCTTGCATCATTCTAAATAAAATCAGGTCTGATTGTATGGGTAGATTATCCATATCAATTTCATCTTCAATCGCCAACTCAATGGCGTATTTGCCTGTTTTTTCAATATTAAATAGCAGTTGTTTGATTGATTCGTACAGCCCTATTTGATTAAACCGGTTTTCGTTTAAGCTGTGACTGATTTCGCGCAGGTCGTCGGATACTTTCTTTAGTAAGCCGTACAGTTCTTCTCTATGCGTGTTGGTAATAATATCGGGTAGTTGGGAAATTTGTAGCCTTACAAAATACAATACTTGTACAATATTAGAATGAATTTCATTGCCAATATAATTTAAGGTCTGCTCCTGAATTTCGAGTTCAGTTTTTAATAAGGTTTGTTCATAACGGTTTTTTAGTTCTATCTTCTCTTGGTTGTTTATTCTTTGCTTGCGCATATAAACAAATAGTAAGATGATTAAAAACACGCTAATCATCAGCAAGAAAATAGATGCAATTATTACGGTGATATAGATGTCTTCCTCTTTCGATGGCATAATATAAAAGCATAAATAAAGCCAGAGTACAATAATAGGTTAAGGCTTTGATTGATAAGGGAATAAATTCTCTTGCCTTGAGATTGCATATCAAAGCTCATTAAATACTGGAACAGTGAATTGATGACTACAGAGCCGAGGTAAAACATGATAAAAGCCGTGCATACCCAAAAAAAAGGTTGATCGGGGAGCATTTTATGCAGGTTTTCTAATCTTACCGATTCAAAAAAGAAAAGGCAGGAAAAGAGCACCATAAAAAAAGAGCCCAAAAGAAAAGTATAGGAATGAAAAGTATTAAAACCCTGTATATATTTTAAATTGAGGTATACTGTAATGGGATAAATAAAAATCATTGCAATTACAGGATATCGATAATAGGGTATTTTTAAATGCTTGGAGAATATAAAAAAGTAAAAGACGAATTCGAAAGTGGTGAATACATTGTACATTGTATACTTATGGTTTCCTTTTATTACCATAAAAAATCCTATGAGCTCTATAATTAATGTCAACAATAGAAAAGGTAGGAAGTATTTCAAGTTTGTTTTTTTTAGCGAAGAATAGAGGGCCAAACAAACAAAAAAACTGCTGGCTTGCACCAGCAGATATAGATTAACTAGCATTAAATAAAATTAAGTAATTTTTGTGAACATTATGGGAAAAGGCACCCGTGATTCAAAAATTTGCCTGGACCGTCACCACCTTCATCTTCCTGTCCACTGATATTTCCATTTTTAGATTTTTTACCATTGCCTTTAAAGAATACGGTAATTCTTCCAATATCTTTTTTCTTAACTGCTGTGGTTTCATCATACACACCAAAACTAACAGATACACTGTCTGACTTAAACTTGGATTTCAACTGAGCCAAATAATTATTCAGATCTTTAACTGAAAAAGTTACTGACTCTGTTTTTTTACCTGTGGTGAAAGTCTTGTTGAAATTAGATTTCATTCTATCAGCCGCTGATTCAGTAATCAATCCATTTATTTCTCCACTTGCAGCTGAACCACTAATAGACATTTCGGTATCAGTTTCCGATGAACGTAGTGAATTGGTGTCTGCTTGGTCTTTTTCACAGGCTGTAAAAGTGGTAGCCAATAAAATACAACCAATAATGCTGAGGCGTTTGGTAAATAGGATCTTCATAGTAATAATTTTAATGCTTTTATAATAAGCTGCAATTTAAGGCAACGGAGGATCTAATAAAATTCAATTTCAGCAAGAAACTAATTAAATTACTAATATATTGATTATCAATTATTTGTACTTGAACACTACAAGCAAATCGTGAAATAACGGAATCTACTACCCTTAAAACTACAATTATTGCTATCAATGCCGCTTATACTGCGTTTAAATGGACTCTGATTTTCCTGTCAAGCTTAATCATCTTATTGCATTGCTCAGCCTTGAATCCATTTTATCACCTAACCAATATATTTCCGAATACTTATTTTATTCACCCACCAAACCAATATTCCCAACAGCAATGCGGTTCCTACTGTATACAGAGAGAGCCAGGCTGATAGCGTTATTTGCTGGGTACTTAATACTTGCTGCAGCGTAAATTGTAAAATGCCTACTACCACTAGGCTACCAACTATAACCCCTGCATTGGTTGGGAAAAACTGCCACATTAAAAACCTGCTCAATTGTTTAGGAGATGCGCCCAGCGTTACCAGCAAAACAATTTCTGATTGAGCCGATGCAATGGTTAACTGTATCATGAGCGTAAAAATAAGCAGGGCAAAAATCAATAGTAATATTCCCGTTATTCCCGAAATGCTTATCACCGTATCTACCAGCTTGCGGTATTTACTAAAACGCATTTTTTGGTTATCGGTGGTAAGCTGGTTGCGCTTTAAAAAGCTAGCTAGTGCTGGATTACTGGGGTCCTTGGTTCTAATGATTACCCTGGATACTGCCCCTACTTTACCGCTTGCAAAAACTTTATTTCCCCACAGCATAAATTCTTCTGGCACCAATAATGCCGCAATACGATCACTGAATCCTACTATTTTTCCATTCAAATTTATTGCACCTTTTGGCCCGTAAATATTTACTTTAAACACCAGCATCTTAAGAATGGCGGGACTAAGCTGTGGCAGGTTCTGCGAAAATGAAAACTGAAAATTATAGAAGTCCAGAAACTGATTGGGTACAATAATTGGAATATAATCGGATTGCTCTTGCCAAGTCCATTCCACACCGGGAATATCAATAAAATTAGCACCCACACTTTCAAAAGAAATATCGGTATAAAAGGGAAAACTGCTGCTCTTACTTTCTATACTTGCTTTAAATCGGCTGGGTGTTAATACCCCAACCGCATCTACAAATGGTTGTTGAGCCAATTGCTTCACCTGCGCATCGGCAATGGTGGTATTGCTCATGCTGCCATCATTTAACTGCTTATTGATTACCAAAAAATCAGCAATACTGTCGCTTCCATTCGATTGAGTTAATAGCTGGTGATAATTTACCTGTAACTGTACCGAAATCAATAACAAGAGCAATGCAGCGGAGAGTGCCACCATGGCCATTACCATCTTGGCTTTTCCCGCTCTATTGCGAATGAGTTTGGTGAGTATGCTGTTTAATGGGCGCATTATAAATGATAAGTACTGGTATAATTAAAAAAACAGTCGTTGTCTAAATTGGTGACCAGCATGCCCGCATTTCTTTTTTTACATTCTCTTTCAATCAACGCAATGGCTTTGGTGGTATTGGCTTGGTCTAGGTTGCTGAAAGGCTCGTCCATCAGCAACCAATGAAAGGGTTGCACCAATGCCCTTATAATTGCAATGCGCTGCTGCTCTCCATAACTGCATTGGAATGCAGGCTGGTGCATGATATGGCTGATGCCCAATTCATCCGCCATCTCTTCTACGGCTGCTGGTAAATAATAGGGGCTTTGTAAAATCCTATTCAGTTCAATATTCTCACGGGCACTGAGTTGTGGAAAAAGCCGCAGATCCTGAAATACAATACTACATTCTTGCTGTCGCCATACCGCAATAGCTTCACCAGATAATTGGGCTAGAGATTGTTGTTGGTATAAAACGCTGCCTGTATAATCTTTTCTTAACCCGTACAAAAAATGAATCAGTGTGGTTTTACCCGTTCCACTGGGTGCGGTTATTTTAATGCATTCGCTGGGGTTCAGTTGCACCAACTTTGCCCAGATACAGGAGTGCATAATGGAAGGCCTATCTCTTAAGGTTTGAGGAATAATATTTTGCAGTTGAATCATCTTAGCCGTTTGCAATTTAGTTCGCTCTAATTACTGCTGGAAAACCAGCAGGAAATTGTTTTTCTTCCAGCTCCCTTTCATGTCTCGCTTGGGCACGCATATCAACCGTAAGATGGGTGAGTAAGCTAACCAAAGTGACTAGACTATTCTGTTGCTCATTTTGCATCCGAATTTCAATGCTGGACAAAATACTTTTTCCTGCAAAATTTTCACTGCTGCCATAAATGGATTTTAGGGTGTTTTTTGCAGTTAGAGAAGTTCTGCCGAAAATACCAGCAGAGTCTTTAAAAAATCCGTTTAGGGTTTCAGTCAAGTCAATATAAAACGCGGTTGATTTGCCACTGAAATATTCTTTTACTTCGGGTTTAATGGTGCTGGTTTTACTTTTAACTAGAAACTGTGCATAGGTAAGCGAGTCGTTGGCAATAATTATTTCTTTGTTATTTGCCATCATATAAAAGCCAGCGGCGGTAAGTAATTCGCCCGCTTTGTAGTTATTACCTGATTGAATTACCCATCCTTCTTTAACCGCAATTTTCATGGCATTGTGAAAGTTTTTTTCGTTGCCAACAGGCAGTTGAGCAATTATTTTACCAATAGGTTGTTTGATGGTAAGTGAAAGTTCATCTATTTTGGTTTGGGGCTCATTCATGCGGATGCCTAAGTCAGAAACCACTACAGCAATATCACCTTTAAGGGCAGCAAAAAAGTCAGCACTATTAATACCGCTTTTACTCAGAAAGCTGTTAACAAGCGATTCCACTTCTAATTGTTTTAAAACTCCGCTAGCGATGGCGGGATTAAAGGAAGCCATAAAAATGGCGTTGATATGTTGGGAGGGATAGTTGTTAATTAAAGAGAGATCAACAGTTGGCCCTGCATAATTTTTTAGAATACTGGTGGCGAGTGGATTGGTAGAAAGGGTGGCAGAAGCCCGTATTTTGCCTTCTTCAAAGGCGAGGGTAGCAGTAAGGAAATTATCATTCAGCAGTTCTTCAAGCTTGGGTAGTTGGAAAGACATATTATTCAATCCGTTCAAAGCGTTGGACGAGGCGAAAATATAACCTTCTGATTTTTGTTTAAACATTTCACCAAAAGCAGGAATAGAAGCAATGGAAGCAGACAGGGGTTGGTTGAAGCGCTGGCTTATTTCATTGAGCATATTTTTCTTTTCATCTGTTTTCTCTGGAATGATGAAGCGCATATTAACGGTATCGTACCTTGGTTTTACTTTTTGGGAATAGAAGCAGAGCATGAGGAAAGATTTATCCCAAGCTAGAATACCATTGTTATTAAGAAAAATATAACTGAAGTTTTTTTCTTTTTGAATGGGAGTAGTAAAGCTAGTTTTATGGGCAGCGAGGGCAGCGCTGAAATCAGCTTCGTTGGAGAGGCTGGCCAATATATTCAGGGTGCTGATGCTGCTGTTTTCGGGTCCTTTTTTCTGCTGGGTAAAAAAGTGAAATTTCTCTTTCCAGTTAATGCCAGCGTGGCTTTGTAAATCGCTTACTATTTTTTTATCGGCAATATCGGTGGAGTCATTGGTGAAAATACCGTTCAGCACACTGTCCATATTAATACCACCGTTTTGGAGCTTATCTTTTAAGGCGTAGGGGTCAATGGTAATTACTGCCAAAGCGTTTTTCGGAATCAGTCGCGTTTCTTTGGGTGCATTGTTACTACAAGACAGTAAGAGAGCGGAGGATAGCAGTGCAAAACAAAGGAGGTTAAAAAAGCGAGTCATGGGTAAGGCTTAAGGTGAACAGTTAAAAGAAAGCATGAAGGTAAACCTACAAATAATACAAAGTGGTAAAAAATGGAGCAGCGTTAAAAGAGCTAGTTAAATGGTGGGTAGTGGTGGGGCGAATATAACTAAACCCCCAACATTTACATGCTGGGGGCAAGCGGGGGGATTATTCAATAATAATTTTTGTTACACTGGTTAGGTTATTCCTATCAACCTGCATAATGTAAAGACCTTTTCTTAAACCTGCAAGGTTGAGTTGATAGGATTTGCTATTGATATCAGTTTTTGTAAATTCTTTCACCAATAAGCTGGTATTGAATTCGAATAAAGAAACAATGGTTTTACCAGTTGAGTTAACCGATCTTAGTGGCATTGGATCTGCTTCTTTACGGAGGTTGGAGCTGGTAAATTCAAGCGGGAGTGGTTCTGTAAAAGTTAAATTAATATCTCCTTTGGTAGGATTGGGGGAGGCAATAACTCTACCGGAGAGGGGAATACTGGCAACAAAAACAACAAACTTATCATTAGAAGAGGTGCAACCATTTAGTGTATTGGTAAGTGTAGTTTTAAGAACAATGGTAGGGGCATTAGGGCCAGAGAGGGTGAAGTTGCAGATAGCATTGTTACTAGAATAATTGCTCCAACCGCTGTTACCACTTATTCGTGTCCAGCTAAAAGTATTTGAGCCTGGCATAAGGGAGGAAGTCTGCACCCTAAAATTACCTGTTTGGGTATAAATGGTTTTGGAATTGGTAGATCCAAAGTCAATCATTTGATTAGGCCCCGAATTTCGAGAATATCTTACATCTATATCTGATAAATAGACTCCAAAATTCACATCAATCTCATCAACATATTCACCAGCTGTTGCTCTAATTCTAAAAGTTCCTGAGGCACCAGCTTGTGTTTGAATATTTACAGTATTAGTACCCTGCCCACCTGTAATTGTAGCAGAACCACTTATAATCGTCCATGTAACTGATAGGCAGAGAGGATTAGTTGCATTAAGTGAAACGGATGAACAAAATCTATTGGTTGGTTGATTTATTCTGAAATAATTATTAATGAAGTCTGCTCTTGGCCCTCCTTGAGCGAAGATTGACCGCATTCTTATTCTTTGCCCACTTGTATAAATATTCATACAGGCATCATCTGAATAATCCATATAATTCATAAACATATCCCCGTTTGGGGCGTTGTTACAAGAAATATTCGGAAATGTACGACACCCGAGATTTAAAGTGCCTTGTGGCGGAGTGTCGTCTACAAAATCATTTCCGCAATTAGCGTCACCCGAAATATGAAATAAATTAAGCCAATGCCCTACTTCATGTGTAGCAGTTCTTCCTAGGTTAAATGGGGCAATAACACTCCCAATTCGCCCAAATGCAGTACTTCTGATAACTACCCCGTCAGTATTAGGCTTAGTTAAATAGTCAAAAGGGAATTGTGCATATCCCAATAAGTCCCCAGCTAGGTTTCCAACCCAGATATTTAAATATTGATTAGTTAACTAAGCATCATGACCACCCGTTGAATTAAATTTGATCTCATTATTAGGTGTAAATGTGGTGACGGTAGATGCTGTTCTAGTGATTCCATTAGTTGAGTTGCCATTTGGATCAATACATGCCAATCGAAATTCAAAGTTTGGATCATCTGCCACCAATTGAAACGCTGCAGGGGTATTAAATCTGTCAGCATTTAGTCTTCTAAAATCTTCATTTAGTACGTCGATTTGTGATTCTATCTGGGCTTGACTTATATTTCGCCCTACACCAATTGCCTCTCCAACATTATGAATCACATGTACAACTACAGGAATAATTATAATGCTGTTTGGATTGGAAATCCTACTTTTATTTACTATACTAAGTGAGGATTTTTGAAAATTGTTGACATGTTCTTCAAGACGAAGAAATCGCTGATAGCGTTGAAAATCGGAAAGTTTAACTTGTTCAGGAACGAACTTTGAGCCACATGCTTTTTGTCCATGACTTTTTTGAACATCTGACCCCCAAAAAGTTATTAATAAAATCAGGATTTTTTTCATAGTATTATAGTGTTTAATTTTTACTCCATTTTTCATTTCCTTTAGAATCTAAATAAGCCTGATAAATTATTGTTAAGCTGTCATTACAGATAGTCATTGGTGCAAAGTCAATTCTCTGTCCAGTCAATTTGCTTTTGAACAGCAAAATTGTTATTTCCTTATCCATTCCAAAACCGGTTACAACATCTAAGGTTGTTATATCATAAGTTGCTGTTTCAATTAAACTATTGTTTTTGTACATTTGTACCTCACTGTTTTTTAGGAAGTGGTAGCGTCTAGAAATACCTTCAGTTAGAGGAGTTTTAAAAACAAAGCTGTTAGTAAACCTGTTTAAATACTTTTCATAAGTCCAACTCCAATTACCAATTATAAGTGATTTAGCCATTGTGATATTTCGAGTTGGATTGCTACATGGTACATCGTATTCTGTTTTATCTTTTTTGCAGGATAGGCAGAAAAAAAGAGCAATCGGTAAATATTTTTTCATTGTTATTTTTTTAAGATGACAGCAAAAAAATGAAAAGTGTTGCATTCATTTTTGTTATTTTAAAATTTCATATCAAAGCGGCCTTCGGTAATTTTTACAATTTCACAGTTTGAGTTACTAAATTTAATCTCAAATTGACCTGAAAATATTTTGTTAACTTTATCAAGTTTTTGAATATCTATATATCCGTCAATTATTTTTGTTGTACTGTCAAATGTATCATATCTACAACCTGTAATATCATCTTTAAAACTGAACCCAAACTTGTTTCTATTGGGTAAATTTATTCTTGATGAACCTTGAATTGAGTCCCCAAATAGTGTTAATATTTGTGATTTAGTTGGAGCTGAACTTAATATTCTATAGGCACTTAGATTAAAAACACCACCCTGAAAATTTGCGTCATAATAAAGGCTTAGATTTTCAACTCCAGCAAACCCTTTAGGCGTCCAAGGCTGTCCGTTCAATAAAAATCCCAGTGTGTTTTTACCTTCCTGTGTTGCTTTGGGAAGTCCATTGCTATCAATGGTATTTTTTTTGCAATCAGAAAAGCAGAAGATTGAGATAATAATGGTAGCTAAAATTAGGTTTTTCATAGAATTAAATTATTGAGTTAAAAGGTAAAGTATAATATCCCTCAACTACTAAATAAACTACATTTATTCCTAGTAAGTATTTAGCAATCTGTTCCATACGAATTAAATTAATGGTAAATATATTATGTGGGTAGTGAATTGGAAGGGAGATAGAGGCGGGAGCTGGATATATCGGATCATGATTCTAAATTTATTTTTAATAATTACTAGAAATCACGAATATGTAAGTTAAACTAAAATCAATTTCAAAAAAAATACTATTTTATCCTAATGGATAGATTTTTTATTGGATTTGAATGTCATGCCGAGGTACACGAGGCATCTTTGAATCAGCAATCTACATTGTCATGCCGACGAAGGAGGCATCTATTTAATCTTATCATTATTTGTTGAGACCCCTCACTGCGTTCGGGGTGACAAGAGTGTTCGTTCGGGGTGACATCTTTCAACTTAATAATCCAATAAACCCAATAACCCAATAACCCAATAACCCAATAACTCAATAATCCAATAAACCCAATAACCCAATAACTCAATAACTCAATAACTCAATAACTCAATAACTCAATAACTCAATAACTCAATAACCCCAATAAACTCAATAACCCAATAACTCAATAACTCAATGAACACTTTAAACCTTATTGCCGACACCTACGAAACTGGCGGCTTGGGTATTAATTTAAAAAAAATCAAGTCTGCTTCACAAAATCAAAACCTATATTTGTCTATAAATATATTTTATGCAAACATTATTAATAGAAATTGAATCACCCATTAAGGCAAAAGAATTAACCTCTATGCTTTCATCAATGAGTTTTATAAAAAAAATTTCATCCATCAAAACTCGCACACAACTAATTTCAGCATTGCAAGAACATGAAACTATTAAAGCAACTATGGTTAAAAATAAAAACAAAGCAATAGCTAAATACTTATAATGAAAGTTAATCAGCGAGATATTGTAGAACTAAATTTTGAATTACCAAACGGAAAACTAAAAGTGCATCCTGCATTGGTAATTTCAAATCAACATGTGTTGGACGCCGAAGATATTTTTTATGCCGTTATGATATCCACAAAAGAGTATAATGATGAATTTACTTTTGAATTAACAAATACAATGCTTACAAAGCCACTTACAAAAAAGTCTTTTGTTAAGTGCCAATTATTACAATCTTATACATCATCTGAAGTAATATCAAAAATATCCTCTGTAAAACCTTCATATTTTGAGCAAATAAAGCAGGTCATCTTTGATAAAGTTTTCTAAATGACTCTTAGACACTGCATTATAATTTTGTTATAGCTTAGTATTACCATAAAAAATAAATAGTTCAATAACCTAATCCTATAATCTTATCATTATTTGTTGAGACCCCTCACTGCGTTCGGGGTGACAAGAGTGTTCGTTCGGGGTGACAAAAGGAGAGCCTTCATTGTCATGCCGACGAAGGAGGCATCTCTTTAATCTTATTTTCTCTACTTTCAGACCCTCACTTCAACGACTCATAAATGGCTTCCTGAACTAATGAACGGATATTTAGTTGCCCCAATTTATTATTGCTGCGACTCGGCGTTACTCGGTTACTCAGGAAAATATAAATCAACTCCTTCTCCGGATCAACCCAAACACAGGTTCCTGTAAAACCTGTATGCCCATAAGTTTGCAGTGATACCGATTTTGATGGGTAGGCATCTTTGCGCGTACTATTATTTTTCTCTGGCTTATCAAAGCCCAACCCTCGTCTGCTTTCCGCAGTCTGGTAAGCAGTAAATAAATCAATGGTTTCTTTCTTTAATAGATTTTTGCCATTCAAACTACCGCCATTCAACAACATTTGATACAGTTGCGCCAAATCATAAGCGTTGCTGAAAAGTCCTGCGTGACCAGCTACGCCTCCCATCAAAGCCGCTCCTTCATCGTGTACATCCCCTCGTATCAATTGTTGCCTAAATTGTTTTTCCAATTCAGTAGGAACAATATTGCCAAGGGGAAATAATTCCCTCGGATGATAGCCAGTGGTAGTCATTCCCAAAGGCTCATAAAAATTTGCTTTTGCAAATTGGGATATATTTTTTCCACTTACGGCTTCTACTATTTTTGCTAGAAAAATAAAATCATTATCACTGTAAATATATTTACCCGTAGGGGTCAATTTACTGTCGAATATTTTTTTATAAATACTGTCTTGCCAATCATTTCTCAAGTATAAATCTTCTGCCACTCGAAATGAAAATGATTCACTCCACTGCTTCGAAAAATAAGCTGGCAATGGGCTGCCAGTTGCCGTGTCAATCAACGCTTTGTAAAATGGAATAAATGGAATCAGTCCCGCTTGGTGCAGTAATATATCTTTTATTTGAAGTGCCGCTTTATCGGTGCCTTTAGTGCTGGGTAAATAGTCGCCCAAGGTTTTATTCAAATCTATCTTTCCTTCTTCCACCAATTTCATAATGCTTACCGTAGTAGCAGAAATTTTAGTAACCGAAGCAAGGTCGTAAATCATATTGGTATGAATGGGTTCTAGCTGGTCGTAATTGGTAAAGCCAAATGCTTTATGATATGCCAGCTTTCCTTTTCTGGCCACTAAAATTACACAGCCCGGTATTGCTTTTTGTGCAATTGCTTCATTGGCAATGCGATCTATTTCTTGCAGTTTTAAAGCGTCAAAGTCTATCTCTGCTGGTTTGGAAAGTGGAAAATAGGAATGGTATACAGCTGCGTGTCCAAACCCTAAATTGGGTGCTACAGTAACAGGTAGACTTCCTTTGGCTTCGCTGATTCCGGTAAGAATATCTAAAGCTGCTGATTGCGTAATATCATCGTCTTCATAAGCTGCCAATAAATTAGGTGCATCACTGCTATTACTGATGGCATAAGGATTTCCAAAATAAAGGGTAATGGTTTGATTGCTTTGCAAGCCATTTAATAAATAACGTGCAGGGTTGCTGATGCCAAAATTATTGGCTGGTCGGCGACTATAATTGTGCATGCCTAGGATTACAATATCGTACTGCATTTTTTGTATCTGTTGCAGCAATTCAAAAGCAGCACTACTGTCGGCTTTGTCAAATGGAATATTGTTGGCATTGGCATCGTCCATCAATTGTTTGCCAATTGTTGCTTTGGTACCAAACCTATATATATCAGCTTGAAAATTTTGTTTAAGTTGATTGCTGATAAAATTTTCATTGGGGGAGCCAATACTTATATAAGCTATTTTTTTTCCGGGCTTCAAAGGAAAAATACCATTGTTGTTTTTGCGAACCAATGTAATGGCATTTTTACTAAGCAAGGTTTTAATGTGATTGGTATGCATATTCAAATCGGTTACCAAATTACTGGTATCAATATTGGTAGGGCTATGCAAACCCAAATGGTATTTGGCTAAAAGAACTTTTTTAACGCGGGCATTAATGGTATCCCAACTCAGTCGATCGCTTTTAATGGCAGCCCTTACTTTGGCAATGCTGCCCGCAATATCTTCGGGGAGGCAGAGCATATCGTTGCCAGCAATCAATGCTTGAACGGCGGCTTCACCCGCAGGAAAGTATTTGGTAATGCCCTTCATTTCTAGGGCATCGGTAAAAACAAGTCCCTTAAAACCCAGTTCGTTTTTTAATAAATCGGTCACCGTTTTAGTAGAGAGTGTGGCGGCTAAATTAGGGGTACTGTCAATAGCAGGAATATACAAGTGCGCGGTCATAATACTGCCCAATCCGGCTTTAATTAATTCTTTAAAGGGATAGAGTTCCAGCTCATCTAGTTGAGCCCTGCTTTTTTGAATAATGGGTAGGTCGTAGTGACTGTCAACCGCTACATCACCGTGACCGGGAAAGTGTTTTCCTGTGGCCATGATGCCCATATCTTGTAAGCCACGCATATAGGCAGTGCCATAAAGGGCTACTTTGTATTTATCTTCTCCAAAACTGCGGTCATTGATTACAGGGTTGAGGGGATTATTATTCACGTCAATATCGGGCGCATAATTCACCTGAATGCCCATGCGTTTGCACTGTGCGCCAACGGCAGATCCGAACTCATAAATAAGGGAAGCATTGTTAACAGCACCCATCATGAGTTGACGGGGGAAATTAATGACACTATCGAGGCGCATACCCAGGCCCCACTCCCCATCAATACAAATCATGAGGGGTGTTTTGGCAATAGATTGATAATAGTTGGTGAGCAGGGCTTGCCGAATAGGGCCGCCCTGAAAAAAGCAGAGCCCACCAATATTATAATCTTTAATCAGTTTGCTAACAGCATCAATATGTTGCTCTCCTAAATTGCTATGGGCACGAACAATCATTAGCTGGGCAATGCGTTGGTCTTTACTCAGGCTTCGAAATTTCTTTTTAACCCATTTTTGGGCGGCAGAATTTTTTTCGAAGAATTTTTGAGCAGTAGCTATGCGGCAATTAAAGCCCAGTAATAGTAAGAAGCAGATCCATTTTTTCATACCCAATAATTAGGGTATGAAGGTAGGGAACAATCAACAATTCCTTATTCAGCAGCTTCCGGTTCTTCTGTAAGTTCCGCATCAGAAAGTTTGGCTTCAATATTATTGGCTTTTAGAATGCCAAACCATTTCACCATTTTCTTCATATCACTGGTATAAACGCGGTCGAAATCCATATCAGGATATACAACCTGAAAATAGGCTTTTATAGCCGTGGCATCTTTATCGGAAGGGAGGGCTTGTTTGCTGGCATCCATGGCATTGAATACATCAACCAGATTCACATTGTCACGAATGGTGTACACTTCAATGCTTTCGAGTTGGGAAAAATTATGCAATCTATTGCTGATAAATTTTGTGGTATTGTCATCCAAAGATTTCAGAATGGCACCATCATTTTTGCTACTCACCATTTCAAACAAACCGCTTTTGCCGGTAACAGATACTAATTTATTGTAATCCATAATTCATTTATTAGGGTGCAAAGTAAAGGAATTTGTGGGAGTGAAAGGCATGGGCAGTTCTATTTAATGGGCAAACAGATCTAAATTTCTTTAAAGAGAAAGCTAGCTAAGAAAGTTTCATCCCATCCATACAGGTCATTACAAGAACTAAATAAAATTAATCAAGATGGGGATTAGAAATAAAAGCGTGAAAGCACTCTTTTCATAAGGAGCGGGGGCTAGGTAGAATTACTAGGTTGAGGCGAACCACGTGAAGCCAGAATTGCAGCAGTACTTATTTTGGCTGTAGATTTTATGCTCCAGTTTCTATGTCTTTGGTAACAGTCATAATGTAAATATATAATAATAAATTAAAAGTATTGAAGTAGTTACTTTATTTTAACAAAAAATAAATAACCTTGTTTTGGGTAAAGTAGTCCTTTGTATTTAAACTCTTTAACTTGTTCATTAGATATGTTTCTTTGTGTAAATGACTTTACTGTACCTGCCTCATTGAAGTCAATTGACAAGTCGCCTTTAAGGGTAATCATAATAGAAAAATTGTTTACAATTGCATTTTTCATTGTGCCAATTACACAATCAGTTTTTAATGAATAGCTTTTTGTTATGATGTGTTCAATTTTATTTTTCCCAATTGTTTCTAACTTAAATGAAAAAGTATGCTTTACTTGGTTTTTTTCTTTTTCATCAATTTCTTTTATTTCAACGTGTTGTGGTTTTCCATTAATAGTAAAAGAGTTTAATGCAAAAGATATTAAATCTTTTCTATCGCCATACTTAATTGTGTTATTTGTTGTCAATGGTGTATTGCAGCCTTTCTCTGTAGGATTGATTATATAATTAGATTTTTGAGTTACTTTTATTATCTCTTTTTCTTTGTCAATAAGTTCAATTTCAATTGTCTGCTCATAGTCTTCGTAATAAAGAATATGATCTATCATCAAATAGGTATTTTTTACATCATTTGTAACAGTTTTACTAATTGCAGGAAACTTGTTTTCAAATAAAACTTTAGATACGTTCTCCCAAATTTCTGGCAAGTCGGTTCTTTTATTTAAATGTTCTGTGTCGTACATAATACTCAATATTTTTTCTTTATAAATGTCTGAATATTGAGATGACTTCATCAAAAAAGAGAAAAGGCCACTTGCTAAAGCTGTGGCACCAATTGTTCTAAAAAAAGTTTTTATATCATCACTTTTAAATTCAACACAATAACCAATTATTAATAAAACAATTGAAATTGTTAAGATAATCCAAGGCATTGAGTTGTAAAATGATTTCCAACTAAATGTTCTATTT
The DNA here is from genome assembly GCA_031369485.1 of Sphingobacteriia bacterium. GTDB lineage: Bacteria > Bacteroidota > Bacteroidia > Chitinophagales > Chitinophagaceae > Sediminibacterium. The sequence continues at coordinate 80,039 of JANMOT010000058.1, forward strand.
ATTGTTTCTTTTTTACTCATAATATTTTAGGGTATATCTCATAAGCTTGACACTAACAAAGTGAATTTATGATATTCAAAGCAACCCCCCAAAAAAAACTGCCTCTTGATTGTGAATGAGTTTTCGTCATACATTTTGTATTATTGCCTCCAACACCTCCTTGTACCTGCCAAGTTGATGTTGATGGCTTCACATTTTTTGTACGCTTTAAAAGTAGTGTTTAATAGGAATGGGCTTATTTATTCAATATTTTATTGTTTTTTAGAGGTCCAGCTTTTACCATCAAGCACCCTTATCATATAAGTGTTAAAGTGTTGTTTTATATTGGAATTTTTAATAAAATATAGAGATCCATTGTCTAGAGTAGCTGATATACTTGTTTTAAGGAATATTTCTATACAATTTAATTTTAAGCAAAAATCAACAACTCATTACAAGCATTACAGGTAGTTAGTGAACCATTAAAATTGGTAAATGAAAAGTGATTTATAAGGGTTAACCAAAATCAATTTTTTCTATTATGAATTAAATCTAATTCAAGTTTAACCCAAATGCAAGCCCTAGCCAAGGTTTTGATTCATAAATCCAAATTGAACGGTTTTGGTCTAATAAATGATCAAAGCCCAAAGCAAGCCCTAATGTAAAATTATTTACAGCAAATATAGCAGCAATGCCTTTACTCCAAACCAAGCCGTCGTATTCTTGTTGCAAAATATTATTGGTAGTAGTAGGCGACATAAAACTGTTTCCCAAACCAGTGAAAGCACCCATTGAAATACCCAAATGATTGATCATTCTATTGGCCTTCCCTTTCGCATTTGCAGCATAACTCAAAATATATCTGTCTGTTCTATAACCCAAATACACTGCGCCATTTAAATTGGTATTCAGTTGTTTGGGTACATTGGTTTCACTTGCTCTGTATTTTAATGGGATGGTTAAAAAATCAATATCAAGCGAAGCATTACTCAATGAAATTGAATGGTTAATATTTACATTTATTTCTTTAGTAAACAATGCATGAATTTTAGTGGTATCAATAATTTGTTGATTATTAACTTTTTTGGTAGCGTTTATGCGAACGGTTTCATTGTCAATTTCAACATAAACTTTTTGATTGGCACCTGCAATTCTTTGGGTATAAAATCCATCGTTAAAATCTTTCTTTGCAATTTTTTGCAATCCGCTGCAACTTGAAAGTGCTATACAAAAACAGCTCAGCACAATTAAATTTTTCATCCTACAAAAATAGCGGGTTCTCTTTTAACAACCCATCCAAAGCCTTTTTCACTGCTTCATAAGGTGCAAAGCCACGGGTGAGTTGGTGGAATTTAGTGGAGGTGACTTGTATTAAAATGCAGGGATATCCAGTAACCTGCAATCTTTTTACAAGTGCAAATTCTTCCAATGCCAAGGCTTTGTAAGATTCACTTTTTAAGCGGGCATAAAACAGTTCGGGTTGAATGCTGTATTTCTCTAGCAGGTGTCGGTAAGCTTCATCATCGGTAAGGTCACGCCCATCATAGTGCAGTGCATTTAGCAGGTCGCCAGCAAATTCAACCTGCCTATCGGGATATATTTCTTTAAAAATACAAAGTGCAATGGCAGGCTTTTCAGAGTGCGGATACCAATCGCTTAAATCTGGGTTCTGTATATGCCAGAGATAATCTGAGCCAAATTTTGCACCACTGTATTCTTCAACGGTTTTATAAGCCGAGAGAATATAACCAGCCGTAGCACTTATATGAATGGGTGGGTCAGGTAAAATCATACCACCAGAAATCACTTCAATCTGAAGAGCAGGGTATTCAGCGGCAATGCGTTTAATTACGGGGCTAAATCCATAACACCACCCACAATATGCATCAAAGCAATAAAAAAGAATTGGATTCATAGGTTAAAATTAGAGCTAAAAACAGCGCTTTTCGCTGCTTGCATAAACTTTTAACTTTTGACTATCTTTGCAACTGGAAATTGATGATTATTCAATTCCTGCTATCAATCTTTAACTATTAACTAATTACAATGCCTGGTTTTGAATTATTTGGTGCCGAAGAAAGAAAAGAAGTAAATGATGTGCTGGAAACAGGCATTTTAATGCGTTATGGGTTTGATGGCCCTCGAAATGGAATTTGGAAGGCCAAAGAGTTGGAAAAAGCCATTACCGAAACTTTTGGTTGTAAATATGCCCAACTAACTTCCAGTGGAACGGCTGCATTAACCACTGCCATGTTGGCTTTGGGAATTGGTATTGGGGATGAAGTTATTATGCCCGCTTTTACTTTTGTAGCAAGTTTTGAAGCTATTTTAAGTGTGGGTGCTATTCCTGTTTTGGTAGATATTGATGAAACGCTCACCCTGAATCCCGATGCAGTTCGCCAAGCCATTACCCCAAAAACCAAATGCATTATGCCGGTGCATATGTGTGGAAGCATGGCCGATTTAGACGCACTGGCTGCCATTTGCTCGGAACACCAGTTGATTTTATTGGAAGATGCCTGCCAGAGTATTGGTGGAACATACAAAGGAAAAGCATTGGGCACTATTGGGGATGCAGGTACTTTCTCTTTCGATTTTGTAAAGATGATTACCTGCGCCGAAGGTGGGGTGGTGATGACCAATAGTAAGGAAGTATATACAAAGTCTGATGGCTATACCGATCATGGGCACGATCACTTAGGGGTTGATAGGGGTGCTGATTTGCATCCATTTATTGGCTATAATTACCGCATTAGTGAGCTGCATGCTGCAGTGGGACTGGCACAGATAAGAAAGCTGGATCAATTTTTAGCTTTGCAGAAAAAGAACAATCTACTACTGCGGAACTATTTAGAGCAGGTGCCAGCCATCAGTTTTAGGGTAGTACCTGAGGGCGGGGTTGATAGTTGTAGTTTCTTAAGCTGGTTTTTACCCAGCACCGAATTAATGCAGGCCGCAGTTGCAGAAATGAAAGAACAGGGAATAATGGCGGGTAATTTTTATTGGTATATAAACAATTGGCATTATATAAGCAAGTGGGATCATTTAAAGAACAGCGTTACATTGGCTGGCATAAATGCAGAACAGGAAGCGGCGCTGCTTCAATTAAAAACCACTTCATTTCCTGCCAGTGATGCCATAATGGGAAGATGCATATCAACGGCAATTAGCTTGGTATGGACGGAAGAGCAGATTAAAGAAAAAGGAGAGAAAATGGTGGCGGCAATAAAAAAGGCATTGGGTTAGTAAAAAAATCCGATATTGCTTATTCTTTGGTTGTTATTTTAAATACAAATCATATCCCCCCCAAATAGTAATACAGGTAGTAACAGACCCTTAGCCAAACCGAAAGGATTGGTTAAGGGTATTTTCTTTGGTGCAAACACCAGCCAAAAGCATGGTTTAAACAGAGATAAGCCAATCCTTATTTATAGATAACTCATACCTTATAGATAAGGCTTATATATGGGTTATCTATGGCTTATATATGGCTTATCTATGGGTTATGGCTATTCATGAATAGAATAGCTTTAGGGTTATACAACATTAATTTTGATGCTTTATGCAAGGGTGCCAAAAAACACATTTGCATTTTCAACGGGTGCTGTTGCGTTTTTTAATTCTAGCGTGGGCATTGAATTTTTAATCAGCTATACCAACTATAAATTTACTACCATTGCTGGTAATAATGGTATATTGCAAATGGGGCTTGGTTTACAAGTGCATTTAGAAAAATAATTATTCACTTTATATTTAGGCATTAGCTAATTCCTTCTTCGTATTCATTACACTACCATTTCGTAAATATGAGTTTTCTCGTACAACCAATTTGTAGGGACGATTAAATGCTTCTTGTGATACTTTGAAATAAGCTGACAGCTTTCTGATTACTTCTTTTGAAAGCCCTTTTTTGTAATTGAGAATATCGGAAATATAGCCCTTGCTGATTTTTAAAATATCACTTCATCAAACGATGTTTTATTCGTAAATTGCCATTAAGTAAATACATTCAAGCCCAATCAAAAAAAAGCGAATGAAAAAAGCAATTGTAATAGGAGCCAGTTCGGGAATTGGAAAAGGCATTGCTCAATTATTAGCAGCTAATAATTACTGCGTTGGAATTACAGGAAGAAGAACCGATCTGCTAGAAGCATTGGAATCTACCAATCGAAATTGTTTTGTGGCCAAGACTATCGATGTTAAAGATACCAATACAATCTCCGCAAAACTAACAGAATTGGTTGCAGAACTGGGAGGGCTTGACCTACTTATTATTAGTTCAGGAACAGGTGACTTTAACGAGTACTTAGATTTTGAAATAGAAAAAAATACCATCGTTACCAATATATTGGGTTTTACTTGCATTGCTGATTGGGCGTTTAACTTTTTTGAAAAACAACAGTATGGACACCTAGCTGCCATTAGTTCGGTGGGCGGATTGAGAGGCAGTAGGGTTGCACCTGCATACAATGCCAGCAAAGCCTATCAAATAAATTATTTAGAAGGGTTAACACAAAAATCAAAAAAACTTGGCATCCCTATTTTTATTACTGATATCCGCCCAGGATTTGTAAATACTGCCATGGCAAAGGGTGAGGGTCAGTTTTGGGTATCAAGTGTTTCAAAAGCAGCCCATCAAATACTAGTCGCCATTAACAAAAAAAAGCAAATTGTTTATATTAGCAAACGATGGAGATTGATCGCTATTATTTTGAAAATAATTCCCAATAAAATCTACAGCCGGATGTAGTTTGGGGGGGAATGAATTATGCTTACAGTAAGTTAATGCACAAAAGAATATTGAATTCACAAAATCAATTACATTGCAGTAGTAATTTAAATGAATCGTATGAAAAAAATAATCTGTCTTGCATTTTTGCTCATCGGTATCACTATGGTATCCAACGCCCAATCAGATACTGTTTTACAACAATACACAGGTAAATACAAGTTTGCCGAAGGCAGTATTGTATTAGAAGCAACTGTTATATTAGAAAATGGTTCGCTTTCTGTAAATACCAGTGCTGGCAGCTCCCCACTAGAGAAACAGTCGGATGATATTTTTGTAATTACTGCTTTTCAAGGAACTGCTGTATTCAAACGCAATGAGGCTAAAAAAGTAATTGGCGTAAGTATTAATGCAATGGGTTACGCATTGGAAGGCACTAAAGAAGACGGCATGGCTGCACTACAAAATGCATTGCAACCAAGGGTGGGACTAGCGGATCAAAAATAGCCTCATTTTTAAATCCTCCTCTATCTGCAAAACCAAAAGCACTTTGGCCTTGGACGAATGGTAATATCAACCTCAACCAAATCAGTTATGAATTAAAGGAGGCAAAAGAAAAAGGCATGGCTGGTTTTGATATTTGGGATATTGGCACCAGCTTAGATCCACAAAAAATTATTCCCATCGGCCCCCCATTTCTTGGTAAAACTTCTCTACAAGCCATTGCCCATACCATAAAAGAAGCCGATAAATTGGGATTGGAAATTGGCCTTAATTTCTCTAGCAGTTGGAACGCTGGCGGTTCATGGGTTAAACCCAAACATGGAGCAATGGGTTTGTTTAGAAAAGATACCATTCTTCAAGGCCCACAACTGTTTTCAAGTACCATTGCTTTTCCAAAAATCACCGATCAATTTGATGGAATAAAACTAGGATCTATCATCAACCCAAAAACAGGGTTGCCCTTTTTTTATAAAGAAGTAGCATTGCTGGCTTATGCAGTAAATGAAGATTCAGTTATTGGTGAAAAAGAAATCATAAACCTTGGAATAAAACAACAAGGACAAGTGGTTAGTTGGAAAGTACCCAAAGGCAAGTGGAAGTTGGTACGTTATATATGCGCACCCACGGGCCAAACCCTCATGCTGCCTAGTCCCGCTTCTAATGGGTTAATGCTCGATCATTTTAGTGAAGCGGCGCAACGTGCCAATATGGGCTAGAAAATTATTTACCCGTATTAGATGGATTTACAGTGAAGGACTTTAAAACAAGTCAGCGTTTTATGCACGATTTTTCTAAAACCCTTTCTAACCTCATCATTAAAAATCATTATCAACTGGGTAGAAAAATTTGTGAACAATACGGAATTGGTTTTGTTGCAGAAGCAGGTGGTCCGGGTAAGCCTGTTCACAATGTGCCTTTTGAAGACCTTAAAGCATTGGGATCACTTACCATACCAAGGGGTGAGTTTTGGAATATTAAAGATGATTGGCGAAACCTGCAAATAGTAAAAGGAATAGCCAGTGCATCTCATATTTACTACCCCATGGGCAATACTATGAAATTTTAGTACTACCCAATAGCGAAAATATAAATGCAACAGTGCTAAAAAAATTAATACAAATGGTTCAAATGGGTGCTACCATTGTAGGGCCAAAGCCATTGCAAACTTATGGACTATACCAGCACCATGAACAAGATAAAGCCGTACAAAAAATGGCAAATATGCTTTGGGGCGATTGTGATGGAATTGGTATTTTAGAACACAACTATGGGAAAGGAAAAATAGTTTATGGTAAATCTTTAAAAAATATATTAATAGAAAAACAAGTATTTCCCGATATTCAAACTACAATGGATAGCATTGATTTTATTCATAGAAAAACCAATGATAGGGATATATACTTTGTAAGAAATTGTAAAAATAAACCTGCAGTTGGGGATATTAGTTTTAGAATCAATGAAGCCTATCCTTCAATTTGGATTCCTGAGACTGGAAAAATAATTCCAGTTCAACACTATCAGAAATCGGGAGATAGAATCACCATTCCCATTTCTATGAATGGCTACGGTTCTTTTTTTGTAGTATTTACTAAATCTACAACAGCAAAGCCCGCTAATGATCAAAATTTAGTGTACAGTGTGCAGGGCGCTTTGGATTCAAGCACCCTGCAAACAAATGATTCATTTACGTTGAAAAGTCCTTGGATGCTTACGGTACAGCAAGGGCTGCTCTTACCCATAAGAGATACCATGCAGGAACTGGTATCCATGCATCTATCTAAAAACGCAACCATACGATCTTATTCGGGTAAATCTATTTATCAAACAAAGTTTACGCTAAGCTCGTATCAATTAAAAGCCAATTCCACTGTGCTATTAGATTTGGGAGTGGTAAAAGAAATTGCAGAAGTATTTGTAAATAGTAAAAATATGGGAATATATTGGCATGCTCCTTACCAAATAGATATTTCTAGCGCAGCCATTGAAGGTGATAATATATTGGAAATTGAAGTAGTGAGTACCATTAATAATAGGCTGGTAGGGGATGCCCAGCAACCTGAAAAATTGCGGACAACCAAAACCAATATTACCAAACTACCCAATGCTTGGACAACACCATTTGCCTCTGCTCCGCTACAGCCAGCGGGCTTGTTGGGACCTGTGCAGCTTTGTTTTTTAAAAAAAGCAACCCATTAATAAATCATAGATTTACCAATGGGTTCTCTCATAATAAGTGAGTATTCAATACCGTATTTTATTTATTCAATCATTCTAATTCTATGGCCACTTTCTTCGCTTACGTATATAATGCCTCTGCTATTGATGTATAGTTGAGACAATGAACGGAACCTAGCTGTTGTTAAAGCACCGTCTTTATCACCATTCACTTTTACTCCTACTAAAGGATTTCCAAACAAAGATTGCGTAGTACCCGCAAAATCAGCAACCAATCCGTCAGCACTTATTTTACGAATAGCTCCATTTGATCTGTCGTTTATATATAAATTTCCTGCTGCATCACGGCAAATTCCGAATGCGCTACTGAATCTAGCTGCTGCTCCTTGTGCATTCACAAATCCTGCGTCAAGAGCTGAACCAGCAATGGTGGTGACTACTCCGGCGGCACTTACTTTTTTTACATCAGTTCCACTGGCTAAATAAAGATTGTTCTGGGCATCAATACAAATGCCACCTATATTTCCAACTCCCGATGCAAATGTACTTACTATGCCAGTTGAAAGTACAATTTTACGAATCAAGCTATTTCCAAACTCACCCACAAATAAATTGCCCGCATTGTCGAGTGCAATGCCAATGGGTTGATTAAAACTTGCGTTGGAGCCAATGCCATTTGTGCTGCCACTAGTGCCATTTCCTGCTACAGTTGTAACTACACCAGCACTGGTTATTTTACGAATGGTTTGCCCCCGATATTCTGACACATAAATATTATTTTGAGCATCAATCGTTAATCCATAAGGTGAATTAAATCTAGCCGCACTGCCTGTACCATTGGCATTCCCACTCACTCCAGCACTTCCTGCAAAAGTGGTAACTACACCGGTAGCACTTATTTTGCGAATGGTATGGTTGGCAATATCCGCTACAAATAAATTTCCTTGATCGTCTTGCGCCATACCCCCAGTTGCATTAAACCTGGCTGCCAAACCAGTTCCGTCTGTGCTTCCCGTTTCTGCAGTATTACTGCCTACAAAAGTGCTGACTGTGGTATAATTTCTTGCTTCTGGAAGCACTATAGGACTTGGTGTTGAATCTTTTTTACACGCCACCGTTAATAGCATCAATGCCACGAATGCGAAGCATGCGTTTAAAGTAAATAGTCTTTTCATTTAATTGTTTTTTGCAAATAAACAATTAAATAGAGCTGATTTGTACACCGTTTCATAAACCCCCTTTTTCTCTTTATGAAACAGTCTTTTTAAGCCATAAGCCAATGATGGGATGAATTATTTACCTAACTAAATATTTGTTGATTAAACAATTCTGTTTGCAATATCGTTTGCTGTTTGCCTGTTTCTATTTGCTTGATGGTACAAGTGCCATCAGCCAATTCGCTGCCGCCGATGATGATGATAAAGGGAATGTTTTTTTTCTCGGCATATTTAAACTGTTTGTCAAACTTTGCCTGTTCATGAAAAAGTTCTGCAGCAATACCTTGTGCTCTCAGACCCAACATTAGGGTATAAGACCTGGCACTCTCTGCTTCGCCCAAATTAAAAAATAATATTTTGGTTCCGCTATTCACTGCTGATGGAAACAATTGCAACTCTTCCAACACATCATAAATTCTATCAACTCCAAAACTAATACCCACGCCGGGTACATTGGGAACGCCAAAGAGTCCCGTTAAATCATCATACCTGCCACCGCCGCCAATACTACCCATTTGGGCGCCAATGGCTTTGATCTCAAATATAATTCCAGTGTAGTAATTCAGTCCCCTGGCAAGGGTTTGATCGATTAGCAATTGGGCATTGGGCAGTTGTATTTTAACCGCATTCAATAAATAAGCCATCTCTGCAATACCTGCTTTCCCCATTTCATTTTCTCCCAATAGTATTTCTAATTGTCGCAACTTTTCTTCACTACTTCCTACTACAGCTAAATATTTTTCAATAGTCGCAATTTGCACTTCACTCAATCCCTTCAATCCCAATTCCTCCTTCACTTTTTCCAGCCCAATCTTATCTAGCTTATCAATAGCCACCGTAATATTCACCAATTGATCGACTCCACCGCTTATTTCAGCTAGGGCTGCTAGTATTTTGCGACTATTTACCCTTATTTCTACGGGTAAATTCAGCCGATCAAATACCGTGGCATAAATGGCCGTCAGCTCCAATTCATTGAGGAGACTATTACTGCCCACCACGTCGGCATCGCATTGGTAAAACTCACGGTAGCGGCCTTTCTGCGGCCTATCGGCACGCCAAACGGGTTGAATCTGGTATCTTTTAAAAGGTAAAACCAGTGAACCGTAATTCATGGCCACATAGCGTGCAAAAGGAATGGTTAAATCGTAGCGCAATGCACGTTCGGTAATGCCTTTATTGTTTTTGCCTTCCAATATTTTATCGAAATCAATAATGGCCTGCTCTTTTTTTGCAGGATTATCCAGTCCATTATTCAGCACTTTGAAAATCAACTTATCGCCTTCTTCACCATACTTGCCCATTAAAGTATCTAGGTTTTCCATGGCAGGTGTTTCCAATGGCTGAAAACCATACAACTCAAATACAGTACGGATCACCTGAAAAATATAATGGCGCTTTTGAACCGTGGCAGCATTAAAATCGCGGGTTCCTTGCGGTATGGTTGGCTTATTGCTCATAAGTAGCGAAGGTAAAGAATTAGGGTGTAGGGTAACAGGGCTGATGCTATTTTATGCACTTATTTATAACCAATGGCTATGGAATTATAAAATTCATGCATCTCAGTAGAAATATTTACTAAATTGCCCATTCCGTTTAACACTATTATGGAAAATACACTTAGAGAAAGAAACCAACGCCGATATGGTGTTTTTAGAAAAATATACGATATATCTATGGCTTTACTTTTTTTAGCTGTAGCCTTATCCATGTTTTTCCTTGAGCAATTGAAGCTGGATTTGGTTTTTACTGAAGATAAATTGTACCGCTATTTCTTTGGTACTATTTGCTTGTTATACGGTGGATTCAGGTTGTATAGGGGTTTTAAGCAGTCCGATTAATTATGAAGTATTGTTATTTTTTTCTGGCGTTCACTGGTATATTGTTCTTTGTTTCTTGCGATTCAAATGAATCAAAAAATGTTGTGCCCGATTCCCCGGTTACTGGTTCTATACGCATCAGCGTGGATGAAAGTTTTAAACCCGTAATTGAACAACAATTATTGGTGCACCAATCTTCTTTTCCAAATACAACCATCATTGCCAGCTATAAACCAGAGGCAGATTGTTTTAAAGATTTGCAGAGCGATAGCACCCGAATGATTATTGTTGCAAAAGGTTTAAGCGAAAAAGAAGCTGCATTTTATAAATCCGCATTATCTTACAACCCTCTTTATGGGGTATTGGCGTACGATGCTGTTGCATTGATTGTTAACAACCAAGCAAAAGACAGCATTTTTACGATGGAAGATATTCGGAAAATATTGAGCGGCACTACCAAAATTACCGCGGTAATGGATGGTAAATCAGCCACCAGTACCGTTCGGTTTTTACAAGATAGTGTGTTGAAAGGAGCCCCATTTGGTAGCAATGTGGTGGCAGTTTCGGGTAGCCAAGCGGTGGTTGATATTGTAGCTGAAAGAAAGGATTTGATTGGTTTTGTTGGGTTGAGTTGGATTGGAGATGCTTATGATGCAAAGCAACAGGCTTTCTTAAAAAAGATTCGCCTTGCTCGCATTGAATGCACTGCTTGCCTAGAAAAAGGTGTTTTTGCAAAGCCCTCTCAATCTACCATTACCTATGGTCAGTATCCTTTGGCACGTCCCTTGTATTATATATTAAAAGAAAACTCGACGGGTCTCGGTACCGGCTTCATGAATTTCATGAGTATGGAAAGGGGTCAGTTGATTTTTAGAAGATCGTTTCTGGCGCCAGCAAAAATGGCTTTTCATAAAAGATCAGGAAGAATAAAAGAGAAATAAAAACAAAAAGAGAAGTAACATGAAGAAGTCCCTTGCTTTGATGTTTACAGCCGTATTTGCTGTAGTGTGTTTAACCGCCCAAATTGCCGATGGCATTAAGTTGTTGAACTATGAAAAAAATAAAAGCGCCAAAGAGCTGCTGCAAAAAAATTACAATGCCAATCCCAAAGATCCGCAAGCAATTTACTGGCTGGGACAAGCTTTTCTAGCTGGTAATGGTATTGAAGTTACCAAAGAAGATATTGCCGCTGCTAAAGCTTTGTACCAGAAAGGGTTACAAGAAATTGGTAGTGATGCTTGGCTTTTGGTGGGCATGGGCCACCTTGAAATTAGAGAGGGGGGTGACTTGAATGCTGCCAAACAAAAATTTGAACAAGCCATTACCGCTACTACCGAAACCAAAGGTAAAAATAAAGGCAAACCCAATCCCAGTATTCTACTCGCTATTGGTCGCGCCAATGCCGATGGTGACAGTAAAATGGGCGATCCCATTTATGGCATTGATAAATTAAAACAAGCAGGTGCTATCGATTTGTTGAATCCAGATATCTATATCAATATGGGTATCAGCTACCAGAAAATGGGCGGCGAAAATGGTGGTGAAGCCGTTAAAGCTTACCAAGAAGCCATTGCAAGAGATCCTAAAAATGCCTTGGCCATTTATAGAATTGGTAAAATTTATCAAAGTCAAAACAACAAAGAACTGTTTGAACAGTTTTATGATAATGCTAAAACTGCCGACCCTGCTTTCCCCCCTGTATACTATTCACTCTACCAATATTATGCAGAGAAAGACGTAACCAAAGCCAAAGAATATTTAGATCAGTATGTAAATACGGCGGACAAAGATCCTCGTACTGAAATTTTCTTAGCTGATTATCTTTTCCGTGCTGGTCGCTACGATGAATCTCTTGCCAAAGCTAAAGAGCTGGAAGCTGCGAATGGACTGAAAGCATTGCCCAAACTTGGCGTTGTTTTCGCCCTCAACTATACCAGAAAAGGAGATTCGGTGTCTGCCAAAAAATACATTGATGAATTTTTAGCCACCGCACCTGAAAAAGAAATTCAACCGGCTGACTATAAATTGGGTATTGAAATTGCCACCAAATTCCCCGGCAGCGAAGCCCTTGCTTCTAGCTATGTTGAAAAAGCATTGGCAGCAGATACGTTGAAAGCCAACCAAATTGCTATGATTAATTCAGCCGCTGAATTGTTTGGGAAAGCCAAAGCTTATCCAGAGCAATTGAGATGGATGAAGCGCCAAATGGAATTTAAAACCACCATGGGTGAATCTGATCATTATGGCCTTACTGCTGCGGCATTCAATTCGAAAGACTATGCCCAAACAATAGATTTTGCCAAAGCTTATATGGCTGCCTTCCCCCAAAAACCACAGCCCTATAGTTTTTACAAAAGAGGGGCTATGGCTATTAGTAAGGACACGGGCGTTATTGTGGGTTATCTAAATTACCTCGACTCCGTTTATAAAGTGGTAGATCTTGAAAAATATAAAAAAGCCATTTTTCTGGACGAATATTTTAAACTCAATTATTATGTGGGTCTCTCCAATGAAATAAAGAAAAGATCCGATTTTAAAGTAACCACCGATGGATCCAAAACCCCAGCCGTTCTTGAATTTATAGGGACTTGTCAAAAAGTAGTAGCCATAACGGATAGAATGATTGCTTTATATCCCGATGCTGCTGATGAAAACAATAAATACGCACAGGATGTGAAGGTCAGTATTCAAAAAGCCATTGACTACTATACCAATCCCCCCGGAAAATCGGGTGGAAAAGCTGCTGGAGCTGCCAAATTATAAATTTAATGCAAATAAAAAACTCTTCGTCACGAGGAGTTTTTTATTTATACGTTTCTGTGACCTATTTTTGCATACTTAATTTAAGATATGGGCATTTTATATCATTTGTTAGACGCCAGCGCAAACAGTACTGCTGTCAATTATTTCCCCATCGGAGTACAATTGATTTTTGCTGCTGGTTTTGTAGCTACCATGATTGGCGTATCTGCATTATTAGGCCCTAAAAGGCCTACTGCCGATAAACTAGAAAATTTTGCGAGTGGTATTGAAAGTCACGGTAATGCCCGTCAACCCATGGCTATTAAGTATTTTCTGGTGGCCATCCTCTTTGTTTTATTTGATGTTGAAGTGATATTTTTCTATCCTTATGCAGTCAATTTTAGGGAGCTTGGTTGGAATGGTTTTATGGCGGTATTGATGTTTGTCGCCTTTTTTCTAGTCGGCTTCACTTATATCATTAAAAAGGGTGCATTGAAGTGGGAAGATTAATGGGGGGGATTTAATTTCGCATATTTATGTTAGCAGAAATGCAGCGACACACCTTAGTTCATTGACATTACATAAGTTTAAGTTGTGGAGTAATCTTCGTGGAGTGAATGGTTACGTACTCCTAACTGCAAAGTCATTGAATTAAAGTAATAAGAAATTTATTGCCAGGACTGAAGGTTAGGGGCAGGTTCGTTTCCTGCCCACTCCACCATTTTCATTTAGACCAAAAAATGATTAACTTTGTAAGATGAAAGTCTATGCAGATACTTCAACAATTGGGGGTTGCTTTGACATCGAATTTAAAGAATGGTCATTAGCACTATTTAATGAATATCAGCAAGGCTCAAAAAAAATTATGCTTTCGGACTTAACAATCCAAGAGTTAGAATTTGCAAGAGAAGAAATTCGTAATAAAATTTACGAAATTCCAAAAGCACAAATCATTTCATTAGGTGTGAATGATGAAGCGATTAAACTTGCTGAAACATATATTAACGAAGGTGCATTGACAAACAAAAGTTATAATGATGCACTTCATATTGCTTTAGCAACAATAAATAACGCTGACGTTTTAGCCAGTTGGAACTTCAAACATATTGTAAACATCAATAGAATTAGACTTTACAACTCTATCAATTTAAAAATTGGATATAAAATGATAGAAATAAGAACTCCAAGAGAAATTTTAAATACAACAAACGATGGAACAGAATAAAACTTTTGACGCAGTAAAAATGATGAGAGAAATTCGTGAAAAATTAAGCGAAAAGTATTGGAAACATCCTGAATTATTGAAACAAGAAATGCAAAAAATAAGAGAAAAATATCAACTTAACATTCCAGAATTGACAACTGCTAAATAGCAATTCTGCAATATTGGGTTTGGTAAAAGTGGGGGGGCTGACTTAGTAACAATGAACTTTTGTAATTCTATTCAGCTTCAGCGGACTGAATAGAATTTCCCCACCTTATCCAATCCCTTTTCGTTTTAAAAGCGAACTTTGCATTGAAAAACTGGTTATTGTTAAAACATATTTAGCTGATAGCTTAAACTTATAATTTAAATTATGTCTCGTCCCGTACGATTTAATATCCATCCCATTGAAGCAAAGATAAATGAGTCTATTGCAGCCATTGAAGCACCCGAAGGGTATAGTGGGGATGGCTTTTTTACCAGCAAACTCAGTGATGTGGTGGGGTTGGCACGCAAAAACTCTTTGTGGCCATTGCCCTTTGCCACTTCTTGCTGTGGTATTGAATTCATGGCTACCATGGGTTCACACTACGATTTAGCGCGGTTTGGTTCTGAACGAGTGGGCTTTTCGCCCCGCCAGTGCGATTTATTAATGGTGATGGGAACGATTGCTAAAAAAATGGGCCCAGTTCTGCGTCAGGTCTACCTTCAAATGGCCGAACCTCGCTGGGTAATTGCCGTTGGTGCTTGCGCTTCTAGTGGGGGAATTTTTGACACCTACAGTGTTTTGCAGGGCATCGACCAAGTAATTCCAGTAGATGTTTATGTGCCTGGTTGTCCCCCCCGCCCCGAAGCCATTTTAGATGGATTCATGAAAATTCAAGACCTAGTAGGAGCGGAAAGTATACGTAGGAGGAATAGCGATCAGTATAAAGCACTGTTGAATGGGTATGGGATTGAATAGACGGTAGACGGTAGACGGTTTTTTCAAGAATAATTTTAATCAATTTTGAATGGCACTCAATTATCAATATATACAAACCAAGCTTACCGAGAAATTTGGGGATGCTGTGGGTAATTTTGAAGAGAGCTATGGAATGCTCTGTTTTGAATCGCCCAAAGAACAAAACCTTAAAGTATTGCAATATCTTTATGATGAACCTTCATTGGGGTTTCAGTTTTTAACCGACCTATGCGCGGTGAATTATCCCGATAATATAGGGAGAGAACTGGCGGTAGTGTACCACTTGCACAATCTGCAAGAAAATATTCGCATCCGCTACAAGGTATTTACAGCAATAGAAAATACCGATGTGTTCACTGCTACCAAATTGTTTTCAAGTGCCGATTGGATGGAGCGGGAAACTTTTGACTTCTATGGAATTAATTTTGTAGGCCATCCCAACCTAAAACGAATTCTAAATGTAGATGAAATGGATTATTTTCCCCTAAGAAAAGAGTATCCTTTAGAAGATCAAACCAGAATTGATAAAGACGATCAAATGTTTGGACGCAATTAAGTTCGTATTTAAGATATTATACCATGAGTGATCACAATATAACTTTACAAGACCAATCCATTGAGCAACAAACCACCACACTAAATGTGGGGCCTACACACCCCGCTACCCATGGTGTGTTTCAGAATATTATGGAGCTGGATGGAGAAAGGGTAGTGAGTACCGATCAAACAGTGGGCTATATTCATCGTGCTTTTGAAAAGCTGGCCGAACGCAGACCCCTCTACCAAATTACACCCATTACAGATCGACTAAACTATTGCAGCAGCCCCATCAACAATATGGGCTGGCACCTTACCTGTGAAAAATTATTGGGCGTTGAAACCCCTAAGCGCGTAGATTACCTGCGGGTAATCATCATGGAATTATCGCGCATTTCAGATCACCTGATCTGTAATTCCATTGTTGGCGTAGATACCGGTGCTTATACTGGCTTTCTCTATGTAATGCAATACCGTGAATTAATCTATGAAATATATGAAGAAGTATGTGGGTCCCGCCTTACTACTAATATTGGGCGTATTGGCGGCTTTGAAAGGAATTTCACAAATACTGCGTTTACGAAACTCGAGAAATTCTTAGCCGAATATCCCAAAGTTTTAAAAGAGTTTGAAAACCTCTTTTCGCGCAATAGAATATTTATGGAACGTACCATTGGTGGTGGCGCCATTAGTGCAGAAAGGGCTTTGAATTATGGATTTACTGGGCCAAATTTAAGAGCCGCCGGTGTTGATTATGATGTGCGTGTTCACAGTCCCTACAGCAGTTATGAGGATTTTGAATTTGATATTCCCGTAGGAAAAACAGGCGATAATTACGATCGTTTTCTGGTGCGCAACCAAGAAATGTGGCAGAGCCTTCGCATTATAGAACAGGCGTATAAAAAAATTCAAGAATTTAAAGGTACTGAAGCGGAAGTGTTTCATGCCAATATTCCCGAATATTATCTTCCTAAAAAAGAAGATGTGTACACTAAAATGGAAGCGCTGATCTGGCATTTTAAAATCATTATGGGCGAAGTAGATATGCCCAAAGGAGAAGTGTACAAAGCAGTAGAAGGTGGCAATGGTGAGTTGGGCTTCTATTTAATCAGTGATGGTGGAAGAGCACCTTTTAGACTGCATTTTCGCAGACCTTGCTTTATTTATTACCAGGCATATCCTGAATTAATTAAAGGCGGAATGTTGAGTGATGCAGTAGTAACCATGAGCAGCTTAAACCTGATTGCAGGGGAATTGGATGCGTAGCAACTTTAAATTAAGAATGTAGAACTAAGAATTATGCCAGCATTTTCACAAGAACAACTTACCGAATTCAACCGACTGGTGAGTCATTATCCAGCAGATAAACAAAAAAGTGCCCTACTGCCCGTTTTGCATTTGGCACAAGACAGCTTTGGTGGTTGGTTGAGCGCAGAAACAATGGATTATGTAGCAGAACTCTTGCAAATCAACTCCATTGAAGTGTATGAAGTGGCCACTTTTTACAGCATGTACAATTTAAAGCCCGTGGGTAAGTATATGTTTGAAGTATGCCACACTGGTCCTTGTATGATCAGCGGCAGTGATGATATCATTACTTATATTCAAGAAAAGTTGAGCATCAAACCCGGTGAAACAACTGCTGATGGTTTGTTTACATTAAAAACAGTAGAGTGCTTGGGGGCTTGTGGTTATGCACCTATGATGCAGATGGGTAAAACCTATAGAGAACATTTAACCAAAGAAAAAGTAGACGCTATTATTGCAGAATGCAGTAACAACGCTGCCGTAAATAATTAAAAAATGGGTGTAAAAATTTTACTCGAAAAAGCACACGTAGCAGGTATTCGCTACCTCGATACTTATAGAAGAGAAGGCGGTTACCGAGCGGTGGAGAAAGCTTTGAAAGAAATGGATCCTGCTGCTATTGTAGAAGAAGTGAAAAAAAGTGGCTTGCGGGGTCGCGGTGGTGCTGGCTTTCCTGCCGGTATGAAATGGAGTTTTATTGCCAAGCCAGAAGGCGTTCCTCGTCACCTTGTTTGCAATGCCGATGAAAGTGAACCGGGTACTTTTAAGGATCGTTACCTCATGGAATTTTTGCCCCACTTGCTTATTGAAGGACTAATTATTTCTTCCTTCGCATTGGGTAGTCACGACACTTATATTTATATCCGTGGTGAATACGCATGGATTGTTGATATTTTAGAACAGGCTATTGAAGAAGCCAAAGCCAATGGCTTTTTAGGAAAAAATATTTTAGGTACAGGCTTCGATTGCAATATCTATGTGCATCGGGGTGCTGGAGCTTATATTTGTGGAGAAGAAACCGCTTTAATAGAATCGCTGGAAGGCAAGCGTGGTAACCCTCGTATTAAACCGCCATTCCCCGCTATACAAGGCGTTTGGCAGCGGCCGACTGTGGTGAATAATGTGGAGACATTAGCAGCGGTAGTCCCCATCATTAATATGGGCGGTGAAGAATATGCTAAAATAGGAGTGGGCAGATCAACTGGTACCAAACTAATTTCAGCATGTGGCAATATTAATAAACCAGGCGTGTATGAAATTGACATGACCATTTCCGTAGAAGAATTTATTTATTCCGATGAATATTGTGGTGGAATTGCCAATGGGAAAAGATTAAAAGCCTGTATTCCAGGTGGTTCCTCTGTTCCTATTTTACCCGCCAACCTAATGCTTAAAACGGCCAAGGGTGAACCGCGACTGATGAATTACGAAGGGTTGAGCGACGGTGGTTTTGCTACTGGCTCTATGTTGGGTTCTGGTGGCTTTATTGTTTTAGATGAAGACCAGTGTATTGTAAAAAATACCTTTACTTTGGCTAGATTTTATCGCCACGAAAGTTGTGGCCAGTGTTCTCCTTGCAGAGAAGGCACTGGATGGATGGAGAAAATTTTAAAGAATATTGAAACAGGAAAAGGAAAACTAAGTGATATTGATTTGTTGTGGGATATACAGCGCAAGATAGAAGGCAATACCATTTGCCCCTTAGGTGATGCAGCGGCATGGCCAGTAGCAGCAGCCATTCGGCATTTTAGGGATGAATTTGAATGGCATGTATTGAACCCAGAAGAATCACAAAAAAGAAATTATGGATTGGCGCATTATGCCGATCCAATTCATGTACCAGCTTAATTAATTTATGTCTGAACAAATAGTATTTAAAGTAACCATTGATAATATCAGTATTGAAGTGCCGGCCGGCACCACCATATTGAATGCGGCTCGTAAAATTGGTGGTGAAGTAGCGCCTCCTGCCATGTGCTATTATAGCAAACTAGAGGGCAGCGGTGGTAAATGCCGTACCTGTTTGGTTGAAGTAAGCAAGGGCTCTGAAAAAGATCCTCGCCCCATGCCCAAATTAGTCGCTAGTTGCCGTACTACCGTTATGGACGGAATGGAAGTTAAAAATATTACCAGCGATAAAGTAATTGATGCCCGCAATGGCGTAGTTGAATTTTTATTGATCAATCACCCGCTGGACTGTCCCATCTGCGATCAGGCAGGTGAATGCCACTTACAAGACCTCAGCTATGAACATGGTAAAGCAGGCACCCGCTATGAATTTCAACGCAGAACTTTTAAGAAACACGATTTAGGCGATAAGATTCAGCTTCATATGACCCGCTGTATTCTTTGCTACCGTTGTGTTTTTACCGCCGATCAACTTACCAATAAAAGAGAACATGGTATTCTAGACCGTGGTGATCACGCGGAGATTGCTACTTTTATAGAAAAGAATTTAGACAATGATTTCATCGGTAACGTAATAGATGTTTGTCCCGTTGGGGCTTTAACCGACAAGACTTTCCGCTTTAAAAATAGGGTTTGGTTTTTAAAACCTATGGATGCACATCGCGACTGCCCCACCTGCTCCGGTAAAGTAACTTTATGGAATAGGGGGGATGAAGTATTTAGGGTAACAGCCAGAAAAGATGAGTGGGGTGAAGTGGAAGAATGGATCTGCAATACCTGTCGCTTTGATACCAAAAAAACGAGCGACTGGACGATTGAAGGACCTCGTTTAATTGATCGTCACTCCGTTATTTCTCAGGGCCATTATGCTGGTAATATCGGGACTAATATACCTACTGAAACTTTCGAAGCAGTACATGGCGGAAGACAACCTAAACTCATGATGGATATTCATAAGGTAAGTGATGTAAATCGCCCCGAAATTACATTGAGTCTGTTGGAACGCCCAGCACACGCTACCGATTTTAAACCTAATCAAGACTAATTATATACCATGACACTATTGGCATTCGATTGGATATTACTACTGGAAAAATTGATTCTCATTGCAATCATTGTTTTTGCTAGTCTTGGTATTGCCCTCTATACCACTTTTGCAGAACGAAAGGTAGCTGCTATTTTACAAGACAGGCCCGGTCCTAATAGGGCTGGCCCCTTCGGTTTATTCCAACCATTTGCGGATGGGTTGAAACTGATTATGAAAGAAGAAATCATTCCCAATACCGCCAACAAAGCACTGTTTGTATTAGGGCCTGGCTTGGCAATGACCGCTGCATTAATGACTTGCGCAGTGATTCCATGGAGCAGTAGTGTGGAATTATTTGGGAGGAAGATTGACTTACAGATTGCTGATATTAATATTGGCATCCTCTATATTTTTGGTGTTGTAAGCATGGGTGTTTATGGCATTATGATTGGCGGATGGGCTTCTAATAATAAGTTCTCGCTCATGTCTGCCCTGCGTGGCGCATCGCAAGCCATCAGCTATGAACTGGCAATGGGACTTTCCCTAATTGCCGTGTTGATGGTATCGGGTTCCTTAAGTTTAAGAACCATTGTTGACCAACAAATGGCTGCTGGTAGTATGTGGAATATTGCTTATCAACCCCTTGGATTTATTATATTCTTTGTATGTGCAATGGCTGAATGTAATAGAACCCCATTCGATTTGCCAGAAGCAGAAAACGAATTAAATTTTGGCTACCACCAAGAATATTCTTCTATGAAACTTGGTTTTTACCTCTTCTCCGAATACATCAATATGATTATGAGTAGTGCGGTAATGGCCAGTCTTTTTTTAGGAGGATTTGATATTCCTTTTCTGGATGAAACCACGCTGGCTCCCAATACCGCAGCCATATTAGGATTGCTGGCTTTGTTAACCAAAATCGTGTTTTTTGTATTTGTATTCATGTGGATCAGGTGGACCATTCCAAGGTTTAGGTATGATCAGTTGATGGATCTTGGTTGGAAGAGTTTAATTCCCTTGGCGCTGTTTAATATGCTTATAACAGGGGCTTTTATTTTGTGGAGACAGGGGTAGTAAGTTATTGAGTTATTGGGTTATTGAGTTATTGGGTTATTGGGTTATTGAGTTATTAAGTTATTGAGGATGGATAATAATATTAAAAGATAAATTGCAAATGCAAGCTTTAACAAATAGAGGAAAATCAGTCAGCAGAGAACCTATGACTTTGATGGAGCGGATGTATATCCCATCTATCGTTAAAGGTATGGCCATTACTTTTAGCCATATTTTTAAGAAACAACCCACCATCCGATATCCAGAAGAAAAGCGCGAGTTTAGTCCCGTATTCCGAGGCTTACACGTGCTAAACCGCGATGAGGAAGGAAGAGAAAATTGTACCGCTTGCGGATTATGTGCCGTAGCTTGTCCCGCCGAAGCCATTACTATGGAAGGTGCTGAACGGATGGAAGGCGAAGAGCATTTGTATAGGGAAGAAAAATATGCAGCCAAGTATGAAATTAATATGTTGCGTTGTATTTTCTGTGGATTGTGTGAAGAAGCCTGCCCCAAAGACGCTATTTATTTAAGCGAGACTTTTGCGCCGGCTAATTTTACCAGAAAAGGGTTTATCTATGGTAAAGAAGAACTGCTTATTCCCAACCCCGTTACTGAGCCAGCGGAGTTTGCAAAAGCAAGGGGAGAGAAGAGAATTAATAATTAAAAAATGACTGTTAATAATAAAGCAATTGCGCTTAATTACTAATGCTTAATTCGATATATGAGTACGATACAAATATTATTTTTCTTTTTAAGCACATTGGCCGTCTTCAGTTCCATTATGGTACTGGTGAGTAAGAATCCTGTGCATAGTATACTTTGGCTAATTACAGTATTCTTTGCCATATCTGGTCACTATATATTGTTAAATGCACAATTCTTGGCCATCGTAAACTTAATTGTTTATGCAGGAGCCATTATGGTATTATTTCTCTTTGTGATTATGTTGATGAATTTGAACGCAGCAACAGAGCCTAGAAAAAATTGGTGGATGAAACTTACTGGGGTTGTTTCTGGGGGATGTTTTTTAATGGTACTAGTATCATTGGTGAGGCAGGCTACCGAAATTACGGGGAAGAATGTGTTGATGAAGACCGGAGATATTGGGTTAATTAAGAATTTAGGAAAAACCCTTTTTAGTGATTTTGTAGTGCCTTTTGAAATAAGTAGTGTGTTGTTTTTAAGTGCCATGGTAGGTGCAGTAGTGATAGGAAAAAAAGATTAATAACCCAATAACTTAATTAACTCAATAACCCAATAACTTAATTAACTCAATAACCTAATAACTTAATAAAACTCAGAATGCCAATTCAATATTATATCTATTTCTGTTTAACCTTGTTCACCATTGGTATTATTGGGGTGCTCACGAGAAGAAATGCCATCATTGTTTTTATATGTGTAGAGCTGATGCTGAATGCAGTGAATCTCTTATTGGTGGCTTTTTCTAAAATGCATCATGGAGCTGCATTGGCAGCAAACCCCACTACTACTGTTGGTATAGAGGCACAATTATTTGTGTTTTTTATTATGGTGGTGGCTGCTGCTGAAGTAAGTGTTGGATTGGCCATTATAGTGATGATGTATCGGAATACGCATTCAGTAGATATAAATTTTCTGAACCGATTAAAAAACTAATACCCGCAACTTAGTATATGAGTAAAATTGTTTTTTTAGTACCACTGTTTCCCCTGCTGGGTTTTCTAGTGAATGGATTGGGCAGAAAACACCTTTCAAAATCTGCCGTTGGTATCATTGGATCAGGAATGATTTTTTTATCACTCTTGGCCTCTAGTTATTTATTTGGGATGGTATTATTCCACTCGTCGCCAATTGCTGATGGTAAACCATTAGAGTCGGTTGTTACCCTATTTAATTTTATAAAGACAGATGCTTTTACCATTCCATTTGAATTTCAAGTAGACCAGCTTTCTATCCTGTTTTTACTCATTATAACTGGTATTGGTTTCCTCATTCATTTGTATTCAACAGCGTATATGAAAGAGGAAGAGCCACAGCATTATGCCCGCTACTTTGCTTACCTCAATCTTTTTATATTTTCTATGTTATTGCTCGTAATGGGTGGCAACTATATCATTATGTTTATTGGATGGGAAGGAGTGGGACTCTGTTCTTATCTCCTTATTGGCTACTGGTTTAAAAACGGCGATTACAATTATGCTGCTAAAAAAGCATTCATCATGAATCGTATTGGCGACCTCGGATTTTTATTGGCTGTATTTTGGATATTATATCGGCTTGGTACGGTTTCTTATTCTCAAGTATTTACCCATATTCACCAACTCTCTGCCGCTGATATTACTGCCATTACCACTTTACTATTTATAGGTGCAATGGGAAAGAGCGCTCAGATTCCTTTATACACTTGGTTGCCCGATGCAATGGCAGGCCCTACTCCAGTATCTGCTTTAATTCACGCAGCTACCATGGTTACTGCTGGTATTTATATGATTGCCAGAAGCAATATTTTATATACGATGGCACCCGCAACACAAACGCTGGTAGCTATAGTAGGATTGGCTACTGCCATCTTTGCTGCCACCATTGCCCTCAAACAAAACGATATTAAAAAAGTATTGGCTTATTCAACAGTGAGTCAATTGGGATATATGTTTTTGGCATTGGGTGTTGGCGCGTATACAGGTGCTGTTTTTCATGTGATGACCCATGCTTTCTTCAAAGCCTTGCTGTTTTTAGGTGCCGGCTCTGTTATTCATGCCATGCACCACGAACAAGATATTCGCAAAATGGGTAATCTTAAAAAGTATATGCCCATTACCCATATTACGTTTTTACTGGCTTGTCTCGCCATTGCAGGTATACCGCCTTTCTCTGGTTTTTTCTCTAAAGATGAGATATTGGTAGGTGCTTTTGCAAAAAATCCACTCTATTATTTTATTGGTGTGGGTGGTGCATTAATGACGACTTTTTATATGTTCCGCCTCTATACCCTTACTTTTCTTGGAAATTTTAGGGGTAGTAAAGAACAAGAACACCACTTGCATGAAAGCCCTTCTGCAATGACTTTCCCGCTCATTGTACTAGCCATACTTTCTGTAGTAGGTGGATTTATTGGCATACCCGAAGTATTCGCAGCCGATAAACATTGGCTTGAACATTTTTTATCACCCATATTTGCAGAGTCGGCTAAGTTGAGTGAAACGCATCACCTCAGTCACTCCCAAGAATATATAATGATGGGTGTGGTTACCACATTAATAGTAGGCGTAATTATTTTTACTGTGAATCATTTTAAAAAGTTCAGTGCAGCGGACAGCGGTGAAGCAACTGGTTTTGGGAAAATACTAGCCAACAAATGGTATATAGACGAGATCTATGATAAAGCAATCGTAAATCCATTGAATGCTTTTGCGGGACTTCTGAAAAATGTGATTGAGAAAACAGGTATTGATGGTGCAGTAAATGGGGTGGGCAAACTGGTGGCTTATGGATCTAGGCAGTTGAGATTGGTGCAAAGTGGACAAGTAGCCAGTTATTTATTGATTATGATTTTGGCCATGGTGGTTTTCTTTATTGTATGGTTCAATGATATTACCATCACCAAATTAGTAGAAAAATTATTTTAATCGTTCATCAAGTAGCGCAGCAATAATGATAGCTTTATTACTCTTATTAATTCCATTGGCAACCGGCTTAATCTGCTTCGGTTTGAAGCAGGGCAATGCTGCCAAACATTTTTCTTTACTGGCTTCAGTGGCAACGCTGATCCTTGCTTTAGTAGCCGTTTATACGCCCACTGCAATCGGCTACGATACAGCCTGGTTAAGCGATTTGGGCAGTAGGTTCACCCTAAAGATGGATGGCATGGGTAAAATGCTTTGCCTGCTTACCGCAGTAGTATATCCATTAATTTTTACTGCTGTATATAGAAATGAATATAAAAATGCTTCTGCATTTTTTGGATTGATGTTGTTAACACAGGCGGGACTAATGGGCGTTTTTCTAGCAACCGATGCGCTCTTGTTTTATTTCTTCTGGGAATTGGCTTTAATACCAGTTTATTTTCTTTGCTCTTTATGGGGTGGTGAAAAACGCATTGCTGTTACTTTTAAATTTTTCATCTACACATTTATAGGATCCTTGTTAATGTTAGTTGGGTTGCTGTATATGTATTTTCAAACAGCCGATCATTCTTTTTCCATCAACTCATTGTATGCGGTCAAACTAGATGCTGCGCATCAGTCGCTTTTATTCTGGTTATTTTTTGTGGCGTTCGCTATTAAAATGCCCATATTTCCATTCCATACTTGGCAGCCAGATGCGTATGAACAATCGCCCACTGCTACTACCATGGTGATGAGCGGAGTAATGGTGAAGATGGGAATATTTGCGGTGATTCGTTGGTTAATCCCAATGTTTCCATTGGCTACCGTTCAATTTTCTAATACAGTAATTATACTCTCAGTAATAGGAATGGTTTATGCTTCGCTGATTGCCATTCGCCAAGATGATATTAAAAGATTGATTGCCTATTCATCTATTGCGCATATAGGGTTAATGAGTGCTGCTATTTTCACCAATAATTCGTCCGCATTAAACGGTGTAATGATTCAAATGTTCAATCACGGAATCAATGTAATTGGGCTATGGATTGTAGCAGATATGATAGAAAAGCAACTCGGCACCAGAAAATTAAGTGAGTTGGGGGGATTAGCACAGAAAGCTCCAGCAATGGCAATATTATTGGTAATGATGGCACTGGCCAATATTGCACTACCGTTGACCAATGCATTTGTGGGCGAATTTTTAATGTTCAATGGATTGTTCAGTTATAATATATGGATTGCTGCTGTGGCAGGTATCAGCATTATACTAGCAGCAGTATATACATTGAATATGGTACAGAAAATTATTTATGGAAACCTAAGTGCAAGAACAGAAAATGCAATAGACCTGCCTTTGAATGTAAAATTCGCATTGGTAATTATTGCATTGCTAGTTATTGTATTTGGGGTGTTTCCACAGCCAATGATTGAACTCACAAAAGACAGTGTTACGGCATTATTTGTAAAAAAATAAAAGAACGATCCAGCAATTATGAACGCAATAATAGTTTCGGCAATATTGGGAGTGGTAATGATGTTCTCAGGTATTTTTACCAAGCATAAATCTACCATTACGTTAACCGCTATAGCAGCATTATTTATTTTATTGGGTGCGAATTTGCTCAATAGCTACGGTATATTCTCTATTCAAGTGAATACCCATGAACTCTTATATTTTAATAAGCTGGGTCTTTATTTTAATACCATACTTATAGCAGCAACTTTAATATTTGTTTTACTCAGTGGTAAAGAAATAGAAAATGTAGGCATTAATACTGCCGAATATTATGCACTTATATTTTTTGTATTGTGCGGCACTACTATACTAACCTCTTTTAACGGTTTGTTGATGTTGTTTTTGGGCATCGAAATCATGTCAATTCCCCTTTATATTCTTACAGGTGCAGAAAAGCGAAACCTGAAAAGCAATGAAGCATCGCTGAAATATTTTTTAATGGGTGCATTTTCTACGGGTATTATGTTGATGGGAATTGCCCTACTTTATGGTGCAACTGGATCATTTGCTTTAAGTGGACAATCGGTACTTCCGCCTTCTGTGGGTATTCCCGGGGCTTCTTTTTTACAGGCTGGCGGATTAATTTTGCTTTTTGTATCCATGTGTTTTAAAGTATCAGCTGCTCCCTTTCATTTCTGGACTCCAGATGTTTACGATGGTGCGCCCACCGTATTCACTTCATTCATGGCTACCATAGTAAAAGCAGCAGGCTTCTTTGCGTTCATAAAAGTATTTGATGCCAATGCTGCATTGCTGGGTCCTAGTTGGAAAATTTTATTATCCATTGTAATTATTGCGACCTTATTTGTTGGAAATATTACGGCTGTATTTCAAAGAAGTATTAAACGGATGTTGGCCTATTCAAGTATTGCACAGGCAGGTTTTATGCTGTTTGCATTGTACAGTTACAACGATATGGCTTATCAAGGTATACTGCTTTATACAGTAGCCTACTGCTTAGCCACCATTGGGTTCTTTGCAGTGCTGATGAAAGTAAAGGACTATACTTTTGATGGATTGAATGGGTTGGCTGCGGCCAGTCCCGCACTTGCATTTGCGGGAACTGTATTTTTATTATCACTCGCTGGCATTCCGCTTACTGCTGGTTTTTTTGCAAAATACTATATGCTTGCCTCTGTGGTGAAAGCAGGAGGTGCTTTATGGATTGTTATTGCGGCTGTATTATTTGCGGCAGTGAGTGTATACTATTACTTTAAAGTAATTCAATCTATGTATTTTAAAGAAGGCCAACCAGAACTGAATGAAATTAGTACTGGGTTTAAAGTAGGAGTCCTTTTATTGGCTGCTGTAATAATAACTATTGGCGTTCTTCCTTCCATAGTGCTCAATTGGTTGTATTTTTAACCACTCTTCATAATTCCGCTTGAAGGACTGTGCTTTTAATGAATTGAAGTTATCTTTATAAAAGGATATTCAATTTAAACTCAATTAATGACAGCATTCGACTCCTTTATTTTGGCTTGGCGCACCGTTAAAAGCAATAAGCTTAGGGCAGGTATTACCGTAGCAATTATTGCTTTTGGAATCATGGCATTAATTGGTATTATAACGGCTATTGAAGCCATGAACCAGAGTTTGAAAGAAAGCTTTTCTTCCATGGGTGCAAACGCTTATAATATCCGGTTTAAAGAATCAAGAATTAATTTTGGCGGAGGGGATGATGTAAAAAAAACCAAACGAGGGTTAAAAGTCAAAAAATCCAATCTTGGTAAACCCATACGATTGGAAGAAGCCGAATTCTTTAAATTAAATTATACATTTCCTGGATCAAATATTGCAATCTATCGAAGAGGACCTAATCAACAAGAATTGCGATTTAAAGATAAGAAAACCAATCCTCAAATTACTGTATGGGGTGGAGATGAAAATTATTTGGCGGTGAATGGCTATAATATTGATATTGGAAGAAACCTCAACAGTCTAGATGTTCAAAGCGGTAGAAATATTTGTTTGCTTGGCAGTAATGTGGCCATAAAATTATTTGGCAATCGTCCCGAAATTTGTATTGATAAAATTATTAAAGTTGGCAGCACGCCATACCGTGTGGTAGGATTATTGAAAAGTAAGGGATCGAGTGCAATGATGCGACAAGATGATATGGTACTCACTTCTTATACCAATATCCGTCGCTATTCTAATATTAATCCTTCTTACTTAATAGGCGTGGTGGTAAAAAATGTAAAGGAGATTCCTGTATCTAGTGATGAAGCAATATCTGTTTTTAGGGCTGTGCGTAAATTAACACCCACAGAAGAAAATAATTTTGCGGTAGAGAAGAGCGATAAGTTTGCCGAATTGTTTATTGGATTTCTAAGCAGCATCACTGGTGCTGCCAGTGCCATTGGATTGATTACTTTGATTGGTGCCGCAATTGGATTGATGAATATTATGCTGGTTTCAGTGAATGAACGTACCAAAGAAGTGGGCTTGATAAAGGCAATTGGTGGAAAGAGTAAATATGTTCGTCAGCAATTTTTGTTTGAAAGTTTAATCATCAGTCTACTTGGTGCATTGTTCGGTATTATCTTAGGAATATTGGTCGGAAATATTTTTGGAATTATACTTGATACGGGGTTTGTAATACCATGGGTGTGGGTAATTATTGGAATAGTAATATGCTCGGTAGTGGGATTAGCCGCAGGTATTTATCCAGCTATGAAAGCAGCGAGACTAAATCCAATTGTAGCATTACGATATGAATAACGAATAAGTGTTAACAGATAAGTATTTGGGTATTTTTAAGAAAACGGACTTTATTGTTTCTCCCCTTTTTTATTAAATATCTTCAGTTGTTCATTAATAAAGTATTTCACATCTTCCTCGGTACCATGTTTTCTAAGCCAATCATAGCTGGGCCTGTGCAGTTGCATAAAAGTTTGTAATGCTTCGTCTTTTAATCCAGTGTATTTTACCACTATAGAGGCGGGAATGCGATAGTCAATATAAGCTTCACGCTCTGCTGTTTCAAAAAAAGCAAGGGACTTTCTTTTGTTTTTTTCTCGCTTAGAAAAGCGATCAATATTTACAGCAATACCAGCACCAGAGTTGGCACCAGACACAGCAGGTATGGTATAGTCTGAAATATCTTGTAAAAATTCATGCCTTCTTTGGGTACTATCTCTACTATATATATTAATAGAATGTGAAGTAACTGTTACATTACCTACTAAAGTGTACAAAGGGGCTAAATAAATCATTAAAGTGTCTTTGTGAAAAAAGGCTTTATGAAATTGAATGGTATCAAAGTAATATCCAACGGCTGCAACTGATAGCACTTCATTTTCGTGTAATTCAATCTTAAATCTACCTTTATTACTGGTCATCATGGTATGCTTTCTATTGATATTGGTTACACTGGCCAGTACAATAGGTTCCTTGGTAAGACTGTCTTTTAAATACCCCCAAACAATATTTTTTTGTTGGGCAAAGGAGTTGAATATTAAACAAAAGAAAATAAGCGTAAACAGAATTTTTTTCATCGGGTAAATATACGAAATTGGACTATTGGTGTAGAATGGATTTATCACTTATGGTTATAAAAAACCCCACAAATCATAAAATCTGTGGGGTTAATGCTTGAAACCAATTGCAAATTATTTGGGGTCTAGTCCCTTCTTAATATTTTCAGCAAGTTCTAGCAAATGAATTTTACTGAGTTTGTCGCTGGTATTCACAATTGCGCCATTAATTTTCGAGCGTAAGTTGATCAATTGGGCTCTTACAATTGCGGGTATATCAGATTTGTTAATATCGAATGAAGCACCCCCGCCAAAGCTTACAATAACTGTAATTCCACTGGTTGGATTAATAATATTCGCCAATCTGCTTACATAAACTCTTTGTAAAAATCTGCGATGAGAATCGATATTTTTTTTGGTGCTCAGTTCACTAAAGAGGTTTGATTCCACATCAGTCAATAATTCCATGGCGGTATAACTATTGTTGCTACCAAAACGATCACCACTCAGTTGAAGTCTACTCATTCTGTCTCCGCTAATTAAAGAATTCAACACAGCTTCTTGCATGTTTAGAACAGGATCAATATTGGTCGGGTTGTTGAATTTATTCCAGAGATCCTTATCAATTAACCAAGTAGGTGTTTCAAAAATTTGTTTATTTAAAAAAGCAACGGCTTCTTTTTGTCTGCTCTTAGGCGTGATTTCGTACACGGGTTCATTTTGTTCTGCCGTTTTAAAAGTCTCGTAAACCCCACCAATATTGGTAAGAACGTGACCTGCATAGGTTCTAAATTGACCGAGAAGTTCACCATACATGGTCGCTACATTTTGGTATTGATCGGCTTCTTCTTTGGTCCACTCTGGTAAACCTTTGAGGATCCGTTTTAGGTTTAATACACCATACTCGCTGGCTTTAACGGCGTTATCGCTGAGGTCTTCGCTCTGACTTCTAGGATCGTTTCTATTTCCACGTTCATAAGTGCCAAACCAATGCCTAGGATTTTCTTTTAAGGCAGCAGTAACCATATTGCTGCTGTTTTTTTTAGTCGCTTCTTCTGTACTGCCTGAAATATATCCGTAACCCCATTTGATAGCCCATTTGTCGTAATCACCAATGCGGGGATAAAGACCTTTGCGAGAAATATTATCCTCCGGTTGAGCCACATAATTAAAACGGGCATAGTCCATAATAGAAGCAGTATGTCCATTGGATTCCACCCAGATTTTGTCTCTCAATTTCTCCACAGGGGTTTTGCTGCTGCTGCCCATATTGTGGGCTAAACCTAGGGTGTGACCAACTTCGTGTGAAGAGACAAAACGAATCAGATCGCCCATTAAATCATCGTCCATTTTCATAGTACGAGCAGCCGGATCAACTGCCGAAGCTTGAATCATATACCAGTCGTGAACCAGTTTCATAACATTGTGGTACCAGCCAATATGGCTCTCTAAAATTTCACCACTTCTAGGATCGTTCACATTGGGGCCATAAGCATTTTCAATATCAGAAGCAAAATAACGCACCACAGAAAAGCGTGCGTCTTCCATACTCATCATACTATCATTTTCGGGCCATTCCATACCCATAATGGCATTTTTAAAACCAGCTTTTTCAAAGGCAATCTGCCAGTCATTAATACCAGCAATCAGGTGTTTACGCCATTGTTTGGGGGTGGCGGGATCAATATAATAAACAATGGGTTTATTGGGTTCAACCAATTCGCCACGCATCCATTTTTCCCAGTCACCAGCTTTGGGTTCTAGTCTCCAACGAACGGCAAAACTAATTCTTTCTACTTCCTGTTGTGTATCACTGAAACGAATAAATCCACGGGTAAAGAAGCCAACGCGACGATCGGCAATTCTTCGTTCCATAGGTGTTTTTGGAAGCAGAAGTAAAGAGGTGTTCAGTTCAACTGTTACCGCACCTGCGTCATTTGCAGCGCGTATGGTGGCAGAAGATCCGGGGAAACCAATACTAGGGCCGCCAGAAGGCATGGAGAAAAAAGTTTTGACTGATTTTATTTCGGTATTAATAGGGTAGCTGCTTACTTTAGAAATATAAGAACGGTCACCGGCGAGACTGGAAAAATTATACCTTCTTTTGGTATTGGGGCTAATGCCGATTGCTTGTTGATCGCCTTTAATGAATTCAGTGAAATCTATAATATAGGAAGTGGAGTCTTTGCCAAAAGCTGCAATGGGAAAGGAAGCAGAAATGGTATTCACATTAGAGAGGGAAACTGCTTTGGCGATTTCCTGATTGGAATCAGCAGTATTAACCAAAGTAATCGTTCTTAAAAAGATGGAGTTGTTAGGGCCTCTCTCAAATTGAAGGGTCTGGCCTTGTTCGTTGGCCATTTCACCACCATAGCCAGCACCGGCAGGAACTTTTGTAAAACGAACCACTGCTAGAATGGATCGGCCAAGAATAGAGTCGGCAATTTCAAAATAATATTTGTCATCAATTTTATGAACCGTGAACAATCCTTTTTGGGAGATAGCCTTGTCTGTAATTACATCTTTATAAGCTTTAGGACCTTGTTTTGGGCTGCTAAACGTACTTGGCAAAGCAGGAATATTGTTGGAAGGAGGAAGGCCAGAAGGCAGTGGGGACGGGTTTTGAGGCCGTTGTTGGGCAAATAATCCCGAATAAAAAACCAGTAGGGTAATCAGTAATAATTTTTTTTTCATAGTGCCTTTTATATGATTAATGTGGATAAAGATAACCATGCAGAATATTCAATAATTATTTAAGATAGAGAGAATGGATGAGCGGTTAAAGGGGGTACAACAAGAAACTAACAAAATAATATTGCCAACAAATTTGTTGCATTAAATAAAATACCTATTTTGTATTCTCTTTCGGGCTTTTTTTAACCAATAAATTGCAAATGCAAAGGGTTAAAAGCCAGTTGGGACACATTCTTAAACCATTTGTAATATTAAAAAAACCAAAAACCAATTGAGTCATGGCTGAAATTAAACCAACCGCTGCAGTGAAACCCGCATCTTCC
This sequence comes from Sphingobacteriia bacterium, assembly GCA_031369485.1. Taxonomy (GTDB): domain Bacteria; phylum Bacteroidota; class Bacteroidia; order Chitinophagales; family Chitinophagaceae; genus Sediminibacterium. The sequence goes on from JANMOT010000058.1 coordinate 112,811, forward strand.
GCTCAACCAAAGAAGAGCAGCAATATTATTTCATGGATAGCACCATTTTTAGGAATTGTAATGGGTTATATGCTTTGGAGATTTTGGCTAGGAGCCGATAGTAACTTTACCACTCCAGATTTAACTGGTGGGTTCTGGCCTAGTCACAAAGGACCAAAAACAGGTTTGAGTAAAATGTATGAAGGTGGTATCGTTGTACCAATCCTTATTGGTAATTTTTTAATTGTAATGATTTTTGTAATCGAACGTTTGTTAACGGTTGTAAAAGCGACTGGTACAGGCAACAATGCAGAATTTGTTCGCAGTGTTCAATTCCATTTGGCCAATAAAGAAGTAGATAAAGCATTGGCTGCTTGTGATAAGCAAAAAGGTTCAGTAGGAAATGTAATGAAAGCTGGATTGAAAAAATACAAAGAAATGATTTCCAATACTGAGTTGGAAACTGAGCAGAAAGTATTGAATATTCAAAAAGAAATTGAAGAAGCAACTGCCTTAGAATTACCGATGTTAGAAAAGAATCTGGTATTCTTATCTACTATTGCATCAGTAGCAACCCTATTGGGGCTTTTTGGAACCGTATTGGGTATGATTAAGTCGTTCTCAGCATTAGGAGATGAAGGTGGTGGTGATGCAGCTCGTGAATTATCAAAAGGTATTTCTGAGGCTTTGTTCAACACGGCTTTGGGTATTGGTACTTCAGCAGTAGCCATTATTTTCTACAACGTATTTACCACGCGTATTGATGGTATTACTTATGGTATTGATGAATCAGGTTTCACTTTAACGCAAAGTTTTGCAGCCAATTATAAATAGTCGCCGACTATTTGTGGAATCTGTAAGCATTTGAATCTAATAAAAGTGAAATAGTTAAATCATAAACAATGGGTAGAGCCAAATTGCCTCGAAAGAGTACGAATATTGATATGACCGCCATGTGCGACGTAGCTTTTCTCTTGTTGTCGTTCTTTATTTTAACGACCAAGTTTAAACCATCGGAAGCTATTGCAGTAACAACGCCCAATTCTGTTGCAGCGAAAGTGGCACCTCAGAAAGATTATGTAATGGTAATTTTAGATAAGGATGGTAAAGTATTTCTTGAAATGGATGATGAGGACAAAAAAGAAGTCATCGCCAACACATTAAATACAACCCGAGGGTTGAAATTAGACGTGAAAGCGTTTAAAAAAGCCCTTTTCTTTGGTGCTCCATTGGGAAGCATGGCTTCTTTTTTAGCCATGCCAGAAGATCAACGCAAAGGGGATAAGTTGCCTGGAATTCCGGTTAAAGATACCGCCAATAATGAGTTGAGTGTTTGGATGCGTGTAATTAAAGACACGTATTTGGGTCAGAAAGAACCAGCTTTTTTGTTGAAGGGAGATAACTTGTCAAAATATCCTTCATTCAAAGCAGTAATTGATGCTTTTAAAAAGAATGATATTTTGAAATTCCAGATGGTAACAAATCCAGAAGCTGCTCCTTTGGGAACAGATTTGTGGAAGATGAACCAGAGTGGCGACAAACGAGAAGAGTAATTTATTATTTAACGAAAACTAAATTCTACCGACATGGCAGAAATGGATACTTCCAGCGGCGGTGGTCATAAGAAAGGCCCCGGCGTTAAGAAAGGGAAAAAATTATCAACCAGAGTCGATTTAACACCTATGGTGGACTTGGGGTTCTTGTTGATCACCTTTTTTATCTTCACAACAACTATGAGTCAGCCTACGGCCATGAAGCTCTTTTTACCAAAAGATGCTGATAAGCCTGAGGATCAGAATAGGGCGAAAGAGTCTGGTGTAATTACCATCCTATTAGGGAAAGACAATAATGTTTTTTACTATGAGGGGCAGCTTAAACCCGATGGCTCTAATTTTAAATCATCCAGCTTTAAAGAAATCAGGAATGTATTGATTGATAAGAAGCGCAATACTCCTGAAAAGGATTTAGTGGTGATTCTAAAGCCTTCTTCAGAGTGCAATTATAAAAACGTAATTGATATTCTTGACGAGATGGCCATCAATGTACTGAAAAGGTATGCGTTGGTGGATATTTCAGAAGGCGAAGAGCAGTTGGTAAAAATCTCTGATGCCGCTGGCGCAGCAACCGCTTCTAAATAATATCAATAAGCAGTTAACCTATTAATATTTTTACAATGGATGTAAATAAAATCATGACGGCCGATGTACTCGATCTCATCTTTGATGGTAAGAACAAAGAGTATGGCGCGTATGACTTACGCAAAACCTATAATAAGCGGATTACTTATGCTTTGGTTGGAACCGTAGTTATTATTCTGCTTATATTGGCTGGTAATATTATTGCCAACAGTTCAAGTAAAGCTAAAATTGAGCTAATTGGTCCAGACGTGTCTTTGGAGAACGTGCAACAGGAAGAGAAAAAGCCAGAACCACCGCCACCACCGCCACCTAAGCAAGAGCCGCCTAAAGTAGAAATTACCAAGTTCACCCCTCCCAAAATTGTGAAGGATGAAGAGGTGAAGGAAGAAGATGAAATTAAAGAAGTAGATAAGTTAGAAGATACTAAAATTGGTACCATCAATCAAGAAGGCGCAAAAGACGATGGTATTGTTGCTCCTCCTGTAGAAAGTGGTACTGGTGTGGTAGAAGCACCAAAACAGGATGAGGACTATGATAAACTTTTTACTGTAGTACAAATTCCTGCTGAGTATCCTGGAGGTTTAGCACAATGGGCTAAATACTTAGAGCGTAACTTAAATAGAGATCTACCTGTAGAGAATGGAGCACCTCCTGGAAAGTACACTGTATTGGTTTCTTTTACCGTAGATAAAGTGGGCAAAGTGAGTGATGTAATTGCTGAGAATGATCCAGGCTATGGTACTAAAGCAGAAGCTGTTCGTGTAATTGCAAAAGGGCCAAACTGGAAACCTGCTGTGCAAAATGGTAGAAACGTAATTTATCGTCACAAACAGCAAATTACTTTTGTGGTTTCTGAAGAATAAAATATAACCGCATTAACTTTTAGGAATGCCTCTTCATTTGAAGAGACATTTTTTTGTGGACATATTGCGGGCATTAGTGGTATACTTGACTTCATGCCTAAGCCAATTTTATTTTCTGATTGATTTATGGAAAAATGATATTAGTAGAATCATAATAAAAAACTACTACCATGGAAAAGCAACAAATTCTTGACAGCGATTTGCTCGACATTCTTTTTAATGGAAAAAATAAAGCTTATGGAGCTTATGAATTACGCAAATCATACCACCAACGTTTAAAGTTAGCCATCATTGGTACAATGGCAATTACAGCCATCTTCATTACAGTTGTGCTAATGGCGCAAAGAAGCAACCAAACTAGTATGCCACAACAATTGGTTGAGATTAGTCTTGAGAATTATGACGTGAAAGAAAAACCAATAGCGCCAACACCACCACCAATAAAGGAATTACCAGCTCCTATTGAAACAATGGCAGTTACGCCTCCACTTATTGTGAAAGATGCAGATATTACCGAAGAGGATCAAGTAAAAACGGTTGATGAAATAGAGGGGGTACGCATTGGGAATTTTAATCAAGAAGGATCGAAAGAGGATGGCATAGTAGAACCTCCCATTGAACATAATACAGGTGTTGTAGCAGAACCTAAAAAAGAGCCTGATTATAATACAACTTTTACGGTAGTACAAATTCCTGCTGAGTTTCCTGGAGGGTTCTCCCAGTGGCAAAAATATTTAGAACGCAATTTAAACAGTGGCATACCAGTAGATAATGGAGCACCTTCGGGAAAATATACCGTACTGGTTTCTTTTACCGTAGATAAAGTGGGCAAAGTGAGTGATGTAGTAGCGGAGAATGATCCTGGCTATGGCACTAATGCCGAAGCAATCCGTGTTATTGCAAAAGGACCGAACTGGAAACCTGCTGTGCAAAATGGTAGAAACGTAATTTATCGTCACAAACAACAAGTTAGTTTTATAGTTTCTGAAGAATAGAATATAACTGTATTGACTTTCAGGAATGCCTCTTCTAATGAAGGGGTATTTTTTGTTTATGAAAGTGCGGCTAGGGTTAGTACTTGTTTTTTGCTTCCTCTTGAATTTGTTAACTTTGCGTATGAACACTTTATTACAGGGTTGGGATGATACTATAGTTGCATTGGCAACAGCACCTGGCATAGGCGCCATTGGCGTTATACGATTGAGTGGTGCTAGAACTTTTCAAGTAATGAATGAATTGTTTCCTTCAAAAGATTTAAATGCGATGCCATCGCATACCCTGCAAGTGGGTTTGTTAAAACATGGGGAAGCTGTATTAGATGAAGTAGTATTATCACTTTATAAATCACCTAAATCTTATACGGGAGAAGATATTATTGAAATAAGTTGTCACGGTTCTCCCTTTATTCAGGAGAAAATAATAGAGAGCATTATTTCACGAGGAGTGCGGATGGCCAAGCCAGGAGAGTTTACGCAAAGGGCATTTTTAAATGGCAAGCTCGACCTTGTACAAGCAGAGGCAGTGGCCGATTTAATAGCGAGCAATACAGAGGCAAGTCGCAAAGCCGCATTGCATACGATGCGAGGCGGGTTCTCTTCCGATTTAAAAATATTGCGCGAGCAGCTTATTGGGTTTTCTGCGTTGATAGAATTGGAATTAGATTTTTCACAAGAAGATGTGGCGTTTGCGGATCGTGAAAAATTCAGGCAGTTGATAGCCCAGTTACAGAGAACCATCCAGGCATTGATTTCCTCTTTCCGACTCGGGAATGTAATAAAGAATGGGGTACAGGTGGCAATAATAGGTAAGCCAAATGCGGGTAAGTCCACGTTACTCAACACCCTATTAAATGAAAACAGGGCCATTGTAAGTGAGATAGCGGGTACAACAAGAGACACTATTGAAGAAGTGTTGAATATAGAAGGGGTATTATTTAGGTTGATAGATACAGCGGGAATAAGGGAGCATACGAATGACACGATTGAGCAGATAGGGGTGAGCAGGAGCAAAGAAAAAATGCGTTCTGCGGAGTTGGTATTGTATTTATTTGATGTGAATGAAATTGGTGTGGAAGCGTTGCAGGAAATAGTAGAAGAGATGGAGGCAGAGCAGATTAATTATTTGTTGGTAGGCAATAAAGCGGAAGCTTTTAATGAAGCAATGGCGTTGAAATATGCGGGGTTTAAAAAGTGTATTTTCATAGCAGCAAAAACGCAATGGAATATTGAAGTATTAAAAAAGGAATTGGTGACAGCAACCATAGGAAGTGGAATTCAATTGGAGAGTACCATTGTAACCAATGCACGCCACCATCAAGCATTGTTGCAATTGTCTCAATCATTAACCGAAGTAAGTGAGGGCTTGGAGAACTTGATACCGGGCGATTTGCTTGCATTGGATATTCGGCAGTGCCTGAATCATTTGGGTACTATAACGGGACAAATAACGCACGAAGATCAATTAGATTTTATATTTAGTAAGTTTTGTATTGGGAAGTAGCAATTGCACAAATAGTGCACGTTCTGTGCACTTTACATTATAAATCAGCTAGTTACATTTGCCGATTCTTGCCTTTAGCTGCCTTTAGTAGACTAATACTTGTGACTAATTCGGTTACTACTTTGGAATAATAAAAGATTTGGGAAGTAGCGGACAAATTATAGGTAACAATGATACGGTATGATGAACAAAGGAAAATTTGTTAAGTGGTTTTTACTGCTACTTCGTATTTGATTCAAGGATAATGAATATTTAGAACAAAGTAATTTTGTATATTTGGTTTTAATGTTTTTAAACAGTTTAAGTATGTTCTTCGCTTACTCAAGTT
>JANMOT010000015.1:0-14316 GCA_031369485.1 Sphingobacteriia bacterium
GTTAGGCTTCCAAGAATAATCCACATACCTTGACCAAATATGCCAGCAAATGCATCTTGCATATTGGGAATTCCGTTATTGGTTTTAGAATTTACCCAAAAATCAGCTGGGGGTGTTTTCATGGCTATATAAAATATAATAAAAGCATACGTAATAATTACTACTGCTGTATAGCTGATTCTACGGACAGATTTTGGTCCATAATACTCATTTACAATATCTGTAATGATAAATTCTAAAGGCCATAATAATACCCCGCAAGTGAGGTTAAAGGAAAGACCAGATTGACCAAAAAAAGTAAAATCGACGGGTTTCCAACCAAGAATTTTTTCAAACGAAAATATTTTACCTCCAATACATTCTGCAATCAAAGCATTGGCAACAAAAAAAGCCATAATCCCCAAAAAAAGTTTGGTGGGTTTATCTTTTAATATATCAGTAATCATAAAGGAAGTATAAAATAAATGATAAATTGAATAAATAGAAAAGTCAAGTTAACCAACCATAACCAAATCGGCAAACGTTTATCAGATTTGTTTAACAATAGTATACCATACCAGCAATTTACCAACAAATTTTGAAAGGGGGCTACCATCCAACCCAGTAGAATTACCATGGCAGTCACCTCCTTATCTCCAATAAAATTAGTAGTTCGTTGAATGAGGATACATAAAAGAAACAATAGGTTACAAATAAAAGCCAATCTTGAAGCAAATAAAAGAGGTTTCATTTGTTGATTTTTATTGATTTAATAGGGTAAATGTAAAACGGAATACGATAATTTCCTTAAATCTTCAAGCTTAACCGTTACTCCCCCAAACCTTCCGCCTTTTTTAGTAGGTTTGCTGCTTATAAATTAAGCATTCAAAATGCCAGATAAAATAATTTATTACCGAACGAAATACTTATTAGTAAATTCTCTGGTTAAAATCAATAAAAAAAAATCCCATGAATCGTATTAATTGGAAAGTAATCTTACCTCATCTTATTGCGGTAGCAGTATTTTTATTAGTCGCTTTTATTTATTGTAAACCTGTATTAGAAGGCAAAGTATTACAGCAAGGTGATGTAACCCAATGGAAAGGCATGGCTCAGAATTCTTTTCAGTATAAAGAAATCAATGGACATTTCCCTTTGTGGACCAATGGCATGTTTGGAGGAATGCCCGCTTACCAAATTACGGGCATCAGTGAAAATCCTATTTCAGTAGGCTATATTGGCTCATTGCTTACACTCGGATTACCCAAACCGATGGGAGTTTTCTTTCTTGCCTCTTTGTGTTTTTATTTTCTTACACAAGTGCTGAGAATCAACTCTTATGTGGGTATGGTGGGTGCGCTTGCTTATGCTTACGCAACTTATAACCCCATTATTTTAGCTGCTGGTCACGATACTAAGATGAATGCAATTGCTTATCTACCTGCCCTTATTGCTTCACTCCTACTTATCTACGATAAAAAATATTTAGTGGGAATGGCGCTCACTGCATTATCTACCGCATTGCTATTGGGCGCAAACCACTTACAAATTACTTATTATGGCTTTCTAATTATTGCGTTTATGAGTGCTGCATTTGCAATACGCTGTATAAAAGAAAAAGAACTTGCTCATTTAGGAAAAGCGGCAGGAATAGCAATTATAGCAGCCTTATTAGGCATTCTTGTAAATGCTGTTACGCTTTTTTCTACTTATGAATATGCAAAGCAAACAATACGCGGCGGAAGCGCTCTGGCTGATAGTAAGAGTAATGCTACAAAAACTGGACTAAGCAACGACTATGCACTCAGCTATAGTTTTTACAAAACAGAGCCCTTGGTAATGATGTTCCCACGGCTATACGGTGGTAGCAGCAATAACTTGGAAATAGCACAAGAAAAATCCAAAGCCATTGAAGCGCTTCAACAAATGCCACAGCAGCTTTCTCAACAGGTTCAAAGTGCGCTACAATTTTATTGGGGTGGTATTTCGCAAGGAACTTCGGGGCCTCCGTATATTGGAGCCATTATTTGCTTTTTAGCATTGCTTGGATTTGTAATTGTAGATAAAAAGTATACAGGTTGGATGCTAGCTGCCGTTATTTTTTCTTTACTACTAAGTTGGGGTAAATATTTTGAAGGTTTTAATATAGCCATGCTTAAATACTTGCCTATGTACAATAAGTTTCGTGCCCCTAGTATGATACTGATTATTCCTACTTTCTTGTTTTGTATGCTGGCTTCTTTATCACTTAACAAAATATTATTTACAGAAAATAAATCACTGCTGTGGGAGCAATATAAAAAAGGGCTGATGGTAGTTGCTGGTGTATTTGTAATTGCTTTATTGGTTTATGCTAGCGGTGACTTTAGTTCGGAGGGAGATAAAATGTTGATGGAACAAGTAAATAAAATACCTGATGCCACTCAACGAGAACAAATTGGCACACCAGTAAAAGCCTTTGTAAGTGCATTAAAAGAAGATCGTAAAAGTTTGTTTTTGGGAGATTTATTAAGAACATTTCTATTCTGCTCAATAGCCGCAGGTGCAGTATATATTTCTATCAAACAAAAAATAAATTCACTCGTCATTACTGCTGTAATTGGAATATTTGCACTGATTGATATTTTTACAATCGATAATACTTATCTCAATGCGAATAATTACCAAGATGCTACTGAATCTGAGAGTGTTTTTACACCATCGGCAATAGATACTCAAATTTTAAAAGATACTAGTTATTACAGGGTATTGAATTTATCACAAGGCATTTCCGCCGCATTCAATGGAGGGGGAATGTCCGCTTATTTTCACAAATCGGTTGGAGGATACCATCCTGCTAAGCTCAGTATTTACCAAGACTTGATTGAGAAGCAATTGTATAATTTTCCGAATTGTATGCCTGTATTAAATATGTTGAATACCAAATACTTCATCCTTCCAGATCAACAAAGCGCACAGCCCATGGTTCAGCAAAACAGCAGTGCATTAGGTGCCTGTTGGTTTGTAAAAGCCATTCGATTTGAAAAAGGACCAGCTGCTGTGATGAATGCACTCACCACATTCAATCCGAAAGATACTGCCGTTCTCGATGAAAAATATCAGTCTAATATTACTGGAATAAGCAGCGATAGTTCAGCTTATATTTTACTGGTATCAAACAAAAATGATCTAGTAACTTACCAATCAAAATCGGCTGTAAAACAATTTGCCGTATTTAGTGAAATATTTTACAATGCTGGCTGGAAAGCAAGGATTGATGGAAAAGAGAGTCCCATTTTTCAAACCAATTATGTATTGCGTGGAATGGAAATACCCGCAGGTGAACATACCATCATTTTCAGTTTTGAACCAGCTTCAGTCGCCTTTGGAAATAAAGCCTCTATTGGATCTTCAATTTTTATTTGGCTATTGCTAATAGGTGCCGCTATTGGAAGTTTACGGAAAATAAAAATGGCTTAATATGCTTCAACCATCTGTTCTGGGCATTATTTCTTATAAAGTTTTCCCAGCACAGATGGGGGGGCAGAAATATATAGTGGACTATTACAGGGAACTTTCAAAGCATACTAAAGTTATACTTGCTGTTTCAACAAACAACCAAGTTCGTAAGCATTTACCAGTAGATAATGAACTGAATACCATACCAATACTTTTTAATCATTGGTATGGCATATTCAACCTATTTCTTTGCTTTAAACTTGTTCGGTTAATTCGCAAAGAAAAGATTGATATTATAATGATTGATCATTCATATTTTGGATGGTTGGGTGTATTATTACGCTATATAACCCATAAAAAATTAGTCATTAGATCTGCTAATATTGAAACAATCAGGTTTAAAGATATGGGTAGATGGAGCTGGCGGATTTATAATTATTATGAAAAGTGGGTACACAAACAAGCAGATAGGAATTTTTTTATAACCGACGAGGAACGTCAGTTGGCTATTTTGCGGTGGGGCATCAATCCTACCATCTCATATACCCTTACTTATGGTACGCATATCAATGCTCCAACAACACTAGAAACGCATATACAGTGCCGTAAGCAAATATTACAGGAAAACCAATTGAAAGGGAATACTAAACTTTTCTTGTTCAACGGTACACTAGATTATCTTCCCAATCAAGATGCGCTATACATTATTGTAAATGAATTAATGCATCGGTTACATTCAGCTCGTATCTCCTTTAAAATAATTGTCTGCGGCAATCGGATTAAACAAGATTGGGAAAAACTATTAACAAGCGGTGAGGATATTATTTTCAAAGGATTGGTAAATGATATTGACCTTTACTATAAGGGGACAGATTGTTTTATTTGCCCTATAACACTTGGCACTGGCATCAAAACAAAATTGGTAGAAGCATTGGCCTATGGACAGAAAATAATTTGTTGTAAACGGAGTGCAGCAGGGTTTTCATCATTATCATTAGATTCATTAATTACAGTGATTGCTGATTACGATTGGGATGCTTTTGCAACTGCAATGATTCAACTTGACCCCAATCAACATCCTATTACACCTGACTCATTTTATAAGCATTTTAGCTGGCAAACAATTGTTCGCGAATCCATTTTATCTTTGCCAAAATGACGAATATAATGCCCGCAATATCCATCATAATCTGTACTTATAACCGAGCTGAGTACCTCCCAGAAGCATTGCTGAGTTTATACAATCAAATATTGGCTAAAGATCTTTTTGAAGTAATTATTGTAAATAATAATTCCAGTGACAATACTATTCTTGTTTGTGAAAAATTTATTACATCGCATACCGATGCAGCATTTTATTTACTGAATGAGCCAGAACAAGGTGCGTCTTACGCAAGAAATACTGGTGCAGCAATTGCCAAATCATCTTTACTTTGCTTTATGGATGATGATGCAGTGGCGTATTCGGACTATTTACAAAATATTCTTTATTTTTTTGCAAATCATTCCGTAGCTGGGGGATTGGGGGGACGCATTATTCCTCGTTATATTCCTACTGAACCAAAGTGGATGAGCAAGTTTGTAGCATCACTTGTAGGAGATTTTCATTACAGCGATTCAATCACAATTTTCAGTGACAATAAATACCCACTAGAATCTAATATGATTGTACACAAAGATGACTTTAATGCAGTAGGCGGATTCAATACAGCGCTTCCAGGTGTGAAAGGAACCATCCGAATTGGTGGTGAGGGTAAAGACTTTTTTCTGAAACTAAAAGCAATGGGTAGAATTATTTATTATGATCCCAGTGTTGTGGTAGAACATATTGTAGAGACCAAAAAACTTACCTCAGAATATCTCTATCGCGTTGCTAGTGGTATTGGAAGAGGAGAAAGAATTCGTACCAAAGCTAGTGGTGAATTTAATTTCATAAAAAAAGTACTAGAATACTGGCTCAAACTAGGTGCATCAACTATTTTAGCCATTGGCTATTTATTAAAAGGCCATCCTGCAAAAATGAAACCCGTTGTGCAATTTAGAATTGATGCTTTAAAAGGATTGCTTAACCACTAAAAACAAGAATCAATTCTGCCGATCAAAATGTTTTTTAAAATGGAGCAAATGATAGTCAATGCTATTACCCCAATATGCAGCATTATGCCCACCTGGCCGCTCTGTATAATCGTGTGGGATTTTTTTAACCAATAATACTTGGTGTAAAGCCCGGTTAACATCTAGAAAAAAATCATCAATACCGCAATCAAAAATCAAATTCAATTCATTAGGTTTTAATGTTGCTGCAATATTAACAACCGTATTTTTTTCCCAATTTTCTGGTGACTCTTTAAGCGATCCCAGCATTTTACTCAGCATCCAATTATTGGGGAAAGGTCGTATATCTACCCCACCGCAAATACTTCCAGCTACTCCATAAATATCTTTATGCCGCATGGCCAAAAAGAATGCACCGTGACCACCCATGCTGAGTCCCGTTATTGCGCGATTATTTCTGTTCGTTTTAGTAGAATATGCGGAATCAATATATTTCACCAATTCCTGTGTAATAAAAGTTTCGTATTTAAAAGTGGAATCAACGGGACTGTCAAAATACCAACTTCCATATCCGCCATCTGGCATCACAAAAATCATTTGAAGCGCATTGGCTTTCTGGGAAAGTTGCGGTGCTTCGAAAGACCAAGAAGCGTAGTTAGCACTAAAACCATGCAATAGGTATACGGTAGGAAAACGCGATGAAGCATCTACCGTATCTGGTTTTATTACTACTGCTTTTACTATTTTATGCATGGCTTTACTATATACTTTAATAGTGTCAACACTGGCATAGCTTTGCAATACCGGGAAAGAAAAAACAATCAGGTAGAAAACAAATGATTTTTTCATCCCCTAAAAATACAAAATGCCACGCATATTTCTATGGATGGCATTTGTAAAAATGAATGCTGTTGATTACTTAGTTTTCGGCATAGCATTCTGCATTGGATTAACGCCGGTGGACTGGCCACGGCCTCTTCCTGGACCAGCTTTGAACAAACTAAACTTGCTGGGTTCAACTTCCCCACTAGCAGGCCAAATATTATTCGCTTCATTAATATCAGCGGTCTCTCTCAAGGGATCTACCTTAATAGATTTTGCCTTTTTTGTAGTCATAAAAAGCTTGGTTACTTTGTTTTCATTTTTTCTCCAAATCTGTGCAGGTATGCGTTCTATTTCAGTACTCCCATCTTCAAATGTAAATTCAACAATAATGGGCATTACCAATCCCCCTTTATTAGAAAAAGTAATTTCGTATAAGTTGGTACTCTTGTATTTTTCTTTTTCAACCTCTGTTAACAGTTCTGGAGCAGCCGCGGTAGGAATTGGATATTTCACGGAGGTATCATAAGATTCAAGCCCCCTCGTATACCTCCAATAAAAATCCCTTAAAGTAGTATCTAGATCCGTTAAGAAAATAATGCCCTTATCGCCCCTATTTCTGATTTTAGAAATATCATCAAATGCATTTTTTCCGCTGAATAAAGGACGGTCTAATCCACGCATTTGTGCAGCAGCTGTTGTTGGTAATACCGCATTGGGATCCATCACTGCAAACTTAACGGTATCAATGGCAATATCACAAGCATCAATGCTGTAGAACCATCCCCTCCAAAACCAGTCTAAGTCTTCCGCACTTGCATCTTCCATGGTACGAAACAAATCTGCAGGCGTAGGATGTTTAAAAGCCCATCTTCTAGAATATTCTCTAAAAGCATAGTCAAATAATTCTCTTCCCATAATGGTTTCACGCAAAATATTCAATCCAGTAGCAGGTTTTGAATAAGCGTTTGCACCAAAGTTGATAATATTTTCACTATTGGTCATAATAGGCTCTAATTGGTCTTTAGGAAGCTTCATATAATCAGCAATACTCCAGGCTGGTCCACGACGTGAAGGATATTTGTTATCGAATAATTCTTCTGTAAGGTATTGTACAAAAGTATTTAACCCTTCATCCATCCAGCTCCATTGGCGCTCATCACTATTGATGATCATTGGAAAAAAATTGTGACCCACTTCATGAATAATCACCCCTAGCATTCCATTTTTTGTTGCTTCACTATAAGACCCATCTTTATTGGTACGTCCATTGTTGAAACAAATCATTGGATATTCCATACCATTTGCTGCTTCAATACTTTGTGCAACAGGATAAGGATAAGGAATGGTGAATTTTGAATAAGATTTGATGGTATGTGCTACCGCTTTGGTTGAATATTTACGGTAAAGACCATAAGACTCTTTGGGATAGCCACTCATACACATTATTTTTTTGCCTTCTACATAAATGGGCATTGCATCCCAGATATATCGGCGACTAGAAGTCCACGCAAAATCACGCACATTTTCTGCTTTATAAACCCAAGTTTTCTTCTGTGTACTTTTTATCTTTTCTGCCTTATTAGCTTCGTCTAGTGTAGCAATTTCAACAGGTTCTTTAGCAGTCTGTGCTTGGTTCCAACGATTTAATTGAACAGGGGTTAATACCTGTGGATAATTTTGGCAAACACCAGTACTCAATACAATATGATCAGAAGGTAAAGTAATGGTTACATCATAGTTACCAAAAGTGAGTGCAAATTCACCCCTTCCTGTAAATTGTTGGTTCTGCCATCCTTGGAAATCACTGTAAACACATAAGCGTGGAAACCACTGCGCCATCGTAAACAAATTGTTTCCATCTTCCAATGTTTCAAAGCCCCCGCGACCACCAATGGTCATCCGATTGGCAATTTTATAACTCCAATCAACATTAAATACAAATTTCTGTCCCGGCTTTAGCGGAGCAGGCAGTTCAATACGCATCATGGTTTTGTTGATGGTATATTGTAAGTTTTTACCAGTGGCGTCTGTGAGTTTGGAAATAAGGTGACCGAAGCCATTGTCTACTTTTCGGTCTGCCAATTGATCTAGCTGACGGGTTGTAACTGTTCGCCCCATAACAGATGCCTCTTGGTAGTTGGCATTGTTTACCGAACTGTGCTCATTTTCATCTAATTGAAGCCAGATATAAGTCAACATATCAGGAGCATTGTTATAATAAGTAACGGTTTCACTTCCTTTTAATTTTAAATTTTCCTCATCCAGCTCACATTTAATTATATAATCGGCTCTTTGTTGCCAATATTTAGGACCTGGTGCACCGCTGGCAGTTCTGTACTCATTGGGTGTGGCTAGAATAGTACCCAACTGTTCAAACTTGTTCCCATGATTGGATGTTGGATTGTTTTGGATATTCTGGGCTTGTACATTGAAAACAAACAAAGAGACCAATAAAAACATTGCAATTTTTCTCATAAATCGTACCGTTTAAATTATAATTGATGAAACCGCTCTATACTCATTTGTAAAGCTAAAGCAAAAATACCGCCCGATAGCAGCAGCAGGTATTCTCTTCTATTTATTTTAAGTAGTGTGACAAAAATAAGCGACAAAAATAAGAGTGCCGTTACAATCAGTAATTGTCCCGCTTCTAGTCCCAAATTAAACGCCAGCAGTTGTGTAATAATACTATGATCCTTGCCCATCAAGCTTTTCAGGTAATTACTGAATCCCAATCCGTGTACCAGTCCAAAAAAAAGTGCCAGAAAATAAATAAGGGGAAACCGAGATTTAAATACAAATTTCTTGACAAAAAGATTGCTAAGAGCAGTAATTACGATGGTTACTGGAATTAGAAATTCAATCCAATTCATGGAATAATGAATCATTTCAAATACACTCAATGCTAAGGTAATGGAGTGACCGATGGTGAAAGCGGTAACCAGCACCAACAGTTTACGCCAATCAGCAAACTGATACCTTAAGCAAAGTGCTGCTACAAAAAGAATATGGTCAATTCCTTTTAAGTCAGCTATATGCCGAAATCCAACTTCAAAAAAGATGTTAAAATCATTCATATTGAGCAAGTTAAATTAAACCCGACATTTGTAGTATTAAAAAAAATATGGGTGAATGGTAAATATTATGGTTCAATGGATATTGGCGGCATCAATAGCCATGTTACATCCTTTTTTTATATCAGTTATTGAAGTGAATCACAATGCCAAGGCGGCTACTGTAGAAGTGAGTGTAAGGGTATTTACCGATGACCTGGAGAAGACCCTACAAAAATATACCACTGCTAAAATTGACTTAATTCAACCCAAAGAACGGGCATTTATAGACCAACAACTGGCTGGTTATATTGGCAAAACCCTGCGTTTAAAAATAAATGGGAAGCCTGTATTAGCGAAGTATTTGGGGTATGAGATTATTAAAGAAAGTGTGTGGACTTATTTTGAAATAGAATCAATTAAAGCAATGCATACACTTGAAATAGACTGTAGTTTATTGTATGATTTTGAAACCAATCAGGTGAATATTATTCACGCAAAAAGCAAAGGATTAGAAAAAAGTTATAAGCTAGACCATCCACAGCGTAATACCAGTTTCAGCTTTTAATTTCCATTGTGATAAAGTGGTTCGGTGGTGGTGACCAATACTTTATCAATGCGGTGGTTATCCATGTCAACAATTTCAAAAGTAAAGGTTTCCCACTTTAAGGTTTCACCAGTTTTAGGAATGCGTTCAAGGTGATGAATAATAAAGCCAGCAAGGGTATTAAAGTCCTGCTCCCATTTCTCCATCCATTCTGTTTTATCGAATTTACTAAGGAAGTCGTAAAAAGGAATTTGAGCATCAATAAGAAAGCTGCCATCTGCGCGTTCCACAATTTCATAATCTTCATCTTCTTCCTGCGGAATATCGCCCACAATGGCTTCGAGTATATCGTTGAGGGTCATTAACCCTTGTACACTCCCATATTCATCAACAATAAAACACTGGTGAATTTTGGTCTGCTTAAATTTTTCAAGTACTTGGTAAGCCGTATTATTCTCAGGTACATACATGGCTTCCCGCATGATAGAAAAAACAGTAGCATCTTCATCAGATGTAAACAAATCTTTAATAGAAACCACTCCTTTTATATGATCAATATCTTCATTACAAACGGGATAAACGGAGTGAATCATATCTTTTAATGCGCTGCGAATATCGCCTACTTTTTTTTGCCCATCAATCCATTCAATATCACTTCGATGGGTCATTAATGAAGTGATATTCCGATCACTGAGGTGAAATACTCTTTCAATAATTTCTTGTTCAGCTTCTTCAATGGTTCCTTGTTCTGTGCCTTCGCTGATGATGGCTTTAATTTCTTCTTCTGTTACTTGATTGTCGTTGGCTTTGATGCGCAGCATACGTACAATAATGGTAGATGATTTAGAGAGTAACCAGATAAAAGGAAAAGTGATAATACTGGCGAAGCGCATCATACCAGCAACAGATTTGGCAATGCCTTCGGGATTACTTAATCCAATTCTTTTAGGCACCAATTCACCCAAAACAAGCGATAAATAAGTAATAATAATAACAATAATAGTAGTAGCAATGGTGCTACTATATGCGCCAATAAAGTTGAATTGACTTAACCACAAAGCCAAGGGTTCTTTAAAGGTATCTCCAGAAAAAATACCTGTTAATATACCAATTAGGGTGATCCCGATTTGAATAGTCGATAAAAAAGTATCGGGATGATTGGCAAGTTGAAGTGCTTTAGCAGCATCTTGATCACCTTTTGCGGCTTGTGCTTCTAAACGGGCTTTACGGGCAGACACCAGGGCT
The DNA here is from genome assembly GCA_031369485.1 of Sphingobacteriia bacterium. Classification (GTDB taxonomy): domain Bacteria; phylum Bacteroidota; class Bacteroidia; order Chitinophagales; family Chitinophagaceae; genus Sediminibacterium. The sequence continues at coordinate 11,143 of JANMOT010000015.1, forward strand.
ATTTCAGCCATTGAGAAAACTCCGTTCAATAATATTAGAAAAAGTATCAGGAAAACTTCCATCATTGGGGTAAAATTAGGTAAAAAACATCAGTCCGCACCCAGTGCATTCTTTGTTGCTTCATTCTCTTCTAATTCTAACTTACCCAATATACGATGAAAGCCATTTGTAGTGATGTATCCAATGACCGTTCCAAGGATGCTGCCTACTAAAATATCGAGTGGATAATGAACCCCAACATATACTTGGCCATAAGCAACGGAAGCCGCCCATACCAGCAGTGCATATTTCCATTTGCCAATTACGAATCCCAAAGTTTTATAAACAAAAAGAGCAAAGGCAAAATGATTGGTTGCATGTGAAGAAGTAAAGCTATAACCACCAGAGCAGCCATTGAGCAATAAGCGAATCTGGTTGGCCAGCAGGGGCTCATTACAAGGCCGCAATCGCTGAAAAAAGGGTTTAATTAAGTGACTACTGATTTGATCAGACAGCGTAATGGTGAGCAATGCAAATAAAATCCATCCAAGGGCTTTGCTTTTAAAATTTTGGAGCATGAAAACGATTAGGAATAAGTATAATGGTATCCATGCATTTCCTTCACGCCACCAAGGATACACTGTATCTAGGAATGGAGAGGTGAGAACTGTATTGATTTGTAAAAAGAGTTTTGTATCTAATTCATTGAGCCATTGGCAGCTTTTCTGGAAAAAATTTATATCCAATATTGTTGTACTCATTTTACAAAATAAGGACAATTAAATACTATTTCCTGAATTTTTTGGGTCGGGACTTACTGAATCAGAAAACAGAACTTTTAAGCAAATCGGTTTTATCTAAATTGAATGATACTGCTAGCTTGAATACCTACCTATGTATAAATGACCACCCAATTATACACAATATTCAAGCTTATAATACGTTCTACCCTAATATATTGATTAAGTATAACTATATGAAAAATAGTCATTTTTTTCTTTCCATTTGCCTTACAGGTTCCATTGTTATTAGTGCCTGTAAAAAAGAAGTGGACAAACCCGCAGAATCTTCCAGCAATAGCATTACTACCAACCCGTTGATAGGCGGTAACGCAGTTGTTTTTAAAGATACAGTTTCCGTGAAAGATGGTGATATTACCATTGTTTTTAGCAAATCAGACGCCTGTTTCCCCAGTAATGAAATTTTTTCTTTTACCGCTACCGCTGCCAATATTCCAACCAACGCTAAATTAGTTTGGGATTTTGGTGATGGCAAGTCCCTTACTGGCCGCACTGTTAGAAATATGTATATCAAACCCGCTACCTATACTGTAATACTCCAAATTAAAAGCGAGACAGATGCACTGCTACAAAAAGCCTCTATTTCCCTCAAAGCCTTGGGTCAACAAGTGAGCCCGACTGCCGTTTTCTCCAGTGCTTTATCAGATATCAACTACTTAAATAATATGAGCTTCACCAGTCGCTCTACCGTTCCTACTGGTACCATTGTTGAGCATCTGTGGGACTGGGCCGATGGCACCACCAGCACCACATCAAACTCATTTATGCCAAAAAATTTTCCGCTTGTTGCCGAAGACAAAACTTATCCAGTTCGGCTCATTGTTTCTGCCAACTCCGGTTGTAAAGACACTGCTACCGTAAATGTTTTTGTACCCGCATCTTATTCCATTAGCGGCAATTTTACTGCAGAGCAATTTGATGCTTGTACCAACGAATACTTCATCTTCACCCCTACTGCTATTGGCGTTCCAGCTGGTGCGGTTTATACCTGGGACTTTGCGGATGCAACGGGACTTGTAACTGGTAATCCCGTAAAAAAGCAATTCACCTATCAGAACGATTATGATGTAAAAATGACCATCACACTTAAAGGTAAAATCATTTATCAAACCCATAAACCAGTCAAGGTTTTCGGTCAAAATATCAAGCCAAAAGCGTTGATGTTGAAAAATGTGGTAAGCTCAACCCCTACCGCAGAAAAATGGGCGTTTTACAGTCAGTCAAATATTCCCCATGGATTTCTTACCGCATATAGATGGGAAATGCCTTTTAATAGAGTTGATGATAATTTCAATACCATTGTAGAACAGGAATATATTAAAGCAGCAACACCATCGAATTACACCATAAGATTCATTGTAACCAGCAATACAGGTTGCAAAGACACTGCACTTGCTAATATTACCATACCTGCTAAATAAGCAGTAGAATAATGAAAAAAAACATTGCATTATATTTTTTTATCAGCTTTCTCTTAGGCCTTTGGGCTTGTAAGAAGGAGGCTGGTATTTCTGTAACCAATTTGATACAGATCGATTCTGCAACATTGAGAAATGGAGTAATTATCACAGTTTTAAGAGATACCACCACAGTTAGTCTCGGTAATGTACAAGCAAAATTCAGTCAAACAAGTACCTGCTTTCCAGGCAAAGAAATATTTAGCTTTACTGCTTCGGGTGTAAACCTTCCTACTGGTGGATATTACCATTGGAATTTTGGAGATGGTAATATTGCGGATGGAAGTGTGGTGACTTATTCCTATCAAGCACCAGGGTCTTTTGTGGTTACACTAGAAGTAATGTTGAATACCAATAATGTACTCGCAAAAATGGTTTTCCCTATTAAAGCTAAAGGTCAACAAACAAAGCCTGAAGCTTCATTTTCTATCAAGAGTGATTTCCCTAATAACCTTAACTATATTACGTTTAACAGCAGTTCATCTGTAAATCATAGTGATATTATTCAGTATAAATATGAGTGGGGAGATGGTAGTACGCTGGTTTCCTCTATTGGACTAATAAGGCACGAATTTCCTAAGAAAATAAATGATACTACTTATCCTGTAAAACTTACCATCACTACTAATACGGGGTGCAGCAATGATACTACCATGCCAGTGTTAATTCCTGGCACTTACAATATTAAAGGTGGTTTTAAAGCTGTTGCATTTGAAGCTTGCACCAACGAAAGTTTTGTATTTACTGCTGAAGCAGAGAATGTTCCGACTGGGGCTGTTTATGAATGGGATTTCTCTGATGGAAAGGGATCGAAAACCGGAAATCCTATTCCATATAAATACAAATACCCCAATGATTACGATGTGATGATGGCCATTAAATTGAATGGAAGGGAAATTTACAGGACAAATAAATTGGTTCGTTCAAAGGGTGAAAAC
>JANMOT010000030.1:0-10456 GCA_031369485.1 Sphingobacteriia bacterium
TTCAAAGGTGAAGTGTATGTATTGAGCAAAGAAGAAGGTGGACGTCACACTCCATTCTTCAATAAATATCGTCCTCAATTCTATTTCCGTACTACTGATGTAACTGGTGAAGTTACTTTACCAGAAGGAACTGAAATGGTTATGCCTGGTGATAATATTGGATTAAACGTTAAGTTGATTCAGCCTATCGCTATGGAAAAAGGATTGAAGTTCGCTATCCGTGAGGGTGGTAGAACAGTAGGTGCCGGTCAGGTTACTGAAATCGTAAAATAGCGCTATTCCTCAGAAATGGGGGATAAAGCAAAATTCTATATCTTTACAAAACAAAGTACTTAGCACCTGCTAGGTACTTTGTTTATAAAAGAAGTTCTTTGTTCCCTTCACAGGGATTTTTAAATTATCTACGGGCATGGTGCAATGGTAGCATACGGGTCTCCAAAACCTTTGATCTGGGTTCGAATCCTAGTGCCCGTGCAACAGTTTATTGATTTATCAATTCATTGGTTGAATCATTTGTTAATCAAGGGCAAGAACAGGAAGTTTACAAACCTTTAAAAAATTGAAATGAATAAAATTTCATTATACTTCAAAGAAAGCTACGGCGAGTTGCTGGAAAAAGTAACCTGGCCTACTTGGATGCAATTGCAGCAAAGTACTGTTATTGTATTGGTGGCTACTGTTATCATTACCGCAATGGTATGGATGATGGATTTTTCGAGTAACCAGTTATTAAAGTTAGTATACTCATTATTTAAGTAATATTCTCATGGAAGCAGAAGCAATAGTTGAGACCATTGTAGTACCCCAACAAGAAACCAAATGGTATGTGTTGCGGGTGGTTAGTGGTAAAGAGCGTAAAGTGAAAGAATACCTAGATAAAGATATCATTCGCAGCGGCTGGCAGGAAGTTATTAAGCAGATTTTTCTTCCGATGGAAAAAGTGTACAAGGTACAAAACGGTAAGAAAGTAATGCGCGAAAAAAACTACTTTCCTGGGTATGTAATGATGGAGGTTTTGGAGGGGAAGTTGAATGATGATATGGTTCAGCATATCAGTAATATAAGTAATGTAATGCACTTTCTAACCGATGGGAAAGGTTCTAAAGGAAATATTATTTGCTTGCGAAAAGCAGAAGTGAATAAAATGTTGGGTAAAGTGGACGAAATGAATGATATGGGCGTAACCATGAGTGAGCCATTCATTGTTGGAGAAACCATAAAAATTATTGAAGGACCATTTAACGACTTTAACGGCGTAATTGAAGACGTAAACGACGAGAAGAAAAAATTAAAAGTGACCGTTAAAATATTTGGCAGATCCACACCAGTTGAGTTAAACTATATGCAGGTTGAAAAGTTATCATAAACTTAAATTCCTAAAATTAAAAGCCACTCTACAATTTGTAAAGTGGCTTTTTTAATTAAAATTTAATATCTTCGCATTTCTAAAGGAATATAGTCGCCTGATTTTCAAGAATTAGATTCCTATTTAAATCAATTTTAATGCGTGTTGCACACCTGATTGTAACCTATACCAATCCTGCTCAAACCGAGCGGATGATCAGGCAGATGCACGACCCTGACTTTGATTTTTATATACATGTAGATGCTAAATTACCAATTTCAGGGCATGAATACCTCACTCAAATTCCAAATGTTTACTTAATTAAGAACAGGATTAAAGTTGAATGGGCTGCTTTTAGTACCATGCAAGCTGTATTTAATTCCCTACAAGAAATATTGGATTCGGCAAGAACCTACGATTTTATTTGTTTAATGAGCGGACAAGATTATCCCATTAAGTCTGTAGAACAAATAAAGGTTTTTTTTACGGAACGAAAAGGTAAGCTTTTAATGAAATACAGGGCATTTGAAGGAGAATGGGAGGAGGGGATGGAGCGGGTGAATAAAATATTCTTGACCAACTTTAAATTTAGAGGTCAGTATTTTTTAGAGCGGTTACTAAACTGGTTTTTCCCAAAACGTAAGTTGCCTGAAGGTATGAAGTTTTACGGAAGTTCTATGTTTTGGGCACTCTCTCCAGAAGCGGTTGAATATGTGCTAAATACGGTAAATCGAGATGCAAGAATGAAGCGCTTTTTTTATTTTACATGGGCTTCTGATGAATTTCTTTTTCAGACAGTGTTATTGAACTCGCATTTTGCCAGTCAAGTCATGAATGAAAACTGCCACTATTACAAACATCCGCCTAAAACCCCCAGTCCCAAAACATTTACCTTGGATGATTTTGAAGATATTATGGCGTCTGACCGTATTTATGCCCGTAAGTTTGATTTATTAAAATCACCTGCTTTGCTAGATCAAATTGATGCAGCTACAAATTAAAATTTAACTTGATTTAATAAAAGAAAAGATAGGATGGCATACCTCATTAATTTGGTCAATTTTAAAGATACTAGGGGCGAACTTACTGTATTGGATAATGCAGAGCGATTGTTGCCCTTTAAAATTAAAAGAGTATTCTATATTTATAAAGTAGATGAGTCGGCAAGAGGAGGTCACCGACACCATGAAACCATTCAAGCAGCCATTTGCATTAATGGTTCTTGTGCGGTATGGAACAGTGATGGAGAAGAGGAAGCTGAATTTTTATTAGACGAGCCCTCTAAATGCTTGATTTTAGAGACTAAAGACTGGCATAAAATGTATAAATTTTCACCAGATGCTGTCTTACTCGTGTTTGCATCTACTACTTTTGATTCCTCCGATTATATTTATCAACCCTATCCACCCAAAGCATGATTCCTTACGATGATCTCGCCAAAGTAAACGAAAAATATTCCCTTCTTTTCCAAAAAAAATTTAGTCAGTTTTTAACCAAGGGCTGGTATGTTTTAGGAGAAGAAGTAAAACTATTTCAGGAAGAATTTGCTGCGTATCAAAAAATGAATCATTGTGTAGGGGTAGCGAATGGACTAGATGCGCTTATTCTTGCGCTATGGGCGTTACATTTACCCAGGGGTTCTGAAGTAATTGTTCCAGCAAATACTTATATAGCTTCTATTATTTCTATCATGCATGCAGGCCATATCCCTGTTTTGGTTGAACCTGATATTCATACCTACAATATTGATCCGACTAAAATTGAAGCCGCCATTACACCCAAAACAAAAGCCATAATGGTGGTACACCTCTATGGTAAATGTTGTGAGATGAATCCAATAAAAGAAATTGCGGATCGGCATGGGTTGCATATAATAGAAGATTGTGCACAAGCACATGGAGCTACTTATAAGGGGCAAATGGCGGGTAGTTTTGGAATTATGAGTGGCTTTAGCTTTTATCCCAGTAAAAATTTAGGTGCGCTAGGGGATGCGGGTGCGGTGCTAACCAATGATCCTATATTGTGTGAAGAACTTAAAATGATTCGCAATTATGGGTCACATGGAAAATATTACAATGAAGTGGTAGGGTATAATAGTCGCCTTGACGAATTACAGGCTGGTTTGCTCCGAATTAAATTACCTTATCTAGATTTTATAAATAAGCATAAACGAAAACTGGCTAAAATATACCTTGAAAATTTAAAGTCAGATTTTATACTGCCAGTTTTGCATGAAGACTACCATGATGTGTACCATATTTTTAATATTCGACATGAAGCACGCGAACCATTGAGGGCTTACTTATTGAAGCAAGGTATTGGTACTGAAATACATTATCCTGTGCCACCCAATAAGCAAAAAGCAATGCAAAAAAATCTGGGGCATTTAACTTTTCCTATATCTGAGGAAATTCATGCAACCACACTTAGTCTCCCTATTTCATCCTGTCACTCAGAATTGGATGTGGAAAGGGTTGTTGATGCATTGAATGCTTTTTAGGGACTAGAAATAATTCTTTATTTAACATTCTTTCCCTACCTTTGCCGCCCCAAAAGTTCTTTTTCGAAAGAACGATTGAATTTGGGAGTCTGCCAAAAGCAGACGCTATTACCAATTAAATCAAATAAAAATGGCAAAAGAAATCTCAGGCTTTGTGAAGCTGCAGGTTAAAGGCGGTCAAGCCAACCCTGCACCTCCAGTAGGTCCAGCACTCGGTTCTAAGGGTGTAAACATTATGGAGTTCTGTAAGCAGTTTAATGCTAGAACCCAAGACAAAATGGGAAAAGTTGTTCCTGTTTTAATTACTGTTTATACGGATAAGTCGTTCGACTTTATCATTAAAACAGCCCCAGCAGCAGTCCAGTTAATGGAAGCGGCAAAAATTCAAAAAGGTTCCAAAGAAAGCAATCGCCAGAAAGTGGGCAAAGTAACTTGGGAGCAAGTAGAATTTATTGCTAAAGACAAAATGACTGATCTTAATGCATTTACATTAAATAGTGCCATGAGTATGGTAGCCGGTACTGCACGCAGTATGGGATTAACTGTTGATGGACAAGCCCCTTGGGAAAACTAATTTATTCACCTACTTAACTAATTTAAAATGTCACTTACTAAAAAAAGAAAAGTAGCAGTTACCAAGGTGGATAAATCTAAAGTTTATTCTCTGAAGGAAGCATCTGCACTTGTTAAAGAAATTAATTGTACCAAATTTGACAGTTCTGTTGATTTGCATATTCGTTTGGGCGTAGATCCTAAGAAAGCCGATCAACAAGTTCGTGGTACCGTATCATTACCACATGGTACTGGTAGAACCAAAAAAGTATTGGTACTCTGTACACCTGATAAAGAAGCTGCTGCAAAAGAAGCAGGAGCTGATTATATTGGTCTGGATGAATTTATTGCCAAAATTGAAGGCGGCTGGGTTGATGTTGATGTAATTATTGCAACACCTGCAGTCATGCCTAAAATAGGTAAATTGGGTAAAGTACTTGGGCCTCGTAATTTGATGCCAAACCCTAAAACTGGAACCGTAACCAATGATGTTGCTGCGGCGGTGAATGAAGTAAAAGGTGGTAAAATTGCATTCAAAGTAGACAAGACTGGTATTGTTCATGCTTCTGTGGGACGTATTTCGTTCTCCCCAGAGAAAATTGCAGAAAATAGTACTGAATTGATTAATGCAATCATCAAATTAAAACCATCTTCTGCTAAGGGAATTTATTTGAAAGGTGCTAGTATGGCCACCACTATGAGTCCCGGTATTGCATTAGACACCAAATCATTAATGAACTAATCCTGGCGATCGATCTGCTAATGGCAGAGTGAAATGACCCGGGTTTTAAAAAAAATTAGTTATGACTAAAGATCAAAAAAATGAAGTGATAGAATTACTGAAAGAGAAATTTACTCAGTATAATAACTTCTATATCACCGATACAGAATCACTAAGTGTAGCACAGGTTACTACCTTGCGTAGAACTTGTTTCGACAAGAATGTTGAAATGAAAGTTGCTAAAAACACCTTGATTCGTAAGGCGCTTGAATCATTGGATGCAGAAAAATATGCGGGAATCTTTGATTCATTGCACAATGTAACTGCTTTAATGTTCTCTGAGAATCCAAAGGAACCAGCGTTAATCATCAGCGCATTTCGTAAGAAAGGCAATGGTGAGAAGCCATCATTGAAAGCAGCATTCATTAATGGTGATATTTATACTGGTGATACAAATCTGAAAGCACTTACCCAAATTAAGACTAAGAATGAATTGATTGGAGAAGTTATTGGCTTATTGCAATCTCCAGCTAAGCGTGTATTGGCTGCATTATTGCACCATCATGAGAAGCAAGCTGAAGTAGCAGTTGCTGAGTAATGGTTAGTAAGTTGATTAAGTTATTAAGTTGATTAATCAATAACTTAATAACACAATAACTCAATAACTGAATAATCACCCAGACCTGAGGGAAAATAAAGGTCAATTTTTTTAAACCCTCCGTCGGATTCACTAAAGAAAATGAAGACGGAAAAAATTTAAACATTATGGCAGACGTAAAAGCATTAGCCGAAACATTAGTAGGCTTAACAGTAAAAGAAGTACAAGAATTAGCTGATGTATTGAAAGCTGATTACGGTATTGAACCTGCTGCAGCAGCAGTAGTAGTATCTAGTGGCGATGGCGGCGGAGCTGCTGTTGTTGAAGAGAAAACATCTTTTGATGTAATCTTGGTAAGCGGTGGACCAAGCAAATTAGGCGTAGTTAAAATTGTTAAAGAATTAACTGGCTTAGGCTTGAAAGAAGCTAAAGATTTAGTTGATGGTGCACCGAAAGCAGTAAAAGAAGGTGTATCTAAAGCAGAAGCTGATGATGTAGTTGCTAAGCTTAAAGAAGCTGGCGCAGAAGTAGAAGTAAAATAATGAACGATACTTCAATATTTAAAACCGCCTTGATTTATCTTGGCGGTTTTTTTATGGGTAATTGGGATGGGAATTACTATTATTACTTGGGGATTGGTATTTCGGAATTAAAATACTGATTTTTTTTAATAAGGAGGCACTAAAAGCAGATTCGTTAAGTATTTATCCCCAAATATCAGTTTGGCGCAAAATTTGTTTTTGCGTTTTCTAGCCATTCCTTACCTTTGCCATCCTTTATTTTGGGCTAGCTAGCATAATGACCTATATTTTGAGGATAAAACCTTTAATAACGGTCTGATTTTCAATACGTTGAAAAATTTGTAAAGTTCTGTCCATCTTTTTTGTACAAAAACCGGTTTTACATATATATGTCTACTACAACATTGAACAACAGGGTCGGCTTCGGTAAAACTAAACACTTGGCTGATGCCCCAGACCTACTCGACATCCAGTTAGAATCTTTCAAAGAGTTTTTTCAGTTAGAGACTACGCCCGACAAACGTAATGTGGAAGGGCTGTTTCGTGTGTTTAAGGAAAATTTTCCGATTACAGACACGCGCAACATCTTTGTATTGGAATTCTTAGACTACTTCATTGATCCCCCACGTTACACTATTGATGAGTGTATGGAGCGTGGATTAACCTATGCGGTGCCTTTAAAAGCCAAACTTAGGTTGAGTTGTAACGATGAAGAACACGTGGATTTCCAAACCATTGTACAGGATGTATTCTTAGGAAATATTCCTTACATGACTCCTCGCGGAACCTTTGTGATTAATGGTGCTGAACGTGTGGTTGTATCCCAGCTACACCGTTCACCAGGTGTATTCTTTGGACAGTCGGTTCACCCCAATGGGACTAAGATCTATTCTGCCCGTGTAATTCCTTTCAAAGGAGCATGGATGGAGTTTGCTACCGATATTAACAACGTAATGTATGCGTACATCGACCGTAAGAAGAAATTTCCGGTTACTACCTTACTACGTTCAATTGGTTTTGAAACCGATAAAGACATTCTGGAATTATTCGGAATGGCCGATGAGGTGAAAGCTGATAAGAAAACACTGGCTAACCAAGTTGGTCGCAAATTGGCTGCTCGCGTACTTCGTACTTGGGTAGAAGATTTTGTGGATGAAGATACAGGTGAAGTGGTGAGTATTGAGCGGAATGAAATTGTAATGGAGCGTGATACTGTGTTGGATGAAGAAGCCATTGCTACCATTATTGAAATGGAAGTGAAAAGCGTATTCATTCAAAAAGAAGACGTGGGTGGAGATTATGCCATCATTTACAACACATTAAATAAAGATACCTCGAACAGTGAATTGGAAGCCGTTCAGCATATTTACCGCCAATTGCGTGGTGCAGATGCCCCGGATAATGAAACTGCACGTGGAATTATTGATAAGTTATTCTTTAGTGATAAGCGTTATGATCTTGGAGAAGTTGGTCGCTATAAAATCAACAGAAAATTAGGTCTTGAATATCCTTTAACCAAAAAGGTGTTGACCAAACAAGATATCATTGAAATTATTAAATACCTAGTTCGTTTAACAAATGCGAAAGCAGAGATAGATGATATTGATCACTTGAGCAATCGTCGTGTTCGTACCGTAGGAGAGCAGTTGTATGCTCAATTCGGTGTTGGTCTTGCCCGTATGGCTCGTACCATTAGAGAACGTATGAATGTTCGTGACAATGAAGTATTTACACCAGTAGATTTGATTAATGCTAGAACCCTAAGTTCTGTTATTAACTCATTCTTTGGTACTTCTCAGTTGTCTCAATTCCTTGACCAAACCAATCCCCTAAGTGAGATCACGCACAAGCGTCGTATCTCCGCACTAGGACCAGGTGGTTTGAGCAGAGAGCGTGCAGGTTTTGAAGTACGTGACGTACACTATTCTCACTACGGTCGTTTGTGTACTATTGAAACGCCAGAAGGGCCAAATATTGGGTTGATTTCTACCTTGTGTGTACACGCCGCAATTAACGATATGGGTTTCATTGAAACGCCTTATCGTAAAGTAATTGATGGTAAAGTAGACATGAAAGAATTGACTTTCTTGAGTGCAGAAGAAGAAGATAGTGCTAAGATTGCGCAGAGTAACTCTCCTTTGAATGAGAAGGGTGAATTTGCGGAAGATAAAGTAGTATCACGCGAAACAGGTGATTTCCCCATTTTAGATAAAGAAGAAGTAGAATATATGGACGTTGCTCCTAACCAGATTGTTGGTTTGAGCGCTTCCTTAATTCCTTTCTTAGAACATGATGATGCCAACCGTGCTTTGATGGGATCGAATATGCAACGTCAAGCTGTTCCATTAATTATTCCTGAAGCTCCAATTGTAGGTACAGGTTTAGAAGGAAAAGCCGCGCGTGATGCACGTATACAGATTCACGCAGATGGCAATGGTATTGTAGAATTTGTAGATGCAAATGAAATTCATGTTCGCTACGATAGAAACGATTTAGATCGTTTGGTAAGCTTTAACGACGACTTGCAAATTTATAAATTAACCAAGTTTATAAAGACCAACCAAGCCACTTGTATTAACCTTCGTCCCGCTGTTAAAAAGGGACAGAAAGTTCAGAAAGGCGATTTCTTAACCGAAGGTTATGCAACCAAAGAAGGTGAACTCGCTTTAGGTCGTAACCTGCAAGTGGCATTCATGCCATGGAAGGGGTACAATTTTGAAGATGCGATTGTAATAAGCGAAAAAGTGGTTCGTGAGGACTTGTTTACTTCTGTTCACATTGAAGAATATGAACTAGAAGTACGCGATACCAAATTAGGAGAAGAAGAATTAACACCAGATATTCCAAACGTTTCAGAAGAAGCTACTAAGGATCTCGACGAAAATGGTATCATAAGAATTGGTGCTACTATTAAAGAAGGAGATATTTTAATTGGTAAGATTACTCCTAAAGGAGAATCTGATCCTACTCCTGAAGAGAAACTATTGCGTGCCATCTTTGGCGACAAAGCAGGTGATGCAAAAGATGCTTCTTTAAAAGCTCCGAACGGAACTGAAGGTGTGGTAATTGATAAAAAATTATTCCAACGCGCTAAAAAAGATAAGAACGGAAAAATTCGTGAAAAAGCGTTGTTGGAAAAAGTAGAGAAAGTACACCAACAGAATGTTGAAATCATTAAAGAACTGTTACTGGAAAAGTTGCAGACTTTATTGAAAGAAAAAGCTTCTGCTGGTGTGGGTAATAATTTTGGTGAAATGTTGATTGGCAAAGGTGCTAAATTCAATCAAAAGAATCTGGCTACGATTGACTATCAGAATGTGAATCCATTGGGTTGGACTGGTGATACTAAAATAGACGACCAAATCAACACCTTATTACACAACTACAGCATTAAGTTTAACGAAGAACTGGGTAGATACAAACGCGAAAAATTCAATATCTCAATTGGGGATGAATTGCCTGCAGGTGTGTTGAAACTGGCAAAAGTTTACCTCGCTGTAAAACGTAAGTTGAAAGTGGGTGATAAAATGGCCGGCCGCCACGGTAATAAAGGTATTGTCGCAAAAATTGTACGTGCAGAAGATATGCCGTTTATGGAAGATGGTACACCAGTTGATATTGTATTGAATCCATTGGGAGTACCTTCTCGTATGAACCTCGGACAAATTTATGAGACCATTCTAGGATGGACTGGTAAACGCCTTGGGCTACGTTTTGCGACTCCTATTTTCGACGGAGCTTCTACCGACCAAATTGAGCAATATTGTATAGATGCTGGTATTCCAAGAAATGGTCACACTTATCTTTATGATGGAGAAACTGGAGAACGCTTTCACCAGAAAGCTACCGTTGGAGTGATCTATATGATTAAATTACACCATATGGTGGATGATAAGATGCACGCCCGTTCAATCGGACCGTACAGCTTAATTACCCAACAACCATTGGGCGGTAAAGCACAGTTTGGTGGACAGCGTTTTGGAGAGATGGAAGTATGGGCATTAGAAGCATACGGCGCATCTAATATATTGCAGGAATTGTTGACGCTTAAATCTGATGATATCATCGGAAGGGCTAAAACATACGAAGCAATTGTAAAAGGTGATAACGTACCCAGAGCTGGTATCCCTGAATCATTCAATGTATTGGTACATGAATTAAGAGGTTTAGGATTGGATTTGAAGTTTGAGTAAAATGCCCCTCCACTCCGGCAGCCGGC
>JANMOT010000061.1:0-39644 GCA_031369485.1 Sphingobacteriia bacterium
TAATGCACACCGAATAGAATTAAAAGGTGAATCATTGCGAAGAAAAAAAATAAACAATAATCAATAACCATTTGTATTTTTATTCCCGCATTTAGCTCTTACAATTATTGCACGCTTCGAAGAGGGGGCAACATCCCGGAACAGGGGGTCAACATGACCGGAATATACAGTAGTATTCATGAATGCGTGATCTTTGCTGTTCATCAAATGTGGGTAGGGGGAGTTATTTGCTTAACAAAAGTGTATTACAAAAAAAGATTTAAAAGCATGAACCACCCACTAATTAATATCAACCCCAAAGCTACAAATACACCTACTACAATCTGAACCATATCCCAGTGTAAGCTTAACTTGGATTAGCAAAAATGCCCCAATATCTTCCTTGATAACGGGGTGTTTTTAAAGGGCATTTCTTCTACTCCGCTTAATGTTAGCGGATGCCCTTCTTTCGGTCTGTGGTGGAGATGTGTCAAGTTCGCACACACTTTGTCCGAAGCTATTTACATTAGAAGCACTGTCCGTCCGATTATGCACTAAGCCCGTGCGTTGGGAAAAATAAATTTGTAAAAAAAGGAAGGGCGGATTTTTGGGTGGCGAAAAAAATACTCTCTTAAAAAAATTGGTCATGGCGTTGCCTTGTGCGTTTTTTAAGAGTGTATTTTTTTTCTGCGTTGGCATTTATTATTCAAATATTTTGAGTTTTCTTTCTCCAATGATTTGAGCTTCTTTTTTCAAATAATACAAATAGTCCGCTAACACATAGCGTTCGCTAAAATCTTTTTGATTAATTAAAATATCTGTGATTCTTTGATTGGTTATGAACTGAATTATATTCAAAAGGTTTTCAAACGAAAAGTTCTTCCGAATAGAATATGCAAGTGCAGTTTCAACTATGTAATTCAATTCTCTTTTCATCGAGTTTACTAAATCACTACTAACATTGGTTGCACCATCAATGCTAAATTCTTCAGAAGATGTAGGAATATCACCAAATCCTAAAAATGATATAGCACCCTTGTCAATTGCGTATTCTGCAATCTTTTTGTTTGAATTGCAGGCTAAACAAAAGACTTTTTTTTCATAAAACACATCAACATTACTTTTTGAAATAAAGCTTTCATTGAAATAGTATAAGTCGGGAAATGCTGCTATTTCTTCCCATTCTAATGAAGGAGAATACTCATCGCCTTTACTGCCGTAAAGAGCATCACTTCTACCATGTCCAAGAAAGATAATAATGCCATTTGAAGGATGTTCTTTAATTCTTTCTAAACATTGTTTGTGAGAATTATCATTCGTCTCAATCTTGAAGTATTGAATGTCATTTGAAAACTCAGGTTGCAAATTATTATTTATGCTTTCCAAGAATTGCGTTGTCTTGTCGTGAGGATGAATAATTAAAATTCTCTTTTTCGCCATCTTAAATTTTTTCGGTTAAGTAGGCAACAACTTGTTGTGTTATTTCATTAGTCAAGTCGTTTCTTAAATATTTATCACCGTCAATAATATCAGCTATTTCAGCAAATGTTTTGCCTCTGAAATTTTTATTTGAAAAACTTGTTTTGAAAATAAAATCTGGAAACTTGCGAAGTTCTTCTTCAATTGAACTCTCAAATGTGTCTTCAATATTTCTAAGTTGTTGAACAACCTTTTTTTCGTAATTGTCTTTCCCTGCAAAATCTAATGCGTTAGTTGATATAAGTGTTTTAATCTGTCCCCATATATCTTTGAAAGGCATTGTAGCAATACTTCTATAATCATCACATAATTTCTGCACCTCTTCTTCTAATGCTCCAGAGTATAAAATTTTTGCAACATTTTTTCTAATATCGTTATCATTGAAATGCTTTATCAATGTTGGTCCTTTAATGCCAGAACCAATATTCCAATCAAATGCAATCAAGTCAATTTTTACACCTCTGAATTCTTCTTTAAAAACTCGGATTACTTTCTCAATACTTATTTCCTCATTTTCAAGTAAGTCTCTTCTTTCTTGGTTTCCTACATTGAATTGATAGCACTCAATGTCCAATTGATACTTTAATCCTTCCTCTTTTATTACAGGAAATACATCGTCTTGTTTGTCATCGTCAATAAATAGACAGGTTCTTTTTATCATTTTTTAAATACTATTTCAAAAGAAGCACCTTTCAATGCTTTTTTATTTCCAATAAAATTAATGTCTGCTTGCATCGGTTTAAGAGTTTTTCTGACAGAATGTAAACCTATACCTGACCCATCAGTTGTTCCAGAAGATACTCCTAATTCAAACATTGCTTTTGGATTATCTATAAATTTTTTCTCTACACCTTTTCCGTCATCACTAACAACAACTCTTAATTCATCTTTAACGGAACTATGAAATTCAATAAGAACTTTTTTCGCTTCTGCCTTTTGTGAATTTGAAATCAAATCATCAAAAATCAAAGCTATATCCAAAACACTTAATCGTTTTTCAAATGAAGAATTATTCGTTTTACAATTTATAGTTAATTCATTATCGTCAAAAATATCATCATAGATTTGAATATATTGTTCAATGTATTTTACAACATCAATTTTCTGACTATTCTCGTCCGTTTTGAAATTTGCCCTTGTGATTAGTTTGGCAATTTTCAGAACTTTTTCGTTGTTGAATTTTATTACTTGTAGTTTGTCAAAAATGTCTTTCTCTTTATAGTTGCCGCTTTTGATTTTTGTAATCAATCCATCAACACTTGACCTAATGTTTTTTGAAGTGTGTTTGATATTATGAACAAGCCCTTTAGCATCTTCATTTAACCCTTTAGAAGTTGCTCTTAAAAATGTATTTTTTTCTTTTTCAATTTCAAGAGCCTCTTCAGCTTTTCTTTTTTCTTCTTCAGCTTTTTTTCTGTCCTCTTCTGCTTTCTCTCTTGCTTCTGCTTCAAGTCTTAGCTTTTCTTCTAATTGTTCTTTTTTCTTTAAGAGTTCAGTGTATTTAGTTTGAAATGAATCTTGAATAAGATTCAAACCTTTTATTTCTTTCTTAGAACCATCAGCGTAATTGGAAAGAATATTTGAGAAGTTTTTTATTTCATCTGAATTTTGAGAAATTCTATTTAGCACATCAGCAATAATTTCGGGATTCAGTTCTTTTGATTTTTCTGCAAGAGTCTTAACTACATTTTCAAGTTCTAATTTTGCGTTTGCAGTTTGCTCTGTAATGATTTGCTTAACGAATTCATCGTTTATTTTCAAGTCAACTATCTCATCCTTTTTTGAATCAATAATGTTGTTGATTACAGCAAGCACTCTTTTGTTTCGGGTAAGTGAATCTTCATTATAATTCTCTTTTGATTCATCCCACTTCTTATCATAAATATCTCTTTCAATATCCTTTGATTCATCGGGTGTGCTGTCCCAATTGATTCCTTCTACTACAAATCTTTCAAGTCGTCTGAAAGTTTTGAAATAAAAACCAAAAGGACTACTTGATTTTGTCAGTTGTTCAAATGGAACATTGTTTACTACACCTGACCTGTTAGAAATGATTTTAAATTTTTCGCTATCGTCATTTATCTCAATCCTACCTACAACTTCACGGGTTCCTAAATACCTGCTATGACCTTGACCTTTTCTAATTTCCATTCCTAACCAATCATCTCCAATGTCTCCGTATGGTGGAATTCTAAAGCCGTTTATAAACAAAAATACAGAGCCAAAGTCAACTGATTTTATTCCCGTTTGTTTAGTGAAGTATGCTTTAGCGTATGTGTTTAAATAAAAAATTGAAACATCAATGTTTGATAATTGACTAAAAGTATTTCGTTCTTTTAGTAGAAAAATTTCATTTCCTCTGTCTTGAAGTGTGGTTGTAATAAATTCTCCTTTGGAATCAATTTTTGCTTGAATGCTTGATGTTCTAAAGTCTAACTTTTCAAAAATTTTATTTTTTACTTCTCCGTTTATTCTGTTATAATCTTCTTGTTCTTTGTCGTGTTGCAAAAAATCTTTTGCAGTAATCTTTACTCCAAAATCACTTTTTTTGAAAGCTTGATTTGGATTAATTAACCTTTCAAGTTGCCTTTTTAAACTTATAATTTTATTAGAGTGCCAATATTCTCTAAGGCAAGCAATTTCTAAAATTGTTCCGCTTTCAAATTTGGAATAATCTGTAGTTGATATAAATTCTTTTTCACTAAGATTCTCTATTTCAAATTCAACATCTTGAATATTGAAATCAATTTTCCCTTCTTGTTCAAATACTTTCCAATCAATAAATAGCTTATTGTAAGAACCATTTTTCTTTTTTGAATAAATGGTTAAAAAACGTCCTAATCTATCGCATGAGAATCTTCCAACCCCTTTATTTCCAGCAAGCACTCTGCCAAATTCTTCCTTTTTTTCTTTCTTTTCTGAATAGGCAATGTTTAACCATTTTTCAGTTATGTCATACTCCTCCATTCCAATTCCTTCATCTTTAATAATCAAATGAGATGAGTTTTTGGTTGGTGATTTTATTTTGTCAGAATCATCATTCTTTAAAATGTTATTGAAAGTAATTTCTACTTTTTTAGAGCCTGCATCAAAAGAATTTTTGACAAGTTCTAAAACAGCAATATTATCATCGGTGATTAAGTCTTTACCGATAATACTTTTCAATAGTGCATTTGTGCGAAAGCGAACTTTACTCATTAGCTGATTAGTTGTTTTAAAACCAATCCGCTTTGTTCTCCGAAAAGAGGTGGTATGGCGTTACCAATTTGAGAATATCTTGGAACTTCTTGTGTTCTGCGTTTGCCGCCTGTTGTGTATTTGCCTTGGAACTCATACCAGTCGGGGAAACTTTGAATTCTTGCATACTCACGAACCGTTAAAATCCTTGGTTCACTGTAATGAATATAATCGTCAGGCAAAGTTGTAATTGTTGGGCTTTTAGCATTTTTGTCAAGAGGAATAATTGTGTGCTTCTTGATATTGAAGCGTTCTCTTGTCTTTGCGTCAATGTCTTTGTTTTTGCGACAAGTATTTAAAATCACTTGAAATTTTTCAATGATGTCGGGTCTGTGTTTTGGAAAACGATGGCTGTCTGCAATTTTGTTTTCAATTCCTGTTCTCAATAAAACTTGATAGGAACTTTTTGCTTTTGAGTAAATACCTGCTTGAAAACTTTTTGTGTCTGGTGATTCTTTTAGCCCATTTCCTTTAAGAAGGTCGGAGATTGCATCTTTCAAATTTGTGTCAACAGTCAAGTTCTTTTCTGAAAGAAATGAATGTTTGTTTTGTTGGAGTTTTGCAAAAAACTCTTGTGCTAATTCTTTAGAAGCATTTTTTACATCCTTTCTAATTCCTACAAGAATGAATCGGGTTCTCTTTTGTGGGATTCCGTATTCGCCAAAATTTACAAGTTCTCCTTTTACAAAATACCCTGCTCTGTTCAAAGCATTTTCAACATAGGTTGAGTATTCTTTTCCTTTGTCTTTATTCTTTTTGAATTCCATTGTAAACCCTTTCACATTCTCAAAAAAGAGAATTTTGGGTTTAATTATTTTAATAAAATCAATGTAGGATTTAATAAGGTTGTTTCGTTGGTCGTTTTCGTTTCTTCGTCCCGCCATTGAAAAACCTTGGCATGGCGGTCCGCCAGCGACAAGGTCAACCTTGTTTTTCAGTTCGTTTAAATTGTCTTTGTAGAGTTCAATTGCCTTGTCAATTTCAATACTTTCTTGTGGTAACCAGGTTGGCCAGGCAAAATGATTTTTATTGTCAATGAGGTTATGCTTTAAAGTTTTGAAAGCATCTGCATTTTTTTCAATGGCAAAAAGTCCTTTCCACCCTGCGTTGTGCAAGCCCAATGAGAGCCCACCGCAACCTGCAAAGAGGTCAATATATGTGTTGGATTTTGTCATATTTGCGAATGCAAATCTAAGGATTTTTATCGGTTAACTTCCCTCTCAATTAGTCATTTTTCTTAACAGTCAATTGTCAATGTCGCTAAAGAAAGAAACAGCCCCCGTTTTCGGGGCTGTTTTGTTTTTGTATTTTTTTTGGGTGGCGAAAACACTCTTTCATTTTTTTCTGGGTTGGTTTGTGTGTTGGCAAAAAAATGAAAGTGTGTTTTGTGCGTTGGAGTGGGTGGGCTTTTTTACAAATTTATTTTTTGAAGCGTTGCCATTAGGAGCAGTGTCAGTTGTTGTCGGTGTATTAAAAAAATGTTCGTTCAAGGCACAAAAGTTTCAAGTTTGCACTGTCGCCATAGGGTTTCCGCTAACTCTATAAATATACGAAAATTCCCACTCGTCAAACTTTCGCTTTATTTCAGAACTCACAACATTTCAATGCGTTACAAAAATTGTCGCCCCCAAAAAAACTTTCGCAAATACAACACTGCTTTACTATTGGGTTTGCTATGATTTTCTATTTCGCTATTGAACCAATATTTTCTATTAATCTTGAAGCACTAGTTTTAAACTGGGTTCAATGATTTTGCTTATATGTTTTGCCGTACCAGCTTCGGGACTGCTTCGGGACTGGGCTGCTACAACCCGCGCTGGCAAAGGAAAACCCCGAGGCTGACTCGAACAAGTCCCGAACAAATCAAGGTTCAAGCCCTATAAATAGCCTTTTTTATGCGATACTAAATTGGTTTTCAATAAGTTAACTGGGGTGCTAGCACCCCCTAGCACCCTTTTGTATTTCACCTTAGGTATAACTTTACTTGCTCTTTATACACCAGCCCTTACATAACTAAACTGGGCTGGTTTTAATATGATTTACGCCCCTTAAATAAATGGCCTTTTGGGTGGGCTAAATGGTTTATGCAACTTTCATTGAACTACTATTGAGGATACTATGTGCTTACCATGAAGATGCCATGGGATTGAGGCCTACAACAACAAACCCCCAAGCATTGCTTGAGGGTTTGTTGTTGTAGCCGGTACGGGAATCGAACCCGTCTTTGCCCCGTGAAAGGGGGCTGTCCTAACCGATAGACGAACCGGCCATATTGTTCTTTCGGGTTGCAAAAATAGGTGTCAGCGGGTTTTCTGCCAAACTTTTTTATGCTTTTATATGCAATTGCTTCATATTGTTAGTTTACCAACAGAAATTTAGAGTTCCTTTAAGCATTTAATGTAAATAATATAGCTTTTTGATGTGATAAATTGTAATTTTGCATCCTCAATAGCTAATTATTCAAACTAAAATACATTTTAATGAGTACAGTTAAAGTTGCCATCAATGGTTTCGGAAGAATCGGTCGCTTGGTTTTCCGCCAGATTTATAATATGAAAGACATTGAAGTGGTCGCCATCAACGACTTAACAAGTCCCGCTGTTCTAGCTCATTTGTTAAAATACGATAGTGCTCAAGGTCGCTTTGATGCCACCGTTACTTCTACCGACGACTCTATTGTTGTAAACGGGGATACCGTTAAAATATACGCACAAAAAGATCCTGCTCAAATTCCTTGGGGTACCCATGGGGTTGATGTGGTAATTGAATCTACTGGTTTCTTTACCGATAAAGAAAAAGCAGAAGCACATATTAAAGCTGGCGCAAAACGCGTGGTTATTTCCGCTCCTGCAACAGGCGATTTAAAAACAGTAGTATTCAATGTAAACCACGCCATTCTTGATGGCACTGAAACCATTATTTCTTGCGCTTCTTGTACCACCAATTGCTTGGCCCCCATGGCTAAAGTATTGAATGATGAATATGGTATTGTAACGGGTATCATGACTACCATCCATGCTTATACCAATGATCAAAATACCCTAGATTCTCCGCATCCAAAAGGCGATTTACGCAGAGCAAGAGCCGCCGCCGCTAATATCGTTCCAAACAGTACAGGCGCTGCTAAAGCCATTGGGTTGGTGCTTCCTGAACTAAAAGGAAAACTAGATGGTAGTGCCCAGCGCGTTCCTACTATCACTGGCTCTTTAACTGAATTGACTTCAATCCTCAGTAAAAAAGTAACTGTAGATGAAATTAATGCAGCTATGAAAGCAGCTAGCAACGAAAGCTTCGGATACAATGAAGATGAAATTGTAAGCACCGATATCATCGGTACACATTTTGGTTCTTTGTTTGATGCTACTCAAACCAAAGTAATGACTGTAGGTGATACCCAACTGGTGAAAACCGTTAGCTGGTACGATAATGAAATGAGTTATGTAAGTCAATTGGTTAGAACCGTCCATTTTTTTGCTGGTTTAATCAGTAAATAATATCTCGCAATATTCTAGAAGCCGCTTCCCTAAAACGAAGCGGCTTTTTAATGCTGTAAAACAAACAATAGGTTGATCTTTTGATTAACTTGCCAATACAAAAACAAACAATCAACTATGAGCAACTTTTCAACATATAATTTTTCAGGAGTACGTGCCCTTATTCGGGTAGATTTTAACGTACCTATTGATAAACAAACTTTTGCAGTTGGCGACGATAACCGCATCAGAGCTGCAATACCAACCATTACTAAGATTTTAAAAGATGGGGGCAGTGTTGTATTAATGAGTCACTTAGGGCGACCAAAAGATGGTCCCGAAGAGAAATCTTCTCTTATTCATATAGTAGCCCACCTGCAAACCCTTATTAGTAAGGCAATGGATAGGGAAGTGCTTATTCAATTTGCCAATGATTGCATTGGGGATGAAGCTAATAATAAAGCTGCTGCATTAAAAGGGGGGGAAGTATTATTACTCGAGAATTTAAGGTTCTATAAAGAAGAAGAAAAAGGAGATCCTGCATTCGCAGAAAAATTAAGTAAGCTCGGCGATGTATATATCAACGATGCTTTTGGTACTGCCCACCGAGCCCACGCTTCTACAGCCGTAATTGCGCAGTTTTTTGCAAAGGATAAAAAAATGTTTGGACTATTAATGGAAAATGAAGTGAAGTCCGCTGAAATTGTTTTGCATAAAGCAGAAAAGCCATTTACGGCTATTATTGGGGGTGCAAAAGTGAGTGATAAAATTTTGATTATTGAGAATTTACTAGCCCGTGCTACTGATATTATTATTGGAGGAGGAATGGCCTACACTTTTATGAAAGCAATGGGTGGGCAGATTGGAAAAAGTCTTTGTGAAGATGATCGACTAGAAACTGCCATGGCTATTTTAAAGAAAGCCGAAGAAAAAGGGGTTTGTATTCACCTGCCTGGTGATAGCATTATAGCCGATAATTTTGCGGCTGATGCCAATACCTCTACCGCACCTTCAGACCTGATACCAGATGGCTGGATGGGGTTGGATATCGGACCCAACGCAGCTGAACAATTCAGTAATGTAATTAAGCGGTCTAAAACTATTTTATGGAATGGCCCCATGGGTGTGTTTGAGATGGAGAAATTTCAACACGGCACAAAAGCTATTGCCGTAGCTGTGGCAGCAGCAACTGCAGAAGGTGCATTTAGTCTAGTGGGCGGTGGAGATAGTGTGGCTGCAGTAAACCAGTTTGGTTTTGCCAATGAAGTTAGTTATGTAAGTACCGGTGGCGGAGCTATGCTGGAATATTTTGAAGGAAAAATATTGCCCGGTATTGCAGCCATGGAAGCATAGCATTTAAAAGTAGTGAATCAAAGTACTTCACAGTTTATTTGTTCAATAGTAGACATAAAAAAGTCCCGCAATTTTGTTGCGGGACTTATCAATCAACGGGTTGAATATAGATTAATATCTGTTGTATCCACCGCCACCGCCGCCGCTGTTTCCACGATCGCGATTACCGCCACCGTATCCACCGCCGCCGCTGCGATTTCCACCACCGCCACCGCCGTATCCGCCGCCACTACCGCCACGACTTCCGCCGCCGCCACCACCACCGTAGGGCTTCTTCTTGTATCCACCTCTATCACCTTCTGGGCGAGGGGTAGATTCGTTTACTACTATTTTGCGATCCATAACATCATTGTCATGTAGAGCAGCAATAGCAGCACGAGCGGCTTCATCATCAGCCATTTCAACGAAACCAAAGCCTTTGCTACGGTCGTTGTTAAATTTGTCGGTAACGATTTTTGCACTGCTTACTTCACCATAGGGAGCAAACAGGTTTTGCAGGTCTTCACTGGACATATTCCAGTTTAGATTTCCAACGTAAATGTTCATTTTTAAAGAAATTAAGTGATCAAAAAAACCAAAGCGAAATCAGTAACCAAAAACCCTGAACCATTTACGTGAAAACGTTCTGAGAACTGGAACTTCTGCATTTGGACGGTTAAAGATAGGGTTTTTATTGATTTTGGCATTTTTTTCAAAAAAATCATTTATTTCTCCTACAAATAAAAAGCGCCACTGTAGATACAGTGGCGCTTAATTAGATTAAAACAAGTGGGGTTATTCACCAATTACTTCAAACTCAATCTCGGTATTGTTGCCATTTCCAAAATCAATAGTAGCTGTATAAGTACCCAATTCCTTCACTTCATTGCTAATGGTGATGCGCTTGCGATCAATTTCATAACCTTTTTGGTCACGAATTGCACGGGTAATTTGTAATGAAGTAACTGCTCCAAAAATCTTACCACTGGTACCAGTCTTTGCACCCACTTTAACAGGAGATGATTTCAATACCCCAATTACTTTGTTGATTTCTGCCAACATAGCCGCTTCTTTCTTTGCTTTTACTTTCAGTTTTTCTTCCAGTTGCTTTAAGTTAGAGGGACTTGCTTCAATAGCAAATTTCTGTGGTATTAAAAAGTTACGGGCATAGCCGTTTTTTACGTTAACCAGTTCAGACTTACCGCCCAAATTGTCTACGTCTTGAATTAATATTACTTGCATATTTTATTTTTTAGTCCCAGCGCCCAATCGGGTATTTTGATTTGACTGTCTCACGCTTGCAACGTGATTAGGGATGGTTAACTAATGATTCTATTTCAATAAATCTGTTACAAAAGGAAGCAACGACATTTGACGGGCTTTCTTTACTGCATCAGAAACTTTACGCTGGTACTTTAATGAATTACCAGACAAACGACGAGGCAATAACTTGCCTTGTTCATTAATGAATTTTTTTAAGAATTCAATGTCTTTATAATCCACGTATTTAATACCGTATTTCTTGAAGCGACAAAATTTCTTTTTAGGCTTCTCCTGCTTAATTGCGGTTAGGTATTTAATTTCATTCTTTGCCATGATTATGCCTCCGCTTTTTCAGTTTTAGGAAATCCGCCATTTCTTTTGACATAGTTGTACTCGACGGCGTTTTTATCGAGACGGTTAATCATGTGACGCATAACTTGTTCGTCACGTAACAACTGAATTTTCAGTTTCTCAATTCCTGGAGCAGGAAGTGTAAATTCCAGAACCCAGTAAATTCCTGTGGTTTTTTTCTGGATGGGGTAAGCGAGTGATTTCAATCCCCAAGGATTGGTATGCACCGTAGATCCGCCTAATTCGGCAATCAGATCTTGAAATTTTTTCTGAGAAGCTTTAAAATCTTCTTCAGATAAAACCGGTGTAAAAATCACCATCAATTCGTAATTGTTCATTACTTGAATTTTTGTGGTTAAAAATTGGTTTTTTCCCAGTGGATTCCCGCAAGCGAGAAAATCTGCCAAAAACAGATTTGGGGCTGCAAAAGTAGGTATAATTGGCGTTTCCCCCAAATTAATTACCCTGCATTTCAGTCTTTTTGACCAATTTAGACCGCCTTCCAAGCAATTAACCCGTTTCTAAAACGGAATATAACGCAGTACTATATAAGTTGGAAAATGATCGCTAAATCCACCTCGGTAATTGTTTCCATCCCAAGTGCGCATGGGATAGCCCATATACTTACCACTATTTTCTACCATAAAGGGCTTGGAATAAATGACTGATTTTTGATACTGCCAACCCTTTTGGGTAGAGTCGGTGAATGCATAAGAAAGCAAGATCTGATCGAACAAGCCCCATATATCCTTATTGGCCAAAGTGCCATAACCCATATTATAGTGCTGCTCCCAAGGATTAAATAAATGATTGGGTTGGGTGCGGCTCAAATTCCCACTGGTATTGAGCTGTTTACGAATACTCTTGTCCACCGGATTGTCATTTAAATCACCCATCACAATCATTTTTGCATATGGCACTTGTTGTAGAATGGAATCAATATGCTTGCGGCATACAATGGCCGCCGCTGCTCTTGCTGGTGCTGACCGCACTTCTCCACCTCTTCTGCTGGGCCAGTGGTTTACATAAATGTGAACCGTTTCTCCCATTAAATTTCCTTTTACGTATAAAATATCTCTAGTATAATAGGCTTCTTTTGATCTGCCCGGCAAATCAACCCTCAATGGCATGGCTTGATGGGGTATAAATAGGGCTGGATTGTAAAGCAATCCCACATCTATTCCCCTGGCATCTTTTGAGTCGAAATGAATGATTTTTAATTTCCGATCTCGCAATAAAAAATGCCTTACAAGGTCGTATAATACCGTATCGTTTTCAATTTCAGCAACACCTAAAATAGCCGCTCCCGCTTTATGATATGCTGCGCCGATGTCTTTAATAACCGTTGCTAATTTAAATAATTTATCGAGATAGATATCTGCATTATACTGCTTGGCACCTTGTGGGGTAAATTCATCATCGCTCACCATTGGATTATCAATGGTGTCATACAAGTTTTCCAAATTATAAAATGCAATCACTAAGGGACTGCGTTTTATAATTTGTTTATTGGATATAATCAGTATAAGCGCAATGAAAAAAATGAATTTAAGCATGGGCTAAAATAAATCTTCTCCCTTTATTTTATTAGGTAGAAACCGCAATGATCAACCGATTTATAACGGTATTTTCATAGGGTATTATACGCATATTGATTCATTGGGTGCTTTTCTCGTTTACTTTTACGCTGTTTGTAGCCCAATGGTTGTTCAATCAATCATTATGCGAATTATTTATTGCCTATTTTATTTTTTATCTTTTAGTGGTGCTTGTCAACCCAAATCGCGAGCTGTTCAGCAGAAGCTGAAGAATGTATTTGCGGATAGTGCTGATTTTGAACTGTGGAAAAGCAGCTTGGATCTTCACCTGAATGACGAAGCTGCTACTTCGGAAGAAAGCGACTCCCATCCTTCATTCACGCCTTCTATCTTACAGTCCAGCAAAGATTTGTTCACATCGGCATCTGCCTTTTATTTTAGCATTCGTCGATTCAGAGCTAGGGGCTTGCCTTCCTCTGCGTTTGCGGTGGCAATAAACGAAATTCCTATGAATCAATTGACCGATGGTAATGCCAATTGGAATAGTTGGGGTGGGCTGAATGAAGTGAGCAATAATAGCCAGTTGGCAGTGGGGCTTCGCGACAATGAATATGCATTTGGTGCAATGGGATCGGCCCAATTTATACAACTAAAAGCGTCTCGATTGTGGCCACAGACTACCCTCTCCCTCAACTTTTCTAATCGCAATTATCAGTACCGATTGGCATTTACCAAAGTGATTTCCTTTAATAAAAAGGGGTGGGCATTTGCACTGAGTGCCAGTGCTCGTTTGGGTAATCAACCACTGTTTCCTGGAACGCTTTTTCAAAGCATTGCTTATTTCTTGGGGGTTGATAAAAAAATAAATACCCATTTACTTTCTTTAAACTTGATTGGTAATCGGCAATATTCAACAAGGGTTCCTGCTGTTACGAAAGAAATGATTCAATTGTATGGCAGTGAACAATACAATCCCAGTTGGGGTATGCAGCAGCATCAGACTCGCAATGCCAACCTGCAATTCATTCACCTTCCGCTACTTATTTTCTCGCATGAGTTCAAGCCAAATGACCAATCTTTTTTAGTCACCAGCATCGCATTTTCTAAAGGCGAAAAATATGCAACGGGGCTAGATTGGTTCAATGCTGCGGATCCTCGTCCCGATTATTATCGTTACCTGCCTTCTTTTCAGCAAGATAGTCTGCTGAAGAATACACTCCAAAATGCACTACAAAATGATCCCAGTTTGTTGCAGGTTAACTGGCAGCGCATGTACAATGTGAACCAAAATAGTTCGGTTGATGGACGTGCAAGATATATTGTTGAAGACCGGGTAGAACAACAATATAGACTGGTATTTTTCAGTCGCTTCTCTGGTAATATCAACGACAGATTTTATTATACAGCAAGAATTGGATACCAATACCAGTTGCATCGTTATACAAAGCGGGTGAATGATTTATTGGGTGCTCAATACTATATGGATTGGAACCAGTTTGCCGATGATAATACGCCCAATAATATGTCGAGACAGAATGATCTAAATCGACCCGATCGGATTTTGTTGAAGGGCGATTATTTTGGATACGATTATCAATTTAAAGTACAGCAATTTAGTGCCTTTTCACAGTCAGTATATAAATGGAATAAGCTAGATTTATTTGCGGCAGCAGAATTGAAGGAAGTAATATACCAGCGGGAAGGCTTGGTGCGCAATGGCGTTTTTCCATTGAATTCTTTTGGATTGTCAACCGCTGATATTTTTTCAGATTATGCTTTTAAAGCAGGCATCACTTATAAACGCAACGGCCGAAATTATTTTTATTGTTATGCCAGTATTTTTTCTAAGCCACCGCTCATGAATGATTGGTTTATTTCACCCCGTACCAATGATGCAAGACAGTCAGCAATTGCAATGGAAAAAAGCAGGATGATAGAAGCTGGTTATACCCTTAATTCACCATCAATAAAATTGCGGGTGAATATTTATGCGGCTCAATTTAAAGATGGGATGGATGTGATGAGCTTTTATCACGACGGGTACCGCAACCTAGTAAATTATGCGCTCTCCAATATTGCTCAAACGCAAATAGGCACTATGATTAGTGGCGAATACCAAGCCACTAATACCATTCGCTTAATTGCTGCCCTTGCTTATGGCCGATACCAATACAGCAACAGACCGAATTACCAAGTAAGAATCGATAATGAAAATTTTATTACGGAAGAGGGACTGGTCTATATCAATCGTTTTCCAATTACTGGCACTCCACAGAAAGCTGTGACCATGAGTATTCAATACCGATCGCCACGGAATGTATTCATCAGCTTTACGGGCAGCTATATGGGGAGTCACTTTATTTCTTTTAACCCCCTCCGAAGAACTTATGATGCATTGCGCAATTTGCCCGAAGGAGCATCACCGTCGGCTATTATTCTTCCGGAACAATTGCCCAACTTATTCGTAGCCGATGTATCTGCTGGGTATTCATTTAGGCTGCTGAAGAAAAAATCGGGAGCGTTGCTTTACCTACAATCTTTTTTAAGCATCAACAACTTATTCAATCGACCCATTATTACTGGTGGATATGAGCAATTAAGGTATGATGCGGCCAATGCAAGCACCCAAAAATTTCCTGCAAAATATTATTACAATCCACTCACCAATTATTCCCTCAGCATCCGATTTAAACAATAAATTATGTATTCTAAAAAAACAAATTCGTTATATATGGCGCTGCTATTCTGCATTGCTGTTTGTTGTGCTTGTATTCGCAACTTAGATGAGCCGCCGCTTTATAACGGAACCAATATGGTAGCCAATATATCTATTCGGGCATTGCGAAATTCGCATATAGCTGGCAACTTTGAAAATTTACTCAATAATGATATTATTACGGGTATTGTAATTGCCAATGACGCCACCGATAATTTTTATAAGACCATTGTTGTACAAGATAGTACTGCTGGAATATCGGTAAGGTTGGATGGGTTCGGGTTAGCCGCTGATTATCCTTTGGGTATGCGAGTTTTTCTGCGACTGAATGGTTTGTGGATGGGTGCTTATGGTGGCATGCTGCAATTGGGAGGAAGTGTGGATAGATCCAATATTTTATTTCCTGAATTAATTCCCATACCAGCTCCTTTGTTTGCAAAAGTTTTGGTGAAAGGTGCGTTGGAGAAAATTCCCAATCCAATGAAAATTAAGTTTGAGCAATTGAATGATTCGGTGCAGAGTAGATTAATTCAAATAGACAGCGTTGAATTTACAGCCAGTGATACGGCTAAAACATTTGCAGACATCGTTAATAAGGCTACAGTAAGTCATACCATTCGATTCTGCAATGGGGGTAGTATTTATTTGCGCACCAGTGGATTTGCTTCATTTGCCGCCCTTAAAACGCCCAGGGGAAGTGGTTCTATTAAGGGTGTTTATACCATATTTGGTTCGCAGAAACAACTGGCTATAAGAGACACCAGTGATATAGTCATGAATGGATTAAGATGCAGTGGCTCAGTGCCGCGCACCCTTTTTTTAGAAGATTTTGAATCGGGAGTTGCGCAAACCAATATAGCCATCAATGGGTGGAAAAATATTGCAGAAACGGGAGGAAGATTTTTTCAGATTCAACAGCTTCAATCCAATCAGTTTGCAGAAATTAGTGCGGCCGCTACTGCCCAATCTACTGTTGTATCTTGGTTGGTATTGCCTGCTATCAACCTAAATAATTCAAGCAACGAACAACTGAGTTTTGTGAGCAAAGATGTGGCCGATAATGGGGCTGTTTTACAAGCAATAATTTCTAGTAATTACGATGGTGGCAACCAGCCTTGGAAAGCAAAGTGGACGGTACTCAAAGCCAATATGTCAAAGGGATCGGTGAATGGAATGGCCACTGCTTGGTTGCCCTCTGGTAATATTCCCCTAAACGCTTTTAGCGGCTTGATAACCATTGCCTTTCGTTATGAGGGGAACGACTTGGCAAATGCTGCGAATAAACGCACTACTGGTTTTCAGGTTGACCAGATAAAACTGGTTGGAAATTAGTTTTGTACTGTCAATTGTTTAGTTGTTCCCCCCGATCTGACTATTTCGTTGCCATCCTGTCAGCAAACCCCATTTTGGTACTTTCTTTGAGCAACATGGGAAAAAATAGTTTATGCAAAAAGGACAGATACGGGTACAGACGGAGAATATTTTTCCCATCATTAAAAAATTCCTTTACAGCGATCATGAAATATTTTTAAGGGAATTGGTGAGCAATGCCACGGATGCCACCCAAAAAATAAAGACCTTATCATCTATAGGGGAAGCAAAAGGCGACCTTGGGGAACTCAGAATTGATGTAACGCTTGATGCCAAAGAAAAAACCATTACCATTGAAGACCGTGGGTTGGGAATGACCAAAGAAGAAGTAGATAAATACCTTAACCAAGTTGCTTTTAGCGGTGCGGAAGAGTTTGTTACCAAATACAAAGACGCCAGTATTATTGGCCATTTCGGGCTTGGGTTTTATAGTGCTTTTATGGTAGCTGCTAAAGTAGAAGTACTTACCCAGAGTTACCACGAAGAAGCAGCAACGGTTTATTGGAGTTGCGATGGTAGTCCCGAATTTGAATTATATGAAGTAGAGAAAAAGCAAAGGGGAACCAAGATTATTTTACACGTGCATGAAGAGAGTGCGGACTTTTTAGAAGTAGGTAAATTAAAAGGAATACTAGAAAAATTTTGCAAATTTCTTCCCATTCCCATTTACTTTAATGATACAGCCGCAGAGCCACGTAAAGAAGATGAAGTAGAAAAATCCATCAACAATACCAATCCAATTTGGATTAAGAAACCCAGTGAATTAACGAAAGAAGATTACGAAAAATTTTATCGTGAATTGTATCCTTTTGGTGAAACGCCTTTGTTCTGGATTCACCTAAATGTAGATTATCCGTTTAATTTAACAGGCGTATTGTACTTCCCTAAAATTAAGCAGAGTTATGAAATACAGAAAGATAAAATTCAATTGTATTGCAACCAAGTATTTGTTACGGATGAGGTAAAAGACATTGTTCCAGAATTCTTGATGTTGTTGCATGGGGTAATTGATAGTCCCGATATTCCATTAAATGTGAGTCGCAGTTATTTACAGGGCGATCCCAATGTGAAAAAAATAAATGCGCATATTACCAGGAAAGTTGCTGATAAATTGGATGAAATTTTTAGGAATGAAAGAACTGAGTTTGAGCAGAAGTGGGAGAGTCTCGGATTGTTTGTGAAGTATGGTATGATGACCGACGATAAATTCCTAGAAAAAGCCAATAAATTTTTGGTAATGGAAGATGTGGATGCTAAATTTTATACTGTAGAAGAATACAAGACTGCAACAGAAGCCATACAAAAAAATAAGGATGGCAAGCAAGTGGTTTTATATACTACTAATCCCGTGCAGCAAGACGCCTATATTCAAGCTTGTAAAGCCAAGGGATATATTGTAGTGAAGATGGAGACTATGGTAGATGCTGCTTTTTTAAATACCATGGAAATGAAATGGGAGAATACCCAATTTGTACGAGTAGATGCTGATATTGTTGACAACCTGATTGATAAGCAAGAAGGTAATGAATCGGTATTGGGTAAAGAAGAGACTGAAAAATTGAAAGAACTTTTCACACTTCAGATTCCTGAGTTGAATGTTACTACGGAAATAAAAGGACTAAGTGTAGATGCTGCGCCGGTTGTTGCTACTCGTCCCGAGTTTATGCGTAGGATGAAAGATATGGGAGCTGGTGGTGGTGGAATGACTGCATTTTATGCACAGATGCCAGATGAAGTAACCCTTACAGTGAATGGCAATCACCCAGTGTTTCAAACCTTGCTAAAAGAAGGCAATGAAGTGGTGAAGACCAAACAGGTAAGGAATTTGGCAGATTTAGCATTATTATCACAAGGCTTACTAAAGGGGGCAGAGCTCACCAACTTCATTAATAGAAGTGTGGAGATGATGCAATCTAAAGAAGCTGCAAGCGTTTAAATCTGGATACTTTTGATATGCCTGGCCATCCTGTTTGCAGGGTGGCCTTTTTATTCGGAGGCGCGCAAATCAATTACTTTCAACTGCAATGATTTTTCTCCTTGCCATTCGTTTTCGTCGATGGTAAAAACAAGGTCGATGGGCTGGTTGTTTTCCAATAAATGAAATTTTTCGGCCAGGTTGAAACCGATACCGGTGATGGTTGTATTGTTTTGTTTTACTACAAAACGAATATGCTGTTCTTTTACAATTTTAGAATAACCACTGTTGTAAACATTGCGTGCAATAAATACAGGTCGCATATTATCGGGGCCGAATGGTTCCATCTGGCAAAGTAATTGGTAGAGGCTTTTAGTGATTTCGTGTAAGCCAATTGTGGCATTAATTATCAGTTCAGGAAATAGCAGTTCGGGTGGAATGGTATTGCTTACTTCGGCTTCAAATGCAGCCGCAAAAGCCTCTATATTTTCGGTCGCAAGGGTCATCCCAGCCGCCGCAAAATGGCCACCATAACCTAGTAAGTGTTTTCTGCAAGCATAGATGGCTTCGTATAAATTAAATCCGGTTACACTACGGGCACTACCTGCTGCGTATTCACCACTATTGGTAAGTACAACGGTGGGTCGGTAATAGGTTTCAATAAGTCTACTCGCTACAATACCCACCACGCCTTTATGCCAGTGTTGTTGATAAATTACGGTCGTTTTTTTAGTCGCATTGTTAGGGTCTGCTTCTAATATTTTCAAAGCTTCTAGGGTAATGCTGCTGTCAGCCTCACGCCTGTCGGTATTATCACTGTGAAGTATTTCAGCGAGTTTTATGGCAGCCTGCTCATCTTGTGCAATGAATAACTGCACTGCTTTTCTGGCATCATCCATTCTGCCTGCTGCATTAATGCGGGGCGCAATGGTAAATACGAGGCTGGTTAAGCTCATCTTATTTTTAACAGCAGCCAATTGCATCAGTGCTTTAATGCCGACTGATGGGTTGCTATTAACTTTTTCAATACCGAAAAAAGCCAGTGTTCTATTTTCTCCAGTAACGGGAACAATATCTGCTGCAATGGCCAGCGCATTAAGGTCAAGATAGTGCAAATAACTTGAGTCTTGCAAGCCCATTCGTTCACTCAAAGCCATCATTAATTTAAATCCAACACCGCATCCACAGAGTTCTTTGTAAGGGTAATTGCAATTGATTTGTTTGGGGTTTAAAATGGCAATGGCAGGTGGCAAAATTGAGTCGGGTAAATGGTGGTCGCAAACAATAAAATCAATGTCAAGTGTTTGAGCATAGCTAATTAATTCGGTCGATTTTATACCACAGTCCAGCGACACAATTAAGGTAAATCCTTGTTGATGGGCAAAGTCAATTCCTGCCTTTGAAATTCCATAACCTTCTCGGTAGCGATGTGGAATATAGAAGTCGATTGGGGAATGAATTTTTTGCAAGAACTGAAATACGCTGGCAACTGCAGTGGTTCCATCTACATCATAATCTCCGTAGATAAGTATGGGTTCTTTATTTTCAAATGCACGGAATAATCGATCCACTGCTTTATCCATGTCTTTCATCAGCCAAGGGCTGTGTAAGTTACTGAGAGAGGGGCGAAAAAATTCTTTCGCTTTATCAAAACCATTGATGCCTCTTTGAACCAATATACCACAGAAAGTCTTGTTTACGTTCAGTGAATTATGAAGTTGGTTTACTTCAGCTTCATCAGTAGGGAGTATGGTCCATCTTTTCTGCATTAATATTTTCTATCGGTTGTATATCGAACCAATTCTTCCAATGCATCTCTAACAATGGATGGGTTGAATTGGTGGAGTAATGCCAATGCTTCATCACGGTAGGCAAACATTTTATCGGTAGCGTATTGAATGCCACCGTATAGTTCTACTTGTTCAATAATATAAGCAACTTTGGCTTTATCTGTATTCTGGTTTTTAACGATATAGATAATTTTTTTACGGATGGGTTGGGGGCAATTATTTAAGGTATAAATCAAAGGCAGGGTAAGTTTTTTTTCTTTGATATCATTGCCAGTGGGTTTGCCAATATTTTGGTTGCTATAATCGAATAAATCGTCTTTTATTTGAAAAGCCATGCCCACTTTTTCGCCGAATAAACGCATTCGTTCAATATCGGCTTCATCGGAGAAAGTGGTAGCTGCTCCTGCCGCACAGGCAGAGGCCAGTAGGGAGGCAGTTTTCCCATTAATAATATCAAAGTAAACCGATTCACTGAGGTTGAGGTTGCGCGATTTTTCGATCTGTAAAAGTTCACCCTCACTCATTTGCTTGACTGCTTCTGATAGAATGCGCAGCACTTCGTGGTCTTTATTGTTGAGTGAGAGTAGTAAACCTTTTGATAGTAGGTAGTCGCCCACCAAAACCGCTATCTTATTTTTCCAGAGTGCGTTGATGGAAAAAAAACCCCTTCTTTCCATCGATTCATCTACTACATCATCGTGAACAAGGGTGGCCGTATGAAGCAATTCAACCAATGAAGCAGCCCTGTAAGTATGATCGTTAATATTGCCACCAAGTTTTGCGCTCAACAGCACAAACATGGGGCGCAGTTGCTTGCCTTTGCGTTTAACAATGTATTGCATGATTCTATCCAGCAGTGCCACGCGGCTCTTTACCGCCTCCCTAAAATGGGTTTCAAACTGGATCAATTCGCTTGAAATTATTTTTTTTGCTAAATCCATGTTATAATTATACTGCAATATATGCCTGATAAAACTAAAAATAATCTTTAAAAGCAGCGGTTGGTCTATATTTGCGGTCATAACAATGAAATTTGGTTCACCCCCTGAGCCAATTTGTTGTTTACAAGAGATCACTTATTTTTACATTGCTTATATCTTTCACAAAATCAAGTAACAATTATGGTAATCAAAAAACTTTTTTTACTAGCTGCATTTATGGTGTTCGCACAAATGGCAGCAATGGCACAAAACGATTGGGGATGGGATTGGAGAGACACTTCTAAAATTGCAGTGAAAAATCTACCTCAACACAATGAGTTTATGAATAACCAGTATCCTTATCCAGCAAAGCCTAGGAGTCAGTGGGAGTTGGGTTTTGGTGTAGGGCCTTCTTTTATTTTTGGGGATGTAAATCCTAAAATTGGATTAGGGGGAAATATTTCAATGCGTAAATCCTTGGGTCATGTATTTTCAATAAGAGGATCATTGTCTGCAATGAGTAATTCTGGAAGTCCCAGTGCTTATGGTGCCAGTGTGGGTCAAGTAGCATATAAAAGCATGGCGTATGCCTTAGGGGTTGATTTAATTGCTTCTTTAAATACTGCCAGTCACTACAGAGGAAATCCTAAAGCCAATATTTATGTATTGGGTGGATATAGTTTAGTGGGTACTAAAGTTCAGTTCAAAAACACAGGAGGTCTACAGCCCGATGGATACAGTATTTTTTACGGGCAGCGTCCGGGACAAGCCAATACCCAAGACGGGTTAATTACCACGGCTTTAGGAGCTACGGTGAATGGCCGAAAATCATGGTCAATTTTACACGCATTGAATATTGGTGCTGGTATAGCTTTTAGGGTAAATGAGAAATTGAATATAGGCTTGGAGCAGAAATTTATTATTACTGCACCTGGGTACGATTATTTAGATGCTTGGAAGGCAGATAATAACAATGATTTTTTCAGCATGACTTCCATCCGAGTTAATATCAATATTGGAAATACTTCAAAGCGCGTAGAGCCATTGAATTGGATCAATCCAAACAATTTTGTTTACAGCGAACTCAATTCGCCTAAGCATATGAAATTGGCAAAACAAATGTTGCCAGATAATGATAAAGATGGGGTAACAGATCAATTTGATATGGAGCCCAATACACCAGCTGGTGCTCCGGTTGACACGCATGGTGTGTCAAAAGATACCGATGGAGATGGGGTGTCTGATTATAGAGACAAAGAATTGCTGACTCCACAGAAATGTTTCCCAGTAAACAATGATGGTATTGGTAATTGTCCCGAGCCTGCATGTTGCAAAGAAATTAAAGACATGATGGCCAATATGCAGACGGTAGATAAAAACGCTAAAACTTGTGCAATTGGTGCGTTACCGAGCGTGCAGTTTAAAAATACTACCAAATTGAGTAAAGATGCACAAGCAGTATTGGCTGCTGCTGCAACCAAGCTGAGGGCGAATCCTACTTGTAATGTAAAAGTGATAGGTTATGGAGCTACCAGCAAAGCGGCTCAACAACAAAGTTGGGAGCGGGTAAGTGCAGTAATTAAATATTTGGTAGAAAAACAAGGAATTGCAGAAAGCAGACTGTTGTTTGTTTATGCACAGGATGGTGATGCAGGAACAGTAGATTTAGAAGGTACTACAGAAGAAGGTCCTAATGCAGTACCCGCACCACATCCAAATTTGAAGAGCAAGAATTAGAATCTAATATTTATTACGAAGCCTCTCAAGCAATTGAGGGGCTTCTTTGTTGAATAGCGTTTGTGCAGAAAATATTTTAGTAATTCAACCCATCAAAATGGAGCTGACCGAAATTTTGAAGTGAGCTCAATTTTAAATCAGCAGCAGCCCACCGTTCTTCTTTGCTTTGTGCATGATGGGGAATAACCACACATTTCATGCGAGCAGCTTTGGCGGCAATCATGCCATTAAATGAATCTTCAAAAGAAATACATTCTATAGGATTGCTATTCATAGCAGCAGCACAATTGAGGTACACTTGTGGATGAGGTTTGCCAAATGCTAAGGATTCAGCGGAAGTGGTAGCAGAAAGAAAAGGGCCAATGCTAGTCATCTTTACCACCAAGTCAATCAATGCAGGCGGAGAAGAAGTAGCCAATCCAATTTTCATTTTTTTATTGGTAAAAAAATCAAATATATGTGCAAGGCCGGGCATGATATTGGCTTTTTCTTCAATTTTTTGCAGAACGGAAGCAACGATTTTTTCTTCTGCTATGGCGGCATTTTCCATAGAAATATTAAAATAGCCAAACCACCATGCTACAAACTCTTTGGTTCGGAGTCCCGTTGTGGTATTGTACAATGCATCGCTTAGTTTTATACCATATTGCTGAAAAACTTCTGCGGCTGCTTGGTTCCACAATGGTTCACTATCAATTAATAACCCATCTATATCAAAAATAACAGTTGTTAAAGGCATAGCGTATTTTTCTATCGCAAAGGTATTGTGGAACCACAATAGAATGAACGCATAAAATTGCTATTTATAAATAATTGGGTAACAATTTCTTAACATTGCTTATTTTGCACCGCTTGTTAATATTACCATATGAGTTTAATAGATAAAATTAAACATATTCGCCCCATTCGCTCACTGGTGTACGGCATTGTAGGGATGGCTACTTATCCCGGTCTTGCGTGGGTGAATAAGATTCGGATTGAAGGGACTGAATATTTGCGTAAACTACCCCGAAATAATGTGTTGTTTGTGAGCAATCACCAGACTTATTTTGCCGATGTGATTGTGTTTATACATATTTTTTGTGCCGTAAAGTGGAGAAAGAAAAATAGATTAGGTATTCCTTATTATCTATTGAATCCGTTTACCAATGTGTTTTTTGTGGCCGCAGAAGAAACCATGAATGGCAGTTTTATCAGTCGCCTTTTTAAGATGGGTGGAGCACTTACGGTAAAAAGGACTTGGAGAGCTGAGGGTCAGGATGTGAGTCGCAACCGTGAGGAGTCTGATACACAAAAGATTGATCAAGCGCTGCATCGTAGTTGGGTAATCACATTCCCACAAGGAACTACAAAGCCATTTGCTCCGGGCAGAAAAGGAACGGCGCATATTATTAAGAATAACCAGCCTACAGTAGTGCCTGTGGTAATTAACGGCTTTTGGAGGGCATTTAATAAGAAGGGGCTGGCATTTAAAAAGAAAGGATCTATTTTATCGGTACGCTTTAAAGAACCGATGATTATTGATTATACGCAGTCGGTTGATGAAATACTAGACCAAGTGATGGAAGCCATTGAGCAAAGCAAAAATTATATGCTCAAAAGCAAGCACCATTTTATTAATCTGCTGGATAAATAAATAACTTAAACAGCTTCTTAGTCCTTAAAAAAAAGTGCTTTTAATTCGTTGGCATCATCGGGCTTCATTTTACCAGCAAGAATTAATCGGATCTGTCTTCTTCTTAAAGCTCCATCAAATAAACGTTGCTCGTCTTCATTCTGTGGAATAAGTTGGGGAACGGTTCGTGGCTTGCCATTGGGATCCAATGCTACAAAAGTGAAGAAAGCTTCATTGCTCTCGTATTTGTATTGGTGCAATAAATCTTCTCCCCAAACTTTAATATGAATTTCCATTGAAGTATTAAAAGCCCTGCATACTTTGGCTTCTATATGAACTACATTGCCCAGTCGTATAGGATTTTTAAAACTAAGGTTGTCAACCGAAGCGGTCATTGAAGGCGTATTAGAGTGTTTGCCCGCAGCAATACCAGCGGCAATATCCATCCAGTACATGAGTCGACCACCCATGAGGTTTCCGAAAGTATTGGTATCATTGGGCAATACCAATTCATTCATAATAGTAAAACTCTCACTTGCATTTTTTGCTTCCATTTGCTTCATTTGAGGGGCGAAGATAGGGGGATTCAAATTTATGGTTCAAAATCAACACTAAACTTGGGTAAAGTGCTTAGGAAATCTTCATTAACATCCGCTCCAATGCCTGGCGCATTGGATAGCGTAAGCTTCATGCCATTGTACTGAACACCACCCAATACAGGATCAATTTTGTGACCTAATAAGCAAGTATCTAAATCATAAAATTTAATATTCTGTTTTGCCATGGCAAAATGTACTTTGGCAGAGAGCGCAATTCTGCTTTCCAGCATGCCACCCATCATACAAGCAATTTGATTTTCTTCGGCCACTGCATTAATGCTCAATGCTTCTGCAATACCACCACTTTTTGCAAATTTAATATTGATGTATTTGCAGGCATTGTTGCGAATCATTCTTTCTGCATCATGGTGGGTATAAACACTTTCGTCTGCCATCAATGCAATGGGAGAAGCGGCGCATAATGCGGGCAACCGTTCATCATCCCAAGTACGCATAGGTTGTTCGCAGAATTCAATCTGATAAGGCGCTAAAGCGATTAAAGTATACAATGCATCATCATAGCTCCAGCCTTGGTTTGCATCTATCCGAATGGTAGTATGATAGCCAATAACATCCCTGATTTTTTTAATGCGAAGGATATCGGTTGAAGGGTCTTTACCCAGTTTTACTTTAATGATATTAACGCCTTTGGCCACAAATTCAACCGCTTGGGCAGCCATGCTTTCAGGGGTGTTAATTCCGATGGTTAAGTCGCTCTCTATATTTTTTATTGTGCCACCCAGCAATGCATAGAGTGGCTTGCCAGCATGCTTTGCAGCTATATCGTGTAAGGCAAGATCGAATGCACTTTTAGCAGTATAATTACCCGCAGTAAATAAATCCAATTCGCGCAGCCTAGCTGTAATATCCAGTGGATCTTTTCCAATCCACAATGCGGCAAATTCTTTGCCCATTTCAAAACAAGTGGCTTGTGTTTCACCTACAATCATGGGGAATGCAGAACATTCACCTACTCCAATAATGCCCTCATTGGTATCAATGCGAATGAATATATTTTGCGCAAAGTGCATGGTACCAGTAGCTATGGTAAAAGGCACCATTGGGATAGAATATTTGTAGACGCTAATTTTTGAGATCTGCATTCGCAAATCTCTATTTTTTACCGATACGATTCACATTTTTTCCAGTAATTAAAAAAACTAGGGGAATAAGTGCTTACTTGAGGAAACAGCCAATCCCGTTCTTCTTTTATTCCGTGGTAATGATTGAATAAAGGATGTTCTTTAAATACTGGTTTGTATGAACTTGACACAGGAAAGAGTTGCTCAAATTCTGCCACCACTACCTGTATTTCAGGAATATTATTGCTGGCGAGTTGAACAATAAAATTGAGCACTTTTTGGCTCACAGGATGGGCATTGTACACACTGGGCTCTAACAATAAAATTCTATTGCCAGCTTCACCCTTATGCCATTCAGGATCTATATTATATGCATTGTAAATATAGATGGGCAGGTGATTTTTTATTTGTGGCAAAGCTGTTGAAGGCAGCGGGGTGGTAAGGGTAAAACCAGTGGTGTTTGATAGTGCAGTGGGCTGGCTTTGCGCTGCAATTGTTTCGTATGAGTGATCTAAATAAGTGCCACTTTGTGCTGTGCTAGTGTATTTGTTTATATTCTCTTGGTTGGCATAATATTTTTTACTGCTAAAGCTACCCGCCACCCATTGCCAACTGAGCATATTAGAAGCAAGGTCGCCATCTAGTAAATGATAGTACATCCACCTGGCGGGTTGCAGAAAATGGGAGCCACCAATATTGCAACTAAGCATGGCCGTGTACATTCGTGCATGATTGTGCATATAGCCTGTGTTGTACAAATGATGGATGGCCGCATCAATTCCTTCAATACCAGTTGATGCATTCATTATTGCAGTGGGTAGCTGGTGGTGCATCACCTGTTGTTGTGCCTGCTTTAAATCAGTAAATATTGCATTGCCCTTGTGTTGCCAAACCCTTTGGTAGTATTCCCTCCAAGCTAGTTCTTGTATTAATTTTTCGGATGCGAATTTGCTGTATTTTTCTAATATAATTTGATGAATAAATGGAAGCGAAATTACTCCACGAGCAATATAAGGTGAGAGATAAGTGACTGCACCAGCTAAAAAATTTCTGGTTTTTGCATAAGCGTTTGCATCAACCGCGTGAACGCGTTCCACTATACTTTTAATATCGGTAGGAAAATAAATCATTTTGTTTGAATTGATTTGTCAAGACCAGCTAAATACTGATTGGCAATGCTTAAATGGGTATTTTTCTTTTCTTCACTCATTTTATCGAATGTATGTACGAGCATACCCAGCCTCGGATTTTTAAGAAAAAAACTTCTATGAATATGCATAAAGCGCCAGAAAAGTCCATCCCATATTTCCTGCCAAGGGCCTTTGGTATAGTCGCTCATTTTTAGTATATAATTACTGCCACTGATATAGGGTTTGGTGGTCATCAGGCCGCCGTCTGCAAATTGGGTCATACCATAAATATTAGGAACCATTACCCAGTCGTACGAATCAATATACATTTCCATAAACCAGCGATAAACTTCATTGGGATCAAACTCACAGAGCAACATAAAATTACCCAGAATCATGAGGCGCTCTATATGGTGGTTGTATCCTGACTTCAATACTTTCTCAATGGCATTGTCAACTGGTACAATACCAGTGGTTGCATTCCAAAATGAGGCAGGAATTTTTCGGCTGAAATTCCAATAATTGCGGGTACGTTGAAAGCTGCCTTCTCGCTCGTACACTATTTTTATAAATTCTCTCCATCCAATAATTTGCCTTACAAAACCTTCTAAGGAGTTGAGGGGGATATTATTTGCGGCAGCATGGGTCAACGCTTTATCAATAATATTTTGTGGGTTCAGCAATCCGATATTCATGAGAGGGCTGAGCAAGCTATGATTCAAAAGGGGTTCGCTGGCTACCATTGCGTCTTCGTATATTCCGAACTGGGCAAAGCGATTTTGCATAAACTGTTCCAGCCAATCATCTGCTGCTTCAAAGCTGATGGGGTAGAAATGATTTTTTTCGCACTTATCTTCAAAAGGCGCATTGGTTGTACCAGGATTTTGTGAGAAATATTGTTTCACATATTCGCGTGCCTCGTAAACGTATTGGTTATCTGCGGGCAGGTTAAACTGGGGAGCTTTTTCTCCTTTAGGAAATCGAGCCCGATTATCGGCGTCGTAAGTCCACTTACCACCAAGGGGTTGAAGCCGGTCGTCAACCATTATTTTCTGCTGTTTGCGTTGGTAGGTATAAAAATCGGTTTGAAAATACGTTTTTCTTCCATTAAAAAAAAGGTTGGCAGAATTGGCATTCGTTATAAAGTTGGGGCTTGGGCATATATCTAGTGTAATGCCAGATTCAATGGCAGCATTGGTAAGTCGTTTCTCCAACCAATTGTCTACTAGTTGGGCAAGATGAATTTTCTGAATACCTTTTTTAGCGAGTGCGGGAATAAGCAATCTTATATCGGAGGTATCTTGAAAGGCATGAATATATTCAACTTCAAATCCTTTGGTGGTCAACCAATTTTTATAATACTGCATGCTGGCTCTATGCAAGACCAATTTCTGTTGATGAAAGTGGTACTGTTTAAAAAACAGCCATTCTTCAACCAGTAGCACTGGCCTTTTATTCACGGATATGGAATAGAGCGCAGGATGGTTTTGAAAAAGTTGGTGAGGAAAAATTAGGGTTAATTCTTTCATAATAATAATTCATACAACAAAATGCATTTGTGATTGTTTTAGATTTTAAATCATTTTATGGAATCTTTAAAAGGAAAAATTGTATTAATAGTAGGCGCAACAGGTGGAATAGGGGCGCAGGCAGCCAAACTTATAAGTGGAAGTGGTGCCATTGTATATATTACAGGACGCAATACCGAGAAGTTGCAAGCACTTGCCACTGAATTAAGTATTGGCGGTGATCGGGTTTTTGAGATGGATATAGCCAATGAAGCATCGGTAAATGCAGCTATACAGCAGGTTTTGGAAAAAACACCGGTGATTGATATTCTAATTAATGCGGCTGGTATTGGCGTAATACAAACCATGGATATCCTTAGCACTGCTGATTTTGAGCGAACATTGCAGACCAATCTTTTTGGATCATTCTATTTGGTAAAAGCGGTATTGCCGGCAATGAAAGCGCAAAAAAAGGGACTCATCATCAATATCCCTGGGGTATTGGGAAAAGTGCCTATGGCGGGTGCTGCGGCTTATAGTGCTAGTAAATATGGACTGGTAGGCATGATGCAGAGTATTCGGGAAGAGTTAAAGCGGACCGAAATTCGCATCACCAATCTTTTTCTAGGAGGGGTAGACTCTAGCTTTTGGGACACCATTGATTTGAGGGTGCAGCGAGATAAAATGATTGTAGCAGAAGAAGCAGCTAAAGCCATTTGGTTTCTCTGCCAGCAGCCAGCCAGTGGGGTAGTGAGTGAAATGGTATTGCAGCCATTTAATCACCAGGCTATTTAATATTTTTTGAATAAT
This sequence comes from Sphingobacteriia bacterium, assembly GCA_031369485.1. Taxonomy (GTDB): domain Bacteria; phylum Bacteroidota; class Bacteroidia; order Chitinophagales; family Chitinophagaceae; genus Sediminibacterium. The sequence goes on from JANMOT010000061.1 coordinate 29,846, forward strand.
TTATGTAAAACCTTTTCGTACTTCACCAATGTGTGCCGATATTCGTGGCACGAACAGTTGTTAGCATGAATATTTCTTTTGAAAATACCGAAAACGCCTTCGCATACAAGACCAGTAAGGAATTGAAAAGCGCCCGCTTCTTATTTAGTACTATGGCCTACCCTTGGTTTGTACAACTGGGTACAAGGTTAACGCCTTTTATTATGAAGACTGGGCTACCATTTGTACATCAGCTAATTAGAAAAACCATATTCAAGCAATTTGTGGGGGGAGAAACTTTGGCAGAAACAGCGGTGGTATGCAATACATTGGGAGGATATGGGATACAGATAATATTAGATTATGGGGTTGAAGGAAAGAATGACGAAGCCAGTTTTGATGAAGCTACCGATGCTTTTATTCGGGTAATTGAATATGCATCTACCCAAAACAATATTCCTTTTATCAGTATAAAAGTAACGGCATTGGCTCGGCTTACTTTGTTACAAAAGCTGAATGATGCGCCTCGACTTCGAAGTGGCATTCATGATCATGAAGAGGAAGTAGCAGAATGGGATCGGGTGAGAGACAGAATGTATTCTATTTGTGAGGTAGCAGCGGAAAAAAATATAGGGGTATTAATAGATGCAGAAGAGAGTTGGGTACAGGATCCCATTGATAGGCTTGCGATAGAATTAATGGAAGCGTTTAATAAAGAGCAAGTAATTGTTTTCAATACCATACAGTTGTACCGACACGATCGGCTCAGTTTCTTGCAACTATCTCATCGTATAGCAAAGCAACAACAATTTAAATTAGGAGTGAAGCTGGTGCGTGGTGCTTATATGGAAAAAGAGCGGGCAAGAGCACAGGAAAAGGGCTATACCTGCTTGATGCAGAAAGACAAAGCTGCAACGGATGATGACTTTAATGAAGCGGTAAAATATTGTTTCAATGATTTGGAGAATATCTCTATCATCATTGCTTCACACAATGAAGCGAGTAATTTATTGGCGGCCAATTTAATGGAAGAGAAAGGGCTGGAACACCATCATTCAAAAGTACATTTTTCTCAGCTTTATGGCATGAGTGATAATATCAGTTTCAACCTAGCCAAACAAGGTTTTAGTGTGAGTAAATACCTGCCATTCGGGCCCATTAAAGAAGTAATTCCTTACCTTATGCGACGTGCTAAAGAGAACAGCAGTGTGAGTGGACAAACGGGCAGGGAATTGGCACTTATTAAGCAGGAACTGGAGCGCAGGAAACAGTAGCGCAGCCTTATTTGCATGAATTGGCATTTATTGTGGATAATAGAGTTGGTTAGTCCCCTCATTTCGTTGTTAATTTGCGCATGCAACAATACCACCAATTACTAAAGTATATATTAGCCAATGGTACTGCAAAGACCGATCGTACGGGTACTGGCACCATCAGTTGTTTTGGCTACCAGATGCGGTTTAACCTAGCAGAAGGGTTTCCGATGGTGACCACCAAGAAAGTACATTTAAAAAGTATTGTACACGAATTATTGTGGTTTTTAAAAGGGGAGACCAATACCAAGTACTTGACCGATCATGGGGTGAGTATTTGGAATGAGTGGGCCGATGAAAACGGTGAATTAGGACCTGTATATGGAAAACAATGGCGCAGTTGGGCTGGTGCGGATGGACAAACAGTAGATCAGATTACAGATGTAATTCATCAACTCAAAACCAATCCTGATAGTCGCAGAATGATTGTAAGTGCATGGAATGTTGCTGAACTTCCTAAAATGGCTTTGATGCCCTGCCATAGTCTTTTTCAATTTTATGTAGCAGACGGAAAATTAAGTTGCCAATTGTACCAGCGCAGTGCCGATGTGTTTTTGGGCGTACCATTTAATATTGCATCCTACGCATTATTAACCATGATGATGGCGCAGGTATGTGAATTGGAGTGTGGTGATTTTGTACATAGTTTTGGGGATGTACATATTTATAAAAATCATTTAGAGCAAGTGAATTTGCAGTTGAGTCGCGAGCCATATCCGTTGCCGACAATGAAGTTGAATGCGGGCATAAAAAATATTTTCGAATTCAGTTATGAAGATTTCACGCTGGAAAATTATCAGCCTCACCCAGCCATAAAAGCACCCGTAGCGGTGTAATATTTAGGTGCTAAATTTTAGATTATGTTAATCTCCTTAATCGTTGCCGCAAGTACCAATAATGCCATAGGAAAGAACAATGAGCTGTTGTGGAAGTTGCCCAATGACATGAAATTTTTTAAGCAAACTACTTGGGCCATGCCCGTGGTAATGGGAAGAAAAACATTTGAATCTTTAAAAGGTAAGCCGTTAAATGGCCGCTTAAATATTGTTGTAACAAGAAATAGAAATTATGAGGCAGCCGGGGTAGAAGTGGTGGGTTCTATAGAGGAAGCTATAGCGGTTGCAAAAGTGAATGATTATAAAGAGCTATTTGTAATAGGGGGCGGAGAAATTTATGCTGCAGCAATGCAGCAGGCGCAGCAGTTGTATCTTACAAGGGTAGAAGTAGTAATTGAAGGAGATACTTATTTTTCAGCCATAGAAGATAGTGAGTGGCATTTGATATTGGATGAGCCATATGCAGCGGATGAAAAACATGCTTGCGCGTATCGGTTTCAAAAATGGGTAAAAAAAATATAGGGGTATGGAGCGTTTACAAGATTTTTATATATTTACCCTTCCTTTTTTTGTATTGGGAAATATTTTGTTAGCGCAGCCCCAGAAACAATACTGCCAATATATTTTCATTGTGTTGAATATGATGTTGGTATTGCATGCTTTGTATGAGATAAGGGTATTGATAGGGGTAGTTCAGTTTATGAGGGCGATTGGTGGGGTAGAACATGAGCCAGTAAATTGGAATGATTATTTGAATGAAAATATATTGGGAATGGTAGGGCGAATAGTATTGCCTTTTTTATTTTTAGTGAAGTATTTTCGAGCCAATATATGGGTAAGTGTAATGGTGTACTTTTTAGTCTTGAAAAAATATACCACGATGGGGAGTCAGCCACAAGAAATATTTTTTGTGATGGCATATGGTACCAGTGTTTTTGCAATAGTATATGCATTGTTTTGGTTATTCAAATTATTTCCATCACTCCAAAAAACGAATTAATGTATTCACCATTTCAGTTGGCATGGCGATGGCTTCGCTATTATATTACTGCTTCAAATGGTAGGGGGCATGGTGTGCATTCGCCGTTTGTATATAAGTTAATTAGGGAAGTATTTAATGATGATCGATTTTTTTATATGTACGATTTAATAGAAGCGCAGCGGGATGAAATGTTACACGATAAAACGCTGCTTGTGTTGGAAGATTTTGGGGCAGGATCGAGGTTGAAGTTGCATTCGGAGCGAAGCGTTTCTTCCATTGCAAAATCGTCATTGAAACCGAAAAAATACAGTCAGTTATTGTTTAGGTTGGTGAATCATTTAGGGCCTCAAAATATTTTAGAATTGGGTACTTCATTGGGTATAACCAGTTCCTATTTAGCGTCAGCAAAGCCAGAGGCAATGGTAATAACTATGGAGGGATCGGTGGCGGTGGCGGCCATAGCAAGAAAGCATTTTAACTATATTGGGTTAAATAATATTGAACAGGTAATTGGCAATTTTGATGAAACCTTGTCACCCATATTGTCGAAAATAGAGCAGCTCGATTTTATTTTTATAGATGGCAATCACCGGTATGAGCCAACGATGCGTTATTTTGTACAGGTGCTAGAGAAATGCCATGAAAACACTTTGATTATTTTTGATGATATACATTGGAGTGCGGAAATGGAGCGGGCTTGGGAGCAGGTAAAAGCGCATGCTTCGGTAACACTTACGATAGATTTATTTTTTGTTGGGCTGGTATTCTTTCGCAAAGAGCAGAAAGAGAAGCAGCATTTTACGGTAAGGTTTTAATCGGGCTATTACTTACTTGCATAGAGTTCCTTCAGCCAACACATAAAATATACTAATATGTGCAATATTATATGGAATAAAACAATGCGCTGGTATGGGCCAACTGATCCAGTGAGTTTATGGGATATAAAACAAGCTGGTTGCACAGGAGTGGTTACTGCCCTTCATCATTTAGCGGTTGGAGCGGTATGGACTATAGCAGAAATAAAAAAAAGAAAATTGGAGATAGAAGCAGTAGGAATGACGTGGACGGTAATTGAAAGTTTGCCTATGCATGAAGACATAAAGAAGCAGAAAGGAGATTTTCACTTTTATATAGAAAATTATAAACAGAGTTTACAAAATATTGCAGTATATGAATATTCTATTGCAGATATAAATGCAGCAAAGATTAGGTTCGCAGCAATGACGCCAGATGAAAAAGAAAAACTCTATCGCAATACATTACAAGGATTGCCAGGCAGTGAAGAGCGATTTACCTAAGCTTCATAGTTTAAAAGAAATCATCGGGCTTACAATTTGTGCAGTATTAAGTGGCTGTAACGAGTGGACAGAAATTGAACTTTATGGTCAGCACAAACAAAGCTGTTTTATGGACTGGGTTCACATTATTGCAGGCATTAGCAAAGGAAAGATTATCAGCATAGATGGCAAACGACTTTATAATGCAGGGGTTGATGGTAAAAAAGCACTTATTCATATGGTAAGTGCTTGGAGTAATGAAATTACATCGATACCAACTTTGTTGAATTTATTGGTTTTATAAGGAGCTATTATTACCATTGATGAAATGGGTTGTCAAACAGCTATTGCCGAAAAAATAGTCGATCAAAAAGCAGATTATATATTATCTATGAAAGAGAATCAAGGTCATTTATTAGATGATATAAAAGAAGCATTTGATCAAACGCCACAAGCAATCAGCCATACAATTACAGAAGAATCGCATGGCAGAATAGAAAAAAGGAATTGCAAGTTAATAATAGACAGGGACTGGATCAGTAAAAAAAGTAATTGGAAGAATATACAATCTATTATGTGTATAGAAACGCAAAGAACGATATTGCAAACGGGTGAAATGTAATCACAGAAAAGATTTTAAATATCAAGTGTCAGTACTACACCAGAAAGATTTAATTAAATTGTAAGACAACATTGGGGGATAGAGAACAAACTGCATTGGTGTCTGGATGTGGCTTTTAAAGAAGATCTAAGTGCCAAGCAAGCGGGCAATGCCGCAGAAAATTTAAGGTAGCGATCAACTTAATAAAAAACGACAAATGGAACAGAGCAAACGCCTTATGATATGGATACGATTGCCGATATGGGTAAGTTTGAAGGGATATTGAGCAAGCGCGGCTATACGCAAAAAGACATTGAGAGTATTTTTGCTGGCAATTGGTTGCGAATGATGGGGAAGTTGTGGGGTAAATAAATCGGCTAAGTCTATTTGTTTACCTCTGATGTCCGCCGACTAGCTAGCCAAAAAACCAACTACTCCTCAAATTAGGCTTCCCACCAAAATGGGTAACCTTGGCCTGCTAATGGCAGAAAAAAAATGGTAATAGCCAATCCCATATTCGATGTAGTTTTTAAAAGATGAATGGAGAATGACCATCAAACACTAGGTAAAATAAACAAATCCCCTAAAATGCTGTAATTTTAAATTATATAATTTGCAAATGCGATCGAAATATGTAAACCCATTTACAGACTTTGGATTTAAAAAAATCTTTGGTGAAGAAGCCAGTAAGCCGCTTTTGCTGGATTTCCTCAATGCCCTTTTGCCCCAACAGCACCGAATTGCCAACCTAAGTTTTAAAAATACCGAACAGCTGGGCTTAAACGATTCTGATAGAAAAGCCATATATGATATTTATTGTGAAACAGAAAGAGGCGAGAAAATTATTGTTGAATTACAAAAAGCCAAACAGAACTACTTTAAAGAAAGAACGGTTTACTATTCTACTTTCCCCATTCGTGAACAGGCAGATAAGGGCGAATGGAATTATAACCTAAAAGCTGTTTTTTGCGTAGGTATTTTAGACTTTACTTTTGATGATTACCCCAATGAAACCGCACAAACGGAAGTAGTGCATACCATTCAACTTAAAAATCAACAAGGGCTGGTATTTTATGAAAAGCTCACCTATATTTATTTGGAGATGCCCAACTTCAAAAAGCAGGAAACAGCACTGGAAACAAGGTTAGATCAGTGGTTGTATTTTATAAAACATTTAGAAGATTTTGAAACAATACCCGCTATATTCAAAGATGAGATAATTTAGTAAAGCCTTTGAAAAAGCAGAATTGGCAAAGTTTGGTCAATCAGAGTTAGACAGTTATGAAAACAGTTTGAAAACCTACCGTGACCTTAAAAATGTAATTGATACCGCTTATGATGAAGGAAAAATAGAAGGTAAAATGGAGGGAATATTAGAAGGTAAAATAGCAATAGCCCAAGCAGCCAAACGAATGGGTTTATCTACCAGTGATATTATGCAACTTACAGGATTGTCAGCTAAAGAAATTGATGGGTTGTAATACTGAACCGTCCCAATATGATGATTAATCCCCATAAATACGCCAAACAAACCAGGTTATTAGCAGCGGTTGACTGTATTATTTTTGGCTTTGATGGAGCCCAACTAAAATTACTACTGGTTAAAAGAGCCATCGAACCTATGAAAGGCAATTGGAGTTTGATGGGTGGCTTTATTGGAGCTGAAGAAAGTGTAGATGAAGCTGCAGCAAGAATTTTAAAAAAACTTACTGGATTAAGCGATGTTTACTTAGAGCAAATGTACTCGTTTGGTGATCCGAAACGAGATCCTATAGAGCGAACAATATCAGTAGCTTACTTTGCATTAATTGATATTCTCAAATACAAAGAACAAATTAGCCATGAATACCAAGCGGAATGGTTCCCCCTCAATAAAATTCCTAAGCTACTTTTTGATCATGCCAGCATGATTGAAATGGGAAGAAAGAAGTTACAATATAAAGCAGCACTTCACCCCATTTTATTTGAACTACTGCCTGCTAAATTTACGCTTCCACAATTGCTTATTTTATACGAAGCTATTTATGATGCCACCATTGATAAGAGAAACTTTACCAGAAAAGTACACGCAACTGGGTTATTGGTGAAATTGAATGAAAAAGACAAAGACGGTTCTAAAAAAGGAGCTTTTTATTACAAATTGAATCGTGCGAATTATCGTTCTAACCTACAAGCCTTTCTCTATATTGTTCCCAATGCCCATAAATTATTCTAGGCACTTTGCTATTAATTCTCTCGAATTATTTTAATCTATTGAATGCTTTATTATTACATAATTAATTGATTATTATTGATTTTAATATTAATATCGCTTGATATATAATAAGAGATCTACCATTGTGCTTCACCCATTTTAGGAGTAGCTCTCAGTAATCTTCAGTATCAATATTTGACACAACGCTATACCATCTAAATAAAGGGTTGATTTTATGAAAATAATTTTCCCAAAAAAAAACTCGATTTTTTTTGGGAAAATTAAAATAAGTGTTATATTCACACTTATAAACGATTGCACTTATGAGAAAAAATCTAGCATTACTAGTTTTCTTTGCTATTACTAGTATCTATGCCATTGCACAGCAAACAACAGTTTCAGGAGTTATCAAAAGCCCAACTGGGCAGGCAGTTTCTAACGCTTCCATCATTGTAAAAGGCACAAAAACAGGAACAAGTGCAGATGATATGGGAAAATTTACAATTGCTGTTGAACGAAAGAACATTATTTTAGTAGTTACCTCACTTGGATTTAAGCCGCAAGAGGTAAGTGTAGGTAACCTCTCCAGCATATCTGTTACGTTAGAAGAAAGTATAAATGAGTCTTCTGAAGTAATAGTAGTTGGCTACGGAAGCCAACGAAAAAAAGATGCAACAGGATCAATATCCTCAATAAAAGCCCGTGATTTAAATACTGTAAATGCTGTAAGCATTGATAATATGTTACAGGGCAAGGCAGCTGGGGTATCTATTTTACAAAGATCTGCTCAGCCTGGCGGTGGATTAAATATCATTATAAGGGGTGCACTTTCTCCCAATGGAAGTAATGAACCATTGTATGTTATTGATGGCGTACCATTAACAACTTCTGGTGCAGCTAACTCTGGCAAAACGGGTGCTGGTGGCAATAATAATATTGACGGAGTGGATAGAAGCCCATTGGCTTCATTAAATCCCAATGATATTGCAACAATTGATATCTTGAAAGACGCAAGTGCAGCAGCTATATACGGTGCTGCTGCTGCAAATGGAGTAATTTTAATTACTACCAAAAAAGGAAATAGTGGAAAACCTAGTGTTTCTTTTACAAATACATATTCAACGCAAAATGTGGCTAAACAAGTAGAAGTACTTGGGGCTAATGAGTTTATGAACTTATCTAATAGTGCATTGAAAGAGCGTTGGTTATTCGATAATAGGTATGCTCCTTACGGCCCCACTACAGCTCCGTCTACTGGATGGGGCGTGAATTATACCCAAGCCGATATTGCTGCTGCTACAACCAGTTATAATCACAATGATGCCATATACAGAACTGGTGCAATCTTGGACAATAATTTATCAATTTCAGGTGGTGGAGAGAGTACTAAATACTTTGCTTCATTTAATTACTTAGATCAAAAGTCGCTTTTAAGAACCACCGATTTGGCTAGAGTTAGTGGAAGAATTAATTTAGATCAAATATTCAATAAGTGGTTAAAACTATCAATTAATACTTTCTACTCGCAATCAGATGCGAGTAACCCAAGTATTGGTGGGTCTAGAACACCTCAAAATGAAGCTAGGCAAACACAGGCTGCATTGTTCTTTTCTCCAAGAATACCGTTAATTAATGCTGATGGATCTGTCGCTATTAATGACTTGCCTAAAACACCAAATCCAGCAGCTTGGTTCTTTATGAAAGATCGGTCGCTAAATAAAAGATTATTTATATCTACAAATCTTCAAGCTAAACTAACCAATGAGCTTACCGCAAACGTTGTGGTAGGTTACGATAATACTAGTTCAGGACGGCAAAATTTTTCACCTACAAAAGCAAAATTACCAGAACAAACTACTAATAATTATGGTGGATTCTCTAATAACGAAAATAATAATATAAGTTTAGAAACCTATTTAACTTATAGCAAACAATTAGGCAATAATCATAAAATTACCGCATTTGGTGGGGCAGGATATTATAAAGCAAACGGTACTAATTATGGTATGTCTATTTTTAATATCCCCACTGATGCTGTTGAAAATTTCAATTTATCGTTAGCGCCACAAAGTGATTTAAACTGGTTCTATTCTGGTAAATTTGCGAGAACTAAAATATCGCAATTTGGTAGAATTAATTATACATTTAAGGACAAGTATTTTTTTGGGTTAACGGCTAGAAACGACGGGTCGAGTTCATTTCCGCCTGCAAAAAAATGGGGATTTTTTCCAGCTGCATCTGCTGCGTGGAATATATCTGATGAAAAATTCCTTAGCAATAATAAATTTATTAATTACCTCAAAATCAGGGGTAGTTATGGAGCTACGGGTAATGAAAGTTTTCTTGCCAATAATATTTATTACGTAAATCAATATGCTGCATTATACGGAACAAACTACTATATTGGTGGTCAGCAAAACTCTGGTGTAGTACAAACCCAATTGGCTAATCCTAATCTGAAATGGGAAACTGATATCACAGCTAATATTGGTATCGATTTCGAGTTTTTTAATGGAAAAATTACTGGCTCGTTTGACTATTTTTCAAGCCTTTTCCGGGGCATGGTCGGCCTCGGCCGGATGGGCTCGGGGATGACGAAGCGGTTGCAGCGAGCCGG
>JANMOT010000009.1:0-2275 GCA_031369485.1 Sphingobacteriia bacterium
CCTCCACCTCGTGTTATCGAGGCTTCATCCTGATCAAGGGTAGATCACAAGGTTTCGCGTCTACTCCCTCTGACTATACGCCCTATTCAGACTCGCTTTCGCTTCGGCTGCGTCCGTCAACGGACTTAACCTTGCCAGAGAGAAGTAACTCGTAGGCTCATTATGCAAAAGGCACGCCGTCATCCGCCGAGGCGGACTCCGACCGCTTGTAAGCGCATGGTTTCAGGTTCTATTTCACTCCTCTGTTCGAGGTTCTTTTCACCTTTCCTTCACAGTACTGGTTCGCTATCGCTCTCTCAAGTGTATTTAGCCTTACCGGATGGTGCCGGCTGGTTCCCACAAGGCGTCTCCGACCTCGCGGTACTCAGGATACAGCTAGAATAATCAACATTACGTTTACGGGCCTATCACCCTCTATGGTGTTTCTTTCCAAAAACTTCAACTTCTGTTAATTATTCACGTTACTGTCCTACAACCCCGCTGTTGCCTTAACAACAACGGTTTGGGCTCTTCCCCGTTCGCTCGCCACTACTTGGGGAATCACTATTGTTTTCTTTTCCTCCGGGTACTTAGATGTTTCAGTTCTCCGGGTTAGCTCCCTATCGGGTTTACAGACATCATCTGTAAGAGTTATCTCATTCGGAAATCTTCGGATTAAAGGTTATTTGCACCTCCCCGAAGCTTATCGCAGCTTATCACGTCCTTCATCGCCATTGAGAGGCAAGGCATCCACCATGCGCCCTTAATTACTTTCTTATCATTGCATTATTTGCAGTGATGTTCAATATGTTTTCTTTCAATATGTCAAAGAACTTCATCAAGTGGTAACTCCAGTAAAATAGCTATTCGATAACGGCTATTTCACAACCAAAAGACTGGTGAATTAAATGGATTCGAACCATGAACCAGAAGCCTGGTGCCCCCGACGGGCTTTAACTCTTATTTCAAAACTTTAAATGAAACCGCTGTTTCATTGGCACTGAGGGAAATAACAAAATTAATGTGGAGAATAACGGATTCGAACCGTTGACCCCCTGCGTGCAAGGCAGGTGCTCTAGCCAGCTGAGCTAATCCCCCAAAGTACAGTACTGAGTGATGAGAGTGGAGTGCGGAGTAGTGAAGACTAATCTTCGCTCTCGCTCTTCTTCGCTCTCGCTCTGTAATTGTAGTCCCGAGCAGATTTGAACTGCTGACCCCTACATTATCAGTGTAGTGCTCTAACCAAGCTGAGCTACGGGACTATAAGGTTGGAGAGGCAGTTTGGGATTCCCGAGGGAAACATAAACAATTTGACCAAACCTACTCGTGCATCAGTTGTTGAGCCACTGTATAACTCTCGTTATGGGTTCCGGCATCATGTAGTGAAGAAAGGAGGAAATAATAAGCCTGAGTAGAAAACGCTCTAGAAAGGAGGTATTCCAGCCACACCTTCCGGTACGGCTACCTTGTTACGACTTAGCCCCAGTCATCGATTTTACCCTAGGCGACTCCTTGCGGTGATCGACTTCAGGTACCCCCGACTTCCATGGCTTGACGGGCGGTGTGTACAAGGCCCGGGAACGTATTCACCGGAACATTGCTGATTTCCGATTACTAGCGAATCCAGCTTCATGAGGTCGAGTTGCAGACCTCAATCCGAACTGAGATAGACTTTTGGGATTAGCTCCATGTTACCATGTGGCAACCTGCTGTATCTACCATTGTAGCACGTGTGTAGCCCTGGACGTAAGGGCCGTGATGACTTGACGTCATCCCCACCTTCCTCACCGCTTGCGCGGGCAGTCTCATTAGAGTCCCCAGCATGACCTGATGGCAACTAATGATAGGGGTTGCGCTCGTTACGGGACTTAACCCAACACCTCACGGCACGAGCTGACGACAGCCATGCAGCACCTAGTTTCGTGTCCTTGCGGAAGTTCTGCTTTCACAGAATGTCACTAACTTTCAAGCCCAGGTAAGGTTCCTCGCGTATCATCGAATTAAACCACATGCTCCTCCGCTTGTGCGGGCCCCCGTCAATTCCTTTGAGTTTCAACCTTGCGGTCGTACTCCCCAGGTGGATAACTTAATGCTTTCGCTTAGTCGCTGACTGTGTATCGCCAACAACGAGTTATCATCGTTTAGGGCGTGGACTACCAGGGTATCTAATCCTGTTTGCTCCCCACGCTTTCGTGCCTCAGCGTCAGTTATGGTTTAGCGAGCTGCCTTCGCAATTGGTGTTCTGTGTCATATCTAAGCATTTCACCGCTACATGACACATTCCGCCCACCTCAAC
>JANMOT010000029.1:0-4750 GCA_031369485.1 Sphingobacteriia bacterium
TGACGCATGGCTATGCGCTTGTTTTGAATACGATACACACCATCTTCTACCACTACTTTTTTATATTCATCATATTGCTGCAATGCATTGCCACCATTGGTAAGGTGGTGTAAAATTTGCTGCCATTCATTTTGTTGCAAATCGGCAAAGCAGTGGGTCGATTTTATTTCTTCAAATAAATCTTGGGCAATAAAACCTTCACCTATGGCCAGTGTACATAGAAATTGTAGCAATACATCAAAACACAAGAGCATGGGTTCTTTACTTTCTATTGCTTGTTCTTCAATAGCGGTTTTTAAAGCGGCAGCTTCTACCAATTCTAAGCTATGGGTGGGTAAAAAATATATTTTACTGGTAGCGCCTGGTCGGTGCCCACTTCTTCCGGCACGCTGTAAAAATCGAGCTACTCCTTTTGGTGAGCCCACTTGTATTACGGTATCAACAGGTCTGAAATCAACACCTAAATCGAGACTAGCAGTGCATACCACTGCCTTTAATTTTTGGGTATGCAATGCTTCTTCTACCCACAACCGTAATTCCTGTTCAATGCTGCCGTGGTGAAGGGCTATAGCTCCAGCTAATTGCGGCGCAACAGTCAACAAGGTTTGATACCATGTTTCACTCATGCCCCTGGTATTTATAAAAATAAGGGTGGTTTTACTTTGTTCAATAATTGGAATTAATTTGTTGGCGAGTTTTATACCAAGATGTCCCGCCCAAGGATATTGTTCTATTTCATCGGGAATAATGGTATGCACTTCCAGTGGCTTATTAATTACAGCACGAATAATTACCCCTTCTTTTTTCAGCGGGGCAAGTAATACTTCTTTGGCTTCGGTAAGGTTGCCAATGGTGGCACTGATGCCCCAGATTAAGGTGGAATTTTTATTTGTTTTACCCAATACAATGCGGGCAATGGCAAGTTCTGTTTGCACGCCGCGCTTACTACCCATCAACTCATGCCATTCATCCACTGCTATTATTTGCAAAGTATTAAAAAAACTGGGGTAGCCTTTTTGGGTCAATAATAAATGCAAACTTTCGGGTGTAATAATCAGCACTTCGGGCATGTTTTTTTTCTGCTTACCGCGCTCGCTGGTTGAGGTATCACCATTTCTAATACCTACTCTCCAATTCAATCCAATAGAAGCAATGGCTTCTTCCATTGCCCTTCCTATATCTTTGGCCAATGCACGCAAAGGAGTAATCCAAAGTAATTGCAATCCATTGTTTTTCTGTTGCTGCCAACTGGTGGGGTTTTCATTAATAAATTGCATTAAAGCACCTAAAAAAACAGCGTAGGTTTTGCCGCAACCTGTGGGTGCATTCACCAATCCACTCTCTCCCTTTAGTATATATTGCCAAGTTTCTTCTTGAAAAGGGAAGGGCTTGAATTGTTTTGATTTCAACCAAGATTGAATGATGGTATAACCCGGGCTTCTTGATTTCATACAATACTAACAACAACTTTATTAAAGTGGTTTAGTTGATGGACTTGACCTGCCCATTCAATTTTCTAACAAAGTAAATTTTCTTATTCTCCAGATAGTCGGTCGTTCCATTTATTTTGCTGCGTACTGGTTGAAAATCAAATTCGTTGAACAGCTTAAAAGATTTGTCTGACAGATGGTTAATTAGGTCGAAGGGATATTGAATAAGTAGTTTGCCAAAATGATAAAGACTTTCGAATCCTTTGTGCACCATATCACTGGGGCGGCCGGCATATCTGTTTCTATAAGTAGTTTCAATATATTGCCCCGTTTTATCGGTTCTTGAATAATTATAAGGGGTAGTATAAATGAGTTCAACGTCTTTCCCAATATCTTTAATAGCATCCCAGGTGGGCATACCCATAATTATGGTTTTATATGATTTATTGGCTGCGATAGTCTTGACTAAATTCACTCCAAAATTTTCATTTAAACTTCCGCAAAGCACTATATTAATGCTGCTACTATCCATTGAAGCAAATAGATCTGCAGATTGAATACTATCATTTAATTCAACCTGTTTTATTTTCAGTGGAAGCGCTGGTGTGCGTTTGTTTAAATCGACCAATAAATTACTGATCATATCTTCAGTAGCACCTGCTTTTTTAAAATAGTGAATGGTTTCTGTGGGATGGTTGCGTTGCAAGTATTTATAAATGCCTTCTATATGTGTTTTAAGGGTAGGGTTAACCAATGTGAAGAAAGGATTGTTGGTAATATTGCCATCATTGGGATAAGTCATGGAGATAAGCGGTATTTTCTTTTCTTTGGTAAAATCTGCCAGCAGTTGAATTTCATTCCTTGAATTAAACGAGGCAATCACCAGACCAATATCTTGCATATCGGTTGAACGAATAATTTCACTAAGTGGTTGAGATTCGCTCTTGGTATCGTAAAACAAAACGGTTAAAGCGGTTTGCTCGGTATTAAGTGAGTCAATAGCAAGGCAGATGCCATTGTAGAAATCGAGTCCTGGCAATATATTTTTAGGAAGGTTATTATTGCCCAATTTATATACTGATCCAGTAAAAACCGCATCCAAATAAACGGGCGCAAATACGGCTATTTTCATGGGCTTAGCCACTGATTGAGCGGCAGCAGAAAAGCCAATAAGAGCAAGCAGGCAACCGAAAAAATATGTAATCCATTTTTGCATAAGCTAATTTATTCCCATTCAATTGTAGCGGGAGGTTTGCTGCTGATATCATAAACCACCCTGTTAATTCCACGTACATTGTTGATGATTTCATTAGAAATATCAGCAAGAAATTCATAAGGTAAGTGAGCCCAGTCAGCCGTCATTCCATCTACAGAAGTAACAGCTCTAAGTGCCACTGTAAATTCATAAGTTCTTTCATCACCCATCACGCCCACAGTTTTTACTGGTAACAAAATCGTGCCAGCTTGCCAAACTTTGGTATACAATCCATTCTTTTTTAGGCCATCTATAAAAATAGCATCAGCTTTTTGCAGTAGATCCACTCTTTCAGCATTCACTTCACCAATGATGCGAATGGCCAGGCCAGGGCCAGGGAAGGGGTGTCGGTTGATCATATCTGCTGGAATACCCAATGCCAGGCCCACTTTTCTAACTTCGTCTTTAAAAAGGTAGCGGAGTGGTTCAACCAGTTGCAATTGCATGGTATCGGGAAGGCCGCCAACATTGTGGTGAGATTTGATGGTTTGAGAAGGGCCATGAACGCTAACGCTTTCAATAACGTCTGGATAAATAGTGCCTTGACCTAAAAATGAAATATTGGTAAGTTTATTGGCTTCTTCTTGAAATACATCAATAAATAATTTACCAATGGCTTTGCGTTTGGCTTCGGGGTCGGTCTGATTTTTTAGTGCATCATAAAAAATATCTTTTGCGTCAATGCCTTTCACGTTTAATCCAATAGTGGCATAAGTATCTAGCACCTGTTGAAATTCATCTTTTCGCAACACTCCATTGTCCACAAAAATACCATGAAGTTTACTCCCAATTGCTTTTGCAATAAGGGTGGCGGCAACGGTACTGTCAACCCCACCGCTTAGAGCCATTATGACTTGTTTGTCGCCAATTTCTGCTTTTAACCGCGCCACAGTTTCTTCCACAAAAGAGTTGGGGGTCCAGCTTTGTGAGCATTGGCATATATGGACTAAGAAATTTTTAATCATATTCTTCCCTTGGGAAGAGTGGTACACTTCGGGATGAAATTGGAGTCCATAAAGGGGTGCCGTTTCATCGCTGTTTTTTTTGAAGGCGGCAATAGGGATACTATCGGTGGTAGCGAGAACGGTAAAGTGATTGGGCAGTGTGGTAATAGAATCGCTATGGCTCATCCACACTTGGGATTTGGTTTCAACTCCGTTGAATAAAATATCCTTAGCAACAATATCTAGTTGAGCGCGACCATATTCGCGTTTATTCGATTTGTCTACATGACCACCCATTAATTTAGCGGTCATTTGTGCGCCATAGCAAATTCCTAGTACGGGGAGTTTTTGAATAAAAGCGGCCACATCAACCGAGGGGGCATTTTCATCATTAACGCTAAAGGGTGATCCGCTGAGGATAATGCCTTTTAGAGAGGGGTCAAAAATAAATTTTTTATGATAAGGAATAATTTCGCAATAGATATTGGCTTCTCTCACGGCACGGGCAATGAGTTGGGTGTATTGACTGCCAAAGTCGAGAATTAATATTTTTTCTGTCATGATGCGAAGATAACCCAAATTTGGGTCATTGTCAATATTGGCAGAAGGGGTAAAGCCATGGTATCTTCGTGGTAAGCTCATAGTATCCTCAATACATCCTCAATAGTAGTTCAATGGAAGTTGCATAGACCATTTAGTTTTTCAAAAAAACGACTCATTTTGGGTGCAAATAACGGCTAGGATCTATACTGGCAAAGGAGTTTGTAGTGTTCTAAAGAACAGTACAAACTTTTTGAAAGATTAATTGGTTTAGCTTTGCATGCAAAAAACATTGCTTTGAGTGGATTGGCGGTGGCGACAATACAAAATGTATAACTGTATTGACGCTACAACAATACAAAAAGTATAACGGAAACCCATTAACTTCCAATAGGTCAGTTTTTTGGAGGGTTGCTTGTAATAGCATAAATTTACTTTGTTATAGCCAATGGTAGGACGACCGTTCCAAAGACGACCGACCGACCAAAATTTAAACATACAACCAAAGACAAACCATTTTGACAGGTGACCAACATACAGACCAGATTGCAACGGGACAGCGAGTAAGCCGACACTCAAGC
>JANMOT010000006.1:0-1863 GCA_031369485.1 Sphingobacteriia bacterium
CGCAAGGATGACAAGGTCTGGCTCGAAATCACGCCCGAGCGCCTGGGCCAGCCCATGCTGGTGACGGTGAACATCGCGCAGTCGGTGGGCGAGCGCGGCCTGTACGCCAGCCAGATGGGGCCTGATTGGCTGGCCGAGTTCCGCAAGGTGGGTAACCAGTTCCAAATCGTCGCCAAGCAGCTGGCCTTTCGCGGCGAGCGCGACCCGGCGTCGCGCTTCGCGGTCAGCCAGGCCTTCAGCGACAGCCTCATCGGATCGGCCGCCATCGTCAGCGCGCCACACCCCGAGCGCAAGTCGGTGCTGGTGGATGCCAGCTTCCTGCTCGGCGACATGGCCGGCTACAGCACGCGCCTGGAGGCCGCCTTCCGCATGCCCTTCGCGCCCGACCGCGCCAACTCCTACTTCGAATCGACGCGCGCCGAGCCGGGCCTGACCACGCTTTCTGCCAAGGTGCACTTCGCCGTGCCGCGCATCAGCGCGCCGCCGCTGATGATCCCGGGCGCGCCGCCTCCGCCGCCGCAGACGCCGCCGCCGCAGACCACGCCCGACCCGCGCAGCCTGTTCGTCGGATTCGTCTTCAACTTCCGTGCCCTGCCTGAAAAACCGATGGCAGCGCGCCGTGCCGACCCGCGCGTGGGCCACTTCATCGACAGCTACACCGACCTCTCCGACGACCTGCGTCCCGACAACCGCGTCCACCACATCACGCGCTGGCGGCTGGACAAGAAGGACCCGGCAGCGGCCCTGTCCGAGCCCGCGCAGCCCATCACCTTCTGGCTGGACCGCAACATTCCCAAGCGCTACCGCGCATCCATCACCGCCGGCGTGCTGGAATGGAACAAGGCCTTCGAACGCATCGGCTTCAAGGGCGCCATCGTGGCGCGCCAGCAGGAAGACAACGCCGAATTCGACAACATGGACGCGGCGCACGCCTCCATCCGCTGGTTCGTCGGCGCCGACGTCGGCTTTGCCGTCGGGCCCAGCAATTCCGACCCGCGCACGGGCGAGATCCTGGACGCCGACATCGGCATGAGCGACGTCTTCGGCCGCGGCGCCCGGCGCCAGATCCGCGAAGACGTGGGCCAGCCCGCGAGCTTCGCCGAGCCGGCTCCCTGGCAGGCCCAGGCCCAGGCGCTCTGGGGCGCGCAGGCTGCCTACCGCATGTGCACCTACGCACATGACGCCGGCACCGAGGCGAGTTTCGCGATGGACTTGCTCGAGGCGCGCGGCGACCTTGACCCCGAAAGCCCCGAGGCCGAGGCCTTCGTGCAGTCCTACATCAAGGACGTGATCGTGCACGAGGTCGGCCACACGCTGGGCCTGCGCCACAACTTCAAGTCGTCCACCAGCGTCACGCGCGAGCAGCTCAAGGACAAAACCTTCGGCAGCACGCGCGGCATCTCCAATTCGGTGATGGACTACAACGCCTTCAACCTGCCCCTGGCCGGCGAGCCCAAGGGCGAGCTGAACATGGTCGGCCTGGGCGCCTACGACTACTGGGCCATCGAGTACGCCTACAAGCCGCTGGACGCGGTGCGCGAAGCGGCCGACCTGCAAGCCATCGCGGCGCGCAGCGCCACCGACCCCTTGCTGGTGTTCGGTGACGACGTCGACGCCGGCGGCTTCGGACCCAACGAAGGCCTGGACCCCACCGCCAACCGCTTCGACCTCGGCGACGACCCGCTGGCCTTTTACCAACGCCGCATGCAGTTGTCGCGCGAACTCTGGGCGCGCGTGCAAGCGCGCGGGCCCAAGGCCGGCGACGACCCCGAGCGCCTGCGTCGCAGCCTGCTGGCCGGTTTCGGCCAGTTCAGCGACATGCCCACGCTGGCTGCCAAGTACGTGGGCGGCATGAGCACCTCG
>JANMOT010000039.1:0-66169 GCA_031369485.1 Sphingobacteriia bacterium
CAAAACCAATTTTATTAATAGCGTCTCCAATGTTATATACAACATCCATTGAAAGACCTTGGAACATTTTCATTCCAAATAATCCGCCTTCTGTACCAGCTATATACCCAATAGGATAAATAGCCCATCCAACAAGTACAAACCAGCCGAGTGACTTCACCGCTTTTTGAACAGCTGGTCCTGCATTACGAGCGAGGCTAGCAACTTCACCAAACCAAACTAAATAAACTATATAAAAATAAGCAATACCGCTAATCAGCCCCCAAATCCAACTTTGGGTTTCTTTACCATAAATAGCTTCACCAATATAACCAGTCACTAGCATTACTAATGATGCAAATATTAATTGCCACAATAGACTAATTTTCCCACCAGCTTTTTTAGTAATCAGATAAAACTCTACGCACATTAATGGTACAGTAAGAATCCAATCAACATATCTGAAAAATACTGGTGATTCTCCTGTTTCCAAATTGTAACTGCGCATATAATAATAATGGACAGCTGCAATAAATGTAATCAGCCCAGAAACGAGTAAAGATGTTCTCCATTTCTTGTCTACATTGGACATTTCAAAGAAGAAAAAAACGCAGGCAGCCATCATGGCCATTGTGCCTACGAAAAAGGTAAAGGCCACGTAGTTGTTGTTAGCAATCGCATGGATTTGCAGGAGGTTTTGTAACATGGTTAATTTTTTTGATTAATAAAATTGTTATAACAGCAAGTAAATCTTAGACGTATTCTGTCCTAAGATTTGTTATAATAATATTAACAGATCTAATGCTTAATGGTTTAATTCAAACAAAATATTTTGCAAAAAATATTAAGAGGCTGGTTGAGTTAATCGTTGGCACTAATTTTTTTTCACCAACGCCTCATGCCGCATATTCTGTAAACAAATATCAATAAACTCATTCACTGCTGTTTTTTGCGACTTGGTAAATTTAGAAAGTAGTCTCGCATTGTATTCGTTTCTTACTGTCTCTATTTTTTCTACCATACGCTCACCAGCATCGGTTAAAGAAAGTCGCTTTCTTCTTTTATCAAGTTTATCTTCTACTTGCGCTACCAACTTTTTCTTAATGAGTACATTTAGTAGATTGGTTACATTGGCTCTGCTCACATTTAATGCTTCTGCCAACTCCTTTGCCATCAATGGTTTTTCGTGTGGATTGTCTTTAAAATACAAAATATTTGGATCTTTTGCCAACAATAATAATACCAACCATTGCTGCGTGGTAATGCCAAAATCTTGTGTAATTGCATCTCCATTGCGCTTCCAGGTTTCAGACAATTTAATAATGTGAAATATAACCGATGCGTTGATATTTTTTTTTATCATAACCCTTTTCTTAAGATAAAATGATGCCTTTTTTTGCCCTCTGATTAATAATATAAGTGGCAATTAGTGAAACAATGGTCAGTACCATCATTAATATAAATGCTTTTTCATAACTGCCTCCCGCTTTTCGCATACCACCCAATACCGCCACACCTATTGCGGCACATAGCGTATCTACAAAAGACAATAAACCCAAAATGGTTCCGTAAGCAGCTCCCCCAAATAAATCTATAATATACAGTTGTATCATG
Organism: Sphingobacteriia bacterium; assembly: GCA_031369485.1. Classification (GTDB taxonomy): domain Bacteria; phylum Bacteroidota; class Bacteroidia; order Chitinophagales; family Chitinophagaceae; genus Sediminibacterium. The sequence goes on from JANMOT010000039.1 coordinate 1,594, forward strand.
GTAAATGTGCCACTATACCCCAATCCAAAAACAATGGCACAAGGAACTACGAATGCTTTATTTTGAAGACTTAAATATAAAAACAAACAACCTAAAAAAATATTTACCACACTTAGCAGCATTATTTTTTTCACATTGAATTTATCTCCTAAAAATCCAAATAATAATTTCCCCAATAAGCCGCAGAAGAAAAAGATAGACTGCAACCTTCCACTTTCAGCTACATCTAGCTGCAGATCTACCTGATAATTTCTTTGGTTCTGAATAAATCCACCAATACAAAACCAAAGTGCTGCGGTAACCAATGCCACCATATAAAACTCCCTAGATGCGAATGCTTTTTTCAACAATGCTTTACTTTCTGCCTTGTCTACTTTTGGTTGTCTTCCAATAGTACCGGGTATTCCATCCGCATAACTGTTGAGTTTAGAAGGGTGACTAAAAATTAATAATGCAGGTATAAGTATAAGTATGGAACAAAGAATAGATTGATAATGTGCAGCAGTATGCCAGCCAAATTCTTTAATCCACTTTCCTACCAATGGCGCAAAAATAGCGGGACCAACGCTACTGGCCATCAGCAATATACCCGTAGCAATACCCTTGTATTTTACAAACCAATTATTAATTATATACATGCTGGTTAGCAATCCTACAAGACAAAGGAAAAGTGGATACACAATTACAAACAATTGTATCATACTAAAACTGGTTGCATTGGCCATCACAAATAAACCACCAGAAACACCAATGGCTCCCGTTACAATTAATACTTTAGGGGAAAAACGTTCCAATAAATTACCAACAAACGGCAATGGTAGTGCAAGAACAAAGTAAAGCGTGGCGGCCAATCCCGTTGCTTTTGCTATGTCTACATTAAACTCTTTTGCAAATTCAGGCAAGTACAAATTAAACGTATTCAATACAATACCATTACTGGCCATATACATTAAAAACAAACAGGCTAGTACTACCCAACAATAATATTTTTTCATATGTATATTTTTTAATTTGCTATAGTAAGTTAATAAAAATTAATTAACCCAATTAATCATTTTTACAAATAGACATTTAAACCAATTATCCCATAATCCCCTTCACTGCTCCACCATCTACTGTAATGGTCTGCCCCGTTATATACCTACTTGAACCACTTAACAACCACAAAGCTAAACTTGCAAAATCCGCTGCTTCTCCCAATGCCCCTACTGGTATCTGTTGAATAGCGGCAGTACGTATTTCTGTAAACGGTATTCCAGTTTGTTCTGCTTTCTTTTTATAAATCCGATCAATAGCTGGGGTATTGTGCGAGCCCGGAGCCAAAATATTTAAGGTTACTCCTGACTTTGCAATTTCTTGCGATAATGTTTTTACCATGCCTACTACTGCCACCCTTAATGAATTACTTAACACCAAATTCTCCATCGGTTGTTTTACCGAAGCGCTCTCTATATAAAGAATTCTACCATAGCCATTTTTAATCATATTGGGTACGAAAGCCTTTGTGATGGCTACTTTCCAACGCAAAATCAGTTGATAAGCCTGGTCCCAATCTTCAAGTGTAGTTTCTAATACCGTTTTTGCTGGTGGCCCGCCCGCATTTACTACCATCCCATGAAGGGTGCTGCTGCCTACCAATTCAATCAGTGATTCTATCAATTCAGGATTACTCAAATCGCCTGCTAATACCCTTACCTGCGTGGGGGCAATCGATTGCAGTTGCAACAGTTGTTCCTTATTTCTGGCAATAGCAATAATATGCGCGCCTTCTTGAATAAGGGCTTCGGCAATTGCTTTTCCTAAGCCCGATGTGGCTCCTCCCACAATAAAAAGTTGGTGCTGAATAGATAGATTCATGTGTTAATATTTATTTATAAGGTTTTACAATTTCTGCGGCCATGGCACTCCATGTATCGGGTTGTTGCATCAGCCAACTCAATATTTCTTTTAAATAGTTGATGCGATAAGGAAGCCCCATAATATATGGATGCAGCGTAAGGGCTATTAGCCTACTACCATAGTTTTTTGTTTCACCTTGCAGTACCGCATATTGATCTTTTATTTGTTGAATAAAACTTTCTTCTGTATGGTGGTAATTGGTGATAATTTGACGATCGCTAATTTCTTGCGATACGGGTATATTTACAAGTAACCCGTTTTTGGTCTGCATGGTATAAGGCAAATCATCATTGGCCCAGTCGCCGCAATATTCAATACCCGCAGCAGTAAGTAAATCTGGTGTATTAAAAGATTGTGAATAGGCAGGTGATAGCCATCCTTTTATTTTTTGTTGGGTAATATTTTCGAGCGACTGTATACAGGTGCTAATTTGTAATGCCTCCGTGGCTTCAGCTAACCCGCCATAGTGAAGGGTATCCATATTAATACCATGGGCTATAATTTCGTGCCCGTCTGCCATAATATCTTTTATTAGTATTGTATATCGTTCTGCTACTTCACTATTTACGGCAAAACTTGCTTTCACTCCCAGCTCTTTAAATAATTTTAAGAACCTGTAAACGCCTACTCTATTGCCATAGTCGCGCGTGGTATAATGCCTAAAGTCGGGATAAGCTGTTACCATACTACCCGGTGCTTTAAAAGGTTTGCCAGCTGAATTGAGTGGAAAAAATTCTAAAGGTACCACAGTGAGCAATGCCATTGTTTTTTGTGTAGGCCATTGAATGGGATTACGCTCAAAAAAATTCACCCATTTATACCGCTCATGATCCATTCCATAGCGACGCATTGGGTATTCTAAAAATTCAGGATTGAGTGGCATGATGCTAATATTTATTCAAAATAATTTTCATAATAGTAGTCGGCAATTTCAGCGGCAGTAGTTACCCATACATCTTCGTGTGAAGTAATATAGGCCAATGCTTCTTCCAATGCTTTGATGCGATGTGGATGGCCAACCAAGTATGCATGTAAAGGAATACATATCACAGTTCCTGATTCGGCTCCTTCTTCATACAATGTATCAAACTGTTTTTTAATCATATCCCCATAATGCCTCGGCGTATGCAGATATGAATTGTAACAAATTACATCGTTGATCTCTAAAGAATAGGGCATAGAAATAAGACGCCCCTTTTTTACATGAATGGGTTGTGGTTGATCATCCTGAAATAAATCACAAGTATATTTTATTCCGTATTCGGCAATTAAATCGAAAGTTCTTTCGGTATGGGTAAGTGCTGGAGCCAGCCAGCCCGCAACTGTTTGCCCCGTTGCCTCTTTTACCGTTTTAAAAGCGTCTTCAATAATGGCGCGTTCTTGGGCTTCATCCATTCCGTAACAATAGCGGGTATTGTAAATGCCATGCGAGAAAAACTCCCAATTCCTATCAACACAGGCTTGAATAATTTCTGGATGATGTTGGCATAAAGCCACCGATAAAGAAATGCTTCCACGCATATTATATTTGTCCATCGCTTCCATCATACGATAATGACCTACTCTGTTTCCATAATCGCGCATACTGTATCCGCTGATATCGGGATTAGGTTTTGCCCAAGGCGTTCGTTGCGGGTTTTTTGGTGGATTGAGTTCATAAAATTCAATATTGGGTGCTACCCAAAAAGCAATACGTGCACCATTTTTCCAAGTAATTTTCCGCCGATTTTTATAAGGCCAATAATCATATAATTTAGGATCTGCAAGCATGGATATTATTTTTTCAGGTAATGAATGATCTCTTGTACGGGCAGTACATCTGCATATTTTAGTGCCATATCTGTTAAGTTGGCAAAATGATAACTCTCGTGTTTGTCGGCAACACATTCTTCTGGTACAATGGTTCTATATCCGCGCGATAAGGAATCTACTGCAGCTGCCCTAATACAGCCAGAAGTGCTGCCACCAGTGAGTATAACAGTATCAATCTGATGCCATACCAGCAAGGACTGGAGTTGGGTTTCAAAAAAAGGCGATGGCATTTTTTTACAGTAAATAATATCTTTCTCCCGATCCACTTCCAGCCGATCATCAAACTCCGATCTTCTAGATCCAAATTTTATATTTTGTAAAGAGTCTTCTGTATCGGTTCTGGTTCCCCAAATACCAGCATCTTCGGCGGAGTTCATATACGCTACATAGGTAAATACTACGGGTAGTTTTTTAGCCCTTGCCAATTGATTGATCTGGTTTATAAAATGAATCTGATTTGGATCTGTTTCATAAGCCGTTTTAAATTCATCCACACAAGTATATGCTTTTTGTAAATCAATATTTACAATAGCAGCTTTGTCGCCAAAGCCAAACCTGGCTCTAGTAGGATTGGCTTTTACTGCTTCATAAATCTCTCTGGCTGTTTTATTACTCAGTTCCATATTGGGTTATTAAGTTATTGGGTTATTGAGTTATTGGGTTATTAAGTTATTGAGTTATTGGGTGTGCATGCGTAATACCCTTTTTTTCTAGTAAGGTTATATCATCTTTTGCGTAGCCCAAAGCCGATAAAATTTCTACCGTATGTTCTCCAATTTTGGGTGGATTCATTTTTAATTCAATAGTAGCACCTTCATATTCTATTGGGGTTTTAGGTAATTTGGTGATGGTGCCATCAGGTAAAATAGTTTGCAACAAACTCCCACCCTGATTGAGTTGTACGTCATCAAACAAATCTTCTGGTTTTGCAATGGGCGCAAATGTAATGCCTGCTTGTTCGCATTTATCCATCACTTCTTGTTTGGTAAATTGCAATAACATTGCTTCAACAGCGGGCAGAAACCATTCCCTTTCATCAATTCTTCCGTTATTGGTTTGTAACCTGCTATCGGCTTTCCAATCGCTTCTATTAAATACTTCACAAAAACGATCCCAATGTTTTTCACTGATGATGCCTACAAAAACTTGATCCTTATCTTTTGTATTAAAAATTCTATAAATACTCCATGCGCTTACTCTGGCTGGCATGGGTGGAACGGGTGTTTTGGTGATGGCACCATAAGCCATATGTTGACCCATTAAAAAAGCAGTGGTTTCGAATAAGCTGGCTTTTACCAATTTGCCCTTGCCCGTTTTTTCTCTTTCATATAAAGCCATCAATATTCCAATATACCCAAACATTCCGCCTGTAATATCAATAATAGAAGTGCCAGCACGAAGTGGGTCGCCCGGCCTTCCCGTCATATAAGCCAAGCCCCCCATCATTTGAACTACTTCGTCCATAGCATGTCTATTTTCATAGGGGCCAGTAGCAAATCCTTTGAGGGAGCAGTAGATAAGCTTGCTGTTGATTGCTTGTAGCTGATTATATCCAAATCCCAATCGATCCATGGTGCCAGGGCCAAAATTTTCGACTATAATATCAGTAGTTGCTATCAATTGATAAATAATTTCTTTGCCTTCGGCTGATTTTAAATTGATGGCGAGGCTTTTTTTATTCCTGCTATAGAAAGGAAAATAGCCAGTGCCAAATCCTTTTAGTCGCCTTGTTTCATCACCCTGCGGTGGTTCTATATGAATTACTTCGGCACCCATATCTGCCAATAGCAAACCTGTGGTGGGTCCCATTACTGCATGGGTAAATTCGAGTACCCGAATATTTTGTAGTGGTAAGCTCATGCGAGTATATAGTCTTTGTGTTTTTTAAGATAGTTAACCAGGCCCCCCTCCTGCATAATATCAAGCATTACTTTTGGAAGTTTGGTTGCATTATAAGTAATGTTTTGGGTAATATTGGTAACAATGCCATTGCTTAAATCAATATTCAGTTGGTCGCCATTTTGAATAGTATGATTGGGGATTTCTAAAACAGGGAGACCAATATTGATGGCATTTCGGAAAAAAATACGCGCAAAATAATGGGCAATTACTACCGAAACACCAGCCGTTTTTAAAGCAATGGGAGCTTGCTCTCTAGAAGATCCACAACCAAAATTATCACCAGCAACTATGATGTCTCCCGCAGTAAACTTTTGGTGAAAATCAGGATCCAAATCTTCCATAACATGCGCAGCCAAAGAAGTAAGATCCAATGTTTTGGTGTACTTGCCGGGGATGATGCGGTCGGTATCTATATTGTGGCCGTAAACGTGTGCGATTGGCATGTTAAGTTATTGGGTTATTAAGTTATTGGGTTTGTAATTGCTCCCATTAAGGCGCTCATGGCTACTGTAGCGGGACTGGCTAAATAAATTTTTGCATTGGGGTTTCCCATTCTTCCTTTAAAGTTACGGTTGGCAGCGCTGATCACAGATTCTCCATCACCTGGAACACCTTCGTGACTACCAACACATGGACCACAACCACTATTAATAATCGTAGCACCTGCTTCTATTAAAGTTTGAATGGTTCCATCTTTCAGTGCTTCTATCAACACCTGTTTGCTGGCGGGTGCTATAATCATTCGAACGCCTTTGGCTATTTGTTTTCCTTTAAGAATAGCAGCAGCAGCTTGTAAATCGTCTAATCTTCCGTTGGTACAAGTACCAATAAAAGCGTAAGAAATTTTAGTGCCTACCCATGCGCTTACATCATGCACATCATCGGGTGAATTGGGTATGGCAATTTTAGGGACGATGGCAGCGGCATTTATTTCAATAATGCGACTGTACACTGCATCCGCATCAGCATAAGTGGGTGTGAATTCATAAGGCAATTCCAGCCCTTCGGGCGAAACAATACCTGTTTTGGCACCCATTTCTGCTACCATATTACACAGTACCATTCTTTGTGAAAGTGATAGTGCGGCAACAGCTTCACCGTGGTATTCAACCGATTGATACGTGGCACCACTAATGGTGAGTTGTTTCACTACTTCTAGTACAAGATCTTTTCCTGAAACACCTGGTTGTAATTTTTTTCCGTGTAAAATAACTTTAATGCTTTGGGGTGTTTTCAACCAAATTTTTCCAGTAAGCATAACCGCCGCCAAATCGGTACTACCTACCCCACAAGCAAATGCATTCAGTGCCCCATAAGTAGGGGTGTGACTATCAGCGCCCATAAATATATCACCTGGCTTTACTTTTTGTTGGTCTACCATCACTTGGTGACAAATACCGCTTCCAATATCATAGAGAGCGGAATCTTGTTCTGCAGCAAATTCACGCATTAGATTGTGTAGATTGGCAATGCGTTCATTGGGTGCAGGCGCAGCGTGATCAATGATTAAATGAAATTTATTTTTATCGTGAACTTGTATTCCCCCCATTTCCTTGAACGCTTTAATGGCCAGCGGTGCAGTAGTATCGGTAGCCATGCAGCCATCAACGGGAACAATACAGAGGTCGCCCGCATACACAATTTTGCCAGCGTGTTTTGATAATATTTTTTCTGCAATGGTTTGTCCCATCCTATTAAACAATTTTTATTGTGGGTGAATCAATGAGTGAATAGAGCAGTCCCGGTAGCGGACTATCCATTGTTTTTGCCAAGTCTTTGCTTACCAATGCCACTTTGGCCATATCAATTCCAGTAGTGAAACCCATTTGATGAAGCATATGCACGGTATCTTCGGTAGCAATATTACCAGTAGCACCTTGTATAAAGGGACAACCCCCCAGCCCCCCAAAAGCCGTATCAAATTGGGTGATACCACATTCAATGGCAGCAATAAGGTTGGCATAGCCTTTATTTTCTGTATTGTGTAAATGAAGTGTAATGGGCGTTTCGCCACAAATACTTTTAATTTTTGTCAACATTCTTTTCATTTGCACGGGATTACCCATACCTGTTGAATCGGCCAAAGCAATTTCAGCAACACCACAATTAAGGTGGAATTGAATCAATTCATAAACCAATTCTTCTGCAATAAACCCTTCATACCTACAACCAAATGCGCATTGTATGCCAGCTCTTACGTTGATGCCTGCTGAATATGCTAGGGCAGTCATTTCTTTAAACTCAATTTTAGCAGCATCAATGGTTTTATTGGCATTTTTAAGGCTGTGGGTATTACTGGCAGATAATGAAATGGCCAAATGTTTGAGCCCCGCTTTAATGGCTCTTTCAACCCCTTTATTATTGAGTACCAGCGCGCTAAAAACAATATTTTCTGTTATTGGAAGTGCAGCGCAAATGGCTTCTGCATCGGCCATTTGTGGCACCAATTTAGGATGAACAAAACTGGTAACTTGAATTCGTTGAATGCCAGCATGAATAAGTTGGTGGATATATTCCAATTTTTTTTCTACCTTAACGGCGGCAGAAAGGGTTTGGAGACCATCCCGAAGCCCTTGTTCTTCAATAATAATTTTTTTGGAATCATTCATAATAGTTAATGAAGTTAACTATTATTTGTAAATTTGAAACTTAAAATAAAACCATTTGCATAAAAGTTTACTCTTTGCACTTTTCTATTGTTTTATCCAGTTTGGTCAAGCCCAGTCGGCCTTGCACGTAAAAGATATTACCGTGCCCGAATCTAGTAGGGCAGACGCATTATGTGGCCCATTGCATATGGTAACCATGGCCACAGGCTATTTGGATAGCATAGAACTTTTTTATGTAAAAGGAATGGGGATGAAGTTGGTAGGGCCTATTAGCTTGACTAAAAAAGACAAAAAGCAGCAGAAAGAAATGTGGGATCTAGCATCCTCCTTCGATTATAGCCTTTATTTATTGCAAAGGCCAAATGTGCCAGAAAATATACAAATTAGGGTAATGCTGGTGAGTAAAAAAATTCAGCCCATACACAAATCGTATAGCAGCCGTGAAATGGGGCCATTCACATTGGGATTTCCAAATGGGAATCAAGAAGGGTTAGACTCTTCCTTACGTTCTTTAGGTTTCAACAGCATGGCACCCATGCAAGCTGCTATATTGAGTAAGCCCGATGGCACTAAATACAAATATTTAGAAACCATTTATAAAGCACCCGAATTTGTACACGCAGTAGGTATAGAAAGGGGGAATGGGATGCCGCAGTTGGCGCCGTATGATACGGTAAGTTTAAAAGGAGGCCCTGGCTATGCAGCCCAGGTGGTTACAGGTATTAGTAAATCAGTTTTAAATTTTTATACAGAAGTATTGGGAATGGAGATACGAAAAGATACGGAATGGAGAACGGGAGAAGGTTCAGCATTGGGAATAGAGCCTAATATACCATTTCGATTTGCCATTGTATATTCAAAAGGTGCAACGAGTGGGCATTTGATATTCATGGATTTTAAAGACAATAAAAAACTGAGTACCAATACTGCTCCCAAGCTACCCAATCGGGGAATTGGAATGTATAGTTTTGAAACCAAAAGTATTCGTCAAGTTTACAACCGCGCCAAGGAACAAGGTGTACGCATTATTCAAACGCCCATCGATTATAAGGATCCAATTTTAGGCTCATGCAGGTTAATGACGATGATTGCACCCAATGGAGTAATGGTAGAAGTGTTTCAGCGGAAATAGGTAATTGATAACTTATAGTTTACTCATTAAAAGTAACCATTCTTTCTTTTTTAATAATCCGCTGTATTGAAAAATAATTTCTTTTTTTGGGTTTAAAATAATGGTTTGCGGATAACCTTCAATACCTGCATTATTGGCCAATAACAATGCCAATTCATGTATACCAGTTCCATTTCCATTGGGTAAATAGTAATAGGTTTTGTTGAAAAAAACAATAGAATCTTTCTGCTCTGCATTTAGTTTTAAGGGCAATAGTTTCTTATTAATGATATGTGCAATTGCTGTGTCTCTAAAAATTTGCTTATCCATTATTTTGCAATAGATACACCAATCGGTATGAATATAAATAAGTATATTCTTTTGGGTATCTTTTGCAATACCAGCTACTTCTTTAAAAGATTGCCAGTTCACTTTCTCGGATTGAGCAATTGTAACTTGTAAAAAACAGGCGATGAATATAAAGCAGCTTATTTTTTTCACAGAAAGATATTTAAGCGGCAAACCGATGATGAAATTAAAACCATCACAAATTACCGTAAAATATACCTAAATCCAAGCATGGCTTTAATTCCTTGCATGGGCGCATAATTATAACTTGGCTCAAAGATATAACCAGCCTGATTTACAGCTTGGGAACCTACGGATACACTGGTGTTTTTATCAAAAGGATCGGCGGGACGCATGATTGGGTTTTCAGGAATAAAGTTCAATAAATTTTTACCAGCAAGATATACTTCAAAATGTTGATTAAACTTTTTGGTTACTTGAAGGTTCATCAATGCAAATAAAGGTGAGTATTCTGGTCGGAAATCTGCAATAATACCATTAGCAGCGTCTTCAGTAATGATTGGCAAACGCTGTGAGCCAAATACTTTTCCAGTAAGGTCAATACTCCAGCCAGCTTTTTGTGTAGTATAACTTACCGCATAAGTTGCTGTAAATTTTGGAGCAAAGAGTTGTTGTTGTTTTACAAAATTACCAGTGCCATCATTATTACTTTGATAAACATCCATAATAGTAGTACCTAATAAAGCTTTTATACCATTTTTAAAAGTCAAATCAATATTTGCAGAAAAGCCTTTACTAGCAGCGTGCCCATCAATATTATCATAAATAATTTTGGTGGCGTCCGAAGTAATATCGGGAATTATTTTATTGGTAAAATAAGTGTACCAAGTACTGATGTCTAATCCTAAAAATCCCCAGCTTGTTGGATAATTTCCAGTATAGTTTAGGGTGGCATTCCAGCTTTTTTCAGGCTTCAATTTTTCTTTAATTACCAGTTCTCTAATCCCAATGAGTGAAGCGTGGTCTTCTAAAAAAATATTTACATTTCTATATCCGTTACCAGTGCTAAGTCGAAATGTATTGTGATTATTGGGCATATACTTGAAAGCCAATCTAGGTGAAAGGATGCCGCCATTATTACTATTATTTTCGTATCGAAGACCCGCTAGTGTAGTAAATTTTTTTGATAATTTTATTTCATCCTGAATAAAAATCCCAGGTTGTATATCTTTAAATGGTTTGTCGGTAATGCCATCCTTGCTTAGTGTGGCGGAGGTATTATCGTTTAGCCAAATATATCTAAAAGGAATACCTACAAGTAAATCGTGGTTGCCGATTTTTTTGTCCCAACGTAATTGTGCAAATGCAGTTCTTTGGTCTCCAATATATGGCGTATTGCCATAAGCTGCATTTTGTTTATGAATATTATAAGAGTATTCAAATAACAATTTTTCGTTTCTTATTTTTAATCCATAATTACCCAATAGTTCAAAGCGATTGGTAAGAACACTTTCTGCATAAATACTATCGCCGCCTCTAAAATTTTTATTCCATCGGGTATCGCCGCCCCATCTATCTTCCCAAACATAACGAAGAGCCAAATTAAATGCTTGGTTATTTTTTCTGTATAAATTCCATTTATTGAATATCGAAAGTCTGTTTTGAAGTGCGATATCGGTAAACTGATCTTTGTTAATATCGTAATTTTGATTGTAATTGTAATAATTCAAACCCATCAATACTGAACTGTTCCCAATTTTGGTTTTACCTGAAATATCTGCGCTGTATTCATTCTTACTGGTTGCATTTATATCAGTTGTAAATTTCAATGCACTTTTTGGGTCAACCGTAATTATATTAATAATACCACCCATTGCTTCGCTGCCGTAAAGTGTGCTAGCAGGCCCTTTTACAATTTCAATTCTTTTTACAAGGCTATTTGGGATACCACTTAGGCCATATACACTGGCCAAGTTGCTTACAATGGGCATGCCATCAATTAATACCATAGTGTAAGCACCTTCCATTCCATTTATATGAATATCACCCGTATTGCAAACATTACAATTCAATTGGGGTTGAACGCCATTGATGATTTGAAGGGCGTCAAAAAAAGAGGGAGTCACATTTTTCTTAAAAAATTTAGCAGCGTAAGACTCAACTGGAATAGGGCTTTCCATCTTTCTCACTGCTTTTTGCGTGCCGCTTATTACTACTTCTTGTAACATTTCTACAGAAGGATTCAGTGCCACACGCAATAGTTGCTGATCGCCTAATGTTTTCATTTTTTTGGTTTCATACCCGAGTGCAGAAATAACCAGTTCAATAGTGTTTGTATGGGTTATAATTTCAAATTCACCATTGTTATTGGTAATTACCATTTTGTTTCCGAAGCTAACTGTGGCGCCAATAATTTTCTCTTCGGTTTTAATATCGACTATTTCACCTTTAATTTTCTTTTGCGCTAAAAGATTTCCGCCGATTAACGTTGCTAACAGTAATAATATAATTCTCATAATGCTGCAAAACTAGCGGCATGATTTCTTGTGATAAGGCTGTAAACGGAAAACTATTTACGAAATAGGGAACTGAATAAATAAGTACAAAAATATATTTTGCAACGTTGTTGCATTTTAACTATCTTCGCAGCATATTAACTATATGATAGTGGTGAATTATAAATCAAGAGGGGATTTAATTAGCGTAATTGCTTCAATAGTATGTGCTATTCACTGCATACTATTACCAATCTTTTTTTCAACGCTGCCATTAATGGGTCTTGAGTTGATTGAAAATGTTTGGATTGAACTTTCTTCCATTTTAGTCACGCTAATAGTAGGCGGGAAGGCTATTTACAAGGGATATATCAGTCATCACAGGAATATACTAATCGTGTTTCTGTTTTTGCACGGTATTGTTATATTTCTTATTAGTGATTTTATACCAGCGCAAGTCAACCAAGTTTTAATTAAGTTATTGGGAGCTATATGTATAATAGCAGCTCATATTTATAATTGGAATGCCTCAAAGAAACACAGAATATGAAATACTGATAAATATTAACGCATGAAATTTTATATTTTAATATTATACCTTTTTATAAGTGGTATTTTAAATGCACAAATCAACAATAAAATAACGGGACATATATTAAGTGAGCGAACAAAACAACCTATTGAAAACGCAACAGTACATTTACTACCCGACGATTTATATACTATTACCAATAAAAATGGCTATTTTGAATTTAGTAAAACCACAGCAGGTAAACATACTATACTTGTAAAAATTGTAGGCTATGCAACCAAACAAACAGAAATAGGTAATAATAAAACCGATACCATTTATTTGCCAGAACGTATTATTGGCCTGCAAAATATTATAGTTACCGCAACACCAAAAATATTGGGTTCGTCTTCTACCATTGACAAAACAGCCATTATTCATACACAGCCCACCAGCTTGGCTGACGTGTTACAACTGATTCCAGGACAATTGGCCACTAACCCTAATTTAGGGGCTGCACAACAAATAAATTTAAGACAAATACCCAGCACAATCGAAGCAGCAAGAGCGAATGCTTTGGGTACTCAAATTATTGTAGACGGTGTACCAATTAGTAACAATGGTAATTTGCAAACAGATATTACCATCTTAAATTCTAATGCAAATGCTCTACCGCCATTCTCCTCCGTAGCAGGTAGAGGAAACGATTTAAGGCAAATACCTGCAGATAATATTGAAAGTATTGAAGTAATAAGAGGTATTCCATCCGCTCGCTATGGTGATTTAACTTCAGGTTTGGTAATAGTTAATTCCAGAATCGGAACCTTCGCCCCAGAACTCAGGGTAAGGCTGAATCCGAACTTAGCACAAACTGCTTTTTTTACTGGTTTTTCAAATTCACAAAAAAATAATACGTACAATCTTGGAGTAGATATATTGAATGCAAGAGACGATGTACGCGATAATTTTAATAAGTACACAAGAGTACAAACTCAACTTGCGTGGCAGAAATTTTGGGATAGGAATAAAAAATTTACTACCACCACTATTGCATCGCTTTATAAAAGTGTGGATGCTTTAAAACAAAATCCTGAAGATCTCAGGTACCAAAACAAAAACACTGCAAATGATCAAGGAATCAAGTTAAGTACCGAAGGTAAATGGCGCGCTAATAAACAATGGCTGACTAGCTTTAATTATATAGTTTCACTAAATTATAGTGAGCAGCAAGGTTTTTACCAATCCTTGATAACTAGAGATTTATTTCCAATTTCCAACGCCATAATTGATACTACACAAAACGGGGTTTATGGTAAAAGCGAATACCTCAATAGAACAAATGTAGAAGGAAGACCTTTTAATAGTTATGTGAGAATAGAAGCCACTTTAGTAAAAAATATTTTTCAGTTTCAACATAAATTAATCCTTGGCACTGAATGGCGATACGATGTAAATAAAGGCAGCGGTAGACAATTTGATATATTAACACCACCAAGACAAAACTACAGCGTTGGCGAAAGGCCAAGATCATTTAATAATATACCTGGCTTACACCAACTAGGATATTATATAGAAGATAGAATTACTAAGAGAATTGGTAGCAAAACATGGATAATACAAGCGGGACTAAGAATTGACAATATAGCTCCAACGGCTGTTTTTAAAAGTAAATATGGGTTAGTAGCTGCCCCACGCATTAATACGGCACTAGAAATTGCCCGTGGATTTTGGATAAGAGCTGGATATGGTATTGCAGCAAAAGCACCTACGTTAAATTATTTATACCCAGGTATTAGATATTTTGACCTAGTAAACTTCAATTATTTTGCCGCTAATCCAGCCGAACGTTCGGTAATAGTTACAACCCGCACCATTAATTTAGATGATATGAATTTAAAACCCTACCAATCTAAAAAATGGGAACTAGGTTTTGATATCACACAGAAAGGAGTGAACGCAAACGTTTCTTTTTTTAAGGAAACAACTACTGGAGCTATTGGTATCAACCGAGACGTAAAACCATTTACGTATGCAAAATTAAAAGCCAGTAGTACGCCCTCCAATCAGCCACCAATCATCAGTTCAATTCCAGTAAGTATTGATACTTTTTTTGCTGCTTATGATGTTCCAGTCAACAATAGGTTTATACAGAATAAAGGGGTTGAATATAGTATTGATTTACCTGAAATAAAAGCCATAAGAACCGCTTTTAATATAACAGGAGCCTATATACAAACTACAAGTTTTGATGATGGTGCTTTTACAGATGCAGCTAAAGCCTATGCAAATAGTATAACACCATCCAGAGTAGGCATTTATCAATCATCTGTAAAAGTTAAAGCTGAACGGCTTAATACAAGCATTCGCTTCATACATCGAATACCACAATTAAATATGATTATTTCTGCGCTTTGGCAAACCATATGGATAACTAAAAGTACCAGTGATGCTTTGAATATCTATCCCATTGGCTTTATAAATAGAAAAGGTGAAACCACTTTTCTGAATGAACAAGATGCTAAACAGCCATTAAACAATGATTTAATTCGAACAGTAAGTAATACAGTTCCAAATAGTTTTCCGCCCCTTCATTTATTAAATATCAAGCTTACTAAAGAATGGATTAAGGGCTTTGGCTTTTCTTTTTATGCCAATAATTTTCTGAACAGCAGACCCTTACACGCCGACCAAAACTCGAGAGGTTTGGTACGAAGAAACGAACCATTATTTTTTGGTGCAGAATTCAATATTTCAATTAAATAAAAATACCCCTAAATGAAAAAAAGTTTCGTTTTATTAATTATGATTGTCAGCATCTTTACCAGTTGTAGAAAAAATAGGTTTGGCGTATTGGTAACATCAATTGTAACTATACAGGCAAAATATCCTACCACTTACAGTCAACCTTTGTCTAGTGGTGCCAATATAACCCTCACCAATATTACCGATGGCAGTTTTAAAACTGCTACTACCAACAGTGATGGCAATGCTATTTTTAGTGATGTATTACCAGGTAGTTATACCATAACTGCCAATAAAAATTTGTCAGCCGCAGAAGCTTTAGCACTAACAGGTATCAGCAGTGCGGTTACCCTCAATGGGATACAGAATACGGCTACAGTGATAGGTTCGCAAAATATTACTTTTCAATTGCAGTTACAAGGCAGTGCTGTTGGCGGATTGGTAATTAAAGAAGTATATTATTCAGGCAGTAGAACTCCCAGCGGCGGTACTTATTTTAGTGACCAGTTCGTAGAAATTTACAATAACTCAACGGATACTGTTTTCTTAGACAGCTTATGCATAGCAGATGCTTTTGGCAATGCTGGATTAATTAATGCAACTTCATTGCCTACGCCTTTTAATACCGATAATAGCAGTGTTTATGTAAGCAGCATCTGGCAAATACCTGGCACAGGTAGAGACTATCCACTTGCCCCTGGAAAAAGCATAGTAATTGCACAGGATGGTGTGAATCACAAAGACCCAACACTTAATCCAAGTAGTCCAGTAGATTTATCAAATGCTGATTGGGAAACTTTCAACCAAAGATCAGATAATAGGGATGCAGATGCGCCAGCTGTTCCTAATTTAACCAGACTTTATTTTACGGGTGGTTTTGATTGGTTGCTACCAGTTTTTGGCCCCAGTATAATTATTTATAAAGCAAATTTTGCTTCATTACAACAAGTGGCTATACCTGGTGCAACGCCAACCACTGCCCCAAGAATTAAAGTGCCAAATAACGTAATCATTGATGCATTTGAGGCTCTTAAAGATGGTAGTAGCGGAAATTTTAAACGCATACCTACAGCACTAGATGCTGGTTTTATTTTTGTAGACGATACCTATAACAAGCAAAGCGTAAGAAGAAAAACTGCGACCACCATCAATGGCAGAAGAGTGCTACAGGATAGTAATAATAGTTCGGCTGATTTTGAGAAAATTGCTTTGCCTACACCTAAAGGATTTTAGAAGAGTTTAAATTGAATATTTATGATGAATCCTTCAATTGGGTTAACAGTTGGTACAATAAAAATAGAATGGGGTATAAAAGTTTTAATCGGCTTGTTATTTATAAATATTTGTACGCTGGATCTAAATGCACAAAAAACAACACTTGACAGCCTACAAGTATTACAAGATAATAGATCCTTAAATTTATATACACTTACCAATAATGTAGTCTACACTGGTGTTTTAAGGCCATCAGTTGGTTATGCACAAGCAAATACAATAAACACTTTTGGTACGTTCAAACAACCCATGCAGGCTTCACAAATTACAGCATTGAGTATGGCCAGTGGTGGCTATAAAAAGATAAATAACTGGGGCTATAATGGTTATTTTAACTACAAAAAAATATTCGAAAAAAAAGTGGGCTGGAGTGGTGTTTACAATGCTTATGATGACAACCCGATTATTTGGGCAGACAGTAGTACTGGCAATTGGGAAAAGGATGCAGTAATGGCTTTAGTAGGTATAACCGCACCAACTATTGCAAAAAAAATAAATACAGGATTACAAATAATCTATAATATAGCTTCTGGTGCAAGGTTAAGTGAACCCAAGCCATTTTTTCGTTACCGTAATATTGCTATACAACCGGGCATCACTTATCAATTACCCAATCAACAAGAAATTGGCTTTAGTGGTACAATTGGCTTTACAAAAGAAGAAAACGAATTAGGTCTCTTTAATAATACTGGTAATAACGTTTTATTATATAGATTCAGGGGCTATGGAACTTTTAGTAAAACGCCTTTTGTTAGTGGCGAAAGAAGACGTGAGCAAACCGATTTAGGCGTAAATCTGCAGTATAAAAAAAGTTGGAAAGATTATAATTTATTATTTGCTTTAAATGCAGCACAAAGAGACGATGAAATATTAGAAGGGGTTTCACAGCCAGTAACAACAGGCTATTATACTGGCATTGAATTGGGTGGTTTAATAAGTTTATACAAAGGCAATAGTAATATTGGTAAATCCATCACTATAAAAGCCAGTAGTAAAAATGGCTATATAGATGATATGATATTCAGGGCAGAAAGCGCATCATCTGTCTATCAAAAAATTGCCCTTCATATTAGTAAATGGCACCTGAATAATGTTACCAATAATTTATGGCAATTTACTTTATCTCCAGTATTTACATTTATTGACAATACAGATCAGGCTACTTTAACACAGTTCACTACCAGTATTTTAGAAACAGTTGGCGGTATTAATTATAGAAATAAATCTGCTAAGAGAGTTCAATTATACGCAGGTATTGATGTTGGATATAATTTTGTAGTTGATGATTATTTTTCTAGCACAAAGCCAAATATTATTACAACCTTATTAGTGCAGCCTAATTATTTTTTTCATGCAACCAACAATATGGTAATAAATGCAAAAATCGGGATGGATATTTCACAAAGTATAAAATCAGTTATTCATTCCATTTATTTGAGTACAAATAATAGGTTCACAACGTTAAAGTCTAGTATCAGATCAAATATTCAACTCACCTACTCAATTGTTTTTTAAATGAAAAAATATTTATTCCTACTGCTTATCTCCATTAGTCTACTTGCATGTTCAACTAACAAATCATTAACCACACAAATTATTTCCCAGCATAACTTTGATCGGTCTTTCGCTGACTCTATCTTGGCTTATGCGCTAGACCATGAAGCATTATTTACACTTGCTGATACACTGAAACCAATCAGTAGTGTAAAATTTTTGCGTTTTGCAATTGCAAAAGATTCTAGCCAGAAAGATGGAGACTATATCATTACCTCTAATGACTCTTTGTTACAAAAAATTGATGCGTATCAACAGGTTTGTACTGCCTTGAGTAAAGGCGACTGGCAGTTTATATTGATGCCCTTTCAGCGTACGGAAAAGAGCATGCGAAACATGGAAATTTATGTGGTTCGAAAATCTGTTTTTGCTAAAAAGATTCAACAATATCAATCTTTTTTTGGCCAGTGGGGATTTACTCCTAATACCAATGCAGCAGTAGTTTTACCCGTTATTGAGTATGAAACTAAATGGGATAGGAATCGGGCTTATGGATATTTGTTTGGCTATCCTGAATATGCGGTCGATTTTTTTGTTGAAGCAAATAAAATACAGGAAGCAGATCCCAACAAAAAAATGGTGACTAGAAACTTTTTTGCTATTCCAGTTTATGCGGGTAACCAAGGTTATTTTACTTATGCCATGCCAAAAACCTATCAGCCCAATAATGTGGATAGCAGTATTTATAAAAATGCAGCTAGTACGTTGGATAAGTATAAATTAATTCGCGAAAAATATATTTCTACGGCAGGCATAAAAGCATTGGATTTATGGGAAGCTATACTAAGAAAATAATCTAATAATTACTTTGAAAGGGAATTAAAATAATGTATTTTGCATCGTTGTTGCAATAATTAAAACCTTATTCATGGGTGAATTAGACACCAAGATTTATTTAAAGGAAAAGGGATTGAATATTACAGCTGCTCGGCTAATGGTTTTAGCGGCGTTTGAACAATATTCTGCATCCTTGACGCATAAAAAATTAATGCAAATGTTGGGAGCTAATATTGATAAAGTCACCATATACCGAACACTGGACGTTTTTTTGAAATATGGTATTGTCCATACGCTTCCCTCACAAAATCATACCATCCGGTATGCATTTTCAAAATCAAAATCAGCAGAAAATAATAAAATAGAATGTACTCATTTTGAATGTACAAAATGTGGCAGTGCCGTTTTTTTAGATACTGGTCCGCTTCCAAAAGTAATACTGCCACTGGGCTTTATCAGCAAAGAGGTTGATATTATGGTTAAAGGAATCTGCAATACTTGTAATATTATTTAATCAATTCAAGCATATGGAAAACATAAAAAAACTACCCGTAACCGTTTTAAGCGGCTTTCTTGGAGCTGGAAAAACCACTTTATTAAACCATATATTACACAATAAAGAAGGCATGCGTGTGGCTGTAATTGTGAACGATATGAGTGAAGTAAATATTGATGGGCAGTTCATTCAAAATGAAAATACCCTCAGCAAGACAGAAGAAAAATTAGTAGAAATGAGTAATGGTTGCATTTGTTGCACACTTAGGGAAGATCTATTGCGAGAAGTGGAACGGCTTGCCAATGAAAATAGGTTTGATTATTTGCTCATTGAAAGTACGGGTATCAGTGAACCTCTTCCTATTGCTCAAACTTTTACTTACCAAGATGAAGCAAATAATATTGACTTGAGTAAAATTTCTACGCTTGATACGCTGGTAACAGTGGTTGACTGCTATAATTTTATGAAAGATTATTCATCTATTGAAACCCTGCAGCAGCGTAAACTAAGTGATATGGATGGCGATCATAGAACCATCGTAAACTTAATAACAGATCAAATTGAATTTGCCAATACCATTATTTTGAATAAAACCGATTTGGTAAACCCCAAAGAAGTAGGAATGATTCAACAACTGATTCAAAAATTAAATGCTGATGCCGAAATTATTACTTCTGCTATGGGTAGAGTGCCACTCAACAAAATTTTACATACCAAACGTTTTGATTTTGATAAAACATCTCAAAGTGCTGGTTGGATTGCAGAACTCAATAGTGAACATACTCCAGAAACGGAAGAATATGGTATCAGTAGTTTTGTTTTTAGAGATAAAAAACCATTTCATCCACAGCGATTTTGGGATTATTTAAACAAAGATTGGCATACCAATATCATTCGCAGCAAGGGTTTATTCTGGATTGCTTCCAGAAAAAATGATGCCCTAAATTGGAGCCAAGCAGGTGGCAGCCTAAAGGCAGATAAGGCCGGAGTTTGGTGGTGTAGTATGCCCTACGGAGACAGAATTCAACACCAGTCATTTGCCGATAATCAATCATTGATTGAAAGCAAATGGGATAAAAAATTTGGTGATAGGTTGAATGAATTGGTAATAATAGGACAAGAAATGGATAAAATACTCATCATAAAAGAAATTACAGCCTGTCTTTGCACAGAATCAGAAATCCGTGATATGGAAATTGGTCTGCCTTTTAAAGATCCATTTCCAATATTTGATTAATCACCCATATTATTGGGTAATTTAGCTGATGGAGCAAACGAATTTAGAGGGGTTAAGGCAATTCGTGAATAAAATTCATCCACTTTCATTTGAAGAGTGGGTAGCATTTAGTGCTTCGTGGCAGCAAGTGCAATTCAAAAGAAAGGAAATCATTACAAGAGCTGGGGAGGTTGAAAAATACCTTTATTTTGTAATAGATGGTTTGCAACGTGCGTATTATTTTGATGATAATAAAGAAGTTACTATTGTATTTACCTATCCTCCATCTTTCAGTGGAGTACCAGATTCATTTCAACTTCAAATGCCCAGCGATCTTAGCTTTGAAGCAATTACTCATTCAAGTATGTTGCGACTTTCTTATGCTGAGTTTTTGAGATTAATCAATCAATATCCCAATATTGAGCGATTTGTGCGATTGGCAACAGCAGCCGCACTAAAGGGTGTGATTAAGCGTCAGGCCGAAGTGATGATTTTTTCAGCGGAAAGAAAATTCAGGTCTCTATTAACCAGAAGCCCCCATATTTTGAACCTAGTTCCTCATAAATACTTGGCTTCTTATTTAGGAATTGATGCAACTACTTTCAGTAAATTATTGAATACTATTATGATATAAATCTTAGTGAAGACCAAGATTTATGCAAACAAATAGGTTCAGTTTTGCAGTATAAATTAATTACCAATGCAATCAACAACAGCTTTATTAAAGAATTTTCAACAGCAATTGCTAGAAACCGATGCTTATTTTCAAGAACATATTTTTACTGAAAAGTCTAAACTATTGCAGCAAAAATCCAATACGGGCGGGTGGTCGACGATAGAAATATTAGATCATCTAAACTATTATAGTCGGTGGTATTTGCCTAAATTGGAGACTGCATTTCAAAAAAGCAGAAAGAAAAATCTGGCTCCTCAACCATACTTTAAATCGAGTTGGCTCGGAGCATACTTTATTCGAATAATGCAGCCTCAAACCGATGGTACTAGTGTAAAAAAAATGAAATCGCCTAAAAATGCCATTCCAGCTTCCGCCTTAATTGTAGAGACAGTACTTGCGGAATTTGAGCAACATATCCATCATTTGAAATCTATCCTACAAATGGCCGATAAAGTAGACTTGGTAAATACTAGAGTAGTTACTTCTCTGGCTTCATTTATAAGATTAAAGTGTGGAGATGCCATTGGGTTTTACCTTGCACATATGAATCGACATATACGGCAAATAAAAAACACACTTGAGTTAGTACAAGTACAACACAATGGCAAATAATTCAGAATTATTCTCCTTCAGCTTCTACTACATCTTCAGTTGCTACTCCTTTTATTAGTAGTTGGAACTTGGTATTGAGCGAAACGGTGTAATCTCCGCCATCTAAAAAAGCCTTTGTTGTTTTATCGTCTAGTATCACTGCCGCCAAATCGGATGCCAGCACAGAACTACTTATTAGGTTACTTACCCTACCCTTGGTAAACTCAATGGTAAACTTGTAACCCGCTTTGCGACCGGTTCCCATCCGCTCAAAATCAATCCTATTCAAGTCGAGCACCTGATTGTCTTGTTTGGTTCTTTTTAGTAAAATGCGGATAATCGGGAGGTACTTGGTCCAAATCTGGGTATACATGAATAAGCTACATTAGGTGAATAATTCGGTGAAGTTCCGAAATTTATTGCCTAATTCCGAATTTGGTTTATAAAAGTCAGCTTTCCAGCTATATTCGCAGTACTATGAATGATGTATCAGGCACCCTAATAAAGTCGCTAATTGTACACCAGGCGGGCAATGCAGCCCAAGGTGGTGCATTGATTTTGTCGGAAAAAGAACAAGATTTATTAAATGAATATTGGCAACAAATACTTGTCAATTTTTTTTTGAAGCCTTTTAATGAGGTTGAACAGTACCAGCTTGATACCGAACAGAACCTCTTGTACACCATTGCTACTGGGCTTTTTGAGGATAAAAGTCAATTTTTAGCAGCCAGTAAACAAGCAGCGGAACACTTTCATTTTAAAAGCAGTTCAGTATTTGCTAAGTCTGGAGAATTCTATTTCGTATATTTTGAACAGGTTGCTTTTGATGGAGGTTTTACCGATGCCATCGGAATATTTCATACTACCACAAAAGAATCTTTTTTAAAAATTAATGCCAAACCTGCGGGAATTAATTTTTCAATAGAAGAAGGAATCGACCTAAAAAAGCCTGAGAAAGGCGTAATTCTGCTTAGAAAAGACCAAAATGAAGGTTTTTTGGCTTTAATTCATGAGTCTACCGCTTCAAAGCAAGGCGACGCTGATTTCTGGAAAAAGACTTTTCTCAAAGCCCAACCCATCACCAATAGCTACCACCATACCAATGAAGCTTTAGGTTTATGCAAACTCTTTATCAGCAATGAACTACAGGAACAATTTGATACCAACAAGACCGACCAGATTGACATGTTGCAGCGAAGTATGAATTATTTTAAAACCCATGATCAATTTCAATTGGAAGAATTCAACAAAGAAGTACTTCACCACCCAGAAGTAATTGATAGTTTTACGCAATATAAACAGCAATATGAAGTGGCCAAACAGGTTCAGATAAATGATGAATTTGACATCAACCCCGCTGCTATTCAAAAACAACAACGCCTTTTTAAGAGTATTTTAAAACTCGATAAAAACTTTCATGTATATGTACATGGAAGAAGAGATCTGATTGAAAAGGGGTATGATGAAATAACTGGCAAACATTATTACAAACTTTTTTTTGACGAGGAAAAATAATTATAAGGAGTTTAATGCTCGTAAGTAATCGTATTGCAGATCCTCATGCATGGTTGCAAGTGCTGCTTTTATTTTTTTTAGCTGCTGTTGATAGAGATTTACCAATGTAGTGCTTTTTCTAAATGGTATACTACTCTCGTTTAATTGGGTACAGAAATGCAGTAGAATGGCCACTTCCGCTTGCTTTGATCCAGTATAACGGATATGCTTGTTGGCAATACGGACTATTTTACGGAGACTTTTTTTGGTGAAATATAGATTTACCGAAGCGTCAAGCTCGCTGAATTCTTCGGTTATTAAAGCGTTTATTTCATTTATATAATTCTCTAAATCATTTGCTTCAAAAAGTAAGTAAGTAAGTAATTCCTTATTTTCTTTCTTAAATCTTGCCAATCGTAAACACAAATCAATCAATGCTTTTTCGGAGTTGGCCGTTAGCTCCTGCTTTATTTCATGTACTGTTGCCGTCTTCATAAAGGCAAGTTAGGCTTTCGTTTAAAAATTGCCTACTTTAGATTTATCGAAATGCCGCCATACATATTAAATTATACAAGTTTCATAATGCCTTCAATAATTTATACAGCTTATGTGTAAAATAATTTATTTATTTGCTCTGCTATTTGTTTCTATAACAGCTGCTGCCCAATCTCCCAGCGCAGCCGAAATTAAACGTTGGGAAGTACAAGCCAAACAGGTAAATATTGTGGTGGACAAGCATGGGGTACCTCATATTTATGGCAATACCGATGCTGATGCGGTATTCGGATTAATGTACAAACAATGCGAAGAAAATTTTGAGCGCATTGAACGCAATTATTTGGAAATGCTGGGCAGAAGAGCAGAAATGGAAGGCCCTTCTCTACTTTACAACGATCTTTTAATGCGGCTGATTGCCGATAGCAACGATGCCAAAAAAGATTTTTTAAGTAGTCCCCTTTGGCTAAAAAAATTATTAATTGCACATGCAGATGGCATCAACTATTTTCTGTATAAACATTCCGAAATAAAGCCGTTGGTACTCACTCGTTTCCAACCTTGGTTTCAACTAATGTATACAGATGGCAGCGTATCTGCAACCAGTATGGGCGGTGCAACTATTGAAGAAGTAAAACTTTTTTACAGCAATACACCATCAGCCTCCACCGCATTTGCTGATAATGATAGAGATATTGAAGATCGTGGCTCCAATGGTTTTGCCATTGCGCCTAAAAAAACAATTTCGGGTAATGCAATGCTTTACATCAATCCTCATGTGCCTTTTTATTTTAGAAGCGAAGCGCAGATGGTGAGTAAGGAGGGACTCAACGCTTATGGCGCCGCAACTTGGGGCCAGTTTTTTATTTACCAAGGCTTTAATGCCCATCTGGGTTGGATGCATACAACTAGCTATGCCGATGTGGCCGACCTCTATGAAGAGAAAGTAACAGAAACTTCTAAGGGTTGGGTGTATGAATATGAACAAAAACAAATCCCACTGAAAACCCAAAATATCACCCTTTATTATACCGAAAATAATCAGCGACTTTCTAAAACTTTTACGGCATATTATTCGCACCACGGACCAATTGTAGCAAAGCGGGCAGGCAAATGGCTGAGCTTGAAAGAATACAACCGCTCCAAAAAAGCATTGATACAATCTTGGTTAACAACCAAGGCTAATAACTTGACTGAATTTATTCGGGTCATGCGAGGGTTATCCAATACCACCAATAACACTGTTTACGCAGACGATCAAGGAAATATTGCCTATTGGCATGGTAACTTTATACCAAGGCGTGATTCAGCTTATAATTGGTCGCTACCCGTAGACGGAACTACGGCTAAAACCGAATGGCAAGGAGTTCATTCCTTAGAAGAAACTGTACACTTAATTAATCCAGAAACAGGATGGATGCAGAACTGCAACGCAACCCCATATGCATTGGCGGGCAAGTCTAGTCCCGATAAAAAAAACCATCCCAATTATATGGCACCTGATGGGCAGAATGCGCGTGGACTAAATGCTATTAAGTTGCTCAATAATTCCAATAAAATAAGTCTAGACCAACTTATTGAAATTGGATACAACCGCTACCTTACTGCTTTTGATATTTTACTACCTCCTCTTTTTACTGCTTTTGATGCATTGACTATTAGCGATTCAATCAAACAAAAACTACAGGAGCCCATTAATATACTAAAGGCTTGGAATAAAATTAGTGATACCAATTCCATTGCTACTACGTTGGCTATTGATTGGGCAACAAAAATAAATATATTGATTCCGTTTGCAAAAACCAGAGAAGAGAATACAGCAATTATTGCTCGGTTTAATTCCATTGTTACAAATACATCGGCTGCAAAATTATTGGAACAATTGCTGGAAGTAATTAAAACCCTAGAAAAAAAATATGGATTGTGGCAAGTGAATTGGGGAAGTATTAACCGTTACCAGCGGCTTACAGGTGAATTTAATGAGTTATATGATGATGCCAAACCAAGTATAGCTGTTCCATTGAGTTCTTCGCGTTGGGGTTCATTACCAGCTTTTGAAAGTGGCTTTATGTCCAATACCAAAAAACGCTATGGCTATGCGGGTAATAGTTTTATTGCGGCTGTAGAATTTGGGCCTCGCATAAAAGCAAGTACTATTGTAACGGGGGGTCAAAGCAAATATCTTGGCTCGCAGCATTTTACCGATCAAGCGGAAGGGTTCGTTCATGGAAAATTTAAAGAAGTTTACTTTTATCGGGATGATGTATTAAAGCATATAGAGCTGAGCTATCATCCTGGAGAAAAATAGCTACTGGGGGTGATTAACGAATAATATTTACTGTTGTATGATTCAATAAATGATCTTCCTCAATGCCTTGTATCAGTATCAGTCCCGGTTTTTTTCCTTTTTCAAAACTTCCAAATTGTTGATCCATTTGTAATGCTTTTGCGCCATTCAGCGTTGCCCATTGCAATAGTTCTTCTAATGGTATTTGAGGAAAATATTTTGAAATAGTTTTAAGTTCTTCTAGTATGCTGAGGCTGTGGTTGCTGGCTAAACTATCTGTGCCTACTACCATATTTACGTGGTAGCGGCGCAATAATTCAATGGGAGGTAATTTATTTTCAATGTATAAATTGGCATTTACACATAAGCACCAGTAAAGCGACTGCTTGTTTTCACCTTGTGCGGCGTTTGCAAAAAATACATCCTGTGCATTCGTCTCCGTATTATGAACCAAGAGCAAATTTTTTGCTGTATTTAATTGATGAAAATATGATTGTAAGCTGGTGAGTCCCGTTGGTGCAAAATGCGATTGGTTAATATTCATTGCTGCATACATCTGAATAAAATTGCCTGAGCCATTTAAAAACAAATCATTTTCTGCTTCCGTTTCTTGGTTGTGAATGGCAACTGTATTTCCTTCAAAATAAGGTATTAGCTGCTGCCATAATTCATTTGAAACAGAGTAAGGAGCGTGTGGTGATAATGAGGAATATTGAATATTAGCAGGAGAAAATGAACGTTGATTTTTATTTTGAAGTGATTCAAGGTCTGCGACAAAAGCTGCCAGCACTGTTTTCGAATGTTCAAATCTAGCTACAGCAATCTCAGGCTTCCATCCACTTACTTCAATAAAATTATGGTAAGCCATATTGCCCAATACCTTCTGTGGAATAGTGAGTGTATTGTTGCAAATATCGCCCACTGCAACAATCCCGTTCGCCAACATTTCCGCTTCGGCTTTTGCAATTCCATCTAATATCTTTTCTGCTGGAAAATGCCTTTCGTTTACAATTTTTAAGATAAAATCAGGCAAGCCAGTATGCTCGGGAATCAATCCTTTCATATGACTTAACTCTAAGTGACAATGTGCATTTACAAAACCGGGGGAAAGAATACCGTGTAAGTATTGAATATCGTCACCAGCGTCTTCGGGTGCTACCATATCTAATATAGTACCATCATTGCTGGTAATTAATACAGATTGATCGGTGAGCAAATCAGTTCCGGTAAATATTTGGTCGGCAGAAAATTTTTTATAGCTCAAATGAATTGAATTTGTGGTGCTGTAATTGTTGTTTGTTTGGCAAATTGAAACCGTTCACTAAAATTCCTTACAAACTTTAAAGGTACAGGTAGTTTTGGTTTGAAGGGAAGCAATAAAATGCTAATTTTTAGTTTAAAAATAAATGCCACTTAAATTATTTTGCCAAATTTTTATTGAAAATCAATTAGTTGCGAAGAGTCGAGGAAAAATACTTGTCATAATTCTTGGAATATTCATTGCAAAATGCGACTTTTGCACTCCCAAAAATGGGATATTCTGGTCGGCGGGATAGCGTCCGGCTTCACTAAATTTAAGCATCATGAGTAAACTTCATTTCACCACCAAGCATGCAAATGCGGCTACCGTTCAACACAACTGGTATGTAGTTGATGGTACTAATCAAACCGTGGGACGTATTGCATCTAAGATTGCCGCCGTTCTTCGCGGAAAAAACAAAGCTTATTATACCCCACACGTAGATTGTGGCGATTACGTAATTGTAATCAATACAGAGAAAGTGGTATTTACCGGTAATAAGTTAGAAGACAAGATCTACCTTAACTATTCTGGTTATCCAGGAGGTAAAAAAGAGGAAGCTGCAGTTGATCTTTTAAGACGTCGCCCTGAGGTAATTATGGAAAGAGCGGTAAAAGGTATGTTACCTAAAAACCGTTTGGGTCGCAAAATGATCAAAAAATTATTTGTGTATGCAGGTGCTGCTCATCCTCATACTGCACAGCAAGCAAAAGAACTTAAATTCTAAACCATTGCTCTGTTAGTTATACAGAGCACCCAATATAAACAAAATGGAAAAACAAAAAAATGCAGTTGGTCGCCGTAAAGAAGCCGTTACCCGCGTATTCATCAGCAAGGGCGATGGTAAGATCACTGTAAACGACAAAGATTATAAAGCTTATTTCCCCTTGGTTTACTTACAAAACCAAGTAGAAGCTCCCATCAAAACTGCAGAAGTTGAAGGCAAATTTGATATTGTTATTAACGCACAAGGAGGTGGTTTAAAGGGACAGGCAGAAGCTGCTAAATTGGGTATTGCACGTGCATTGCTTGAGGTAAACCCAGAGTTTCGTCCAGTATTAAAAGCTGCTGGTCAACTTAAGCGTGATCCACGTAGTGTTGAGCGTAAGAAATTTGGTCACAAGAAAGCACGTAGAAGCTACCAGTTCAGTAAGCGTTAATCGTTGTATTGAATATCTACTGAAAATAAATTTTAAAAAATTATACAATTCACCACAATGGAAAATAACACTTCACTACAACAGCAATTACTGGAGGCCGGCGTACACTTTGGTCACCTAAAAAAGAAGTGGAATCCAAAGATGTTGCCTTACATCTTTGCTGAGAAAAAAGGCATTCATATTATCGACTTAAACAAAACGGTAGATTACTTACAGGAGTCAGCTGCTGCCATTAAGCAAATTGCTAAAAGCGGTAAGAAAATCATGTTTGTTGCTACTAAAAAGCAGGCGAAAGAAATCGTTACTGAATGTGCTAGGCGTGTGAATATGCCTTTTGCTACAGAGCGTTGGTTGGGTGGTATGCTTACCAACTTCAACACAGTTCGTAAGAGTGTTAAGAAAATGCAAAGCATTGAAAAAATGCTTGCTGATGGAAGCGCAGAGAGCTTGACCAAAAAAGAAAGATTAACCCTTACTCGTGATAAGGATAAAATGGAAAAAGTATTGGGCGGTATTGCTCAACTGGGTCGTTTACCGGCTGCTTTATTTCTAGTAGATATTGGTCACGAGCATATTGCTTTGGCAGAAGCTAAGCGTTTAGGCATTACTACTTTTGGTATGGTAGATACGAATTGTGATCCAAATAAAGTTGATTTTGCCATTCCATCTAACGATGATGCTACAAAATCAATTTCTATTATCACCAATTATATCGTAGCAGCAATTGCTGAAGGTCTTGCTGAACGTCAAGCATCTAAAGATGAAGATGAGTCTGATGACAGCAGCAATGAAAACGAAACAAGAGCACGCCGTCTTGAAGCCGAAGCCCAGTCAGAAGCTGGTCGCGGAGGTAGAAGTCGCGGTGCTGGTGCCCCAGCCGGCGGTCCTGGTGCTGGCGGTCCTCCTAAGCGTCGTGTTCCAAGTGGCGGAAATCGTCGCCCAGCAGGTGGTGGTGGCGGTGGAAGCAGATAATTTGTAAATAGCAAATCATTTAATTCAACCTACTTCAATTAATAATTAGTAATCAAGTTTAACAGTAACCATATTGTTTAACTAGATTACTAATTATTCGTTATTAATAATTTAAACAAACTTATAATGTCAACTATAACAATTACAGCTACGGACATTAATAAATTACGCCAGACCACAGGTGCTGGTATGATGGATTGTAGAAAAGCACTTACCGAAACCAATGGTGATTTTGAGGCAGCAATTGACTGGTTGCGGAAACAGGGACAAAAAGTTGCTGCTAAAAGAAGCGATAGAGAAGCGAAAGAAGGGGTGATTATTGCAAAAACATCTGCTGATAATAAAGTAGGTTTTGTAGTATGTATTAGTTGTGAAACAGATTTCGTTTCAAAAAATGCTGATTTCGTTGCTTTTGCTGTATCCATTGCAGATGCCGCAGTAGCCAATGATGTGAAAAGTGCAGAGGAACTGAATGAAGTGGTTATCAATGGTGCAAAAGTTGCAGATATGATTAATGATAAGTTGGCTTCAATTGGTGAGAAAATTGGGGTTGCTAAATTCGAAAGAATTGAGGCGCCTTATGTAGCTTCTTATATACATGGTGCCAATCGTATGGGAGTTTTAGTTGGGTTAACTGCTGAGGCAGTAGAAGCTGGTAAAGATATAGCTATGCAAATTGCAGCCATGAATCCACTGGCAGTAGATGCCAATAGTATTCCTGCTGAAACTATTGAAAGAGAAAGAGCTATTGTAGTAGATACTATGAAAGCAGATCCTAAAATGGCAGGTAAGCCCGATGAAATGGTTGCTAAAATAGCAGAAGGTAAATTGAATGCATTCTTTAAAGAGAATACATTGTTAGCACAAGCTTTTGTAAAAGATGGCAGCATTACCGTAGAAGCTTATCTGAAAACTGCTGGTAATATTACGGTTACTGAATTTAAAAGAGTTGCTTTAGGATAATACAAAACCAATGACAATCTTAATTTATATCCCAATCATTTAAATGGTTGGGATATATTATTCAAGAACAACCCGAATCTTCCGCTTTTCTACATATTTATCTGCGAATTTATCCTCTGCATACTCAGCATAAATAAACCCTCCTGCTAAATAGCCCATAAAAGTAAAAATATTTGAATTTTGAGTTGCTTGTATAGCCAAACCAAATGATACCATACTTAGGCCTAGTGAAATAGTTCTAAGTATTTGTTTGCCTAAAGTTAACTTATGCATACCCGTAATTTTATCCAGTTTTATTTCTCTTAAACCACCCATTGAGCGGTCTTTGAATTGAATTGAGTTATTGGTAATTCCAATAATTTTAGCTTTTACAAAAATCTGACTTACTCCAGTATCAGGCTTGCTGATAAATACTTCTTCTGGACGATTCATAAAGTCGTTAGTTTGTTGGTTAAAACATAATATAACCTTATCGCCCACTTTAATTCTATTGATTTTTCCATCACGTAATCGATACTGTTCTAAAATATAATTCTGGGAAAATCCACCTAAAACCAACAGTAACATAGTGGGGAAAAGTAACTGTTTTAACATTTTTTAAAATTAAGCTGTAAAAATCTCAAAAGAAATCAGATCAAAATAACAAGAATACACAAGAATAGCAAATAGGTTGGATGAATTTGAGTACTAAGGAATCGGTTCATTATATTTGCAATGCAATCTTAAACCCCAACCATGCTTCCAAAATTTAAACGCATCCTGCTGAAATTGTCTGGGGAAGCCTTATTAGGCGACCAGCGCAATGGTGACCCATTCAATCCAAAAATTATTGAGCAATATGCCAATGATATAAAAAGAGTAACCGATTTGGGGGTACAGGTGGCTATTGTAATTGGCGGAGGTAATATTTACCGAGGTATGAATGAAGCCGATAGTGGTATTGAAAGAGCGCACGGCGATTATATGGGAATGTTGGCCACCGTAATAAATGCAATGGCTATGCAGGCCATGCTTGAAAAAATAGGCGTTTACACGCGTTTACAGAGTGCTATTAATATGGAACAAGTGGCAGAACCCTATATCCGTAGAAAAGCCTTACGTCACCTGGAGAAAGGGCGTGTTGTTATTTTTGGCGCAGGCACTGGTAACCCATACTTTACAACTGATACAGCGGGTTCACTCCGTGCCATTGAAATGAAAGCTGATGTAATTTTAAAAGGAACAAGGGTTGATGGTGTGTACAATGCCGATCCAGAAAAAGACCCTACTGCAGTTAAATATGAAAAGATTTCTTTTCAAGATTGCATATCAATGAACCTGAAAGTGATGGATATGACTGCATTCACCCTTTGTATGGAAAATAAATTACCCATTATTGTATTTGATATGAATACCCCGGGTAATCTGCTTCAAGTAGTGGAAGGAATGAATGTAGGAACGCTGGTTAGCTAGTGTCCACTTGTAAAATAATCAGGATATTTCCACCATCCTTTGGTAATTTCATCTACATGAGTAAGTTTTTAACTATCGTGTTTGTGGCTGTTTTTTCACCAATAGTCTTGTTTTGCCAAAACAGATTATCGTTGGCAGACGCCATTGGGTTGGCATTGAAAAACAGCTATGATATACAATTGGCAAAAGATAATCTGGAGATTGCAATAATTGGTAACAATATTGGTATTGCAGGTGGATTGCCCATTGTTACAGCAAATGCAAATGACAATGAAACCGTCACCAGCATCAATCAAAAATTTCCAGATCCTACCAGAAATGTAAAGCGTAGTGGAGTAACTTCAAATAATCTAACCGCCAATATTACTGGCGGTATTCTTTTATTCAACGGGTTTAGGGTTAAAGCAGTTAAAAAAAGATTAGAAGAATTACAAAACCTAAACCAAGAACTACTCAATGCCCAAATACAAAACACCATTGCCTCTGTAATAACCAGTTATTACGATATAGTTCGGCAACAATTTTTTTTGAGTACATTAAAAAAATCAATAGAAGTATCTCTGCAACGTGTTTCAATCATTAAAAGCCGCAAAGAAGTTGGTCTAGCAAATAACGCAGATATTTTTCAAGCTGAAATTGATTTAAATGCTTCCATACAAGCCGAGCAATCACAACAACTTATAATTGATCAAGGTAAAACAAACCTATTAAATTTAATATTTGTTCGTCCCGATAGCCTTATTGTTATTAGTGATACAATTGTGGTGGATGAGCAGGTCAATTTTAATCAGGTTCGTGAACTTGCTTTAAAGAATCCTCAATTAATTGCTGCTGAACAACAAATTAAAGTGAATGAATTAATTGAAAAAGAAACCGCTGCGTTGCGATCTCCAATTTTAAGAGCCAGTACTGGTTTTAATTTAAACAATACTACCAGTCAAGCTGGATTCATCTTACAAAATCAAAGTTATGGTCCTTTTCTAGGATTAAATTTAGCCATTCCTATTTATAATGGGGGCATCAATAAACGTCAATCACAAATTGCAGGAATCAATACACGCATTGCAAAAACTCAGCGAGACGGATTTTTATTGCGTATAGAAAATGGGGCTGTTAGAACTTATCAAGCGTATAGCAATACTTTATTGCAACTTAAAACAGCGCAGAAAAATTATGATTTATCTAAACAACTACTCAATTTGGTGATGTTGCGTTTTCAGTTGGGGCAATCTACTATTGTAGATATTAAGATTGCACAACAAAGTTTTGAAAATGAATCTTATCGTCTGGTTAATTTATCCTATACAGCAAAAATTGCTGAAGTAGAATTAAAAAGGTTAGCTAATATTCTTCAGCCTTTATAGTGTAAAGACTCATATGTGTAAGCAAATAAATTAACAATTGTGCAAGTATCATTTACCTCGAAATTGCCTTTGGTAGGCACTACTATTTTTACCGTTATGAGTCAGCTTGCAGCCCAATATGGTGCCGTTAATCTTGGTCAAGGTTTTCCTGATTTTAATATGAGTGAAGATTTAATTGAGCTGGCAAATAAAGCCATGCTAGACGGGAATAATCAGTATGCGCATATGCACGGATTGCCTGCATTACGAGCGGCAATAGCGCAAAAATCGATTGCACTATACGGCTCAGAAGTTTGTGCAGAAAATGAAATAACGGTAACACCTGGAGGCACTTATGCTATTTATACGGCGCTTACTACCGTGTTGAAAAAAGGCGACGAAGTAATTGTATTTGAGCCTGCATATGACTGCTATATTCCTACTATAGAATTGAATGGAGCGGTTCCAGTATTGATTTCATTGAAATATCCGAACTATTCTATTCCCTGGGAGGAGGTGAAAGCAAAAATAAATTCTCGTACAAGAATGATCATGATTAATTCTCCCCACAATCCTACCGGAGCAATATTGGGAGAAGCTGATATGCAACAACTTTCAGTATTGGTGGCCAATACCAATATCATTATTTTAAGTGATGAGGTATATGAGCATTTAATATTTGATGAACACCAACACCAGAGTATTTTGCGTTATCCAGAATTATTCTCCAGAAGCTTTGTCTGTTTTTCTTTTGGTAAAACCTACCACTGTACTGGCTGGAAATTGGGCTATTGTATAGCACCAGATTACTTAATGAAAGAGTTTAGAAAGATTCACCAATACAATTGCTTTAGTTGTGATACACCCAAACAGGTTGCATTGGCTGCTTATCTTCAAAATAAAGAAGTTTATTTATCATTGGGCGGTTTTTTGCAATCCAAAAGAGATTTTTTTAGACAGTTAATGAATGATACACCTTTTAAATGTATCCCATCTCATGGAAGTTATTTTGAGTGTTACAGTTATGAAGGATTCAGTAACGAAGGGGATAAGGCATTAGCAATTAAACTCACCAAAGAATATGGTATTGCAAGTATTCCAATTTCGGTTTTCTATAAAAATGGAGAGGATAATAAAGTACTCCGATTTTGTTTTGCAAAAAAAGAAGAAACACTTGAAAAAGCAGTGAAAAAATTGCGCTTCTTATAATTTATACTATCTATTCATGCATATTTTACCGCTGTTCAAAAGCCGTTTGTGTATTTGAAAGGCCTTGTAATAATTGAATAAAAAATTTGGATGTCTTGCTTGACTCTTTAAGCCGGTCACTTTTCTATCTGCTTGCATTTGCCTAAATAGAAACGTAAGAATGAAATGAATTGCATTTTTTGGAATAAAATTTGTTGATGGGAGACTGCTTTCAAAACACTCAAGGTGGTCGAGCTTTCTATATTTATACATAATGTTTATTTTATTAATCATAAATGTACAAATACCTGAGTTTTTAGCCCATTTATTTAATCAATATTGTTTATTCCTTTACTGAATTGAAAAACAATAATAAAAAATTTCATAGAGGTGAATTGCTGCTACAAGTTGTGGCTAGTGCTGGCATGTCTATAACCAGCTTGGTACGAAAAGCGGGATACAGCAGATCTAGCTACTACAATCATATTAATGATCCGGAACTACCTATTGATATTTTATTAAACTACGGCAAAATATTGCACGTAGATCTGAGTGTGTATTTTCCTGATTTACTCGAGAATTTTGTAAAAGAGCCGAGTAACTTCTACTTGACGGAAACACCTCCGCAAACCCTTGAAGAAGCTACAAAGCATATAGATGAGTGGAAGTTTCGGTACTACGAATTGCTTGAAAAGCACCAGACTTTACTAGAGAAATATTTGAAGCTGAACGGATAAAATACTTGAATTTACTTATTATAAATAGCTTTAATAGTCATATACCTGCGTATTAATAAGGGTGTATGTATATTAAATTTTTCGCAACTTGCTTTATTCAATCACTAAAAAAACAACACAATGAGTAAACCAATTTCACTTCAACAGGGTATTAAAATGACTAGCTTATACAGAAGTCAAAAAGAACAAATCTTAGCCCAAGCATTTCAGGGAAAGAAAATTTTAGCTACTTGTGAAACATTTAGCCGAAAGAGTATATCGGATTTATTGGCTAAGCCGGGTTGCGAAAAACTTAGGATCTACTACGGAATGGGCGATGAGTTTAAAGTACACGCAATTTTGGTGGCCGTTAATAATGCTGACGAAGACATACTTCCTTCAGCAGATTCAATTATTTCATCGGAAGCAGATCCTTATTTATGGAATGATTCGCGAAGATGCCCTGATGATTGCCCCCCAACTTCTTCATTAAATTCGTAGAAATACTTATGTAAATAATGAACTATAATATAACCGTACTTTTATCTTATTTAATAGGTATTGCTGCTATAATCAGCCTGATAAAAATTAAAACCATTCATCGGGCTAATTACCCCTTTGTTTTATTTTTATGGCTGGGGTTTATCAATGAAATTTTATCTACTGTTTTTATAAGTTTCTATCGTACCAATGTAATAAATAGTAATTTTTATGTTTTATTTTCTACGATTATATTGTTGTATCAGTTTAGGTGCTGGAATATTTTCTCCAATAAAAAATATTTCTTTCTGTTTTTAGTGATGAGTAGTACACTTTTTTGGATATATGAGAATTTTATTTTTTCCTCTGTTTTTACTTTCAACTCTTATTCAAGAGTGACTTTTAGCTTATTGATTGTTCTGATGAGTATAAATACAATTGGATCACTTATATTAAAAAAGGGTCAAAAGTTAGTCCGGAATCATATTTTTCTTACTTGTATAAGCCTGATTTTCTTTTATACCACAAGTGCAATGGTAGAAATCTTTTGGATTAATGGGCTTAATTCAAGTAAAATTTTTAGAATTCAGTTGCACAGAATCATTGTTTATGTAAATTTAGTTACCAATATCTTTTATGTAATAGTTATATTATGGATGCCAAAGAAGCAAAAATGTACTTTTCAATACTCATTGCAATAGCATTGATAGGTGCAATTATTTTTTTCTTAGCAGTATTAATTATCCAACAGCAGCATACAAATTTAGAATTACGAAAGGCGAATTCCTTGGCAGAAATTAATGCAATGGAAAAAGAAAGAGCTAGAATAGCATCTGATTTGCATGACGACCTTGGCCCAATTTTATCCGTAATTAAATTTCAACTTGACAACGCCATCTATAGTTCTAAAAATCAATTTTTATATCTCTTAAAAGCAAGCGATCAATTAGATGAAGTATTGGTGAAGCTTAGAGCAGTTTCACATAATCTTTTGCCAACAATTTTAGAGCGAAAAGGTGCATTTGCAGCAATACAGGAATTAATTTATTCACTGGAGCAGTCCAATCCGTTAAAAATATTTTTTAGCTACCCTCCTTTGCTAACGATGGATGAAAATCAAGGAATACAGGTTTTCAGAATTGTTCAAGAAGCAGTGAATAATGTTTTTAAACACGCAAAGGCCAGAAGAATGAAAATTATATTTAGTGAGTGTAAGAAAAAACTGATACTTGTTTGCACAGATGACGGAATTGGATTTAATATAAACAGCAAAATTGAACTATATAAAGGAAGGGGGCTCAGCAGTATCCAAAATAGAACCAATATAATGGATGGTATTTTCTATTTATATTCCGAAAAAGGCAAAGGAACAATTCTAACAATTGAAATTCCAATAAAATGAATTACAAACAAAACCCAATTAGAATTGCCATTGCAGACGACCATGAAATTTTCAGAAATGGGTTTAAATTATTACTCGAAAATCAACCGGAAATGCATTTGATAGGGGATGTTGAAAATGGAATTGAACTTTTGAAACTTTGTAAAACTGAATTTCTTGATATTGTATTTGTAGATATACAGATGCCAAAAATGAATGGAATAGAATTTTGTAAGCAATTGCGATTATCTAAATTAAAAACCAAGATTATAGCTCTTTCTATGTTTAATGATGACGATTTAATTGTTGCAATGCTTGGGGCTGGTGCTTGTGGTTACTTACTTAAAAATACCAATCGTTATGAACTACTAAAAGCAGCAGTAGCTGTACATGAAGGCCGAAGCTATTACTGTAATTCTATCGAAAAAAAATTAACCAACTTAATTTCAAACAATCGTTATCATCCGCATAGAAAAAGTAGCGTAATTAATTTATCTGAAAGAGAAATTGAAGTACTAATACTTATTTGTAAGCAGCTTAGTAATAAAGAAATTGCTATTAAGCTTAGAATTAGTATAAGGACTGTTGAAACTTATAGAGAAAGATTAAACAACAAAACCTATGCTAAAAATTCAGCAGGCCTTGTTGTTTATGCAGTAAAAAATAGGTTGTATGATCCACATGAATTTGAATGATTACCATTTTCCATCTCCATCAAGTAGATTTCCCAATCCCCCTAAAATACTGCCTTCTTCTTTTCTATTAACAGTTGCGTATTGTAAAATCCTACCCGCCAATCGGCTAACAGGTAAGCTTTGAATCCATACGGTTCCAGGTCCTGTAAGCGATGCAAAGAACAAGCCTTCACCACCAAAAATTGTATTTTTAATTCCTCCAACAAACTGTATATCATAGTTAACAGATGATGTGAAGCCAACAATACAACCAGTATCTATTTTAAGAATTTCGCCTGGACTTAATTGCCGCTCAAATACATGCCCTCCAGCGTGCATAAAGGCCATTCCATCGCCTTCTAACTTCTGCATAATAAAACCTTCACCACCAAATAATCCAGTCCCAAGTTTGCGTTGAAATTCAATACCAATATTTACCCCTTTTGCTGCGCAAAGAAATGCGTCTTTTTGGCAAATGATTCGGTTATTAAAACGAGATAAATCTACTGGAATAATTTTTCCGGGATAAGGGGATGCAAAACTTACCCTTCTTTTTCCTTGATTTATATTGGTAAAAGCAGTCATAAAAAGACTTTCACCTGTTAATACTCTTTTACCTGCATTTAATAATTTCCCCAATATGCTGGTATTTTGCTGACTACCATCACCAAACATAGTCTCCATTACTATTCCATCATCCATCATCATAAAAGCACCAGGTTCAGCAACCGCAGTTTCATTGTAATCTAGTTCTACTTCCACGTACTGCATTTCCTCTCCAAAAATTCTATAATCTATTTCATGATTGTTTTTCATTTTTTAAATTTTAACAGGTGATTGTTTCATTTGCCCAAACCATACTTTTTTTCCCTGAATTCTTCTTACCAAAAGCATTAGACCAACAAAGATGAAAAAGAATGGCCCAGCAAACCCCAATAGTGCAATGTATTTGGTGCCATAGAATTTTTCCATTGGCCTTCGTAATCTTTCTGAAATAAGGTACATACTCGGTACCATTATTAAGGTAAGAAAGAAGGAAAAAATAAGTCCAAAAATAATAGTCCAACTCAATGGCCCCCAGAATACAACACTATCGCCGCCTAAGAAAATTTTAGGATTCAAATGCTGGAACATAGAAACGAAATCTATATTAAATCCAATAGCCAGTGGAAGCAATCCTAAAATGGTAGCCAATGCGGTTAATAATACCGGTATTATTCTAATTTTTCCAGCTTCAATAGCTGCTGCCCTAGTTTTATAACCTCTACCCCTTAACTCATCTGTAAATTCAATTAATAAGATTCCGTTTTTAATTACAATACCGGCAAGGCCTACAATACCAACACCCACCATAATTGTAGCCATCGTCATGCCCGTTAGTGCATAGCCCATGAATACGCCAATAATGGAGAAAAATATTTCTGTGAGTACAATAAATGGCTTGCTTAAACTATTAAATTGTAAAACAAGAATTAAGAAAATCATTAGTAAAGCGGCTGCCATAGATGTGCCTAGAAAAGTTAATGTTTCTGCCTGTTGTTCACTTTCGCCAGTTTGACGAATGGTTACATCAGCAGGAATTTGTGTTTTAGATTTGAATAGGTCAATTTTTTTGGCCAGCTCAGCATTCACTACTGGTGTTAGGGAAGGATCCGTAACATTCGATTGAATCTGAATGGTGCGTTTCAGATTTTTTCTTTTAACTCCTCCCGTGGTATTTGTATAATCAATCGTTGCAACGCTATTCAATGGAATTTGTTTAACTAAACCACTATTAAAATCACGAAAAACGATGCGCATATTCATTAAATCGTTTATATTATTACGGGCAAGATCTTGATAGCGTAGTTGAATTTTATATTCATCCTCTCCATCTTTTAATTTACTTACTTCCTTACCAAATACTGCAGTACGAAGCTCCATACCAATTTGAGCAGTGC
Organism: Sphingobacteriia bacterium; assembly: GCA_031369485.1. Classification (GTDB taxonomy): domain Bacteria; phylum Bacteroidota; class Bacteroidia; order Chitinophagales; family Chitinophagaceae; genus Sediminibacterium. Next base: position 41,414 of record JANMOT010000039.1, read on the forward strand.
TTATACCTTCGGCAAGTGCTCGTTGACGATTGATATTTACTGTAATTTCTGGATTATTTAGATCTACATCCATCTGTAAGTTTTCAATGCCAGGAATACGATTGGTATCCAAATGGTTTTGTAATTCGTAGGCAACTTTTGCGATGGACTCAAAATTATCGCCCACAATTTCAATGTTAACGGGTAAGTCAGTCGGCGGCCCACCATCTTCCTGACCCACTTCAATAGATGCACCAGGAATACCATTCATCTCCTTTCTAATTGCAGTTAAATATGCAGCACTACTCTTGCCATGTCGCTTTTCAAATTCAACAAAAGATACTTGAATTCTGCCTAAGTGAGATTGGGTGCTTCGGTTATTATCACTTGGGTTATTAGCACTTACTGCAACGTTAGAGATTACGCTTTCTACAATACTGCCGGGTATATCTGGTTTATTATTTCCTAATATTTTATAAACCCTATTTTCTAAAATACGCACTACTGAATCGGTTGTATGTGTTTTAGTTCCGATAGGCATTTTTAAATAAACGTAAATAAAATTTGGATCTCCACTGGGGAAAAACGGTTTAGGATTGTTTCTTAAAACCAATAAGAATAATGAGATAGGGAATAAAAGAAACAGTCCCAACATCAACCATCCTGGACGAAATCCTGTAAGTAAATATTTCAGTAGTTTTTCATAACGATTCATTAATCCAGGCAATAGTATTTCTTGGAAATAATGAATGATTCTTCTTAATACAAATCTTTCCAATAAAAACAAGAGATCCATACAAATCAAGAAATTCCCAAATCCATGCCAGCCGGCAATATTAAATATCACACCAAAAGCTGCAAATGCCCAGAACCACCATTTTTTAAAGATGGCTTTTTTGGGTTCTTCAAATTCGCGCCCTTCAGGCTTCATAAAGCTTACTGCAAAAACTGGGTTGATGATAAAGGCGACTATCAACGAAGCAGTTAAGGTTAAGATGAGCATGGTTGGCAGGTAAATCATGAACTTGCCAATAAGCCCCTTCCATAATAACAATGGGAAGAATGGAGCCAATGTAGTTGCAGTACCTGCTAGCACAGGAATAAATACTTCACCCGCAGCTTCTTTAGCAGAACGATTAATTTTTACTTTTCCATTATTGTAAATACGGTGTGTATTTTCAATAACCACAATGGCATCATCTACAATAATACCGAGCCCAAATAATAGTGCAAATAATACAATAAAATTTAAGGTTACGGGTGATCCTACAATTGAATCTGCTAATGGTAAAAATAGAAAAGATACAAATACAGAAAGTGGTACACTTAATGCAACGAAAAATGCATTTGTTACACCCATAAAAAACATAAGGATCAACAATACCAGTAAAAAACCAATAATAATAGTATTCACCAATTCGTTGAAAGAGGTTTTTGTTTGTTTGCTTTGGTCGCCCGTAATTAATACTTTAAGGTCTTTTGGTAGTTCTTGACTGGCCTGCATTTCAGCAACAATCTTTTTAACTCCATCTGCGGTATTGATCAAGTTTTCACCCGATCTTTTTACAATATTGAGTGTAATAACATTGGCTCCGCCCAATCTGGCATAGCTTTCAGTCTCTTTTACTGTATCAACAATTTGCGCAATATCTTTCAAATAAATAGGAGCTCCTAGTACGTTTTTTATTTGGATATTGGTCATGTCAAAAGCAGAACTAAACTGGCCTTTTACTTTGATATTGCGATTCATTTCACCCACTTTTACCAATCCGCCGCTGATGTCTTTGTTTTCATAATTTACAGCCGTCTCAATATCACGAAAAGTGATTCTTGCAGCAGCCATTTTTACTGGATCAATATTAATTTGTATTTCTCTTTCGGGTGCACCAACAATTTCTGCCCTACTCACTTCTTTCATTTCTTCAAAGCGATCTTGCATTTTATCTGCAAATCGTTTTAGTTTTACGCCATCAAATTCACCGCTGATATTAACGAACATGATGGGAATTTCGCTGAACGCAAATTCTTGAACGTTGGGCTGTGTAGTTAGGTCGTTGGGCAAATCGGTTTGTGCTCTGTCAACGGCATCTTTTACTTTTTGTTTTGCAACATCAGTTTTAATATCGGTATCAAACTCAATAACAATCAAGCTGAAATCCTGTTGAGAAGTAGATTGAATCTTATTCACTTTAGCACCACTGATTGACTTTAATTGTTTTTCAATAGGTCGTGTTACTAGATTTTCAATATCCTTAGGAGCGTTACCAAAATACACTGTACTTACCGAAATAGTTGGTACTACAATATCGGGAAACTGTTCTTTGGGAAGGGTATTGAATTTATTCAATCCATACAAAGAAATGAGGATTGTAATTACGTATACCGCTGTTTTATTGTCAACCGCCCAACTGGTAGGTTTAAACTGTTTGAATTTTTTGGCAATGCCTTCTATGAAATTCATAAGAAATGTTTTGGTGGAAGCATGATGGCTTCTGTTCACAATTTATTTTACTAATACGGTCAATAATTGCCCTTCGTAAATATTCTGATATCCTTCAGTAACCAATTGATCACCAGCATTAATACCAGATTTTACTTCAATAAGTTGGCCATTCACTTCGCCTACAACAATCATTTTCTTGCGAGCTATTAACTTATTACCATTGGGTTCGGCTATATATACATATTTGCCTTTCTCGTCTGTTTGAACCGTATTTATATTAATGGCTAGTGCATTGGCAGCTTCATAGTCTAGAAATTTAATTTGTGCCAGTTGATTGGGTCGAATATTAACATCATAAGGAATTTTTACTTCTACTTCAAAGCTTCTATTATTGGCATTGATGGTTCTGCTTGCAGTGGCTACAGTGCTGTTAAAATTTTTATTAATATCAGGTAAATTAATAATCACTTTTGAGCCTTGTTTTATTTTGCTGCTGTAATTTTCTGGTATTTCAGTAATTACTTTCATAGCAGCCGTATTCACAATTTTAATTTGAGGAGAAACGCCCGCTATGCCAGCAAAAATTTCACCAATTCGCACATTTAATTCGTCAACCACTCCTGCAACATCTGCAATTACATTTGAACCTTTTAGTTGCTCTTCTGCAACTTTTATTTGTTCTTCACTTGCGGATAGTTGTCGCTCTAAGGATTGCACATTGTTTTTTGCAGAAATCAATTGTACTTCTGTTCCAATACCTTCTTTCCACAAGTTATTCTGACGTTGATAGAGGTCTTTGGCAAAACTGAGTTGAACTTTTAAGGTTTCTAAGCTTTTCTGAGCAGCAATTACAGATTGCTTTATTACTGCGTCATCAAGTTTAATCAATAGTTGACCTTGCCTAACCATATCGCCTTTTTTAATATAGATGGCGCGAACCTGACCAGGTCCCATTCGTGGTGAAACATAAGAAATATTGTCGGAAGTAACACTACCTTGCAAGTCAATATAATGCGCAAAATATTGCGAAGTAACAGCAGAGAGACCAACTAATTTAGCCACACTATTTGAAGAACTGGTATCGAGTTTTGCGATTTCGGTCTCTAAATTTTTAATTTGATTGGTCAGTGTATTTTGTTGCGTTTTCAATTTCTCTAACGCAGTTTTTTTATCAGCAAGGGCGTTATTTTTTTCTGAGTTGCTGCCACAACTGATGAATACCAGTATGATTGTTCCAATAAATAATGATTGTAGTATAGTTTTCATGTGTTAATTTTTATATTGGGGTATATTATAGTTTTCCTGTAGCGGTTAAAAAATCAACTCTTGCAATAATTGCATCGTATAATGCGCTGATATAATTGGTTTGAGCTGTTTTTAAATCAAGGTCGGCCGCATTAATTTCTGTATTAGAACCGGTACCTGCTTCAAATTTCTTTTTGGTTTGGGTATATACACGTTCGGCGAGATCCATATTTGTTTTTTGAAAGTCCATTGTAGCAATCGCAGATTGATATTTTAGTTTTGACTGCTCTACGGCAATATCAATATTAAGTTTTAAGTTGTCAATTTGATAGTCAGTCTGTTGTAAATCAATCCTTGCCTTCTTTATTCTAGCGTCTCTAGCAAATCCATCAAAAATAGGAACGGATATATTTAAGCCAATAGATGAAGATGTAAACCAATCGCCTTTATTAAAAAAATTAAACTGATTTCGTTGTGCTATTTTACTGTATTGAGCACCTAGAGCTACTGTAGGCAATGCACTTAGTTGAAATCGTTTGATATTGTATTCATTCAGTTTTTTTGCCAACCCCAAGTACTCAAAATCTTTTCTATCGTTGTAATTGTATGCAGAACTGGTAATATCTTCTTTTAATTGTTGGTAGTTGAGTGAATCGGTGAGTACCAAAGTATCAGCAGCGGGCATACCCATTAGGGTTTTTAATCCGAGGTACCCCATTTGTACCCCATTCAATGCTTTTAGCTTTTCGGTATTAAGGTTGGTAAGTTGAACTGCAATTTTATCAATGTCAATTCTTTCAGCAAACCCGTTTTTGTACAAAGCTTTTACATCGTGTTCCAGTTTTTTCAATCGATTGATATTGGCGTCTAGTAAATCAATCTGCGTTTTACTTACTACCAATTGGTAGTAGACTTTGTAAAGATTCGATTTAATTACAGCTTCGGTTACTTTGGCTCCTTTTGTTTGAAATTCAATAGAAGCTTTGCGCGCTTGTAATCCCACAAAAACCTGACCATCAAACAAAAGTTGTTGGAGACTTATTCCAGCACTTGCATTCCATTTAGTGCCAAATTGCGCTTGAATAAAGTCAAAATTACCGGGAAATTTAATCGGATTACCACTGCCGTCTCTTACTCCTTCATCAACCAATACTTGATAGGTGGCGGGAGAAATAAAATTGGGTAAGGTTTGAACAGCAATATTTGGAAAGTGCTGGGTTCCAACACTACCAGTAAGGCTTGGCAAAGCCGCAGCGGTAATTTCTCTATTTGTTTGTGTTTGAGCTTGAATGGCCAATAGTGCAATTTTTACTTGTGAATTGTTTTTATTGGCATAAGCTACTGCTTGCTCAATACTCATTTCATGTTTTGCAACAGTTTGTTGAGCACCAGCACTAGAAACCAGTAGTGCCATGCCGAGCCATAAGACCTGTTTTTTTAAAATGCTCATAATTGCTTGTTTTTTTCGCGTTGCTTTTTATATTTAATGATTAATTTTTCTCCTTTTGGTGTGCAAATGCCATAGAGATAATGTTCCATAATAATCATCTCTACTTGTAATAATAGGTATTTATTCGGGGGAAATAATTCGGGATTGAAGGCGAAAAAAATGCTTTCAATTCTGAATTTTGCAATGATATCTGGATCAAGTTCAGCACGATAGTTGCCCTCTTCCATACCTTTCTCCAGATTGGCTTTGATGATTTTATATAAAAATTTATTTTTATGGTCGTTCATTTTTTCAAAAGCGCTTGGATGGTATTTCTGCATCTCAAAAATGATGGCAGGATTCATGGTGCTGAACATTTCTTGCATCATATCAATGGCCATAAAAATTTCGTGCACTGCATTATCACTTTCAGTGCAATGCTTGGAGCATTCAATTTGGTCGTTGTCAATTTCTTGTTGAACAACTGCTGCAACCAAAGAGTCCTTATCGGTATAATACTGGTAAATGGTTTTTTTGCTTACACCCAAAGCAGAAGCAATATCGTCCATCGTTACGCTCTTCAGGCCATATTTAAAGAAGAGTTCTTGGGCTTTTATGGTAATTCTTTTTTCCATCAATAATTAATTGGAACGCAAAACTATGGAAACTATTTTTGTAACCAAAGTTTCCAAGTAAATATTTAGATTAAATTATCATTAAATCTAAAATTCAGCATAGATAGAATATGTGTAATTCTTGATGAAAATGGTTGACAAAAGTTCGCAATCGAAGAAAATCAGTAAATTAAATTCCTATTTCCATCCCCCACCTAAAGCTTTATAAATATTTGTTACAGCAATCCATTGATTTTTCTTGGCTTCTACTAATTCTAATTTTGCAGAAAGTGCATCACGTTGAACGGTTAAAACTTCTAAATAATTGGCTCTTGCCGATTTAAATAAATCTTTTGCAACTTCAATTGAAATAATTAGTGTTTGGGTTTCTTTATTTTTTACTTCATAAAATTTTCCTAGATTTTTGATATTAGACATTTCATTATACACTTCTACATATCCATTCAATACGGTTTTTTGATAATTGTACAATGCAGATAACTGATTGGCTGTTGCATTTTTAAACTCTGCTTTTATGGCATTACGGTTGATGAAAGGTGCAGCCATATCTCCTACAAAATTAAATGCTAAGTTTTGGAAGTTTGGAATAATATATTTTGGTTTAAAACCTTGTACACCTAAAATTCCGGTAATACCAATACTGGGAAAAAATTCTGCCCTAGCAATCAGCACATCTAATTTTGCCGCTTGTACTTCTAACTCTGCTTTTCTAATATCTGGCCGGTTTTGCAATAATTGTGGTGGAATACCCATTTGCATATGTTTTATTGCAGGTGAAGTGAATAGTAGTTTTTCTCTAGCAATATTTTGAGGGTATCGGCCTAATAAAAAATTAATCTTATTTTCTGTTTCAGTAATACTTTGTAAAATACCAAATTCTTGAGCTTGAGAATTATATACTAATGCTTCAAATTGTCTAACTCCAAGCTCTGAAGCCTTTGCCGCTTCTTTTTGAATTTTTAAAACTTCAAGCTCGTTCTTTTGTAATTCAATTGCTTGTTTAATAATATCCAATTGATTATCTAGTGCCAATAATTCATAATACGAATTAGCAATTTCGGCCACTAAATTTGTTATTAAAAAATTTCTGCCTTCCTTACTTTGAAAATACCTGAGTACAGCCCCTTTTTTTGCATTGTGTAATTTACCCCAAATATCGGCCTCCCAGCTTGCTCTAAAGCCCAAGAAAATATCGCCAATTGGTTCTGGCACTTCTTTGTCATCTATAATTTTTGTGGATGCATTACCAGCACCAGAAGCGGTATATCGCCCTGTTTTTTCCAGTCCTAAACCAATAGCACCATCAACTTTAGGCAATAAATTGGCATGTTTAATTCTTATCCCATTTTGGGCAATCTCAATATCTTGTATTGTTGTTAACAGCTCATAGTTATTTTTGAGAGCCGAATCAATGAGAGCAACTAAATTAGGGTCGGTAAAAAAGGAATTCCACTTTATAGAAGCCATATTGCTTGAGTCTTTGGACTCATTAAATGTAAGTGGGGTAATTTGCAAATTTTGTACCTGCTCAATTGCAGGTACTTTACATCCAATGATAGTTGAAAGCGCAAAAATGCCAGCTAAGTATATAATTTTCTTATTCATTTAATTTAATTTTGTTCATAAAAACCCACTAATACACCCAAATAATTAGTGTTATTGATTACAATTTAATATGTTCATTAATTGCATTTGATATGGCTTTTTCCGCTTCATTTTTTACCAAAATATTTTTTTCAGATATCCGAGCAAAAATATAATAGAGGCCAGGAACTATCAACACTCCGAATACAGTTCCAAACAACATACCACCAGCTGCTGCAGCACCAATTGTTCTATTACCTATAGCACCAGGGCCAGTTGCAAAAACCAATGGCAACAAGCCTGCAATAAATGCAAAAGAGGTCATTAAAATTGGTCTAAGCCTTGCAGAAGCTCCATCAATTGCTGCTTGTTTTACAGTTGCTCCACCACTGTGTCTTTGCACAGCAAACTCTACTATTAATACAGCATTTTTTCCTAAAATACCAATTAACATTACCATGGCAATTTGGGCGTATATATTGTTTTCTAAATCCAACACTTTGAGTAAAAAAAATGCTCCGAAAATTCCAATAGGTAATGATAATATTATTGGTAGAGGTAAAACAAAACTCTCGTATTGAGCCGATAATACTAGATACACAAATATGAGTGAAATAATAAAAATGTAAATTGCTTGATTGCCTTGTCTTGATTCATCTAATGATATGCCAGCCCACTCAAAACCAAAACCTTTGGGTAAGGATTTATCAGCCACTTCTTTTATAGATTCCATAGCAGTACCACTACTGTGCCCTGCTGCAGGGCCACCACTTATTTCTGATGCATTAAATAAATTATGCCTCGTGATTTCGCTCAAACCAAACACTTTTTCAAATCGCATAAATGCGGCATATGGGACCATTTCTCCTTTATCATTTTTTGTATATAATTTAAGTACATCTTCTGGGGTAACTCTATACTGAGGTAACGCTTGCACCATTACTTTATACTGTCTATCATATTTAATAAAATTGGTTTCGTAGTTGCTACCAATTAGTGTTGATAAATTACCTAAAGCATCACCAATCGTCACACCTTTTTGTTCTGCCTTTTCATTATCTAGTTTTAATAAATACTGCGGAAAACTGGCACTGTAAAAAGTAAAAACTGATGTTAGTTCCTTTCTTTTACTCAATTCTTTTACAAAATCTTTTGTAACTGTTTCCATTAGTTTATAATCGCCCGTACCAATTTTATCAACTACCCTTAATTCAAAACCACCAGCAGCGCCATAACCTGGTACTGCAGGCGGAGGGAAGAATTCAATGCTTGCACCTTTAATACTTTTTGCTTTTTCTTCTAAATCCTCCATCACTTGGGCTAAAGTTCGGTTTCTTTCACTCCAATCTTTTAGGTTTATTAAAAGACTACCCGAATTCGCACCAGTTCCTTCGCTTAATATTTCGTAACCAGCCATAGCTGAAACTGATTTAATTTCTGGAATTGTGGCAGCTACTCTTTGTAATTGAACGCAAACATCGTCAGTGCGTTCAAGCGTAGAACCTGGCGGCGTAAGTACAATTGCATAAAATATACCTTGATCTTCATTGGGAATAAAACCAGAAGGCACTTTAGAACTTAACGCCCAAGTTCCAATACAAAATAAAACTAGGGTTGTAAAGGTTACCACTCTTCTATTTACAATAAACCCGATAAGTTTTTTATATTTACTATTTAATTTGTTAAACCAATCATTAAAACTTGTCAAAAATTTATTGAGCAAGGTTTTTCTTTTAGGTTTTCCATGAGTGTTTTTTAACATCATCGCACACAATGCTGGTGTAAATGTTAATGCTACTACTCCTGAAAGAATAATTGCAGTAGCCATAGTCACAGAAAACTGTCTGTAAAAAATACCAACAGGCCCACTCATAAAGGAAACAGGAATAAATACTGCTGCCATAACCATTGTAATTGCAATAATAGCTCCCCCAATTTCTTTCAATGCCATTTTAGTAGCTTCAAGCGGAGTGCAATGATGCTCTTCCATTTTTGCATGCACTGCTTCTACTACCACAATGGCATCATCTACAACAATACCAATTGCCAACACCAAAGCAAATAAGGTTATAAGATTAAGTGTAATCCCAAATAGTTGCATAAAAAAGAAAGTGCCAATTAGTGATACTGGCACTGCAATTGCGGGAATTAGTGTAGAACGCAAATCGGCTAAAAAAAGGAATACAACTAAGGAAACCAATAAAAAAGCCTCCATTAATGTATGGATTACTTTTTCTATAGAGGCATCTAAAAAAGCAGAAACATCGTAACCAATTTGGTAATCAATACCTTTTGGAAAGGAGCTTTTTTTAATTTCCTCTAGTTTTGTTTTAATGCGCTTTATTACATCGCTTGCATTACTTCCATAGGATTGTTTAATAACAATAGCAGCTGATGCTTTGCCATTTAATTTAGAATATAAATCGTAGTAAGCGTTGCCAAATTCAACATTAGCAATATCTTTTAGCTTTAACAGCTGACCTCCTACATCACTTTTGATAATTATATTTTCATAATCTTCTTTCTTTGTAAATCTACCTGAGTACTTTAATACATATTCAAATGCTTGTGACTGTTTACCACTAGCTTCTCCCAATCTACCAGGGGAAGCTTCTAAACTCTGTTCACCTAATGCCTTCATTACATCATCTGCCGAAACTTTGTATGCAAACATTCTATCGGGCTTAAGCCAAACCCTCATGCTATATTCTCTGTTACCCAATACATCGGCAAAACCAACACCTTCAATTTTTTTTAATTCTGTTAGTAAATTAATATCAGCAAAGTTGAATAAGAAGTTAACATCTAAAGCTGGATCGTTACTATACAAATTAATATACATCAACATATTACTTTCTTCTCTGGTGATTTTCACACCTTCACGAACTACAATTGGAGGTAATTTATTTACAACAGCCGCAACCCTGTTTTGAACTTGAACACTTGCAATGTTTGGATCAGTACCTAATTCAAAAACTACTTGTATTGTTGCAGTTCCATCATTACCTGCATCTGATCCAATGTATTTTAATCCAGGTATTCCATTTAATGCACGTTCTAATGGAATAACTACACTTTTAATCATTAACTCTCCATTTGCTCCGGGATATTCTGCATTAATATTTACTTTTGGAGGAGATATATTGGGGAATTGGGTTACTGGTATTTTTAACAATGCCAATAATCCTAAAAAAACAATGATTAAAGAAACAACAATTGATAGCACAGGCCGTTGTATAAACTTACTGAACATATAATTTAAATTAAATGATGAATATTATTTTTTAATCAACTGTAGATTGTTGATAACCTCCTTGGGCGAAATAAAAATAGCTTCAATCCTCTCATCTTCCTTTGCTGATTGAAGTCCGTCTAATAATATTTTATCTGATTCAATTAAACCAGATTCTAGTATATATAAATTGGATAATTTTTGCTTAACTACAATAACTCTTGATTTTAGTTTATTTTCTTTATCTAAAACATACACATAAATTTTGTCTTGTAATTCATAGGTACATTTTTGAGGAATTATTATTGCTTTGTTAAGTGGTATCGTTAATCTCACTTTGCCTGTCTCGCCATGCTTCAATAATAAATCAGGGTTGGGGAATTTTGCCCTAAAAGCAAGGTTTCCAGTTTCATTATCGAACTCACTTTCTATTGTTTCGATCCTACCTTTAAATTTGTGTTCATCACCATTGGCTAATATTAAACTCACTTGTTGATGATCATCTGATTTTTTATTTTTAAAGTCTAGGTATTCAACTTCAGAAACATTAAAGTACGCATAAACATCTTTATTGTTTGATAGGGTCGTTAACAAAACACCTTCATCTATTAAGCTCCCTTTTTTAAATTTAATTCGGTCGATGGTTCCATCAAATGGTGCTTTTATTTTTGTAAAAGACAATTCTAATTCAGCTTTATTTAATTCAGCTTTTTCTATGTCTAACTTTGCTTGAGCCATTGCAAGCTCCGCTTTTGAAACGATGTTTTTATCCGATAACGTTTTTGTATTCGAATATTCAACTTCAGCAACTTTTACTTGAGCGCTTTGTTTCATTACCTCTGCTTCATAAAGTTTAGGCATTATATTAAATAAAACTTGACCTGCACTTACGAATCTACCTTCATCTACATTTATTGCATCCAAATATCCTTTTACTTGTGCCCTAATTTCAATATTCTGTACCGATTGAATTTGAGCTATATAGTCTTTTGTAACAGTAGTATCCATTAATATTGGACTTGTTACAGTATATTCTGCTTTTTCTTCTTTTTTTTCTTCTTTTTTGGGCTTACAAGAAGAAAAACCGATAAATGCGCATAGGTAAATTAAGAGATAAGATTTATTCATAAATTTATTATTTACAAAATAATAGATACATTTTTTGCTAAAGAAAATTTTATTTCTATTTATATGGCTGATTTATTTAAAACCAAATTGCCATTTGTAGGATGAGTTAAAGGGTAGAGGAAGTTAATGCTTTCAGTTCCGATCCACAAAATCGGTTACTGAAAATCACTAACAGGAATTAAACCATCGGTTTATGAATAACCTAATGATTATAACCTGAATACGCCTATAAAAATATGAATGGCTGGATAGCGGAATACCAAAAATGTAGATGGAGGAACTCTGGTAATAGGATTCGTAGGATAATTGCTAGTATTAGAAGAAAATTTACTTATCCCCGATTTACAAGAAGTATTATTTTTTCTTTCGTATTGATTGATATCATCTTCTATTAACTCTTCTGCATCTAGACTAAAAAAATCGGTTTGATTATCTTGCTCGTGGTAAGCATGCTCCTTATTTTCTTGCTTAATGCTAAATGTAGAGATCAACTTCGCGTCTGAAGCGAAAGTATCTTTTGGAACCAATATTGCCAAAAGAACAATAAAGAAGGACAACAATTTTTTCATTAATTCCTCAAATATACGAGTAGATCGGTAAGTAAATATATTTTTAACGTTTTTCATACATCCTTCTTTAAAATTTATTACTATCTACAAGATATTATTGATTATATAATTTTGAATGTGATAGATGATGTTATTGGCGACAAATCTTGGTCATTTGACAAAGATGGATTTTCTCATGAACTAAATTTAATTGAGCGCAATGGTCAAATTGGATACGTTGATAGTTGGATTGCTTCCGCAGATCCATATGGCGAGTCTGTACGTATTGCTGTATTTCATGTCATAGATACATCTGCTCCGGCACTCTGGTCACTTCAAGCACAGAATTTCGCAGAATGGGTTAGTAATCAGAGCGGTTATCAAAATACGACAAATATTTCTGACTATTTAGGTCTTAACTTTGATGTAACTGTAGCAGGTGCATATGGTGCTCAGTGGCTTGGGAATTTTCTTAGCGATACTGATGTTGGAAATGTTCATGTAGGTGAAATCGGTATGTTTAGATTTATTGGTACTTTAACAGGATCCATAGATATAGCAGCAATTAATCAACAACTAAACAATGGTTAAGGATAGAATATGAAACATTTAATATTTTTTTTATATAATTTACAATATAAAGATGGTAAAAGTAAAGGATTTCATCCGCTCCTACCCGCTTTGTCTGTGAGTACTCTTTTAATGATATTTACTTTCAGTATTTATTATTTGTTATACTTTTCTTTTTTTGGAGTAAAACCAAATATCAATAAATATGGTGTTTTCGCATATCTATTGATTCTTTTTTTGTTTGTATTCAAGCTATGCGTAAGTAACGGATACTTCGAAAGGAATTATGAAAAAGTAAAAGCAAATTATTCAACTAAGCAAATTAATAAGTACAATCTAGGCTCAATATTTTTTCTGGTTTTCATGTTTATTTTCATTGCTTTCGTAATGTTAAGAATCAATAATCAGGGTATTTCTGATATTAGGTGGAGGTAATAGATAGTATTTAGAAGCTGTTTGAGTTAATTAAATAAAAAAGGTTATTGATACTGGAGTAGAATAAAAAATGGAAATCATTAGTTGAGCAATTAATGACTAAAAAGCTATTTTTCTATTGACTTCAAATGGATAATTATAGAAAGTGTAGAGAAAATCCAAACGGGATCTAAGAAATATCTGGGAAGATATGTGTTATGTTACTAGCACTGGATGAACGAGGAATTGATGGTAATAAGAAAATAAAGAGATTGAAGCGTCTCTGATATTGGATAGTCTAGGTTTAATGATAGATGTTGGGGGAGTGATTTTGGCAGAATTATTTAATTCAGTAACTGGGATATTATTAGCAATATGGGAGCAGTTGTAAGCATATAACGAAAAGCAACCTAATAATGGATAAAATACTTTATATATTTTTTATATAATTTACACTATAAAGATGGTAATGGGAAAGGATTTCATCCTTATCAACCGGCACTGTCAGTAAGTTTTTTCCTGTTAATGTTTACTTTGGGAGCATATTGTTTGGTTGCCTTTTATTTTTCTGATCAGAAACCAATCGTCAATAAGTATGCAATTTTAGCTTATTGGTCACTTATTTTTTACTCATGTACCGAATATGCGTAAACAGCGGACATTTCGAAAGAAATTATAATACAATAAAGGTTAGCTACTCGCAAAAGGATCAAATTAAATGCAGCTTGTTCTCTACTTTTTTTATTGGATTTACACTTGCTTTTTTTCTATTTGTAATCTTAAAAATAAACAAACAAAGTATTTATGATACCCCTTGGCATAATTAATAAAAGTAATAGAATATGAGCTGGTATGCAAAAACACATGACATATTTGTCTTAAAAAATAGTATTTGCGATTATTTTATTAAAAAGGACATCTTAGATTTTGGCAAAGACTCAATTGATCGGTTAATAACTAAAATGGATGGCTGTAGATTTAATAAAAACTTAAAGAGTTGTGTAGCATTAAAGAACAAATTAAAGATAAAAATCAACTTAATAATTGATAGGAGGAAAAATAAAAAAATAATAGCAATAAAATAACTGCATTCATTTAAAATAACGCCTAACCATTAATTTATACCTTTTCAAACGGTAAACATACAAATGATTAAACCTCCGTTAAGTCTCTTTCTTACTTATCTTGCATCACCAAGTAAGGATTATTTATGACCATCCGCGAATTTTTAAAACGACTTCTTCAATTCTTTTTTCAGGGACTGATTGTACTTGCTCCAATTGGTATTACCTCTTGGGTGGTTATTAGTTTGTTTAATGTGGTGGATGATATTCTTCCAAATATTGTTCGCACACTGGCACCCAGTCTTATACAAAGAGATGCTGAAGGAAATCTTATTAGGCTACCTGGTTTGGGTTTTATAGTCGTTATATCGTTGGTACTATTGGTAGGCTGGCTTTCCAGCCTTTTTGCCGTTGGGCGTTTGGTGGCTTTATTTGATACGGTGCTGGAAAAAACACCCGGTATTAAATTTATTTATTCTTCCGTAAAAGATTTTCTAGAGGCATTTGCGGGCAATAAAAAGAAATTTGATAAACCAGTACTTGTAAATGTTGATGCTGCTGACATTTGGCGTATTGGTTTTATTACCCAGAAAAGCAGTGCAGAATTTGGGCTGGATGATCATGTAACCGTTTATGTGCCTCATTCTTATGCTATTTCTGGTATCACCTATATGGTACCCAAAGATCATGTAAAGCTCCTTCCAAATATCAGCGCATCCGATGCAATGAAGTATACAGTTTCTGGCGGTGTTACGGATATGCACGATTAACTTTGCGTTATGGTTATAGCGGTGAATGCCATTTTTTTTCAGCAAAATTTATTAGAAGGCTATGGAAACTATGCTTTTGAAATTATTAGTCGCCTTGTTGAATCACATCCTGAACATGAGTTTGTATGGGTATTTGATCGTGTATGCAGTCACTCATTTTTCACCGCACCAAACGTTAAATCCATTCAAGTAGGTCCGCCCGCCCGCAACGTTCCTGCTTTCCTGTACTGGTACAATATAAGTGCGGTATTGGCACTAAGAAAAATAAAGCCCGATATATGGGTGCAGCCTTACGGATTCTGTAGCCTTACGAGTAAAATACCCCAACTATTGGTAGTACACGACTTGGCCTTTCATCATTTTCCGCATCAAATAAGCTGGATTCAGCGCTGGCATTATAAAATATTTACACCCCGTTTTTTGAATAAAGCCGCTAATATTGTCACCGTTTCTGAATTTTCTAAAAAAGATATTCAACAAAAATATTCACTTACAATAAAGCCAATAAAAGTAATCAGCGGTGCGGCAAGAAAAGGTTTTGTACCCGTAAGTTGGGAAGAAAAAGAGCAGTTAAAAGAGGCTTATACCGATGGGTATGAATTTTTTTTAAGTGTAGGCGGAATTAGTCCTCGTAAAAATATGATGAACCTGCTTAAGGCATTTTCTTTATTTAAAAAATGGCATAAAAGCAATATGAAATTGGTTTTTGTGGGTAGACTGGCATGGCAGTACCAAGCTTTTCAAGAGAAATTGAAGACCTACAAATACCGAAATGATGTAATTCTTACAGGTTATTTAGCAGATGCAGTACTGCAAAAGTTAACCGCTTCGGCTTACGCCTCGCTGTATATATCTGATTTTGAAGGTTTTGGACTGCCTATAATAGAAGCCATGCAGTGTGGAGTTCCAGTAATAACTGCCAATAATTCCAGTATGCCAGAAGTGGGAGGGGATGCAGTTTTATACGCTGATGCAAGGAATCCGGCCGACATTGCAGCACAAATGCAAATTTTGTACAAAGACGAGAAAATTCGGGAAACACTTATTCAGAAAGGATTACAGAGATCCGTTCACTATAATTGGGATATTGCCGCAGAACTATTTTGGCAGGAAATTCTAAATACAGTAACCGTTAAGCTGTAAATTTGCACCCATAATCATAAGCTGGGATGAATGGAGCTTGACAAATGAAATTAATAAATATTGACAAATGAAACAATCAAATATTACCGTTGATATTGTGCTCGACGAACACAAAGTACCCCAATCCATTGAATGGAATGCGACTGATAGTACTGCCGATATGAAGCAAAAAGCCAAATCAATGATGCTGGCATTCTGGGATGGAGCAGATAAAACTGCATTGAGGATTGATCTATGGACAAAAGATATGATGGTAGATGAAATGGCCGATTTCTACTACCAAACTATGATGGGTATGGCAGACACTTATCTTCGTGCCACACAACAGCAGGAACTGGTAGATGACATGAAAAATTTTGCAAAAGATTTTTATAAAAAATTCCGTGCCACACAAATTAATCAAACAAAATAATCTAAAATATGAGCTTAGAAGAACAAGTAATGGGCAAGTTAAAAGATGCCATGAAAGCCAAAGACGAAGCAGCTTTACGTGGTTTGAGGGCTATTAAAGCTGAAATCATCAAAGTAAAAACAGAACCAGGTGCCAACGGAATAGTAACTACAGAAGGTGAACTTAAATTATTGCAAAAACTGGTGAAGCAACGCAAAGATTCGCTGGCTATTTTTCAACAGCAAAACCGAGCCGATTTGGCACAAAAAGAAATAGAAGAAATTGAGGTAATAGAAAAGTTTATGCCAGCGCAATTATCACCAGAAGTGTTGGAACAAACAATTGCCGCCATTATTGCGGAATTGGGCGCAAGCTCACCACAAGATATGGGTAAGGTAATGGGTGCAGCCAGCAAACAACTTGCGGGCAAGGCTGATGGCAAAGCAATTGCTGATACCGTTAAAGCATTATTGACTAAATAACTATATGTTAATCGATAGCTGTTTAATAGCAATCATTGTTTGGGCAATCATTAAAGGATGGAAACAAGGCCTAGTAGTGGCAGCCTTTTCTTTTGCAGCAATATTCATTGGAATGGCGGCAGCCATAAAAATGAGCGCAATAGTAGCCAAATGGTTGAGTGATTCGGTGAGTATAAATATAGGTTGGTTGCCTTTTTTAGCCTTTATTTTAATCATGATTGTAGTGGGAATACTGGTTAGAATTGTCGCTAAAATAATTGAAACTACCCTTAAATTTTCTATGCTTGGATGGGTAAATACCCTAGGCGGAATAATTTTATATACGGTTCTCTACATCAGTATTTTCAGCGTCTTAATATTTTATCTGGAAAAAATGCACCTGTTGAAACCTACTGTTATACAGCAATCTGTTGGATATACTTATATTCATTATTGGGGGCCTAAATCAATTGATTTTTTTGGCAAGGCAATTCCCCTGTTTAAAGATATGTTTAAAGAGTTAAGCATTTTTTTTGAGGTGGTTGGAAAGAAGCTTGACTGATGCTTTTGAACCAACTCTACAATTGAAATATGCCTTATTTTACCTACTTTAGCAGCGATTGCACTGCTGAACGGGAACTAATTGTCTATTTTAGGTAATTTGTACCCTTTTTTGGCTTTATTTGTACAAGTGCCACGTTTTTAAGAAAAATAACCCAATGAATTACGAGTTAAAACAAGCGGATAAGTTTAAATTCATAGAAGAAGGCGAAGGGGAGACCTTGTTGCTGCTGCATGGTTTATTTGGTGCAATGAGCAATTTCGAACACCTTATTGAATATTTCCGGAAGCAATTCCGTGTGGTAGTGCCCATTCTGCCTCTTTTTGACCTTGATATTTTTCATACTACAGTTGGAGGGTTAGAAAAATATGTCCAAAAATTTATTGAATGCAGAAAGTATACCAATATCCATTTGCTAGGAAATTCCTTGGGAGGTCATGTGGCATTGGTACACGTACTTAAACACCCCGAACATATTAAAACCCTTATTCTTACAGGTAGTAGTGGACTTTTTGAAAATGGCATGGGTGACTCCTATCCGAAAAGAGGCGACTATGAATATATTAAGAAAAAAACACAGATCACATTTTACCATCCAGAAACCGCCACAAAAGAGTTGGTAGATGAGGTTTTTGAAATTACCAATAACAGAATTAAAGTCATTAAAATTATTGCACTGGCAAAAAGTGCCATTCGCAATAACTTAGGCCAAGAACTAAACCAAATAAAGCAACCAACCCTATTGATCTGGGGTAATAACGATACCGTAACACCACCCTTTGTTGGGAAAGAGTTTAATACTTTAATCCCAAACAGCGAACTGCATTTTATTGATCAATGTGGTCACGCTCCTATGATGGAAGTGCCAGATGAATTCAATCGTATTTTAGGTGTTTTTTTAGCGCAACACGCAACCAAACCAAATGTTGGAGCGTAATTGATTCAATACAACTGTATTCAATGCTTGTATCGCAATTGTTAAATACCAGTTTCCCTTCGCTGAATATTGCAGATAAAGTAATATTTGCCCTTCAGCTGATGGATGATTATGACTTACTTCACCTACCTCTGGTGAGTGAGAACAAACTCTTGGGCGTTGTTGCCAAAGAAGATTTATTAGACATGGATGAAGCGAGCCAATTGTCTACTGAGTTAGTTAAGCCATTCTATATTAAACAAGAAGAACATTTTTTAGGCGCCATCCGGTTGATTGCTAATAATGAGCTTTCCTTGCTACCGGCTGTGAACACGCAGATGGAAATAACTGGGGTTCTATTAACCAAAGAATTACTCAAAACCATTTCCATATTTGTTGGAAATGAAGATCGAGGCGCAGTAATTGTATTGGAAACAGATAAACGTAATTTTTCTTTTGGTGAGTTGAGCCGTTTGGTAGAAACCAATGATTCCTATATTACCCAACTTAATACTTATACAGAAGCGGGTACAGGAATGGTGATTATTACCCTAAAAATTAATCGAATAGAGGTATCAGATATTGTGGCTACTTTTCAACGGTATGATTATACAGTGCGATATTATTTTGGCGAAGAAGAATATGCCAATGAATTAAAAGAAAACTACCAGCATCTAATTTCTTACCTTAATATTTAAAAAATTATGAAATGAGCCATTATCCAATTTGCTATCAAAGAAAATATTTGTCAGCAAATTCTATAGCTTGTCCCGATTTCTTGAGAAGGTTAACATTAATAAAAATAAACGAATGAAGGTAGCTATTTACAGTCGTGGACTAGATATTGAACAGGAAAATCCATTGCTTATTTTATTGGAAGAACTGAATAAACACGATACACAGATCCTTATATACAACACACTTACCGAGCAATTTCATATACCAGAACATCTGTCGGCCAAGCTAAAAGTATTTTCGGGTTATAACGACTTAGATGAATCAATTGATTGCATTATTAGTCTCGGTGGAGACGGTACCATGTTGGATGCTGTTACCCTAATTAAAGAAAAAAATATTCCAGTACTGGGTATTAATTTCGGACGCCTTGGCTTTTTGGCCAGCATCAGCCGCGAAGAGCTAAAAGTAGCCGTAGATGCGCTGGTGAATCATACATTTATTATTGATAAAAGAACCCTAATACACTTAGATTCTAATATTCCATTATTTGTAGACGCGCCTTTTGCGTTGAATGAATTCACCATTCATAAACGGGATATTTCACCGATGATTAAAATTCATACTTATATGAATGGAGAATTTATTAATACGTATTGGGCAGATGGTTTAATTGTATCTACGCCTACAGGCTCAACAGGCTATAACTTAAGTTGTAATGGTCCAATTGTATTTCCAGATTCATCTAGTTTGGTTATCACCCCCATTGCACCCCATAATTTGAATGTTCGTTCTATTGTAGTGCCAGACAATAATATCATTTCTTTTGAGGTAGAAGGCAGGGCCGATCAATTTATTTGTGCCATGGATGCCCGAAGGGAATTGGTGTCAAAATCAGTTCAATTGGCCATTCGAAAAGAAAAATTCAGTGTGAATTTAATCCGCTTAAATGAAAATACTTTTCTGTCTACGCTGCGATCCAAGCTTACTTGGGGTCTAGATAAAAGAAATTAACATTTATGGTATTGATTTTTGGTGCTATTTTACAGTAAACTCAATATTTCGTTTTATCCTATGTACAAAAAAAGGTTGATAATAGTCCTGATGATTATAACCACATTAGCTGCCAAAGCCCAGCTTATGGAGAGTTTTGTGCATACAGGGGAAATTGGTGTAGGCATTGGAGCAGGTCATTATTTTGGGGATCTAAATTCTTCGGCAAGGCTAAACCGACCTAAAACCGCTGTCGGCTTGTTTTTCAGAAAACAGATCTCCAATTATATCAGCTTGCGGGCATTTGGGGAATATACAATGCTCGGCTACTCAGATCGATACAGTGAAAATCCCATTCAACGGAGACGCAATCTTAGTTTCAATAACAATGTTTGGGAATTGGGCATATCGGGTGATTTTAATTTTTTCCGTTTTCAGCCCGGATTTGAGGGATTTGAGTTCACACCCTATATTGGACTTGGAATAAGTGCTTTTTCTTACGACCCATATGCTTTTTTAAATGGAGAAAAATATATGCTGCGGACTTTAGGAACGGAGGGACAAGGGTCGGCATTGTATCCCGATAGAAAGCAGTACAATCCAATAGGAATAGGCATTCCCTTTACCTTGGGAATAAAATATGCACTCAATGCTAGGACCAATTTTTTTGCTGAAATCATTTATCGCTTCACCAATACGGACTATCTAGATGATGTGAGCGGTGCTAGTTTTGCACCAGATGCATTTCAACCACTGCCAAATGGCTCGCCATCACCTGGGTTTTTATTGCAAGACAGAAGCTATGAAACAGGTAGTTCTATTGGAATTAAAGGCCGCCAGCGAGGCAATAGCTTAAAAAAAGACGCATTTGCTACCTTAAAATTGGGACTCTCTTTTAATTTGCAGACCTATCGATGCCCCACTAACTAGACAAAACAAGGTTTTAGGTATTTTAAATCCTTAGTAACCATTGATTTTGCTAATTTCGCAGACTAAAATTAACCCATGGTTAAAAAGGAGGATCTTTTATCCACCATTGATAAGGAGTATTTGCCCAGTCATATCGCCATCATTATGGATGGTAATGGGCGTTGGGCAGAAGAAAAAGGCCAAGAAAGATTATATGGTCATTTTCATGGGGTAGAGAGTGTAAGGAATATTGTAGAAGGAGCTGCGGAACTGGGTATTGGCTACCTAACATTGTATGCGTTCAGTACCGAAAACTGGGATCGCCCAAGACAGGAAGTAGATGGGCTAATGGGTTTATTGGTAGATACCATTCGAAAAGAAGTGCCCATCCTTAATAAAAATAATATTCGATTGCATGTAATCGGAGATATGAATATGTTGCCCGCATTTGCACTAGAAGAATTGCAGGAAGCGCTTCATTTAACTGAAGAAAATACTGGACTCAACCTTATCATGGCATTAAGTTATAGCAGCAGATGGGAATTGGTGAATGCAGTAAAAAATATAGGGCTAGACGTGAAAGCAGGGCTTATTGATCCCGAACAGATCAATGCTGAAACGCTACAACAATATTTAAGTACCAGTAAATTTCCAGATCCAGAGTTAATGATTAGAACCAGTGGGGAATATAGAATCAGCAACTTTTTATTATACCAGCTGGCCTATGCTGAGCTTTATTTTACCAATACAAGATGGCCAGATTTTAGAAAAGAGAATTTGTATGAAGCCATTGTTGATTTTCAGAAAAGAGAACGCCGTTTTGGCAAAACTGGTCACCAAATACAGGAGGGTACTGATGTTGCTTAGTTTATTTAACAAACAGTTTTCATTATTCGGGTTAATTTGCCCTGCTTACAATAACCAAATTAATTGCTGTACGGTCAGAATTCATCAAACCGGCAACAGAACAAATATAAAAGGGATGCAGAAATTGTTTAAATTATCGTTGTTCGCATTAGTTGTGCTATTCACCAATCATTCGGCTTTTTCGCAAGAAACTACCGATACCACCATCACATCTATTGATGCTGATTTGATTAATCTCTTCAATCAAAAAACACCCAAAAAGTATAAAATATCGGCTGTACAAGTAACGGGTAATCGTTTTTTTGATGAGAACTTGCTCATCTCAATCGCTAATTTAAATATAGGCGATGAAGTAGCCATTCCAGGAGGAGATAATTTTGCCAAAGCCATTACCAAACTTTGGAGTCAAAACTATTTCAGCTATGTAGAAATTTATATTACCCGAGTGGCAGGAAAAGAAATTGATGTAGAGATTGCTGTTACAGAACGCCCAAGGCTTTCTAATTTCTTTTTTAAAGGCATTCCAAAAGGTCAACAAGACGATTTGAGGGGAAAAACTGGACTGGTTCCGAATAGAGTTATTACAGAAAATATGAAAATTACTGCAACAGAAGTAATTCAGAAATTTTTTGCAGAAAAAGGATACAGAGATACCAAAGTTAAAATAGCAGAACGCAAAGACACAGCTTTTGCAAATACATTAGCGCTCGATTTTTATATTGATAAAGGACCAAAGGTAAAAATCAATAATATTAATATCGGCAATACAACAGTTGAAGAAGGGAAGTTAAAAAAGCAGATGAAGGGTTCAAAAGAAAAATCCCGATTCACCATATATCCTACCAATGACAGTGCAAGAATTGTTACCCCCAAACACTATACATTTGATGAATACCTTAAAGAGCGAGGCTATTTAACGTTTACTAGAACCAAAAAAATTCTTGACCCCTATGTCCGTATTAAACTGGCTTCTGCCAAATTCGATGAAAAAAAGTATGGGGAAGATAAAGAGTCCTTACTCGATTATTATAATACCCTTGGTTATAGAGATGCTGTAATAGAAAAAGATACGGTATATTATGTAGGAAATGGCAACTTGAATATTGATGTAAAAATGAACGAAGGCAGGCGTTATCATTTTGGTAATATTACTTGGAGGGGAAATACCAAATACTCCGATTCAATTCTTACAGCCATTCTTGGCATACGCAAAGGCGATACATATAATTTAGATATACTGAATAAAAAATTGGGCAAGTCTTCTTCTCCCGATGGAAATGATATCAGTGGATTGTACCAAGATGATGGATACCTTTTCTTTAGAACAGACCCTATTGAAACCGCAGTTTACAGAGATACCATTGATTTTGAAATAAGGGTAATTGAAGGGCCGCAAGCAACCATTAAAAATGTAAGAATTTCAGGAAACGACCGTACCAAAGAATATGTAATTCGTCGCGAGCTCAGAACCATACCGGGAGAAAAATTCAGCCGCCAAAACCTTATTCGTTCTGTGAGAGAATTGGCTCAATTGAATTATTTTAACCAAGAAAAAATAACCCCAAATCCTGTTCCAAACCAAGAAGATGGAACAGTAGATATTAATTATAGTGTAGAAGAAAAGTCGAGCGATCAACTAGAATTGAGTGCTGGTTGGGGTGGATTGATTGGACTTACAGGTACACTCGGTGTTTCTTTTAATAATTTCTCTGCTAGAAATTTATTCAAGAAAACAGCTTGGGATCCATTGCCAATGGGTGATGGTCAAAAATTAAGCCTACGTATTCAGAGTAATGGACGAGCTTTCCGTTCTTATAATTTTTCTTTCACCGAACCTTGGCTGGGAGGTAAGAAAAGAAATGCACTAACGGTAAGTGTTTTCAATACCAAATTCGGGCAAACATTTAATCCTAACACAGGATTGTTTGATCCTAAATATGCCAACCAAAGTTACATATCTACTACAGGTGTTACAGCTAGTATTGCCAAACAGCTAAAATGGCCAGATGATTACTTTTCTTTATCAATGGGATTGAATTATACCCGTTATAAATTGAGTGATTATGCCATTGACCCTACCAATTTGCCTGGTTTTGATAATGGAGTTGTAAACAACTTAAATTTCAGGGTTTCATTACAACGTTCTTCCATAGATCAACCTATGTTTCCTAAGTCGGGTTCTAATTTTATGGCGAGTCTAGCCATAACACCACCCTTCTCGCTAATAAACAGCAGCATTAATCCTGCTAATAATCCTTATAAGTGGATTGAATACCATAAATGGCGTTTTAATGGCGAGTGGTTTGTGCCATTGGGGAAACCGCATGGGGAAGATCGTAATAAACAGTTTGTGATGCGATTTGCAGCTAAATTTGGTTTTGTGGGCCGCTTCAATAGTAAATTACAGATTTCACCATTCGAACGTTTTCAGGTAGGTGATGCAGGGTTAACCAATCAGTTTGCATTATTGGGTTTTGATATAGTAGCCCATAGAGGATATCCTGTTTACGACAATTCAAATCCAAGGGTAAATCCTGATCAGCAGAGAGCCAGTCAATACTTTACCATATTTAATAAATACACAGTGGAAATGCGTTATCCGCTGAGTTTAAATCCCAGTAGCACCATTTTTGCACTTGCATTTTATGAGGCAGCGAATGGCTGGTACTCCTTTAAAGACTATAATCCATTTCAGCTAAGACGCTCAGTGGGAGTGGGTATGCGCTTCTTTTTACCAATGTTTGGATTGCTTGGATTTGATTATGGCATAGGATTGGATAGGTTTACGCCAAACAATT
>JANMOT010000018.1:0-100871 GCA_031369485.1 Sphingobacteriia bacterium
AGTGAAAATGAAAATCATTTTTATAGGATACTTATGCAATCTCCATTTGCTTTTGCAATATTAAAAGGAAAAGAGATGGTTGTAAGTATTGCCAATGAAAGTATAATAGATGTGTGGGGGAAGGGAAATGATGTGGAGGGTAAAACCTTGTTTCAAGTTTTACCAGAAATCGTAAGTCAAGGGTTTCCAGAATTATTAAGTGAAGTATTTAATACAGGTATACCTTTCAACTCCTCGGAAAAATTGGTGTTTTTAAAAAGGAATGACAGAATTGAAGAGACCTATTTTAATTTTGTTTACCAAGCTTTTAGGGAAAAGGATGAAACCATTTCTGGAATAGTTATTATAGCGAATGAAGTAACCACCCAGGCTATGATTAACAGGGCCATAGCTGTAAGTGAAAAGAAATTTAGATCAATGGCGGATTTAATGCCTGCTAAAGTGAGTTATGGCTATTTAGATGGTAAAACCACTTATTTGAATGAAAAATGGCTTAAATATACTGGGTTGACTATTGATGATTTGAAGCAAAATGGTTGGGAAAATATTATATATCCCGACGATTTAATTCAAGTCAAAATTAATTGGCAAAAAGCGCTTGCTACAGAAGAGGGTTTTGAAATGGAATTGCGGATACTCAATCAAATTGGGCAATATAACTGGCACTTTTGTAAAGTAGAATGGGTTAAAGATGATACAGGTGATTTGAAACACTGGATTTGTGTAAATACAGAAATTCAAAATCAAAAAACACATACAGAAGCACTAGAAAAAACTGCAATTACCAGAAATTTTGAATTACAACAAGCCAACGAATCTATAGCACAAAAAAATATAGAAGTAGAAGAGTCAAAGGGAAAATTAATGTCTGAGTATTCACGCAGTTTAATAGAAGCTAGCTTAGATCCATTAATTACAATCAGTACCAACGGTATTATTATGGATACGAATGAGGCAATGGTAGCTATTACGGATGTTAAGCGTGAGAATTTGGCAGGTACTAATTTTGATCATTATTTTACAGTGCCTGAAGATGCGAAAGAAATATGTAGGCTGGTTTTTGCAAATGGATTTGTAGTAGATTATCCCCTTACGGTTAAAGACGGGAAGTTAACTGATGTGCTATTTAACGGCTCTCTTTTTAAAGATAATTCTGGTAAAGTGTTGGGTGCCGTATTGGTAGCAAGGGATATTAGTAAGCAGCGAAAAATTGAAAAGGAATTGACAGAGGCAAAAATATTTGCCGAATTGGCCACTTCTTTAGCAGAAGACGAGCGGAGGAAAGCAGTTGCCGCAGCCCTTATTTCAGATGATGCGGTAAAGTCTAAGCAACAGTTTTTAAGCAATATGAGCCATGAGATACGCACTCCCATGAATGCCATTATTGGATTTACAAAAGTAGTATTGAAAACAGAACTTACCACCAAGCAAAAAGAATATTTAACTGCTATAAAATTTAGTGGAGATGCACTTATTGTATTGATTAATGATATACTAGATTTAGCTAAGGTTGATGCTGGTAAAATGACATTTGAACAATCGCCTTTTAAATTGGCTTCATCGCTTTCAGCAATACTGCATCTATTTGATACCAAAATAAAGGAAAAAAATTTGGGGCTTATACATGAATACGATGATAAGATACCAGCAGTATTATTAGGCGATCCAGCAAGATTGCATCAAATCATTTTAAATTTAATCAGTAATTCTGTAAAGTTCACTTCCAAAGGAACAATTACTGTAAAAGTAAGAATGCTGAAAGAAGATGCGGAAAAAGTAACTGTTGAGTTTTCAGTTGGTGATACTGGCATTGGAATAGCTGCTGATAAGTTGGAACGAGTCTTCGAAAATTTCCAACAAGCTACCAGTATTACTTCTCGTTTGTATGGGGGAACTGGTTTGGGTTTGGCCATTGTAAAACACTTGGTAGAAGCGCAGGGCGGAAGTATTACCGTAAGGAGTATTATTGATGAGGGCACTACTTTTAGCTTTATATTGTATTTCAAAAAAACAAATGCAGAAGTACCTGTAGATGTTGAAATTATGGAATTAGATAGAGAATTAAAAGATATAAAAGTATTGGTGGTAGAAGACATGGCACTAAACCAGTTACTCATGAAAACTTTATTGGATGATTTTGGTTTTGCAAGAGATATTGTAAGTAATGGTAGGTTGGCTATAGAAAAAATGAAAAATACAATTTATGATATTGTGTTAATGGATTTACAGATGCCTGAAATGAATGGGTTTGAAACTACAGAATATATACGCAACACTATGCAGTCTGCTATTCCTATTATTGCTTTAACTGCGGATGTAACTACGGTTGATTTAGAAAAATGCAAAGCTGCTGGCATGAATGATTATTTAGCTAAGCCAGTTGATGAACGATTGTTGTATAGTAAAATAGTAAGCCTCACAAAAAAGCCTGAGATTATTGTAATAGAAGAATCAGAGACAAAAAATTTGGGTGATAAAAAAATAGTTAAATATATCAATCTTCAACATTTAAATCAACGTACCAAATCAAATCCTGTACTTATGATGGAGATGATTGACCTTTATTTAAAACAAACTCCTCCATTGATTCGATTAATGAAAAAAAGTTTTGAAGAAAAAGATTGGCTTTCCCTTCAATCCTCTGTTCATAAAATGATACCTTCATTTGCAATTATGGGACTTAGTCCTGATTACGAGTTAATGGCTCAAAAAGTACATGAATTTGCAGCCATAAAATTACAGGATGATGGCATTCATAAGCTTATAACTGAGTTGGAGTTTTTTTTACATCAGTCCTGCATGGAATTTGAGGAAGAATATACAAATATGAAAAATACAGTAAATGGAAAATAAAGATAAGATAAAATTATTTTTGGTAGATGATGATGCGCTTTATTTGAAATCGCTCGAAATTGAGTTTTTAGAACATGCAGATTTTTATATTCAAACGTTCAGTTCAGGAGAACTTTGTATTGAGCATTTATCACAAAATCCTGACGTAATTGTATTAGACTACCACCTAGATGGAATTGATAAAACTGCAATGAATGGGATGGAAGCTTTGGATAAAATCAAAGCTGTTAATAACGATATTCCTGTAATAATTTTGTCCAGTCAAGATAAAATAGACGTAGCCATTAATTGTATGCACCATAATGCCACAGATTATGTGGTAAAAAATGAGACTTCTTTCATGAGGTTGCAAAAAATAATAACTAATATTTTTCAAAGCAAAAAAATTCAAAAACAGTTGAATTGGTATATGGAAAGAATGTAACTACTTGTTGGTATTCATAATTTTTTATTAAGGTGTGAAAGATGTAACTCAATTCAATAATTGTATAATGCTTTACTTGTTCAATTTACTCACCTTTATGCAGTGAAAATTTATTCACAATTGTTCCGTCAATTACGGGAATTAAATAAACGAAAATGAATATTGAAGAATTAAAAGGAAGCTGGAATGAACAAAAAGGAAAGTTAAAGGCAAAATTTGCAGCTTTAACTGATAATGACCTCATGTTTGTTGAAGGTAAAAAAGAAGAAATGATGGGTAGGTTACAAGTTAAGTTAGGCAAAACAAAAGAAGAGCTACACAAAATTATTTCAGCACTTTAGGTCAGCTTTATTTATGCATATTATTTTTAGCATTTAAAGAATAAGTTTAAGATCTTTCTGATTTTTAATTATACCACTAAAATTACACCAATGAAAAAATACAGTATAACAGCAGTAATTGCCTTGTTAATTGGCGTTGCTATTTTCACAGGATGCCAAACACGAGAAAAAAAGATAGAAGAAGCAAAAAGTGAAGTAACGGAAGCCAATAAAGATTTAAAAGAAGTATTGAAAGATGGTAAATCAGAAGCCACCGAAATTGCTAATGAAGAGGAGTTGAAAGCTTTCAAAGCTGAAACTGAATTGAATATAAAGAATAATGACAATCGTATTGATGATTTGAAAATGCGAATGAAAAAAGCGAGTAAAAAAATGGATAATGCTTATGAGAATCGAATTGATACTTTGCAAATGAGGAATCGTGAACTACAAAGAAAAATGAACGCATATAACAGCAGTAAAACAAACTGGGAGGCTTTTAAACGAGAGTTTAATGAAGATATGAGCAACCTAGGTAAAGCATTAAAGGACTTTAATGTTGATAATAAAAAGTAAATAATTTAACTGTTTGAATCAGTTTTAAATTTACTTTGGAGTTACATAATAGAATAGGTTACCTTACCCGATTGTAACCTAAATAAATTAAAGTAATGGCATCAATTGAGGTAGAAAAGTCAAAAGCATATATTACTGTAGAAATAATAGAGTATGTACAAAACTCTGTCGTTATTAAAACAATTCTAAAAAAATCGACAGGAAATATAAGTGTTATGTCGTTTGATAGCGGAGAAGGGTTAACGGAAAAAACAACTCCCTTCGATACTTTTGTACAAATTATTGAGGGTAAAGCTGAAATTGTTGTGAATGGGAAGTCGCATGTACTAGAAACGGGGCAGTCAATTGTAATACCAGCACACGCGCCCAATCTTGTAAAACCAAATGGAAGATTTAAAATGATTTTAACCATCATAAAAAGCGGGTATGAGTAATCGCTAACGCCAATTATTCAGATCCGTTTTTTTAATATTTCTCTATGATTTTGATGGGCAGATCTAGTTCAACAACACAATTGTTGCTGAACAAATTAAAATTCATTATATTTAGATTCTTAAATACTAATATATGTCTACCGGTACAGTAAAATGGTTCAACGACGCAAAAGGATTTGGTTTTATTAAGCCTGATGATGGAGGAGAAGATTTGTTTGCGCATTTCTCTGCTATTAATATGGGTGGCTTTAAATCTTTAAAAGAGGGACAGAAAGTGTCTTTTGATATAGTAGACGGCAAGAAAGGGAAGCAAGCTGGTAATATTCAGAGTGCTGAATAAAGACTATTCAAAACAATCTAACCTTGATTTCATTTGTTTTTTAGAAAATGGATGAATACTCAACATAATATATCCGCCCCCATTTAGGAGTGGATCTTTTTTGAGTAGTCCCAAGTGATGAAAGCCAGCTAGAAGTGGACCCGCTTTAACAGCAAATCCCGCCCAAAATTGGCCATAGAGGTTATATTGTATTGGGAGAAAGATACCCCAATTGCGGGTCTCCCATCTTGGGGTAATTGAGATCAAATTTATTTCATTGGTATTATGGCCTATGCTATTATTGCTGTTTGAAAGCGGTATAGTTAATTGCCCATTGATAAAAAAATTATTTCCCAAATACCGGTCAGCATTTAGTATAATACGTGCGGGATTACCTATTCTAAATGTTTTTGGTAATGCAATAATGGTATCTAAAAGTGAGCTGAGTGAATCTCTTAGTTCTTCCGCACTTCTTATACTGGATAATTTATTTGAAATATCACCATCGTTTACAATTCGATTATTATAAAAGAATTTTCCAGTAAACTTACTGGTATTGTATTGGTTGCTGCCAATATCCATAAGGCTTATGCCTAGTTTCCAAGTATAAATTTTTTGCTCAGTTTCATTATATAAATCATTTTGTTGGTACAAAATATATTCAAGACCCGCACTAAAACCAATTGCAGTGTTAGAGGATTTTATGAAATTACTGATATTGCCTTGTGTATTAAAGTTGGTCGACCAAGTGTCCATATTTGCAGAATAAGCAAATGAGCCACCACCACCTGTAAGAGCATAAATACTGTCGGAGGGCCTGATTAATTCAAGGTAAGTTAGCTTATTTATACTGGCAAAAGCTCCAGAAAGACTTTTCATAATTTGAATAGTAATGCCTCCACTAAGGCGACTCTCTCCTGTTTCAAATAATACTTGTGAGTAATTTAGATTGCCCTCTATCCATCCTGCATTGGTAAACTTTCCTTCTATTTGGGGAATATTTCTGTTGGTAATTAAAAAATTATTGAGCGTACCAATGGAGTCGTTCAAGTTGAATGCATTACTATGAATATGGTTGTTCGTTCGCATTCTCAGGCCAACAGCAACCGATTTTTTTTTGTTGATGCGATACATCGCATTGAGCAGGTTTAAGTCAAAATTGGTACTAATATTCCGTTCTTGAGTTCCTTGGGTAAGATTTATTGTAGCGTTACCGATAGCGGGGAATCTCATATTTTTTGCATACAGGGTATTGGTAGAATTGGCAAGTTGAAAAGAGAAAATATTCAAATCCCATCGGTGCAAACTATTATTAGGAGAAGCTGGATTGTTGAAAATACTAGAAGCACCAGCAAAGGACGAGCCGTGCTGGGCATGAAATTGTTGACTATTGCCATGCGTTACAATAAAGCTGGCAAGTATAAGCACTAGTAGATAGGGGGGTAAACAACGTTGGCTCATGAAATACACTTCGATAGCTATAACGAGTGGACAAGGAATTTATTGGTTTTGGCTGGGTATATATCTAAAAGTAAAACCCCTCGTAGAAACGAAGGGTTTTTTTCGATTGCTTGCCATTATAAGAGACTCTTTATATTCAGTTTGATAGAGCAAATATACAGCAAAATTTGATAAACAATAGTTTTTTTTGTTATTTATTAAAAAAATAGATTTTGTTTAATAAAAAGCTTTTTTCTTGTCAAAAAGTTAATATATAATTAATATTAATATAATATTGGTTGAATTAAATTCTATTTTGATATGACTGAATTGCTACTTCTAAGCAGTCCATTGCCTTATCTATATCATTGATATTCAGTACATATGCCAATCTTACTTCCTGTTTCCCCAATCCCTCCGTGCCATAAAACCCTGTTGCGGGAGCCAACATAATTGTTTGCCCTTCAAAAGAAAATTCTTCTAAAAGCCATTGACAAAATTTATCTGCATCATCAATTGGTAGTTTTGCTATGGCATAAAATGCACCACCAGGGTTGGGACAAAATACACCATCCATAGTGTTCAGTCGCTTTACAATCAAGTTCCTTCTTTTCTTATACTCGGCCTTGGTGGTATTGAAATAATCTGCTGGCAAGTCAATAGCGGCTTCACCAGCAATTTGAGCAAAGCTGGGGGGGCTTAATCTGGCTTGTGCAAATTTCATTACCGTATCTAAAACCTGCTGATTTTTCGTCACCAATGCGCCAATCCGGCCGCCACAAGCACTATACCTTTTACTAATGGTGTCCATGATAATAATATGATCATCAACACCTGATAAGTGCATGGCACTTACCTGATCTCCTTCATAACAAAATTCTCGATAAGCTTCATCGGAAAACAAATAAAGATTGTGCTTTAAAATCAACGCTTTTAACTGTTCCATTTCAGCCTTGCTGTATAAATAACCAGTGGGATTATTAGGATTACAAATAACTATTGCCTTGGTTTTGGCTGTAATTTTTTCTTCAAAAGCTGCAATCGAAGGAAGTGCAAATCCGTTTTCAATATAAGAAGTAATGGGTACCACTTTAACGCCTGCTGCAACTGCAAAGCCATTGTAATTGGCATAAAAAGGTTCGGGAATAATTATTTCATCGCCTGGATCTAAGCATGCCATAAAACCAAATTGTATGGCTTCACTTCCTCCCGTAGTAATAATGATCTGATGGTGATTTACAGTAATACCTACGGATGCATAATAGTCAACCAGTTTTCTGCGATAACTCTCATTACCCGCACTGTGGCTGTATTCCAACACTTTAAAATCACTCTGCCTTACAGCATCCAATACTGCTTTAGGCGTTTCAATATCGGGCTGGCCAATATTAAGGTGATATACTTTAATACCTCTTTTCTTTGCTGCTTCTGCAAAAGGTACCAGTTTTCTGATGGGTGATGCGGGCATGGCAATGCCCCTACGGCTAATTGGTAACATGAACTAAATTAAAAGTAGAATAAATAAAACTTATTTTTTCTTGATCTCCGTTACCACTTCCCCTTCAATGGTCAACGTATACGGTTGATTGGAATGCGCAAATTTAACATCTACATTTTTCTTAAAAACACCTACGGATGCTGCATTATAAGTCACTTTAATGGTTGCCGTTTTACCTTTTAGAATAGGTGTAATGGCATATTCTGGTTTTGTACAACCACATTCTGCATTGGCATACTCAATTACAATGGGCTTTTGGGACTGATTGCTGAAACTAAAACTATAGCTTGCTGGGAGGTCTTTTTTAATTTTTCCAAACTGGTGTTTGGTCTCCTTGAAAAGAACGTCTTTCTGTGCATTCGCACTTAGTCCAGCAAATAATAAAAAAGCAAAAAAGAAAGTCTTCATGTAATAATTAAATTTTTGTGTTATAAAATATCCGCAATGATTATTGAATCCCTTCACCACTAAAACTCACTTGCTTTACAATGCCTCCCGAAAGGGTAATATCCGTATACCGAGTATACTTACCAGTTACGCTGCCATTGAAGCGAATCTTTACCTTTACGGACTCACCTGGCTTGAATTCTTGGTTGGCAGTAAAATTAGGTGTAGTGCATCCACAGCCAGCTTTTGCTCCCTCCAAACGAAGGGTTTCATTGCTAATATTGGTTATTACTACTTCATACTCAACAGGAACGCCATAAGTAGTTTTACCCATTTGGTAGTGCTCATTTTGAATAGAAACTTTGACATCATTGGGCTGTTGTTGGGCTTTACAACCACTAACAACTGTAAAAAAAGCGGCAATCATGATAAAAATCTTCATACGCAATATTTTTAAAAACATAAAATTACAAAAATTGGTTGGTTAAGTATTATCTTGGTTCAAATTACCCATAATTTAACGGTTGATGGTAACTATTGGTTTCCGTTTAATCAATTATTGTGAGTCAATTCAGCTCCTAATGTTATTTTTGCTTTATGGAATCATCAACTTCAATTCAGTACAAAGACGATATGCTGTCTTTCGAAGGATTTCGGAAAACCATTCTGGAAGACTACAAGACGGCTGTTATCAGCAGAGAAGTGAGCTTACTTGGTCGCAGAGAAGTACTCACCGGCAAAGCTAAATTCGGCATTTTTGGGGATGGCAAAGAAGTAGCTCAATTGGCTATGGCAAAGTTTTTCCAGCCCGGAGATTTTAGAAGTGGATATTACCGCGATCAAACTTTTATGTTCGCAGCAGGCTTGTCAACCGTTGAACAATTCTTTGCACAACTCTATGCCGATCCAGATGTAAAGAACGATCCATTTAGTGCGGGGCGACAAATGAATGCGCATTTTGCAACTAAATTTGTTGACGATAACGGCAATTGGTTAGACCTTGCTAATCGTAAAAATATTTCAGCAGATATGGCACCAACTGCTGCTCAAATGCCTCGTGCATTGGGTCTTGCCTATGCTTCTAAATGTTTTCGTGAAGGATTGCAACTCCGTAATTTTGATGAACTGAGCCACAATGGCAATGAAATATGTTTCTGTACTATTGGTGATGCAAGCACCACAGAAGGTCATTTCTGGGAGACCATGAATGCGGCTGGTGTTTTACAAGTTCCCTTAGCTGTATTTGTATGGGATGATGGATATGGCATTTCAGTGCCTAAAAACTTTCAAACTACCAAAGGATCTATTTCCGAAGCATTGCGTGGATTAGAAAAAATGGAAGATACCAATGGCATCCGTATTTATAAGCTGAAAGCTTGGGATTATGCAGGTATGTGTCAAGTTTTTGAAGAAGCCATACAGCGGGTAAGAGATACACATGTTCCCGTTTTATTTCACGTAGAAGAAGTTACGCAACCCCAAGGTCATTCTACCAGTGGTAGTCACGAAAGGTATAAAACTCCGGAGCGATTGGCATGGGAGAAAGATTGGGATTGTATTAAAAAAATGAAAGAATGGATGATCGAAAATGGATTGTCCAATGAAGACGAAATAAATGATATTCATGCCAATGCCAAGGAATACGTTAGAGAAAGCCGTTTAAAAGCATGGGAAAAATATAGTAACCCCATTAAGGAGCAGGCAGAAAATGCGGCTTCACTATTGAAAGAAATGGTGGTGAATGATATGGATAAATACAACCAGTTGCAAAAGTTGGCCAATGAATTATCTGCCAATAAAGAGCCTCATAGAAGAGACGTACTTCGTACTTTATTTATGGCTACTGAAATTGCACCTGCATCTCCTTCGGTTCAGGATGTTAAACTGTATTACCAAGAATTGCTTGATGCTAATAAAGATTTATTTAACTCTCACCTCTACAACCAAACGCCAAAAAGCGCATTGCGAGTAGATGAAATAAAACCATTGATTTCTTTTGATGCGCCTCTCGTAAATGGGTATGAAATATTGAATAAATATTTTGACGCACTTTTTTTACAGAACCCCAAAGTATATGCTTTTGGAGAAGATGTAGGGCATATTGGAGATGTGAATCAAGGCTTTGCTGGCTTGCAAGAAAAGCATGGTCGGGATCGAATTTCTGATACCGGTATTCGGGAGCTTACTATTGTGGGACAAGCACTGGGTATGAGTCTCAGAGGTTTGCGTCCCATTGCAGAGATTCAATACTTAGATTATTTATTGTATGGTTTACAGGTGTTAAGCGACGATGTTGCTACTACCCATTTCAGAACAAAAGGTCAGCAAAGTTGCCCCTTGATTATTCGCACCAGAGGACATCGACTAGAAGGTATTTGGCATAGCGGCTCTCCAATGGGTATGATTATTAACTCGCTGCGCGGAATGTATGTATGCGTTCCAAGAAATATGGTTCAAGCAGTAGGCATGTATAATACCTTGCTTACAGGCAATGATCCTGCTTTGGTAATTGAATGTTTGAATGGGTACAGACTTAAAGAAAAAATGCCTGCTAATTTATTAGAGTTTACAGTGCCTCTTGGAATTCCAGAAATAATTAAATCTGGATCTGATATTACCATTGTTTCTTACGGATCTACTTTGCGTATTATTCAAGATGCGGCTGATCGTTTGGAGACAGAAGATATTTCTTGTGAAATTGTAGATGTGCAAACCTTATTACCTTTTGATATTCACCATGCTATTTTGGAGTCGCTTAAAAAAACCAATCGCATTCTTTTTGTAGATGAAGACGTGCCTGGTGGTGCAGCAGCTTATATGTACCAGCAGGTAATTGAAGTGCAACAAGCATTTCGTTGGCTCGATGTGAGTCCCCGTACCCTTTCTGCGCAACCACACCGACCAAGTTTTGGGAGTGATGGGGATTATTTCAGTAAGCCAAATGCAGAAGATATTATCAGCGTTGCGAGAGCAATGATGAATGAGTAAAACTTAACTCATGAAATTAAAATAAAATAACTCATGAAAAATCAAATCGGATTAATTGTTGTTTCCATTGCAATTGTTTTAAGCGCCCTCATTATTGGTAATGCCTATAAATATAAGTTTATCAATACTGAAACAATTGTGGTAACGGGACTAGCAGAGAAGGATTTCACCAGCGACCAAATTGTTTGGCAAGGTAATTTTAATCGTTATGGGTTCGACCTGAAAGAGGCTTATACATATATTAAACAAGATGAAGCCGCTATTAGAGCATACCTGAAAAATAAGGGATTGCCTGATAGTTCTGTCATTTTTTCTGCGGTAGATGTGGTAAAGAATTTCAATTATGAATCAGGTGCTAATGGTGCATCAAAATCTATTTTCAGTGGCTATACGCTTACAGGTGCTGTAAAAGTAGATTCTAGAAATATAGCTATGGTAGAAAAAATTTCTAGAGAAGTTACTGAGCTGCTGCAAAAAGGAATTGAATTTAATTCAAAAAAGCCGGCATATTATTACAGTCGCCTGAATGAATTAAAGATTGACCTACTGGCCAAAGCAGCAGAAGATGGAAAAATTCGTGCTGAAACCATTGCTAAAAACTCTGCTGTGGGTTTGGGAAGTTTGAAAAAAGCGGCGATGGGTGTATTTCAAATTACCGGAAAGAACGATAATGAAGATTACAGCTACGGCGGATCATTTAATACTTCTTCCAAAGAAAAAACGGCCTCCATTACATTACGGGTAGAGTATTTGGCCAATTAATTTTCCGATAGAAATAGGGCTTTTATTTCGGGAGTTGGTAGCCAGCATGCTTCTTTTTTGCCAAACCATTTGTAACGATTGCGACCAATAAATTCATATACCGCATCTCTCATAAATGCAGGAACAATGATGAATATATAAAGCAAAGGCCATGCACCTGACAATTTTTTTGCTACCTGAAGTGCGCCAGTAGATTTGACGGTTATTTTTCCTTTATCTAACAATATAAAAGAGTCCAATTCATTGGTTGGCAGGTTAAACTGTTTCAATATGGATTGCCCAAAATTACTTTGCAAAGAGGCAAATCTAAAATGGCGTTTTGCATCATTTCGAATGATGAATTGAACGCTGCTATTGCATAAATTACATACACCATCAAATATAATAACGGGATTACTGGGAGTGGGCTGGTTCATAAAAGTAATTTTATCCCATATTATGGAAAACTTTGTTCACGTCTTCATCTTGCTCCAATCGCTCAATAAGTTTAGATACATCTTCTGCCTGTTCATCGGTCATTGGAACGGTTATGGTCGGAATCCATTCTAATTCAGCGCTAAGCGGTTGAATATTTTTATCTTCTAATGCTTTTTGTAGGTTGCCAAAGTCAATAAATGCGCATCTTAAAACAATAATAGCATTGCCATTGTCGTCGTTGCTCTCGCCCAATTCATCCAAGCCAAAATCAATTAATTCCAGTTCAAGGTCGTCCATATTCATACCTTCTGATTTCAGTTTAAATACACCCATTTTTTTGAACTGAAAACTCACACTGCCATTGGTGCCCATAGCTCCGCTGCCTTTGTTAAAATGACTTTTTACATTGGCTACTGTACGAACATGGTTATCGGTAGCGGTCTCTACCAAAATAGCTACACCATGAGGTGCATATCCTTCATATAAAATTTCTTCGTAATTACTGGTGTCCTTGCCCATGGCGCGTTTGATGGCAGCTTCCACACGGTCTTTTGGCATGCCAACACTTTTGGCATTCTGAAAACACCTGCGCAAGGCAGGATTGGTAGCGGTATCTGGCCCCGATGCTTTTACAGCAATTACAATTTCTTTCCCGATGCGGGTGAAATTTTTGGCCATTTTATCCCAACGGGCAAACATGCTGGCTTTGCGTACTTCAAAAATCCTTCCCATAATAAATTCATTTTCCAAATGTAAAATTAACGTTTACTGCGCTAGTAGCCAACGATGAAATAAAAAAACCGCTCTGATTTGATTCAGAACGGCTTTTTTATAAAACGATGATTGATATTTTACAAAAACGTATAAATTATTTTAAACTTTATTGTTGAGGATACTCCTTTTTTTACTGTAGAGGAAATAAACAACCAAACCAACTGCCATCCACGATAATGCAGCGATTTTTGTGTTATCATCTAAGCCAACAATCATTGCAATACAGATGATAGCACCCAATACGGAAACCACAGGTGCAAAAGGAGCTTTAAATGGTCGCTCTATTTCTGGTGATTTTACCCTTAATATCCAAACGCCAATACTAACAAGCACAAAGGCAAATAAAGTTCCGAAAGAAGTTAAATCACCGGCAACATGCCCAGGAACAAATGCAGCAAATAGCCCTACAAAAACAAATAAAATAATATTTGCTTTATAAGGTGTTTTATATTTTGGATGTAAATCGCCAAATACTTTTGGAATTAAACCATCCTTACTCATGGAGTAAAAAATTCGACTTTGCCCCATAAGCATTACCAAAATAACTGAAGAGAATCCTGCTAAAATTGCAATGGTTACAGCCTTAGCAAGCCATCCGTATCCGGTCATATAGGTAGAAATAGCATAAGCTACAGAAGCTTCGCGACCTTTTTCTGGATCTACAAAATCCTTCCAATTAGCTACTCCTGTAAGTACGTGTCCGAATAGAATATATAAAATGGTACAAACTACAAGTGATCCAAGTATACCAATTGGCATATCTCTTTTCGGATTTTTGGCTTCTTGAGCAGCAGTAGATACGGCATCAAATCCAATGAATGCA
The DNA here is from genome assembly GCA_031369485.1 of Sphingobacteriia bacterium. Classification (GTDB taxonomy): domain Bacteria; phylum Bacteroidota; class Bacteroidia; order Chitinophagales; family Chitinophagaceae; genus Sediminibacterium. Next base: position 14,016 of record JANMOT010000018.1, read on the forward strand.
AAAAATACAATACCAGCTCCACCCAATACTCCACCCCAGCCATGCTTATTCCAAGCGGAATACTCAGCAATTACTTTGCCTGCTTGGTCAGTTACAGCTGCTGTTCCCGCAGGAATTAAATAAGGGGTGTGATTTTCTGGCTTAATAAACTGCCAGCCAATTGCAATAAATAAAATTACGATGGCTACTTTTATAAAAACAATAATCGCATTTACAATAGCAGACTCTTGTGAGCCTTTAATCAGCAATATGGTAACTAATAATAAGATAACTAGTGCAGGTGCATTAATAATGCCTGCGTGATGTATTCCCAATGAATCGGTAAAACTTTCGAAAGGTGAATGACACCATTCATATGGAATTTGCCCCCCAAAAAGTTTGTTTAAATATTCGCTCCAAGCAATTGAAACTGTTGCGGCACCCAGTGCATATTCCATAATCAATGCCCATCCAATAATCCAAGCAACCAACTCTCCCATAGTTACATAAGAGTAGGCATAAGCACTTCCAGCAATTGGAATCATTGAAGCAAATTCTGCGTAACACAAACCAGCAAATGCACAGCCAATAGCGGCAACAACAAAAGAAAGCGTGACGGCAGGTCCTGCGGCTTGCCCCGCTGCAGATGCAGTTCTAACAAATAAACCGGCTCCAATAATGGCTCCAATACCAAGTGCAATTAAATTTCCTGCACCAAGTGTTCTTTTCAGTCCATCGGTAGAATTTTCTGCATTGGCTAACATAGCAGTAAGCGACTTTTTTCTGAATAAACTCATATTTATTATTGATTGGTTTCTAAAGATAAAAGGTGTTAAATTAGGAATTAAATCGGAAAAGTAAGCATTTCTTACAATTCACTACTCTATTTTTTTATAAGTATGCTCAATTGCTTTTCAATATTTACGGCTATCTTGCTTTCTCAAATTTTCATTAATGAAGAATAAACTAACCATTTATATTTTAATAGCCATGGTACTCGGGATTGTTACGGGCTATATTGTTCATGAAAATGCTGCTCCCGAAACCATTACTGGTTTTGCAAAGAATATTAAATTACTCGGCACCATTTTTATCCGGTTGGTTAAAACCATTATTGCCCCACTCGTATTCTCAACCCTTGTAGTGGGCATTGCCAAATTGGGCGACCTGAAAACGGTGGGTAGAATTGGTGGTAAAGCCATGCTCTGGTTTGTTTCTGCCTCATTGGTGAGTCTATTATTGGGAATGATTTTGGTCAACTTTTTTCATCCTGGTTCTTATATTGATCTTACACAAGCTGACAATGCGGGACTCAAAGATTTGATGGGAAAGTCAACTGAATTTTCACTCCAAAAATTCATTGAACACGTGGTGCCATCCAGTATTTTTGAAGCATTGGCCACCAACGAAATTTTACAAATTGTGTTGTTCTCTATTTTGTTTGGGGTTGCTGCTGCCAATCTCGGCGATTATTCAAAACCAGTGATCAAAGCCTTAGACGTTGTTGCTCATATTGTATTGAGAATTGTGGGCTATATTATGAATTTTGCTCCCTTCGGCGTATTCGGAACCTTGGCAGCAGTAGTAGCAGAAAAAGGATTGGGCATCTTTAGTTTTTACTTTATTTATTTTGGATATTTTGTTTTAGGCATACTTATACTTTGGATGGTATTGTGTTCTGTTGGCTTTTTGATTCTGAAAAAAAGAATGTTTCATTTACTCAAAAGAATTGCCAATCCTTTATTGGTTGCTTTTAGCACAACCAGCAGCGAAGCCGTATTTCCAAAACTTACAGAAGAGTTGGAAAGGTTTGGCTGCAAGAAAAAAATTGTTTCTTTTATTCTTCCCCTAGGCTACTCTTTTAATTTAGATGGAAGTATGATGTATATGACTTTTGCCAGCCTCGCCATTGCTCAAGCTTATGGCATACAGATGTCGCTCGGCGAACAACTTACCATGTTACTCGTGCTTATGCTTACCAGTAAAGGAATTGCGGGCGTTCCAAGGGCCTCTTTAATTATTGTATTGGCTACTTGTGCTATGTTTAAAATTCCACCAGAAGGAGTAGCATTAATTTTACCAATCGATCACTTTTGTGATATGTTCCGAACTGGTACCAATGTATTGGGCAATGCACTGGCTACAACTGTTGTAAGTAAATGGGAAGGTGAATTGGGTGAAGAAGGAAGTGTTCAACTAGATAATTAATTTGATTTAAAAGATTTTTATGGTTTTACAGATTTTAATGGATTTTCAGTGGACTCAACTATTACAACCACAATTTTATATTGAACATGGTGGAGTATGGTTGATATTATTAGTCGTTTTTGCAGAAACAGGGCTCTTTGCAGGATTCTTTTTGCCAGGTGATAGTCTCTTATTTGTGGCAGGAATTTATAGCACCAATTTGGCGAATGAATTCATTCCAACTGGGAATGAATTTTTAGATCTAACACTATTGGTATTTATGATTTCAATAGCTGGTATCCTTGGTAATACTACAGGATACTGGGTGGGTAGAAAAGTTGGACCAGCCATGTATCAATGGAAAGAAAATTTATTATTCAAACAACATTACCTGCATCAAGCACATGACTTTTATGAAAAGCATGGCGGTGGAGCCATCATTATTGCAAGATTTATTCCAATTGTAAGAACTTTTGCACCCATTATTGCTGGTATTGTTCAAATGGATAAAAAGAAGTTCTCTTTCTTTAATATTGTTGGCAGCTTTGCATGGGTTGCAAGTATGATTTTGGGAGGACATTTCTTGCAGAAATGGATTCTCGCACAATTTAATTTCGACTTAAAAGATCATTTAGAAGTGATCGTACTCGGAATAGTTTTTGTTACCACTGCACCAGTAATTGCAAAACTATTTTTTGGTAAAAAGAAGGACACTAATCCTCAATCTTAAATTCTGGCATAAATAATAGCGTATGCTCTATTTTTAACTGATAATCTTGTAACAATGACTCCAAAAAAATATGGTATTTTTTCACTACCAGTAATTGTTGCGGCATTGGGATATTTTGTGGACGTATATGATTTACTCTTGTTTACCATTGTTCGTGAACCAAGCTTAAAAGGAATAGGCGTATTACTTACCAATACACCCCAAGTAATTGCTGCCAGTACTAAAATTATTAATTGGCAAATGGTAGGCTTATTAATTGGTGGGGTTTTGTGGGGGACTATTGGCGATAAAAAAGGGCGATTAAGTGTTTTATTTGGGTCTATTGCACTTTATTCTATTGCTAATTTCATGACTGGCTTTGTACAAACAGTCGATCAGTATGCTTGGGCAAGATTTATTGCTGGTGTTGGACTCGCTGGAGAACTTGGCGCTGGTATTACTTTGGTAAGTGAACTTTTACCGAAAGAAAAACGTGGAATTGGCACTTCTTTAGTTGCTGGTATTGGATTGTTTGGTGCTGTATTTGCCTATTTTATTTATTCATTAACGCGCGACTGGCGGCTGTGTTATATGATTGGTGGGGGACTGGGTATTGGGCTGCTATTGCTGCGAGTTTCAGTTTCAGAAAGTGGTATGTTTAACCAAGTAAAAGAACAAGTAGGGGTAGAAAAAGGTAATTTTTTTATGTTTTTCAATAATAAGAAAAGGTTTAAAAAATATATTACTGCTATTTTAATTGGATTACCTACTTGGTATGTAATTGGCATATTGGTGAATCTTAGCAATCGATTTGCTACCGAATTATATGGTGCCAATGCCATTGAAAGTGGCAAGTCTATCATGTATGCTTATATTGGTATTGCTATAGGTGATATGCTGATTGGGTTGGTTAGTCAATATTTTAAAAGCAGAAAAAAAGCATTACTTAGTTTTTATTTGCTGAGTATGACTACGTTGGTATTTTTCTTTAGCAGCTTCAACAATTCCGATACAACTATGTATTTTATTTGCGGAATGTTGGGATTCAGTACTGGATTCTGGGCTATTTTTATTACGATGGGAGCCGAGCAATTTGGAACCAATTTGCGTGCTACCGCTGCCACTACCATTCCAAATATGGTGAGAGGAGCACTTCCTTTGCTGAATTTGGTATTCCTAAATCTTTTTCAAAAAACCTGGAGCTGGAATTTATTACAAAGTGGTATTGTAACAGGAATTTTAGTAATGATGATTACTTTAGTGGCTTTTTATTTTACCGAAGAAACCTTCCACAAAGACTTAAATTATGTGGAGCAATAAAAAAAAGTTTCTAGTCATCCGTTTTTCTTCTATCGGTGATATTGTATTGGCAAGTGCTGCCATTCGATGTTTAAAATTACAAGTGCCAGATGCTGAAGTGCATTTCCTTACTAAATATTCATTCAAAGCAGTTACAGAAGCCAATCCATATATTGATCAATTTCATTATTTCAATAATAATTTAGCGGAACTCATTCCTTTATTAAAACAAGAGCAATACGATTGTATTATTGACTTGCATAAAAATTTTAGGACATTTATTTTAAAGCACAAGTTGGGTATTCCATCCCTAACCTATAAAAAATTGAGTTGGCAAAAATTCTTACTCACAAAATTTGGCATCAATCAAATGCCTCATCGTCATATTACAGATAGATCATTAGATACCTTAAAACCATTGGGTGTGGTGAATGATGGTATGGGGTTGGATTATTTTATTCCAGTTGGGCAGGAAGTGAAACAATCGGATATACCTGCATCACACGGATTTGGCTATATAGCTATTGCAATAGGCGCATCTTATTATACCAAAAAATTGCCTATTGAACAATTGCGGCGACTATGCGCAGCCATCAACTATCCAATTATATTATTGGGCGGTAAGGAAGATATGCACGAGGGTGATGCTGTTGCAGACATTGATCCCATTCGTATTTATAATGCCTGTGGTAAATTTAGTCTGCATGAATCGGCTCACCTTATTAAAAATGCTAAGCTGGTAATATCACACGATACTGGCTTGCAGTATATTGCTTGCGCCTTTAATAAAAAAGTGCTGGCCATTTGGGGTGGCACTTCACCCAAGCTAGATGTGGAGCCCTATTATGGTGAACACCAATTAAGCATGCATATTGGTGCAGCGTATGAAAACTTTATAGTGCCCAATCTCAGTTGCCAGCCCTGCTCAAATTATGGCACAAAAAAATGCCCCAAGGGGCATTTTAATTGTATGGTAAAACAAGATATTGCAATGATTGCTTTAAAGGCAGAAGAACTTATTACCCTAAAGCACAAAAATTAATAATTCCTAATTTACAAAGTCTTCAGCACTTCATTCATGCTTCTAACGGCATCTGCACTTTTGTTGAATGCGGCTTGCTCATCTGCATTTAATTGATAGTCCAGTATTTTTTCCCAGCCATTTTTTCCAATGGTAACAGGAACGCCTAAGCAAATATCTGTTTGTCCATATTCGCCTTCGAGGCTTACACAACAAGTAAATAATTTTTTCTGATCGCGTACAATGCTTTCTACCAAAGCAGCGCCAGCAGCACCCGGTGCATACCATGCTGATGTGCCAATAAGCTTGGTAAGGGTGGCTCCACCTACCATGGTATCATTTACAATTTGTTGCTGTTGTTCCGCACTTAAAAAATTGGTTACAGGTGCTGAATTCCAGGTAGCGTAGCGAATTAATGGAATCATAGTAGTATCACCATGCCCACCTACTACTACTGCGTTTAAATCTGAGGGACTGCAACCAAGGTGTTGGCTCAATTGATATTTGAAGCGGCTGCTATCTAAGGTTCCACCCATACCAATAATTCTGTGCTTGGGAAGACCCGTAGCAGTCAACGCCAAATAAGTCATGGTATCCATTGGATTACTAATTACAATGATGATGGCATCGGGAGAGTATTTTAAAATATTTTCTGCAACACCTTTTACAATACCTGCATTGGTGCCAATTAAATCTTCGCGCGTCATACCCGGTTTGCGTGGAATACCAGAAGTGATTACTACAACATTACTGCCAGCCGTTTTGCTATAATCGTTGGTAGATCCAATAATTTTTGTGTCAAAACCAAGCAGCGCAGCGGTCTGCATCATGTCTTGTGCTTTGCCTTCTGCTAAACCTTCTTTAATGTCTAGTAGTACCAGCTCGGTACATAATTCTTTACGGGCAATATTGTCGGCTGTGGTTGCGCCTACTGCGCCCGCACCTACTACAGTTACTTTCATATTTGGCTTTTTATATTTATTTAATTAAGTGATGCAAAGTTAGGGTGGTGAGGTTATTTTTTATAAATAAATTCAATTAATTCAGGCATTTCTACGCCTGTTTCCCAAGCTTTAACAAATTGCTTTTTTTCATTGTATAAAGCCACAAAAGGGGTGAATTTAACCTGAAAAAAAGCGGGTATGGCGTATTCAGGATCCCTGCCAATTTTAATATTGGGGTATTGATCGAATTTATATTTTTTTGAAAAAGCTTTTATATCATTAAAGTCGCGATAGCTCACCCACAAAAATAAAACCTGCTTCAAGCTGTCTATATGATCCACCATACCTTTGGCTTCAAGCTGGCAGTGGTTACAATCGGGACTAAAATAAATAATGGCTGTATACTTATAATTCCCCAAGTCTTTATTACTCAGCCAAGTGCTATCGGGCTGAAGAATTTTAAACGTAGGTAGGGCTGGATTCTTTTTATAAGCAGGGGTTTGATCAATAGGCGATTGGGCAGATAAACTTCCGAGTTTTGTTAGTACCAGCAATAACAATATTTTATATTTCATGTGTTGATATTTTTGCTGCTGCATCCATCATCCTCATTTGTTTTGCATCTTGCAAAAATTCTGAGGCGAAAATAAAATTATTAAGTAATTCGTCTTTGCTGAAAATAATGTCTTTATTAGAGCCTTCCCATTGTTTTCTGCCTTGATAAAGATAAAGAATATGGTCGCCAATTTCCATTACACTATTCATATCATGTGTAACCACAATGGTGGTCATATTGTACTCAATAGTTATGTCTTTAATAAGCCGATCAATTACCATTGAAGTCTGTGGATCAAGGCCTGAATTGGGCTCGTCGCAAAATAAATATTTAGGATTTAGTACAATAGATCGTGCAATGCCCACTCGTTTTTTCATGCCTCCACTTATTTCGGCTGGGTATCTTTTATGGGCATCTTTTAAGTTTACTTTATCCAGCATTTCATCTACTTTCTTTTTCTTTTCTGCCAGCGTGAGTTTGGTAAACATATCCAATGGAAATTGAACATTCTGTTCCACCGTCATTGAATCAAATAAAGCATTGCCTTGAAAAAGCATACCAATTTTTTGGCGCAATATTTTCCGATCTTTTTCTTCCATCGTAACCATATCTGCACCATCATAAGCAATGGTACCCGTATCAGGTTGAAACAATCCAACCATACATTTGGTAAGAACGGTTTTACCACTACCACTGGTGCCAATGATTAAGTTGCATTTTCCATTTTCCATAATAGCATTAATGCCATCAAGGATGGTGCGGTCGCCAAATTTTTTTCTAATATTCTTTATCTCTATCATCTGGATGTAAACTACAAATTAGTAATCAATCTAACTCAATCTGGTTTTTCCACAAATCAGACAACTCATCTCTTTTCCGAATCAAGTGAGCCTGCCCATTTTTATACAAGACTTGTGCCGGCAAAAAGCGGGAATTATAATTGCTGCCCATCTCAAACCCATAAGCACCAGCATTGTGAAAAACCAATAAATCGCCTTCACGTACTTCATTTAAAGGGCGATTCCAAGCGAAGGTATCGGTCTCGCAAATATTGCCCACAACCGCATATTCTTTGGTAGGAGCTTCGGTATTGCTGATATTGGTAATGCGGTGATATGCATCATAAAACATAGGGCGAATTAAATGGTTGAATCCACTATTTATGCCTGCAAAATTTAAAGTGGTATTGGTTTTCAGCACATTTACTTGCGTAATTAAATTACCTGCTTCGCTTACTAAGAATTTCCCTGGCTCAAACCAAACCTGAAACTTTTTGCCATAAGTTGCATCAAATTTATTGAGTACTGCACTTACTTCTTGTGCCAATAAATGAATATCGGTTCCTTGCTCATTTTCTTTATAGGGAACTTTGAATCCTCCACCCATATCTAAAAATTCCAACTGAGGAAAATGGGGGGCTAATTCAAAAAAAATATCGGCTACTTTAATAAATACTTCCACATCTTTTATTTCACTGCCGGTATGTATATGTAAGCCTACTATGCTAAGATTATACCGTTCTACCAGTGCTAGAATTAGGTTGAGTTGATACACTGGAATGCCAAACTTACTGTTCTCGTGACCAGTCGAGATTTTTAAATTACCACCCGCCATAATATTGGGCAATAAGCGAATGCCTACTGGGTATTTATTTCCATAAGTTCTGCCAAATTTTTCTAGGTTAGAAAGACTATCAATATTAATATTCACACCTAGTTCTACGGCAGTCTGAATTTCTTCAAATGCAATACCATTGCTGGTGTATAAAATATTTGCTGGCGCGAAACCTGCTTTTAGTGCAATATGAACTTCGTTAATAGAACTACAATCTATATTACAGCCAAGGGAACGAATATATTTTAAAACGGAAATATTGGTCAATGCTTTACAGGCATAAAAAAATCGTGCATTTATTCCATTGAATGCAGTAGTTAATTTTTTAAATTGGTCGGCAATTTTTTCTGCGTGGTACACATAAACAGGCGTGCCATAACGATGGGCTATTTCCTGTAAAATATTATTATCTAGGGGTGTAAACATAGCGTAAAGATAATTCAATCTTATTGCTCTAGCCTTGGTACTACCAACTATTATACATTATTTTCTGTGTTGGAATCTGCATCTGTTAAATCAGTATCATTGATTGGCTTTATGGCCAATTCACCTTCTTCATTTACAGAAATTACTGACATATCTTCTTCCGCAGTAATAACGGTTGATTTTAATTCAGCCATTGCATCTGCAAGGGGTTGATCGGTAAAATCTTCTGGTTTAATAATGGTTGCTTCTACCAATTGTTCTGCCAATACTTCTTTTATTTTTGGAAGATCACCAGCATTGTTGATGCCAAAATAATCCATAAATGTTTTAGAAGTGGCGTATACCAGAGGTTTGCCAGGCATGGTTTCATTTCTACCACTGATGAGTACCAGTTCTTTTTCCAATAATTTTTGAATAGAATAGTCACTATTTACCCCACGAATGGCTTCTATTTCTCCTTTGGTGATGGGCTGTTTATAGGCAATAATGGCCAAGGTTTCTAAAGCTGCATTGGATAGTCGCTTTAGAAATTTATCGCCATTGAGTTGAGCAATGGTTTTATGAAAATCTTTTTTTGTGAGGAACTGCCAGCCACCGCCACTTTCACGTACTTCAAAAGGATAAAATTCTGCATTGTATTTTTCACGAATACCTTCTACTGCTGTTTCTACTTGGTCTAGGGAAATTCGTTCTTCTAAGAAGCCAAAACTATTGTTGATTAACTCAACAATATCCAGCGAAGTGAGTGGTTTATCGCTCGCAAAAATGAGGACTTCAATATGTGGTATAATTTCGCTTAGTTCCATGATTAAAGTTTTTAACCCTGCAATGCCGCTGCACCACTTACAATTTCTGTAAGTTCGGTAGTAATGGCAGCCTGGCGTGCTCGGTTATAACTTATTTTAAGTGATTTCAATAACTCATTGGCATTTTCACTGGCCTTATCCATTGCGGTCATCCTAGCACCATGTTCACTGGCATTGCCATCTAATACGGCTTTGAACAACTGGGTATTCAATATTTTAGGCATCAGTTCTGCAATGAGTAATTCTTTGGCAGGCTCAAAAATAAAATCTGCTTTCTTTTTATTTGCAGCAGTCCTTACTTTAGGAATTGGCAGAAATTGTTCTGCGGTAAATACTTGTGTGGCCGCATTTTTAAATTCACTGTAAATAATTTCTACTGCATCGAATGTTTTGTTTTCAAAAGCCTTCATGGCAGCTTGTGCAGCGGCTTGTACCGATTCGAAATTTAGGTTAAGGTAAATATCTTTAAAGGTAGGATCGGTATGATAGCCCGCCTTAACCAAGCTTTCCCAACCTTTTTTCCCAATATTCCAAATAGTAGCATTGCCTTTACTAAGTTGAGTGCTATACTTTTCAGCAAGGGTGGCTTTGGCCAGTTTTACCAGATTGGCATTGTAACCACCACATAATCCACGATCGCTTGTAATTACTATCAACAAAACCTTTTCTACGGTTCTTTCTTCCGCCAATGCAAGGGTGGTACCGCCTTCAAGACTGCTGACTATATTGCTGAGCATTTCCTGCAATTTCTGTGCATAAGGGCGCATTTGTGTTATTGCATCCTGCGCACGTCGAAGCTTGGCAGCACTCACCATTTTCATTGCCTTGGTAATCTGCTGCGTGCTTTGCACACTTTTTATCCTATTTCTAACCTCTTTTAATTGACCAGCCATGTTTAAGGGATAATATTTATGGTAAAGGTTGCAAAAGTAGCCAAAATGACCATAAAATCCAATAAGAAATTGGCTTAGTTCAAGGTATAAGTCAACCCAATCCCATTTGAGGCTGCCGATAATTGTAACTTTCCCAGCGCTTTGTCAAATAATTTACCATTTCTACGGTGATTTCCGTATTGAATTAGGTCGAAAACCAATAAAAATGCGCCTTGTAACATCAGGCTATTACCAAAACCAATGCCTTGGTCTTTGCTTAAACGGGTGCCGCGTTCTTGCAAATAAAGACCTGTTGCAATATATCCCAAATCTAATCCAGCATTGAGTAATAGCAGTTTTTCCAGTTTCTGCTGCGCTTGGTAACTTTCTGCAAAACTGTATTTTTTCGACAATTCTTTTCGAACCTGAATTAATCCCCAACTGGAGATACCCAAATTGATCAGGTTCCAATAGGTGTTCATCTGAAAAAAATATTTTCCACTACCAGTAGCATTGGTAGCTGAAATACTACCTTGAATAATATTAACGCCAGCCCAAGCCGCCAGAATAGACATATTGTTTCTATTCCGGTTAATCCGGTCGGCCGAAAGTGAGTCGCTCAGGGTATTCTGGCTCATTAAATTTGCTGATACCAATACCCCAATAAATAAAAACGCGAATACAATAGTTGTTTGTCTCATCTTGATCTCCTTTCAAAAGCTTACCTTTGGCAGCTCTTAAACAGAGTGCCAAATTGACGAAAAAAAATTATTTGCACGCTGTTTGACTGTTATTTTTTTTCATATCAGAGATATTATAATATGTTGAAATTTATTTCTAAGTTATTTGGCGGCAGTAAAAGTGAGAAAGACGTGCAGGTATTGATGCCGATTGTTGAGAAAACCAACCAGTTTTTTCAGCAGTATGCCACGCTTACCAATGATGAACTTCGTGGTAAAACCGTTGAGTTTAAAGCTCGGATACAAGAGCACCTCATGGGTATAGACGCCGAAATAGGTGCTGAAAAATTGGCTGCTGAAGCATTGCCCGAAAATGATATTCACGGAAAAGATATCATTTATAAGCATATTGATCAACTGCGTAAGGATCGCAATAAAAAGATTGAAGAGGCTTTGGCCAATATCCAGCCTGAAGCTTTTGCCGTAATTAAAGAAACGGCTCGGCGTTTTAAAGAGCAGGAGCAGATTGTGGCTACCGCAACACAGCATGATAGAGATCTTAGTGTTAAAAAAGCCTATATCAGTATTCAAGGAGATCAGGTTAGTTTTAGCAATAGCTGGACCGCCGCTGGGGGTAAAGTAACTTGGAATATGCAGCATTATGATGTGCAGCTCATTGGTGGTAGTGTATTGCACCAAGGCAAGATTGCAGAAATGGCTACTGGGGAAGGAAAAACTTTGGTATCTACTTTACCCGCTTACTTGAATGCATTGGCCGGGGAAGGAGTGCATATTGTGACTGTAAACGATTACTTAGCCAAAAGAGATAGTGAATGGAACGGAACTATTTTTGAATGGCTGGGCTTAACAGTTGATTGTATTGATAAGCATGAGCCAAATAGCGAATCAAGAAGAAAAGCGTATTTGGCAGATATTACTTATGGCACCAACAACGAATTTGGTTTTGATTATCTGAGAGATAATATGGTGCATAGTCCCGAAGAAATGGTGCAGCGCAAACACCATTTTGCCATGGTTGATGAAGTAGATTCTGTGTTGATTGATGATGCAAGAACGCCATTGATTATTTCTGGCCCTATTGGCTACCAAACTGGTGAACAACAGTTCTTTGCATTGAAACCAAGAATTGAGAAATTAGTAGACGCGCAAAAGCGTGCTACGCAACAGTTTTTAACCGAAGCAAAGAAGAAAATTGCAGAGGGCAATGATGATCCAAAAGAGGGTGGATTGGCCTTGTTTAGGGCGCATCGTGGTTTGCCAAAGAGCAGTGCATTAATTAAGTTTTTAAGTGAGCCAGGTATTCGAGTGAAATTACAGAAATCAGAGAATTTTTACCTAGCAGATCAGCAAAGAGAAATGCCAAAGGCCGACGCTGAATTGTATTTTTATATTGATGAAAAAAACAATTCGGTAGAATTAACTGATAGAGGTATTCAACTTATTACAGGCGCGGGTGAAGACCCTAGCTTTTTTATACTGCCCGATATTAGTCTCTCCCTTGCAAGTGTTGATAGAGATGCAACACTGCCAGCAGATCAGAAATTACAACAGAAAGAAAGTATTATTAATGAATACGCCGTAAAAGCAGATCGTATTCATACCGTACAGCAATTATTGAAAGCCTATACTTTATTTGATAAAGATGTGGAATATGTGGTAATGGATGGCTCTGTAAAAATTGTAGATGAGCAAACGGGGCGTATCCTAGATGGCCGACGCTATTCCGATGGATTGCACCAGGCAATAGAAGCAAAAGAGAATGTAAAAATTGAAGCAGCCACGCAAACATACGCTACTGTTACCTTACAGAACTATTTCAGGATGTACCATAAGCTGGCGGGGATGACGGGAACTGCCGAAACAGAAGCGGCAGAATTGTGGGATATTTATAAGCTAGATGTGGTAAGTATTCCTACCAATGTGGTAGCCATAAGAAAAGACGAAGAAGATAAAATATTTAAAACCAAGCGTGAGAAATTTGGTGCGGTGATTGATGAAATTGTTGCATTGCGCGAAGCAAAACGCCCAGTACTGGTGGGTACTACATCGGTTGAAATAAGTGAATTGGTGAGTCGCATGTTGCGCCAAAAGCAAATTCCTCATAATGTATTGAATGCCAAACAACATTCAAGAGAAGCACAGGTTGTTGCAGAAGCAGGATTTGCTGGCGCAGTAACCATTGCAACCAATATGGCTGGTCGTGGTACCGATATTAAACTAGGGCCTGGCGTAAAGGAAGCGGGCGGGCTGGCAATTTTAGGAACAGAAAGGCACGAATCTCGTCGCGTTGATAGGCAGTTAAGAGGGCGAGCTGGAAGACAAGGTGATCCGGGTTCTTCGCTGTTTTTTGTATCATTAGAAGATGATTTGATGCGTATGTTTGGAAGTGAACGTATTGCTAAAGTGATGGATTTTGCAGGGTATAAGGAAGGGGAAGTAATTCAGGCAGGTATGATTACCAAATCTATTGAAAGGGCGCAGCGAAAAGTAGAAGAAAATAATTTTGGTATTCGTAAGCGTTTGTTGGAATATGATGATGTAATGAATAAGCAGCGCACCGTAATTTATGCCAAGCGCAATCATGCATTATTTGGAGAGCGGTTGGCATTGGATTTAGACAATGCTATGTATGCCGTTGCAGAAGGGTTGGTAAATTCATTCAGAGATCAGCAAGATTATGATGGGTTTAAACTTGCCACTATTTTGTATTTCGGAATAGATACAAGCATTGGTGAGGAAGATTTCAGTCGCACCAATCTAAATCAACTTACCGAAAAATTATACGCCGAAGCCATAGCCAATTATGAAAGAAAGAAACAGGATATGATGGTGCAAGCTGTTCCTGTATTTAAAAATATTAAGTTGCAACAAGGCTCAAATATTGACAATGTAATTGTTCCATTTACCGATGGAAAGCAGCAGGTTCAGGTATTGGCCAATATGGAAAAAACATTAAAGACCAGTGGTGCTGAATTATTGAATGCATTGGAAAGAACCGTAACGCTTGCGTTTATTGACAATGCTTGGAAAGAGCATTTGCGTGCAATGGACGATTTAAAACAAAGTGTACAAACTGCTACTTATGAGCAGAAAGATCCGTTGGTAATTTATAAGATGGAAGCATTTGAACTCTTTAAAAAAATGGACGGTGAAGTAAATCGTGAAATAGTACAATTCATTTGTCACGCTCGCATTCCATTGGCAGAAGGTGATGAGCTGAAAGAAGGGCGACAGGCAAAGACCGATATGAGTCGCCTCAGTGCCAATAAAGAAGCCGTGGATGCTGCGGGAGAAGATTATGCGGCCAATGAAAACGATTATTATGATCCAACGCCGGTGAAGCAAGAACCGATTAAAGTGGGCCCTAAAATTGGGCGCAACGATCCTTGCCCTTGTGGAAGCGGAAAGAAATACAAAGCTTGTCACGGGAGGGATATTTAATGCAAATCAATCAATATATTGACCATACACTTTTAAAGCCTACCCTGCTTTTAGCAGAAGTAGAACAGCTTTGTAAAGAGGCCGTTCAGCATGAATTTAAAGCGGTATGTATTCCGCCCAATTTTGTAAAGAAAGCCAAGGAGTTTTTACAAGGAACGAATGTAAAAACCGCTACGGTAATAGGGTTTCCTTTTGGTTATTCGGCTGTGGAAGCCAAGCTGGCGGAAGTATTATTGGCCATAGTAGATGGCGTAGATGAATTGGATATAGTGGCCAATATTAGTGCCATAAAAAATGGCGACTGGGGTTATCTGGCCAATGAGTTAAACCATATAATGCCAGTGGTGCGGAGTAAAAACAAAACCATTAAAATAATTATAGAGAGTGGCATACTCACGCATGATGAAATAATTAAGTGTTGTGAATTGTATGGAATAGCGGGGATTGATTATTTAAAAACATCAACAGGGTATGCAGAAAAAGGAGCTACAGTAGAAGCAGTGAAACTATTTCGCTTGCATTTGCCACAGTCGGTACAGATAAAAGCTTCGGGGGGAATTCGGGATTATGCGTTTGCCAAGCAACTGATAGAAGCAGGAGCCACCAGATTGGGCTGTAGTGCCAGTATTGCCATTGTAAATGGGAGTGATGTATCTAATAGTTCTGGATATTAACAAGCTGATGCATTTCTATCAAAAAGGGTTTTGTACCTTTATCGGGTGAAAAAATTAAACTACATTTTATACTTACTAATTTTTGGGCTGGTGGTAGAAACCAGTTATGCCAATGATACGGTGGTAATTGTTAAAGATGTGCGACTAGATATTTTAACCGCCAAGCAGGCCCAGATTAATCGGCGTTCAGCCATGATGACGAGTGCTGGAACCTATAGAGGATACCGGTTGCAGTTGATTAGTACCAGCAAGCGAGAAGATGCATTAAAGATGAAGACCGAATTGATGCAATATTTTCCTGAGCAAAAATCCTATACCTTATTTCAATCGCCCAATTTTAAAGTAAGAATAGGTAATTTTTTAAAACGGGAAGACGCGGAGAAATTTAGAAAACAACTGAATCGTGTATTTCCAAAAGGAGCATATATGGTAGAAGATGCCATTGAATATATACCCAAGGAAGAAGAAATTTTTTGATATAATTAGTCCAGATGTTAAGAGAGAAAATAAAAAATTTAGCCAAAGTATATTCGCCAGCATTAATTCAAATCAGAAGGCATTTGCATGCAAATCCTGAATTGAGTTACCAAGAATTTAAAACTACTGAATACGTTCAGCAGCAGCTAACCCTTATGGGTATTGAGTTTGAGGTAAAAGCAACCACAGGAATTTTGGCTATTGTAAAAGGAAAAAATGCGGATAGTCGTGTTATTGCATTGCGAGCAGATATGGATGCACTGCCCATTACAGAAGAGAATGAAGTGCCGTATAAATCAATCAATACAGGCGTAATGCATGCTTGTGGACATGATGTGCACACTACTATATTATTGGGGGCAGCAAAAATTCTGCATGAATTAAAGGGGGAATGGGAGGGTACTATTAAATTATTATTTCAACCAGGGGAGGAAAGAAATCCAGGGGGTGCTAGTTATATGATTAAAGATGGCGTATTAGAAAATCCAAGGCCAAATGCTATTGTTGCCTTGCACGTACATCCAGGATTGGAAGTAGGGAAATTGAGTTTTAGAAAGGGGAGGGTGATGGCCAGTGCCGATGAAATTTATATCACCATCAGAAGTAAGGGAGGTCATGCTGCAGCACCGCATCTTACTGCCGATACCATACTAATAGCTTCGCAATTAATAGTGAGTTTACAACAGATTATATCACGCAATAATAGTCCCATTTCTCCATCCGTTTTATCTATTTGTGCTATACAGGGAGGCAATACAACCAATGTAATACCCAGTGAAGTAAAGTTGATGGGAACCTTCCGTGCTATGGATGAAGTATGGCGTTACAAAGCGCATGAATTGATTCGCAAGCAAGCGGTAGGGTTGGTAGAGAGTATGGGTGCGGAGATAGATTTGCATATAGATATTGGTTATCCTACGGTGGATAATGATCCTGTTTTTACTGAAGCAGCTTGGCAACTGGCCGATGAATTTATGGGCAAGGAAAATGTGTTGGAAACAGAGTTAAGAATGGGTGCAGAAGATTTTGGTTATTATACGCAGGTGGTGCCTGGATGTTTTTTTCGCTTAGGGGTTCGCAATGAAGCAAAGGGAATTGTACACCAAGTGCATACCCCCAAATTTGATATAGATGAAAATGCCATTGAAATAGGTGCGGGTATGATGGCTTATTTGGGAATAAAGGGTTAGTGATTGATGAAAATTATTTTCCCATCTTTTGAAAGCTCAATATCATCGCCCTTGCCCCTTAGTTCATACTGGTTGTTTTGGTACCAAATACCCGATGCTGGCCGTTGCCCATTCAGTACAATGGTGTCTCCTTTAAAAACCAGTGTAGCAATGTCTTTGGTATTGTTGAAAATCATTTCAAGGGATTGTCCCGTTTTATCTTTAGCATTAGTTTTTACAATTTCATCATTAATTGTGGAGTCTACCACGGGTTTGTTGATTACAGTTTGTGGTGCTTTTTGTTGAGCAGTTTCAGTACAGGCGGTAAGCAGTAGCAGAAAAATTATTGGTAGAATATTTTTCATTATTGGAGAATTATAGTGGTTGTTGTTCAAGATAATTTTTAAAGTTAAGAAAAAAAGGGTGTTGGACTGTTGAATCATGCGATGCATAAGGCATAGCGACAATGATTTTTCTTACCTGCCCAATAAATTAGTTGTAGTAAATGCTGGTTTGTTACTTACAGAGTACAACAAAGAATTAAGTGAAAAAGAATTACAAAAAAGCGCAAAACTTGAAATAATCGGAAGCATTAGAAATGAGCAAGAGTAAAACAGGCAGTCCAAAGTTGGGAAGTGTTCCAAAATCATTTAAACGGCAACAAAACAAAAGCCAAAGAATGAAACTGAAAGAGAATACTCAATCTATTTTAAAAAATATAGAAGGTAATAGTGATTTGCCTATCCGTAAAAGCCACGCTTGGCAGTATTTTTAGGCTTTTACACCTTATGGGGATTAATAATTTTCAATCCTTTAATACCTGCAAAGTCTTTTTCATTATTTGTAATAATGGTATAGCCGTAAGCCAAAGCAGTAGCGGCTATAATAGCATCAGGCGTTTTAATTTTCTTGCCTTTTCGTAGTACAATACAATGAGCAATAACATTAGGGCTAATATCCAATACTACACTATCGGCAATAAATTCTTTTACGCTTTGTGTGGTGGCTTCATCGGTATTCCAGCATAACAGTTCTATTTGTGTGATGATAGAAATGTTAGGGGTAGCATCAATAGCACTATCCATTAAAGGTGTACCAGCATTAGGAAAAGAAGCAGAAAGATAATCAGAAACTACATTGGTATCAATTAAATATTGTTCCATTCGCTACGCATTTGTTTAATGTGCTCGTTAAGGTTTTGCCCTTTTTCTTTGCTAATAATACCTTTGTATTTATCAGAGAGCTTTGTTGTAACAGGAGCAAAATTTTCTTTCAGCACTTTAATTAAATGCAGCTCTTCCAACTCGTGTAAAAGCCTTACGGCTTTTTGGTTGGTTACTTGTATCAACATTGTATTATCCATGAATCAAATTATTTAGCATGTAAAAGCGGTTGAATATTTTGTATAAAGAATGGTTTAAATTTTTGCTTAGTCAGTATTATATTAATAATTTTATCGTTTTCCTACAGTTGGTAAACCTATTTTGTTTAATTATGATACCTGCTTACAAAGCCTCTAAGCATTCATAAAGGTAAAAAAGATATGGTAATTTACTTAAAAAATAAAGATCAAACGAGGTATGTGATTATTATATACCCGACTGCCAGCAAAATGTGCGGATGGTGCTCACCGACGAAATTCATTTTAGCAGTGGAACAGCCACTATAGAAATGGGATCATTGCTATCTGGTATAAGGGGTTCAATTTGACTGGAATTTCCACCCTAGACCAATAATTCCAATAATTACAATACTTCGCTAAGATAATTTTTTAATTATCTTGTGAATGATTTTAAAGTTTCCTCTTAACCCAAATTGACCAATGTTGCTTAAAAATAAAATTAGTTTAATAATTGCTTTTCTCTTTTGTACTGCTTGTGGTTTACAGGCCCAAGACGCGGGTTCACTTTCAAAAAGAGGCGTACAAAAACTTGCTGCAAAAAATTACAATGGCGCTATTCAAGATTTTACCCTGGCCTTAGAAGCCAATCCGGATGATATTGGCCTCTATGTAAACAGGTCAATTGCTAAAAAGGGAGTCAATAATTTTACTGGCGCAATTGAAGACCTTGGCTTTGCCATTGAAATAGATGCCAATGATGCCAACTTGTTTTTTAATAGGGCCATCGTAAAGGGTTTGCTGGCCGATTCGGAAGGCGCTATTGCAGATTATAGCACAGCAATTCGCCTAAACGCAAAAGCTAATATGTTTTTTAATAGGGGTATTGAAAAAGAAAAGCTGAAAGATTTTGATGGTGCATTAGAAGATTATAATAAAGCACTGCAATTGAATCCCAAATATGGTGATGTTTATTTTAATAGAGGCATTCTGAAATCAGCTATGCAAGATGCTGATGGTGCTTTGCAAGATTATAATAAAGCGGTACTATTCAATCCCAAAAATGAAAATGCCTATTTTAATAGGGCTATTGAAAAATCAAATCATCAAGATTTTACTGGCGCTATTGCTGACTATACCAATGCCATACGTTTGCAGCCTAGTTTTGCAAGTGCCTATTTTAACAGGGGCTATGCCAAAACAAAACTCAACAATTACCGATCGGCTTTGCTCGATTTTGATCGTGCCATTCAATTAGATCCTGCTGCGGATATCTATTATAGTCGCGCTATTGCAAAAGCTGCCTTGAATAACCACCAGGGTGCTATACAAGATTATAATAAAGTAATATCATTGGATGCTGCACTTGAAAACATTTATTTTAATAGGGGACTGAGTAAAATGAAACTGGCCGATTTTGCTGGCGCGGTTCTCGATTTTGATTTGGCTATTAAAGAGCGACAGGCCGATGCCGATATTTATTACAATCGTGGCGTTGCCAAAAGAAGCCTGCAACAATATCCTTCGGCACTAACCGATTTTGACAAAGCCATTGTTTTAAATCCCAAAAATTCAGACTTATATGTGAATCGAGGACTGGTAAAAATAGCATTAAAAGATACGGGTGCAGCAATTAAAGATTTTACCAAAGCCATTGAAACCGATGGAAAAAATATTGGTGCTTTTTTTAATCGGGGAATTCTTTATGAGAGAACTGGAGAATTAGAAGCAGCTTTAACCGATTACAATACTGCTTTATTGTTAAACCCAAAATACGCTGATATCTACTTCAATCGGGGATTGGTAAAAGGAATGCTGAACGATAAAAAAGGAGCCATAAGTGATTATTCTTCCGCCATTCAATACAATACTTCTTTCGGGAATGCGTATTATAATCGTGGTATAGAAAGAATGCAACAAAAAGAATATGCAAAAGCTATTACCGATTTTAATAGAGCTGTTCAATTGATGGGCTTTAAATCTGACTTATGCTTCAACAGAGCAGTTGCTTCCATGCAATTGAAATTGTATCCAGCAGCATTGAGAGACCTTGATATAGCCCTTAAAACCGATATTGCGAATGCCGATTTGTGGTTAAATAGGGGAATTCTTAAAGTAATGATGAAAGATACAGATGGAGGGTGTAAAGACCTTCAACAAGCAGCACAGCTGGGCAGTTTAGGTGCTGCGGCAGAATTGGAAAAGTCTTGTAAATAGCCTTATTTTAAATTTTGTGTTAAAAATATTTCTGCCTAAAAAATATTTCTTTAACGATGTAATATTTATTGCTGGTTTACTACTAACTTGGCAGCAAATTCAAAACAAGATTTATGAAACGAGTTATTTTATCGCTTACCTTTTTAATGGCTGTAGTGTTAAATTTAAATGCACAAACGGCAGATGACATCATCAATAAATATATTACTGCAATTGGTGGCACGGAAAAATGGGCAAAAGTACAATCTATAAAAGTAGAGGGTCAAATTGAAATACAAGGTCTAGCAATACCATTTACGGTTCAAGGTATTCAAATGAAGGGTATGCGTATGGATGCTGAATTTCAAGGAAACAAAATCATTGATATTACTACTCCAACAAAGGGTTGGTCGCAAAATCCATTAATGGGCAAAGCCAATATGGAGCCAATTTCTGAAGAAGAGTTGAAAGTGAAATTAGATGAATTAGATTTTCAAGATGATTTCATCAATTACAAAGAAAAAGGATCTAAGGTAGAATTATTGGGCAAAGAAGAAGAAGACGGTACTGAATACAATAAAATTAAGATGGTGACTAAAAATGGCAATGAAAAATTTTATTTTTTCGACATGAAAACCGACCTGATTTACAAGGAAGAAAGCATTGTAAAGCAGCAGGGACAAGAAGTAAAGTCGTCTGTTAAATTGCTCGATTATCAAATGCTGGATTATGGTATTAAAATGGCTTTTAAATCTGATATGGGACAGATGATGATGGTTACCAAAAAAATCACCATCAACCCAGTAATTGATGAATCCATTTTTAAAGGAAACTAAATAGAATAGAATTAAATATTTAAAGGCTGCTTGCTAGGAATCATAAGATGCCAAAGCCAGCAGCCTATTTTAGTTGAATAAAGAAATTATTATGCGAATAAAAAAAATATTAGTCGGCGGTCTCTTGGTATTGGCATCTAGTGTGTCGGCGCAAACAACCCTCAATACTTCTCATTTTCAAGTAATGGAAGCCCGCGCACTTGGGCCTTCAACCATGAGTGGAAGGATTACCGCAGTGGAAGGAATTACCACAGATGGTCAAGTTAATTTGTATGTTGGAACCGCTGGTGGTGGTATCTGGAAAAGTCAAAATGGGGGACTTTCATTTGCGCCTATTTTTGATAAATACTGTCAGTCCATCGGTGCTTTAGCCGTAGAACCTGGCAATTCAAAAACAGTGTACGCGGGTACAGGTGAATCTAATATGCGTAATTCGGTTTCAATAGGACAGGGTTTGTACAAAACAACAGATGGAGGAAGCAATTGGCAGAAATTAGGCTTGGATAGTACGGAACGAATTAGTAAAATTTTGATAGATCCGAGTGATAAAAAAATCATTTATGTTGCTGCGCCTGGACCACTCTGGAAGTCTTCATCTCATAGGGGGTTGTACAAGTCAACCGATGCAGGAAAAACTTGGGAGAAAATATTATTTGTGAATGAGGAGACTGGATGTGCAGATATAGCCATTCATCCAACGCAGCCAAATATTATCCTAGCTTCATTTTGGCAATTTCGTCGCAAACCATACTCCTTTAATTCGGGAGGATCCGGGAGTGGATTTTATAAATCAGTGGATGGGGGTAAGAGCTGGACCAAACTTAGCAAAGGCTTGCCAGAAGGCGATTTGGGGCGTATTGTAGTAACCATTAATCCATCCAAGCCATCGCAAGTGTTGGCAATTGTAGAAGCTAAAGTACCTGGATTGTATCAATCGGATGATGAGGGAGAAAGCTGGAAAAAAATGGCATCAACAGATAATATCACTGCTCGTCCCTTTTATTTTAGTACACTTGTTTACGATCCTAAAGATGCAAAAAGAGTGTACAGGCCAGCATTTGATTTTGCCTATTCAAACGATGGCGGTAATACTTGGAATAATAGTATCATTGGGGGAGTAGAGCCGCACGCTGATCATCATGCTTTATGGATCAATCCCAACAACCCCGAAATGATGTATTTGGGAACAGATGGAGGTGTTTATATGAGTCTAAATAAAGGTTCTAGCTGGCATTTTTTGAATAATTTACCAGTCGGCCAGTTTTACCATGTAAGCGTAGACAATCAAGCTCCATATAATATTTATGGGGGATTGCAAGACAATAATAGTTGGATAGCACCTAGTGAATCACCTAGGGGAGTAACATCGGTGGACTGGAGAACATTGGTAGGAGGGGATGGATTTTGGGTACAGCCAAGTCCACTCAATTCAAAAATAGTTTTTGC
Organism: Sphingobacteriia bacterium; assembly: GCA_031369485.1. Taxonomy (GTDB): domain Bacteria; phylum Bacteroidota; class Bacteroidia; order Chitinophagales; family Chitinophagaceae; genus Sediminibacterium. The sequence goes on from JANMOT010000018.1 coordinate 36,708, forward strand.
AGAATACCAAGGTGGAAATATGTTCCGTTCCAATTTATTAAATGGAACAGCGGTAGATATTAAGCCCAAAAAACAAGAGGGAGAAGAAGAACATAGGTGGAATTGGAATACACCAATTGTACCTGGGTCGTCAACAAAAAAAACAGCAGCGGGTAAATCTATTTTTAATTTGTATGTGGGGGCTCAATATCTTTTTAAATCAATTGATGAAGGAAGGAATTGGGAAAAAATTTCTCCGGATCTTACTACCAATAATAAATCCATACAGCAACAAGCTGATATGAGTGGTGGCATTACTGGAGATAATACCAGTGCAGAAAATCATTGTACTATTTTCACCATAACACCTCATCCCAAAAATGAACAGATTATTTGGGTAGGTACTGACGATGGGAATTTGCAGGTAACAATGAATGGTGGAAAAACATGGGAAAATCGCAGTGCTGGAATTTGGAAAGCGGGTGTTCCACAAAATGCTTGGATTAGTTGTATTGAATTATCTTCAATAGATCCCAACAGAATGTACATCACTTTAGATCACCATATGTACGGCGATAATAATACGTATATAGTGATGAGTAAAGATGGGGGTAAAACTTTTTCTCGACTGAATTCTTCCGAGTTCACGGGCTTTGCACATGTGGTGCGGGAAGATATTGTAAACGAGAAATTGCTCTTTTTGGGAACAGAAATGGGTTTATTTATATCCTTAGATGGAGGGGTGAATTGGATGCGTAGTAAGTACCAAGGTATGCCTTGGTATAATTTGGTAAGAGATTTGAAAATACAAGCTCAAACCAATGATTTAGTAATAGCAACTCATGGACGAGGAGTGTATATACTAGACAATTTGCAGCCACTTCGTGAAATGATAAAATCAGATATTAATAAGGATGCAATATTTTTTCCTATACAAGCATTTAAATATGATTTTGCACCAAGTTCACCTGGGCCTCCAAGTAATTTAATTGGATGGGCTGCTGGTAATAAAGTGGTGGCACCTACTTTTTATTATTACTTAAAAGAGCGGAGTAATGATGCCGTTAAAATTGAAATTTATGATGCAACAAATAAAAAAATAAAAGATTTCAATGGTGCGAATTTAAAGGGACTGAATCGTGTTTATTGGGGATTAAATATCAATCCACCAAAAGTGGCGAAAGGAGGATTTATTGCACAGACTTCTATACAAAGTTCTGCGTTTGTAACTCCAAAAGTACCGGTGGGTAAGTATAAAGTGGTGTTGAAAGTAAATGGTAAAACCGAAGAGCAATGGATTGAAATTCTTGCTAACCCAACTAAGGGATATACTACTGCTGATATCAGTCTGTTATATAATCAAGGAATGCGCATGTTTCAGCTTACTGAAAAACTAGCAGTATTGGTATCAGATCTGGACAGTAGCATTGCAGTATTAGAAAAAAATAATGCTAAAGATAGTGTCGGGAATAGCAAGCTGGAAAAATTGGTAAATATTCGCAAAGAAATAATAGAGACCAACCGAAAGTCTGTTTTCTTTGATGAATTCAAATTTCGTAGGCGGGTGGCAGATTTGTATATTTCTGTTGCTACTTCTATAGAAGCTTTATCTATTTCACAAGAAAAAGGAATTACGGTAATGGAAGTTGAATATCTTTTATTAGAAAAGCAAGTTCGGGCATTAATGAAATAAATTTGTTTTAATTATTTCTTTAGAAAGCAGCACTTACATGGATCTGCCTTCTACTAGAATTGAATCCAGGGTTAGCTCTTGCGGAAGGGCTAACCCTGCGATACAAGCCAACAAATGGGAAAAGGAGAGTTTGCCTAACTTATATCCACTAGTTTCTACATAAGTAATCTCTGGATAAAATAGTTTTGGAATGAATCCATTGCTGATACTTATTACACCAATTTCCTTGGGAATTTTTCGCTCCTTTTGTTGAATGGCTTTCATAGCACCAATGAGTAGTTCATCACTCATACAAAAAATAGCATCTGGTTTTTTACTTTGTGAAAGTGCTTCATTAATTAGCTGCTCAGCATTCTCAGAAGTATTTGCGTGTAAAACAGATAATGCAATTTTTTGAGAAGCCAATTCAATGGTAGATTTAAAAGCAAATAGCCTTTTTGTTGTGATGGATAAACGTGGATCTCCAAAAAGGCCAATAATTCTTTTTTTATTTGCCTTGATGATATATGTTGCAGCTAATGCGCCTGCTTGTTCATCTGCCATACATACTTTATTGAGTCCTTCCATTGGAGGCACTTTGTCAAAAAATACAATGGGTATATTTAATTCGGTCAATTTAGTAAAATGATCAAAATTTTGTGTTTCTGCTGAAATACAGGCAAAAACACCACTCACCCTATTTTGTCTAAATAGTCGCGCATTCTCAGCTTCAATATTGGGGTCGTTGGCAGTTTGTAAAATCATAATTGAATACCCATTTTTTCTGCATTCTTCTTCAATAGCAGAGATAAAGCTTTCATAAAAAAAATTAGAAATGGCAGGTACCATGATGCCAATTAGTTTACTGTCTTGTGTGCGCAAGTGGACTGCAAAGCTATTAGGCTCATAATCTAATGAGTTGGCGAGTTCTAATATTTTATTTCTGGTAGCAGCAGAAATATCTGGATGGTGTTTCAGTGCCCTAGAAACGGTAGATATGCTGTAGCCAAGTGTTTCAGCTATTTTTTTTAAAGTAGTGCTTGTCATTCGGATTGATTTCTGCTACAAGGTAAAAGATTTCAACAACAAATATTACCGCAAACGTTTGCGGACTATTTTGAGGGAAATACTACATTCTATACTTGGTTAATGACTTTGCAATAGTCTATATTCGATAAACGATTTTGCATTGATTGCTTGTAGAATCGGTAATAACAATTTATTTTCGAAAATTTAACAAAAAATTATTTTCTTATTTAAATTGTGTACTTTGTACATGCTTAATAACCAATAAACTGCCATTTATGAATTTAAGATTGCTTGTCAGGCCCATTCTAATGGGCGTGTTTGCTTGCCTATTCGCGATTTTTTCGCAGGCACAAACCAAGACTGTTACCGGAAAAGTAACAGACTCAAAAGAAGGATCACCGCTAGTAGGTGCTTCTGTAATTGTTAAAGGAACCACCAGCGGTACCCAAACATCCGCCGACGGTTCTTTCAAATTAAGTGTTCCATCTACTGCAAAATCCCTAGTTGTTTCTTATGCTGGATTTGTTTCTGTTGATGTGGGCATTATTAGTGCTTCCACCATTGATGTAAAACTAGTTTCTTCTACCGAAGCACTCGGAGAAGTAATAGTTGTAGGTTATGGATCAAGAAAAGCTAAAGATGTAACAGGTTCTGTCACCAAAATTTCGGAGAAAGATTTCAACCGCGGTCAAATTTCTTCTCCAGATCAGCTTTTGCAAGGTCGCGCTGCGGGTGTTTCTGTTACACCAGCAAGTGGTGAGCCTGGAGCTGCCGCTACTATTAATATTAGAGGTACTGGTTCTATTAGTGGTTCACAAGAACCGCTATATGTAATTGATGGAGTGCCTTTGATACAAGGTGGTACATTGAGTTCTGGCCCTGTTACTGCACCTGGGGAAAGATCTCAAGGAAATGGTGGTGTTGAAGGAAGTTCAACTGCTAAAAATCCATTGATCTTTTTAAACCCCAATGATATTGAAAGTATCACAGTATTAAAAGATGCTTCTGCTGCTGCTATCTATGGTTCTAGAGGTGCAAATGGTGTTATTTTAATCACTACCAAACAAGGTAAGGGTGGTAAAGCTGGTGTTTTTAATTTTGGAGCAAATACCAGTATTGCCAATACTGCTAGAAGATATAATTTAATGAATGCTTCTGATTTCTTGGTGGCTGCTAAAAAAGCCAATATTGCTGGTGGTGCAGGTGATTCACTTGCTGCCGAAGCGGTTAAAGCCATTGATAGAGGTGCCAATACAAATTGGCAGGATCAAATTTTTAGACAAGCCATTTCACAGAATTACAACTTAAGTTGGAGTTATAATTATAAAGGTACTACTGCCCGTTTAAGTGGTTCTTATGATGATCAACAGGGTATTGTAAAAAATAGCGGACTGAAGCGTATCACTGCTCGAGCCAACCTTGGTCAGAAACTTATGAACGATAAATTAAAATTGGAAGCAAATATTACCTACTCCAATACTAAAAATCAGTATGCGCCTTTATCAAATAACGCAGGTTTTCAGGGTAGCTTGCTGGGTGCTGCTTTACAATTTAATCCTACGAATCCTATCTACAATGCAAACGGTTCTTTTTATCAACCGGGTGATCAACGTAATCCTGCGCAGATGCTGGCCTATTTTGATGATAGAGATTTTATCAATCGCTTTTTAGTGAATTTGTCTGCCAGTTATCAAATAACTAAAGACCTATCTTATAAAGTTGTTTTTGGATTTGACAAATCAACTTCAGAAAGAACAGGCTTTGCAGATCCTCGCTTAGGTTCTAACGCATATGGTGGTGCTAATGAAGTGTTTGATAAAAATTATGGAAACAGTATTCAGGGAAATGGTCGTGTTACGCGACAAAACTCAGAAGCAAAATCAACATTGATTGAACATTATTTAACCTACGACAAAACATTTGCAGACAAACATGCTTTTAATATTATAGCAGGTTATTCATTCCAAAAATTTGAAACCAACTTTAAAGGCACTTTTGGATGGGGACTGAATACTCCTGTTGTAAATCCAACGGATGTATTTGTAAAGAGTTATAATAATTTTAAAAATTATGCATCTTTTGTACCAGATTATAATGCAAACGAATTACAATCTGTTTTCAGTCGCTTAAACTATACTTACGACGACAAATATTTCTTCACAGTAACAGTTCGTTCTGATGGATCTTCTAAATTTGGTAAGAACAATCGTTATGGAACTTTCCCCGCTTTTGCATTCAAATGGAGGGTAATGCAAGAGTCTTGGGCTAAGAATACACTCGGTAAATTATTCAGCGATTTCAGTATTAGAGCCAATTATGGTACATTAGGTAGTCAAGATAATTTGGGTTCCTATGCAGCTTTAAATTTGCAAAGAACATTTGATGTAGGTGCTGGCCCTGTAACCAGATTCGTTCAACAAGGTAACCCTGATTTGAAATGGGAACAAGTTGCTACCACTGGTTTTGGAATAGATTTCGCTACAAAAAATGGAAGGTTATCTGGTTCGGTTGATTACTACAATAACAAAAGAACCAATATGTTATTTTTTGGACCAACACCTGGTGGATTTTCTCCAACAGCCAATTGGTGGACAAATATTAATGGTAGTGTAATTAACAAAGGCTGGGAACTTGCTTTAAATTACAAAATCATCCAAAAGGGGAAATTCAAATGGGATGCAAATTTCAACTTAACAACTGTTGATAATAATATTACTGGCCTTCCTAGTGCTATCAACACAGGTGTGGTAAATGGACAAGGTTTATCTGGAGCTTTTGCACAAACCTTGGCCAATGGGTATCCCATCTTCACTTGGTCAATGCCTATCTATAATGGTTTTGATGGAAATGGAAATGCTCGTTATGCCAATGGTGCTGCAAACCAATTATTGGGATCTGCTTTACCCAAGTTGTTTACAGGCTTGACCAATAATTTTTCTTACGGCCGTTGGAATTTAAGTGTATTCATTAATGCTGTTACGGGACATTATGTTTACAACAATACGGCAAATGCCTTGTTCTTAAAAGGTAGTCTCCGCAATGCGCGCAATGTTACTTATGAGGCAGGAACCAGTCCAGAACATCCTTTTAATCCAGGATCTGTATCAACTCGTTTTCTAGAAAAAGGAGATTTTATTCGGTTGTCGAACTTAAATCTGAGTTATTCATTTGCAATGAAGAGTCAAATGATCAAATCATTGTCTGTATTTGCATCTGGTCAGAATCTTGCTTTATTTAGTAAGTACACAGGAATTGATCCGGAAGTAAACGTTGATAAAAATATCAATGGCATCCCTTCTCGTGGATTCGATTATACTCAGTACCCAAGACCAATGGTAATTACGATTGGTGCTAATATTGGATTTTAATGTTGAAATTATTAATAGCTAATAATATGAAAAAGTTTATGAAAAATTATTTATTACCACTAGCAATTGTACTCGGCATAAGCACAATGCCCTCATGTACCAAATTGGAACCCAAATTACAGGATCCAAACTCTATTGCTCCTAATACGGCTGGCGGTGCACCCACACCTCCATCTATTTCAGCTGTGTATGAACAACTGAATAAATTAACAGGCGGACAAGGCAACTGGATTGCCATGCAAGAACATACGACCGATGAGTTACTCGGACCAACTCGTGGAACCGATTGGGATGATTTTGGTGAATGGAGAAGGTTTCACTTACATACATACGGACCGGATCATGCTCAAGTGCGCAATACTTGGAACGACTTAAATGGGGCATTGTTTCAAACTACCTTAATTGCAGAAACTGCAAGTGGTTTAGCCAAAGCAGAAGGTCAATTCCTGCGCTCATTCTTTCGCTTTATTACTTGTGATTTGTATGGTCAAGTTCAAACTAGACCCGCAACTGCTGCCGCTGCAGCAATTCCCGATGTACTTACAAGAGCAGCAGCTATTGATGCAATTATTACAGAGTTAGAATCTGCTATTCCAGCATTACCCAATTACAATCGCAGCAATCGTTCTTTGGCAACCAAAGAAGCAGCATGGGCTTTATTGGCAAAATGTTACTTGAATAAAGCAGTGTATAAGCAAAGTCCTACCAGCCCCGCTGGTCCTTACACTTTTGCTGCTGCTGATATGAATAAGGTGACTGAATATTGCAATAATATTGCTAACAACGCTCTTTTGAGTGTAGATACTTATTATTGGGATAATTTTAAATGGGACAATGGTAGTCTCTCCACCGAAAATATTTTTGTACGAGGCGGTAATGGCATCGGTTCCGATCCTAGAGCTGGTAATGGTACAGGACTTCGTTGGGCTACTTTTATGACCCACCACTATAACCAAGCACCTGGTGGTTGGAATGGATTCGCAACCCTATCTGATTTTTATGATAGTTTTGAACCCAACGACGTTAGAAGAAACGATACGCTAGCCAACTATACCAACCAAACAGGTGAAGTAGCAGGATTCGTAATTGGTCAAGTTAGAGCTCCTTACGACGTTGTAATTGATAAAGTTGCCATAGGTCAGCCAATCGTAAACCTTAAAGACAGAAGTGGTAATCCATTGATTTTTACTAGAAATGTATCTATGTTTTTTAATGGGGAAGCTACTGGTATTCGTCCCACTAAATTTCCTTTAGACCCTGCTACAATGAACGCTGGCGGTGAATCTAGTACCAATGAGTTTCCACACTTTCGGTTCTCTGAAATTCGCTTAATGAAAGCAGAGGCTATTCTAAGAGGCGCAACTTCAGGCGTGAATGGTGAAACACCAATGGCTATTGTAAACAGCATACGTTCATTGAGAAGAGCTTCTCTATCAAGCTCAGTTACACTTCCAGTACTGCTTGCAGAAAGAGGTAGAGAGCTGTACTTAGAAGGATATAGAAGAACAGATATGATCCGTTATGGGGTATTTAATGCACCTGTTCAAGAAAGAAAAAGTGCATCAGAAGCATTCAAAACTGTATTCCCAATTCCTACAGAATCTTTGTCTTCTAATCCTAATTTGAAACAAAATTTTGGGTATTAATTCAATCGAATATTGATTTAAAGGGCTGTTCCAAAAGGACAGCCCTTTTTTATAAGAAACTGTCGTGTTATTTTTAGTATTCAAAGGCTTAGTTTTATGTTTATTTCATACTTTTAGAATATGATGTTCCGCACTGCTTTTTTCCTCATTGTATCCTTATCCATCTTTCTATCCTGTAAAGAAAAAAATACCAAAACGCTTTTCAATCTGCTTGAAAAAACGGGTATTAATTTTGAAAATAAAATTGTAGAAACCAAAGAATTCAACGTATTTAAATACCGAAATTTTTACAATGGTGCAGGAGTGGCAACTGGTGATTTAAACAATGATGGACTACCCGAAATTTTTTTTACAGCCAACCAAGAAGCCAATCAACTTTACCTAAATAAAGGAAATCTTAAATTCGAAAATATTTCAGAGAAAGCAGGGTTTCTTCCAAAAAAACAATGGAGTACCGGTGTGGTTATGGTAGATATTAATGCAGATGGCTGGCTGGATATTTATATTTGTAACGCAGGCAATATGATGGAACAATCCTTGCGAAAAAATCAGTTGTTTATTAATAATCGCGACTTGACTTTTACAGAACGTGCCAAAGAATATGGGCTCGATAATGATGGTTATTCTACCCAAGCCTCCTTCTTTGATTATGATTTAGACGGTGATCTGGATTGTTTTTTGGTAAACAATAGTCCCATTCCAGTGAATTCGTTGAACTATGCCAATATGCGCTCAAAGCCAGACGCAGAAGCACCTTTTGCCGCATTTTTAAAAGGCGGTGGGGATCATTTATACAGAAATGATGCTGGATATTTTAGCGAAGTAAGTAAATCAGCAGGTATTTATGGTAGCATTATTAGTTTCGGATTGGGCGTTACCGTTGGCGACGTAAATCAAGATGGTTATCCTGATATTTATGTATCGAACGACTTTTTCGAAAAAGATTATCTCTATATCAACCAAAAAAACGGCACGTTTAAAGATGAAATGGAAACAAGAATTCAGCATACCAGTTTCTCTTCTATGGGTGCCGATATGCAGGATATTAATAATGATGGGATGCAAGATATTTTTACAACAGATATGCTTCCGTCCGACGATTACCGATTAAAAACCAATACTACTTTTGATGGATATGATATTTATAGACTAAAACAAAAACAAGGTTTCTACAACCAATTTACACAGAATACTTTGCAAGTAAACAATGGATCCGGTCAATTTTTTGAGACTGCTTTTTACAGTGGTGTGGCCGCAAGCGACTGGAGTTGGGGTGCATTGCTTTTTGATGCTGATAGCGATGGGCTGGCTGATATTTTTGTTTGTAATGGTATTTATAGAGACGTGACTGATCAAGATTTTATTGATTTTTTTGCCAATGATGTGGTGAAACAAATGGTAGTAAATGGCAAGAAGGAAGACGTAGGAACGGTGATAGATAAAATGCCTTCCGTGCCTGTTCCCAATAAAGCGTTTAGAAATATTGGCGGCCTACAGTTTAAAGATGAAGGCAATAATTGGGGTTTTGAAACCCCTACTTTTTCCAATGGTGCCGCTTACGCTGATTTAGATAATGATGGTGATTTAGACCTGGTAATTAACAATGTAAATGAGCCAGCAATGGTGTACCAGAATAATGCTAGAGAACAAAATAAAGCAGGCTATTTATCCGTATCATTAAAATATAAATCGCCCAACAGCTTTGCTATTGGAAGCACTATTAAAGTGTACAAGGATGCTGAAATTATAACTAGAACAATTATGCCAAGTAGGGGATTTCAGTCCTCCGTAGAATACAAGCAAACCATTGGATTGGGGAGTATAAAACCTGATTCACTCCAAATTATTTGGCCAGATCTCAGCATTACCTCTATTCAAAAACCAGCTGTTGATACATTACACTTGATTGATTATGCTAATTCAATAGTTAAACCATTTAATACCCTTGGTAAGTTAAATAGTACCCCTTTATTTACAGCAGTTGACATGCCGTTTGAGCAACACAAAGAAGACGACTATATTGATTTTTATACGGAAAGAAATATTCCTTTTATGTTATCTCGCCAAGGCCCAAAATCTGCTACCGCAGACGTTAATGGAGATGGAATGGCAGATATTTTTATAGGAGGTGCTTCGCAACAACCATCACAGCTATACTTGCAAACCAAAAATGGGTTTGTAAAAAAACAAATACCCGATTTTTTAAAATATACTTTTAATGATATTACTGCTGCATTTTTCTTTGACGCCGATCAAGATGGGGATATGGATCTTTTCTGTGGTGGTGGCGGAAATTTTGCAGCTGCTTCATCGGAACTTTATCAGAATCATTTGTATTTGAATGATGGCAAAGCCAATTTCTCATTAAAACCAGCCAGTTTTGCCATCAGCCACACCAATTGCGGTTCGGCTATACCCTTGGATTATGATGGCGATGGCAAACTAGATGTTTTTATCGGAAGCAGAAGCACCCCTCAACATTATGGTATTTTGCCAAAAAGCTTTCTTTACCATAATATGGGAAATGGTTCATTTCAAGAAGTATCTTCACAAATAGCCCCTTTTTTATCCCAGCTTGGGATGATCACATCTGCTGCTTGGTCGGACATAAATGGGGATCTAAAAAAAGAATTGATTATTGTAGGAGAATGGATGTATCCTCATATATATGGATTTGAAAAAAATAAATTTGTAGAACAAAAAACGGGACTTGAAAAATATATTGGTTGGTGGCAACAAATGGCAATTGCCGATTTGGACAATGATGGCGATGCTGATTTGATTTTGGGTAATTTGGGTAATAATTTTTATTTGAAACCAACTGAAACGCAACCAGTAAAATTATGGATGAATGATTTTGATCAGAATGGCTCAGTAGATAAGGTATTTAGCCAAACAATTCAAGGAAAAGATGTTCCTGTTTTTATGAAAAGGGATATTACCGATCAAATGCCTTTTTTGAAAAAAGCCAATCTTAGGCACAGTGAATTTGCAACTAAAAGTATACAAGAACTTTTTGATAATACATTGGATAAAGCAAGCAAGCTGCAGGTAAATTATACGTCTTCTGCCATAGCATACAATGATGCTAAAGGGAATTTTAATCTCAAGCCTTTGCCAACCGAAGCACAGTTGTCTTCTATTCACGCAATTGCACTTAGTGATATTAATAAAGATGGGTATCTTGACATTTTAATTGGAGGTAATATGACTGATATACTTCCTCAATTTTGTAGCATTGATGCCTCGTACGGAAATGTATTAATCAACAATAAAAAAGCTGTTTTTATTGCAATGCCTGCTGTTAAAAGTGGTATTCATATTACGAAACAAATAAGAGATATAGTACCAATAAAAATAAAACAAAAGCAAAACTATCTTTTCTTAATTAATAACGGGTTCCCGGTTTTTTTACACCAGAATGATTAATCAAGTAAAATTTAATCCCATGGTTACTATATCTGAAAAAATCGGAAGCAATAAACGCCATCTCAATTGGAGCCTTATATTTATCCTAATTGTTTACGTTGGGTGTAAGCAAAATCAATCTAATTCATCGTTGTTTACAGCTTTGAATCATAAAACAACAGGGCTTCATTTTCGCAATCAACTTACGCCAACACCTACACTTAATCCCTTCACTTATATGTACTATTATAATGGAGGCGGAATTGGGTCGGGTGATTTTAATAACGATGGATATACCGATCTTTTTTTTACTGCCAATCAAGGCAGAAACACGCTTTACCTGAATAAGCACGAACTTCTTTTTGAAGATATTTCTGATAAAGCAATGATACCACAGGATACCGAAGCTTGGAATACAGGCGTTTCTGTAGTAGATATTAACCAAGATGGTTTGCTGGATATTTATATATGCAGAGTTGACCACTTCAAATTGAAAAAAACGCCCAATCAATTACTCATCTGCAAGGGAATTGATAAATATGGTATACCTCATTATACCGATGAAGCCGAAAAGTATGGACTGAATTTTTCAGGCTATAGTACCCAAGCTGTTTTTTTTGATTATGATGGAGACGATGATTTGGATATATTCTTACTCAATCATTCCATTAATCACGACGGTAATTATGCTGCACGTTCGCAGTTTGATGATCAATATGATTCAGCAGCCGGCGACAGATTATACCAAAATAATACTATTAAAAAAGCAGACGGACACTCCACTATTTATTTTATTGACAAGACCAAAGAAGCAAAAATAATTGGTAGTAAAATTAGTTATGGACTTGGAGTGGCAGTTGCAGATATTGATTTAGATGGCTGGCCTGATATTTATGTTGGAAACGATTTTCATGAAAATGATTATTTATATATCAATCAACAAAATGGAACATTTAAAGAGCTAAGTAATCAACAACTCATGCATACCAGTCAATTTACTATGGGGGTTGATATAGCAGATGTAAACAGTGACGCATACCCAGATATTATTTCAATGGACATGCTTCCTTATGAACCTGGTATGCTGCGAAGGTCGCTCTCGGAAGACGATTATACTATTTTTCAACAAAAAATTGCATTAGGGTATGCTCACCAATACGCTAGAAATAATTTGCAGTTTAATAGAGGCAATGGTAAATTTAGTGAAATTGGTCAGTACGCTGGTGTACATGCAACGGACTGGAGTTGGGCTTCTTTATGGATGGATTTTGATAATGATGGTAAAAAAGATTTATTTATTTCCAATGGAATTCCAAAGCGATTTACGGATATTGATTATGTGAATTTTGTAGCAAGTGATGACATGCAAAAAAAATTACAAAACAATACCATTCAAGATAAAGATTTTGAATTGCTGAATAGATTCCCTGAAATTAAAATACCCAATCAATTTTTTTTGAATGGCGGCGATTTAAAGTTTAAAAATATATCTAATGATATTTTAAAAAATCCATCTAGCTTTTCTAATGGAGCTGCTTATGCCGATTTTGATAACGATGGAGATTTGGATATTGTAGTTAATAATATCAATGATGAAGTATTGCTGTATGCCAATAATACACAGTCGCTGAATACGCCAAAAAAGAAATATGCAACAGTTGATTTTGAAGGCTATCCACAAAATAAGCAAGCAATTGGAGCTAAGATTTTATTATTTGAAGGGGATCGAATCACTACTTATGAAAATCAATTTGTGCATGGGTTTCAATCAAGCATGTCTAGCCCTATCCATATTGGTCTCCAAAATATTAAGCCAGATTCTATATTATTAATTTGGCCGAATAGTAGGTATGAAAAAATTGACTTAAAACCAAATCAGCTAAACATACTTAAATTTAAAAAAGGACTCCCACTTTTTAATTATGCTGCTTTTATACAAAGAAAGAATGCACCCCATTCTATAGAATTTGCAGATATATCAAAATCTACTGGATTCAATTTTAAACACAACGAAAATAATTTCAATGAGTTTGATCGTGAGCCCCTTATGCCAAAGATGCTTTCAGCAGAAGGGCCAGCCATTGCTGTAGCAGATATTAATCACGATGGGTTGGAGGATGTTTTTATTGGAGCATCTAAAACTTTTCACAATGCTATTTTTATACAAAATAAATCGGGAAAATTTGTTCAACTGACACAGCCTGATTTATTGGTCGACTCTATATGGGAGAATGTAGACGCTATTTGGGTAGATATTAATAAAGATACCCATCCGGACCTAGTGATAGCAAGCGGTGGGAATGAATATTATGGAACAGATCAACACTTGAATCCACTCTTATACCTTAATGATGGAAAAGGAAAGCTGACTAAAAAATCAGATGCTTTTGATCAATTATTTGTTACACAGAGTAAAGTGGCTGCTTCTGATTTTAATGGGGATGGTGCAATAGATTTGTTTCTTGCCGGTAGGGCAATACCTTGGCAATATGGTATTACGCCTCGCTCTTATCTATTGCAAAATGATGGGACTGGGAAATTTAAAGATGTAACAGCCGCTTATTCAAAAGCATTATTGAAACCTGGAATGGTTAGTTCAGCTCAATGGATTGATTTAACTGGTGATAAGCAGGATGATTTATTATTGACTTATGATTGGGGGGGGATTGATTTGTTTGTAAAGAAAGATAGGGGATTTATAAAAAAAGTGATTACCAATCGCAACGGGTGGTGGCAATTTGTTTTACCCGTTGACATTGATGGTGATGGTGATTTGGACATGATTGCTGGGAATACTGGTTTAAATACCCGCCTGCAAGCTTCATTGGAAAAACCAGTCAAGCTTTATCTCTACGATTTTGATGCTAATGGAAGTTTAGAGCAGTTGCTCACTTATTATTTAGGCAATATAGAAATGCCTTTTGCCAGTAAGAATCAATTAGAAAAAAAACTACCTTATTTAAAGCAAAAATATTTATACGCTGCTGACTTTGCCAATGCTGATTTAGCAGCGTTGATGGGGGACCAAAAAATAAAAGCAGCCACTTTGCTTAAGGCTGATTGTTTTGATAATACTTTGTTATTGAATGAGGGCAACCTTAATTTTACATTCATTAAATTGCCTTTTGAAGCGCAACTAAGTATGTTAAAAGCAGCAGCTATTTTGCCCATGTCAACACCCAAACATCCTGCCATATTATTAATGGGGAATAGCTATTACAACAATATGGAAATAGGGAGACAAGATGCTGATTTCGGAACGATAATCACCTATGAGGGTAAGGAGAATTTTAGCACCTTCAGCATGAAAAATATAAGTATAAATGGACAGGTCAATAATATAAAACCAATAAAAATTGGCAAGCAGCAAGCTTATATTATTGGTAGAAATAATGATTCTTTAAAAATCATTACAACCCTATAGCAAATTAATAGATAGGGTAGTACAGTTTTGTAACCCATTTACTTGAATCTTTTTCGGCTGATCTGTCGGTAACCAAACGCTGAAAAGGTATAGCAGGACTCATTTTTTTATAATCCTGTAAGTAATATTCCAATGCGCGGATACCTGCTTCTATTGCTTGTTTCCCGCCAATAATATCTGCAACAAGTACATTGCCAAGTACCATATTCTTTAAAAAATATGGATCAGTTGATGGCAGATCCCGGTCGGTTGCAATGGCTGCCATTAATCTGTAATTACTGGAGTCGAGTTTAAATACATTCATAATTGGCTCATCCATTGCCTTTGCATTTTGTGAGGTAATATATTGTTTCAATTGATGAATCAATTCATACAATTCTGTTACTGAAGGATAATGATTTAAATCCTTTTTTGTGGCAATAAGTGATGATTGAGTTATTTTCTGTGTTTCAATTGCAAATCCATACACAGTTTTGGTATTAGAAAAAAAAACAGAAAGGTCATTCAATAACTGTGCCTTTACTTTTTTGGTCTTCAGCAAATGAATATACTGTGTAGCTTTTGTAAAAAGGTTACTTGAAAATTGATGGGTTAGATGGATGGTGAATTTGGTTTCTAAAGAACTAGTAGGAATAAATTGTAATTCTATTTTAGATATCAAATTGCCGTTGATTATTTGAGCATTAAATCCATTCAGTAAATTCTTTTCTATATTAATACTTGCTCCATTTAGTTCGTAACTACTATCTGTTATTATCTTTCCAGACCACCAGCCTGTCCATTTTTTTTGATCAGACATGGTTCTAATCACTGCTTCTAATGGAATTTCTACTAAAGTTGACTCCACTTCATCACCTTTTGATGGCAATAAATAAATTATACCGATAGTAATTAGTAAAATTGACAAAAAGACAATAATTTTTCTTTTCATTTTTCTGTGATTTTTTAAGCCATAAGGCTTATTTCAAACGGCTTTGACTATTCATATATTCTACGGCTGTAATTGTTTTATACTTATTGCATACAACTTATGTATACCGTGCATTAAATAAAGGAAGTTAGGCAAGCCGCTTATAAAAAAATAGTGTGTAAAAATATTTTATCAATAGATTTATACCATTAACGAAACGCAATTTAAGTAATTATGAAAAAAACACTCAGTTTTTCTGCAATACTTTTTATAATAGCCCTGGGACATACAAACGCACAAGACCCCTGGAAAATAACAGCTTCGGTCATTGATCCGTCAAAATATTACGGAATAACAGTTGCAAATGGCATGATTGGCATTGTTTCTTCACCTGAGCCATTTAAAGTGAAAGATGTGGTACTTGCTGGTGCTTATGACCAGTATGGCAGGGGAAGGGTAAGTAATTTCTTGCACAGCTTCAACCTACTCAATATGCAAATTGCAATTGATGGTCGCAATATTGTTGCTGCTGATGTGCAAAATATGAAACAGGAGCTTGATATGAAAAAAGCATCTTTCACGGGTTCATTCGATTATGGCGATAAAGCTACTATTCAGTACACCTATTATGCCTTGCGTCATCTGCCTTTTACGGTATTGATGGATGTTAAAATAACCGCAAAAAAAGAGTTGAATTTAAATACTTCCAGCGTAATGGAAGCGCCAGATGCATTAAAAGACGTACAGAATTATTACAATGAAATTGATCGTCCTCATGTGAATATTGGTCTATTAACATCATCGGCTAAAAGTCCCACTGGCAAATTACTCATCTGTGCAAGCAATACATTTCTATTTTCAGAAGTGCATGGTCAAGAACCACGTGTGATTCATGAAATGTGGGACAATAATATGCACCTCATGAAATTCAGTAAAAAAATTCAAGCAGGAACTACTTATAGCTATTCAATTGTCGGCTCATCTATTACCAGCGCACACCATGATGATCCTTTGAATGAGGCGGAAAGGCTTACTATTTTTGCCAAATTAGAGGGCCGTGATCGCTTACTAAGTTTTCACCAGAATGCTTGGAATGAGTTGTGGAAATCGGATATAAAAATTGAAGGTGATGATCAGTCGCAGCAAGATATACATAGCATGCTCTACCATCTTTATTCATTTGTGAGAGAAGGTACCGATTTCAGTCCCTCCCCAATGGGCTTAAGCGGATTGGGATACAATGGTCACGTATTTTGGGACACTGAATTATGGATGTATCCTGCCCTATTGGTATTGCAGCCAAAAATGGCCAAGAGCTTGGTTGAATATCGCTTTAATAGGCTAGAAGCTGCTAAGAAAAATGCGTTCAGTCACGGTTATAAAGGCGCCATGTTTCCATGGGAAAGTGCGGCATCTGGCGTAGAAGAAACACCTGTTTGGGCATTAAGTGGCCCTTTCGAACACCATATTACTGCTTGTGTTGGTATAGCCGCTTGGAATTATTACTGCGTAACGCAGGATAAGGAGTGGTTGAAAGAAAAAGGCTGGCCTGTTTTAAAAGCAGTGGCTGAATTTTGGGCTAGTAGGGTAGAGCGAAATGGTCCTGGAAAATACGATATTAAAAATGTGGTAGCGGCAGATGAATGGGCTGAGAATGTTGACAATAATGCGTGGACTAATGCTGCAGCAAAAGCGGTGTTGAATTATGCTACTGAAGCCGCAAAAATAATTGGAACTACCGCAGATATGGATTGGCTTAAGGTGGCTCAAAATATACCTATTTTAAAAATGGATAATGGTGTAACAAAAGAACATGCAACGTATAAAGGTGAAGGTATTAAGCAAGCAGATGTGAATTTATTATCCTATCCCTTAAAAGAAGTGGTAGATCCAAAAGAAGTGCTAAAAGATCTGGAGTATTATGAAAAAAGAATTCCCAATGAAGGTACTCCTGCAATGACTCAAGCTATCTTTTCACTTTTGTATGCCAGATTGGGTGAGGGAGAAAAAGCATATCGTCTTTTTAAAGAAGCGTATATGCCCAATCTAAATCCTCCATTTAGGGTAATTGCTGAAACCAAGGGTGGAACAAATCCTTATTTTGCAACAGGTGCAGGTGGAATTATTCAATCGGTATTGATGGGTTTTGGGGGGCTTGAAATTACCTCACAAGGTATTGTTCAAATTAAATCGGCCTTACCCAAGCAATGGAAAAAACTCACAATATTGAATGTAGGTGTCTTGAATAAAACATTTGTAGTTCAATAAAATTCATTATTTTGAGGCGTTGAAAAGGCTGCTTACCATATTTTTACTGGGCTTATTGCTGTTTGTTTGGGGTGGATATCGCTCTGTACTAAGCTATTTAGAAGCTCAAACAGAAGATAATTTTCAAGCTGAATTATTTCAAAATCAATACGATGAAGCCTCACTACTTCATCTTAAAGTAGCTGCCAATACTCCTTATAATAGTAATTCAGGCGAATTTGAAAATATGAGTGGAACCATTGATATTAAAGGGGTTACCTATCACTTTGTAAAACGAAAATTCTATAAAGATTCTCTTGAATTATTGTGCATACCCAATATTGATAAGCTGGGAATTAGTAATGCAAGAGATGTTTTTTTTAGACTGGCATATGAATACGATCAAAAAGATCCTACACAAAAATCTTCTACTAACCATACGCAAGCAAAGTTCTCTATATCGGACTTTACAGGCGATCATTTTTTTTCTTGGCAGTTTTTAAATGGGGAGCCTAAAACGGTTCACTATATAAAGAACAAGGCAGCGTTATTGGTAGATTATGTAAATATTTTAGAACATCCCCCACAGGTATAAGGCTGTTACATTAATCATTCTTATTATTCTTTTACTTAATTTTCTGTTTATGAAGAAGCTCTTAGTGGGGCTGGGTTTGGTTGCTTGCTTATTTTCTTGTAAGCCAAGTACCGAGTACAAAACTTTTCTACACAATCCTGCATTATTTAGTCAAACCGTTCATGAATTGAATACGGTGGTAATGGGCAATAATTTTCCGCCCATGATTGCTTCCCGAAATTATGCCTACGCTGCAATAGCAGCATACGAGGTAGTATCAGCGGGTAATCCAAAACAGTATCAATCATTGGCGGGACAATTAAATGGCTTGGTTAAAGTGAATGCGCCTGCCGTTACTCGGGATACTGACATTCAATTGGCTGCTTTACTCGCTTATATGAAAGTGGGAGAGGCAGTTACATTTCCCGAAGGAAGTATGAAGCTTTACAGTGATAGTATTTTACAGCTTGCAAGAGATAAAGGGTTATCGGAAAAAGTTGAAAAAGCGTCTCAATTTTTTGCGGATAGTATTGGTGCTGAAATTATTCGTTGGAGTAAGAAAGACAACTATTTACAAACTCGTGGAGCGGAAAAATATACGGTTACAGACGAACCTGGTAGATGGGTGCCAACACCCCCTATGTATGCTACTGCTGCTGAACCACATTGGTCTGAAATACGCCCAATGGTGATTGATAGTGCTGGCATTTACAGTCCACCCCCACCTCCTGTTTTCAATATTACAGATAAGAAAAGTAAATATTATTATGAAGTAATTGCTATAAAAAATGCGATCGATAGTTTAACGCCTGAACAAAGACATATGGCTGAGTTCTGGGACGATAATCCTTTTAAGATGAACGTAACTGGTCACGTTATGTTTGGCAGTAAAAAATTCTCTCCTCCAGGACATTGGATGAGTGTAGTAGGTATTGCTGCTAAAAAAGCCAATGCAGACTTTGCCACAACAGTGTATGCGGTTGCTAAAACATCCATCGCTTTATTTGATGCATTTATAGAATGCTGGTATGTAAAATTTAAGTATAAAACAGTGCGGCCAGAAACAGTCATTAACCAGTACATCGATATCAACTGGAGACCCTATTTGCAAACACCTGCTTTTCCTGAATATACCTGCGGACATTCAACCATTTCTTCTGCAGCCGCAGAAGCACTTACCAGTGTATTCGGCGACAACTTTGTTTACACCGATTCAACCGAAATTGAGTTTGGTATTAAAAGCAGGTCTTTCAAATCTTTCCGGCACGCTGCTGAAGAAAATAACTGGGCCCGTTTTTATGGCGGCCTACACTTTCACAACTCCTGTATTGTAAGTACAGATATTGGAAAGAAAGTGGGAGGGTTGGTAGTAGATCGACTGAAGATGAAAAAACAATAAAAATCAACAAAATGAAAAATAAGTTTAGACCACTTGTATTCAAAGTGGTACTCATTTTTGCATTATTTGCAAAGATTCAAATTAGTTATGCTCAAACCGATATTGACGCACTCATGATGACGAAAAATAATTTCTGTACTGGTATCATGTACAGTACCAATAGCTGGAATAATTATTGGGAAGGAACATTCAAAAGAGATAACCAAAACTTGGGTACGGTAAGTAGCCAGATGATAGGAATAATGGGAAATTATGGATTGAAAGACAACCTCAATTTAATTTTTTCTTTGCCATACGTAAGCACAAAAGCCTCAAAGGGCCAATTGGCGGGACAAAAAGGATTACAAGACCTAAGCCTCACTGTAAAATGGATGCCCCTTGAAAAAAAAATAGGAAAGGGTGATATTTCAATCTATGCATTGGGTGGAATTTCTTTACCCGTAAATAATTATGTCGCAGATTTTTTACCACTCTCTATTGGCATGGGCAGCAGAACTGCTTCATTCAGAATGATGGTAGATTACCAGATTAAAAAACTTTTTGTAACAGGATCAGCTGCATTCATGATGCGCGATAATGTAACCATCGACCGTACATCTTATTACACTACACAAATGCATTATAGCAATGAAGTTGAAATGCCTAATATGGCCAATTTCAACCTGCGTGCAGGTTATAGAAGTTCAAAAGGGTATGCGGAAGCCATTTTAGATATTTTTCAAACCAATGGTGGATTTGATATCACTAAAAATAATATGCCTTTTTTAAGCAATCGGATGAATGGTAGTAGAGCAGGTGTTGGGTTTAAATACAATATAGGAAAGCTAGAAGGATTGTCGCTTGTAGGTAATACCATGTTTACATTGGCGGGAAGAAATATAGGACAAACAACCAGTATCAGCGCCGGGGTTTTCTATGTGTTGGATTTTACCAAAAAAATCAAATCTGCTGAACCAAAAAACAACTAATCAACCATCAATTTTTACAAAATGAAAAAAATAGCTAACTATATTATTTCTTGTACTTTCATTGCGCTATTATTAGTGGGATGCAAGCAAGAGTTAACAGAACGAAATCTAGAATTTCCTATTTTACAAGCTTCTAAAACGGATGCCAATGCAGGCGATTGGAAACCCGTTGTTTTAGCTGCTGCAAATGAATTTGTATTGGCTGCTCCACTACCTGTAACCAATGCAGCTTATACTAGAGAGTTGAATGAAATAAAAGGGCATCAACAAAACATGACTGCTCAACAAATAGCCACTATTAATTATTGGGGTGCGGGGGCTGTTTTAAGGTGGAATGAAATTATGCGTGAGTTGGTTGCCAAAAGAAACCTACCTCCATATCAAAATGCAGATGGTACTTATCCCATTCCAACTGCTGCTAATCCATTTGGATATCCACAGTTTCCATTTTCCAATCCACCTTATGCTGCTAGGGCTTATGCCTATGTAAGTGTTGCACAATATGATGCATTGGTAGCTGCTTATTTTTATAAGCGACAGTATGCAAGGGTTGCTCCTTATAAAGTAGACGCCGCAATAAAGCCAATGCTCACAGAGAGTGATTTACCTGCTTATCCAAGTGAAGATGCTGTAGTAGCTGCCGCCGCAGTTGAAATGCTAAAACTTTTATTTCCAGCAGATATTGCATTTATTCAGGCAAAGGCAGATGAACAAATTCTTGCAAGAATTATGGCTGGAATGAATACCAGATCCGATATGGAAGCAGGTATTGCATTGGGCCGTTTGGTAGCAGCAAAAGTTATTGCAAGAGCTGCAAATGATAATATGTCAAGAGCAGTTGGAACACCAGCACAGTGGGCACTATTAGAGTCGCAAACAACCGCCACTGGTGAAACCCCTTGGATGAGTCTTGAATCGCCCAAACGTCCCCCCATGTTGCCATTTTTTGGTAAAGTAAGACCGTTTTTGTTTGATTCATTAACCAATATCGCTATTCGTCCCCCAGCTCCACCACTAACTGCATCTGCAAAGTTTAAAGAAGAGCTGGCAGAGGTGAAAAATTATGCAGATAATGCCACTCGGGAACAAATAGCCATTGTGCATTTTTGGGCGGATGGGGTAGGAACCTACACACCTCCTGGTCATTGGAATGCTATTGCATCGGAAGATTTTGTGAAGGAAAAATTCAGTGAAGTGAGATGGGCCAGAAATATGGCGCTTCTGAATATGAGTATTATGGATGCGGGTATTACTTGTTGGGATACCAAGTACACTTATTATAATCCGAGGCCTTCACAAATGGATCCATCTATTAAAACGAGTACTGGCGTGCCTAATTTTCCTGCCTTTACTTCGGGACATTCTACTTTTAGTGCAGCAGCGGCAACTATTCTAGGACATATTATTCCTTCAAAAGCCAATACCTATAATAGCATGGCAAAAGAAGCGTCTGATTCTAGATTATTTGGGGCCATTCATTATCGTTCAGACTGTGAAGTGGGATTAATACAAGGTAAAAAAGTAGGTGCTTATGCTATCACTAGAGCCAATGCCGACGGAGCAAATTAGTACAATAAGCATTCTATTTATTAGGTTCTAAAATAAAAAATTGGTAGGGTTCAATCACAAGGTATTCGTGGTCGGGCCCTACTTTGTATTTCTGCTCGGTCCAGTAATCGTACAATTCGGTAGTAAAACAACCTTCTTCTTTAAAAGCATACCAAGTAATATAAGCAGCTTTTTTACTGAAGTTGAACAAACAATACAATTTGTTTTTTCCTGCTGTTCTTACAAAGCCAGCAATATGAATATTATGTGGTGTGAGCCATTTAATATTTTTTTGATCGGATAGTAAACTTAATTTTTTTCTGATTTGAATGAGCCGCTTTGTAGCCGAAAAAATCCTTGATTCAATACTATCTTTAACTTCAATAAGGTTGTTTTTTTTCCAATCCATTAAAGGGCGATGCATCCATCGGTTGTCGTAATTTTTACCCTCATCATTTTGGTAGGAATAATCGTTCGTATAACCCAGTTCGTCCCCATAAAACAACATGGGGATACCTCCTAAAAAAAAGCTTTGTGCCTGCATCAAAATTATTTTTGAAATAGATTGATCAATACCAACAGCATCATTTAAAAGCAAAGTTTTTTCTAATCCACAAAGTGATGCCAGTGTACCACTGATTCTTGCATCCTGTGTTTTAGGATTTACAGAAAATAATGCACCAGCGGCGTTGGATATGCTGTGGTTTCCAGAATAATAATCTTTTAAAAATTTCCGATGTTTATAAGGATTGTAACCCGCAGCTTCAATCATACTGTCCTCGTATCCTAGGCCAATATCATCGTGACAGCGGGTATAGTTTATCCAAGTAGTGCCCAATGGTTTTTCCAGTATTAAATGCTGAGCAGCCAGCATTACACGGGTATCTCCAGTAGCCAATGCGTCCCATTGCAAAGCCATTTGTGTGGCATTATAAGCCACGTCGCATTCTTTGGCCACAAATTCATTTGTGCCAAAATATTTAATAATTTCTTTAGGTGCAACAATGGCTTCTGCCAATAAAGCCAGTCCGGGGGTAGCTATATGTACACATTGTTTAATTAAGCGCAAGAGGGTATGGGCTTTTGGAAGGTTTTGGCAACTGGTGCCTAGTTGTTTCCAAATGAATGCAGGTGCATCTATGCGTAAAATGTCTACCCCAAGATTGGCATAAAATAAAATATTTTCAAGCATTGCAATAAAAACAGCAGGGTTGGTAAAATTTAAATCCCATTGGTATTGGTGAAATACGGTCATCGCCCATTTATTGCATTGTGGAATAAAAGTGAAATTTCCAGGTGCACTTTCGGGAAAAATTTCGGGCATCGTTTTGTCAAACTCATCAGGAATGGTACGATCGTTGTATAAGTAATAAAAATCCTGATAAATTTTTTCACCTGCTTTGGCTTTTCTTGCCCATTCATGTTGGTGAGAAGTATGGTTAAGTACCATATCAATCATGAGGTATATATTGTTCTCCTGAAAAATTGTTTGCACTTGTTGTAAATCGGCTAGCGTACCGAATTTAGTGTCAATTTTTCTAAAATCAGATACTGCATAACCGCCATCACTTTCTCCTAATGGACTTTCGAATAGGGGCATCAGGTGTAACAAATTCACGCCTAATTTTTTTAGGTAATCTAGTCTATTAGGCAGTTCTTGAATAGTGCCACAAAAACGATCCACATATAAGCTCATACCCATCATTTGGTTGCTGGTAAACCAAGTACCTTGTTTTTCTTTTTCGCGATCCCTAGCTTTATGTGCATCCTTTCGATTTTTGTTTGCTGCAATAATGGTGTCTATTACGATAGAAAATTTTGCTACTGCCACAGGCTGATCGCCATAAATTTCGGTGTAAAGTGTTTGTAACGTAACTGCGTTGGCAATAAATCTAGTATAAAAAAATTGATCAATACCAGCAATATCCAGTTGATGGTATTCGCAGGCTTTATTAATTTGTTGATGTAAAGTATATTGGTACACGCTCCTTTAAATTAGGAATTAAAAATCTGGTTATTCAAATGCTTAAATGCTTCCATAGCGCCTAAGTATTCACAGGTGCGGGCACCTGCTTTATTAGCGTTATAAATAATTTTTCTCCATTCATTAAATGGTAAATTTTTTATTTGGGTAGTAGGGAATTGATTCAGTTGGTACAATACTGCGCCCACAAAAGCGTCGCCAGCACCAGTTGTGTCAATCGGTTGTACTGTAATACTTTCAATCATATATTGTTCACCATTTAATCCAAGTAGGGTGCCTTCTTTTCCCAGTGTAATAGCGAAAACACCTGTTGTTTTAGTAAATAATATTTCCACTGCTTTTTCCAGTGTATCCGTTTCAGTGATGAGTAAAGCTTCTTCGTAGCTGACTTTAAAAAAATTGCAGTGCTGTAAATAATGCCAGGATTGTGCAATAAAAGAAGCCGTATTATTTTTAAAAAGTAAGTGGCGATAGTTGGGGTCGAAACTAATATAGATCCGATGGTGAATGGCTTTTTGTAGTAAATGCAAATAAGCGGCTTGTAAAGAACCTGGCAAAAAACTGGTTGCAGAACCAAAGTGAATAATGGATACTTCATTGAGGTTAATGGCATCTATATCATCAATGGTGAGTTGTTCATCTGCACCACGATTAAAAACAAAGTCGCGTTCGCCGTCTTCCATCAAAGAAACAAAAGCGAAAGTGGTAAAATAGTCATCATGGGTAAGCATGGCGCTGGTATCTACGCCAAAAGATTCCATGGTTTCAATTAATTGCTTGCCAAAAGGGTCATTGCCTACTTTAGCGGCGAGTATTACTTGTTCCCCTAATGAAGCAATGGCTGCGGCTACATTGGTAGGAGCGCCACCTGGTTTTTTTAAAAAATGATTGCCTTCAGAAAGCGATGAATTTTTATCGGTACAAATCATGTCAATCAAAGCTTCACCAATACAAAGTATTTTCATATTTATTTACTTTTTATTTACTATATTATCATCTGTAAATTTTAGTAAGCAGAACAAATTAAATTCAACCTTCACTTTCCTCCAAGGGTTTAGATTCTTTAATTAACAGGGTAGCAGCAGATGCCAGCAGCAAGAGTACTCCAGCAAATAAAATAGCATTTCCCGGATCATTGTTTAGAAAATGTTTTAATATAAATCCAAAACTCATGGTTTGAAAAATCATGGGAATTACAATCATCATATTCATGATGCCCATATATACGCCATATTTTTCTTTGGGTATATCGTGTACTACCATCAGGTATGGAATGCCCATCATACTTGCCCATGCAATACCAAATCCAGTCATGGGGGCAAATAGTAAATATTTATTGGTGATAAAAGGAAAGTATAGCAGCGCCAAACCTGCCATGAGTAAACAACAAATATGAAGTTTGCGTGGCCCCATTTTTTTTACCAAATAAACCAATCCAAAAGCTGAAATGAAAGTTATAATATTATACCATCCATTTACGAGTCCCGTCCACCCCACTGCTTCTTCATACAGCATTTTATTTTCGGTGGGTGATGTTTTCCAAACCGATTGTGCAATGCTTTTGGATGCATTTTGCCAGTAGCAGAATAAAGCATACCACTGGAATAAATACACCAATCCCAATTGCCATAATATTTTAGGCATATGAAAAATAGCTTCTCCAATTTCAATAAAGGGTTGAAAAATTCCTTTTTTTTGGGCTTTCAATAATGCAAGTTCTTCGCTACTCGGAGCAATTTCAGTTGTTTTGGCCATACTCCAGAGCACCGATAAAATAGAACAGACGGCGCCTAAAAAAAATGAGCCAAATACCCAATAAGGTATAGCACCTAATTTTCCGGGAATGTATTTTTGAAAAACAAATAATGAAATATTGGCTAGGGTAATACCGAGCCCCGTAAAAAAACTTTGGGTAAGAAAACCAGTCGCCAACTGAGGCGGTGGAAGTTTATCTGCAATAAATGCACGATAAGGTTCCATGGCGGTATTATTGGCAGCGTCTAAAATCCATAATAAACCTGCGGCCATCCACAAGCTGCTGCTGAATGGGTAAAGAAAAAGGCAGATACTACAAAGTAATGCGCCTATAAAGAAATACGGTTTTCGTCTACCAAAACGGGGGTGCCAGGTTCCATCACTGAGTACCCCAATAATGGGTTGAATAATTAAGCCCGTAACTGGGCCAGCCAAATTAAGCAGGGGTATTTCATCAGGCTTGGCACCCAAAAAATCATAAATGGGGTTGATGGCACTTTGTTGAAGCCCAAAACTATATTGAATACCAAAGAAGCCCACGTTCATGTTAATGATTTGCATGAAGCTGAGCTGGGGTTTACTTATTTTCATATGCCAGCATGTTAGCTACTAAAAATAAGTAAATGATTTTGAAATAAAAGCGAATTGATGTTCTTTATTCTTCGCAAACGTTTGCATAGAATGTAAGCAGAGTCTACTATTTTTGGGGTATGCAACATCAATTCGCTTATCAAAAACAAAAAGTAATTCAAGGTCTTCGCTATCATTTTGTGCAGCGAAAAGAAATAAGGGTACTGGTAGTTTTAGTGAATGTATTCGCTATTTTGGCGGCCATACTTTTTTATAGCAAAAAAATTCGTCCCGAACCCTTTCTCCTAGGGTCTTTTATATGGTTGATGATGATGGCATCGTTTTGGTTTTTTCTACCCAACAGTATTTATAAGAAGGCGGCTACATTCAAAGATAGCTTCACCATTTTTTTAAATAGTGAAGGGGTGCGACTGGAAAATGAGCGCGGTTATACCGATTGGGAATGGAAGCAGTTTAGTAAGTTTTTTGAAAGCCCTCATTTTTTTCATCTTTATTTTGATGCCAAATCTTTTTTTCTAATCCCCAAAGAGGGGATGAAGGAAGAGTTCAAACATGAATTAAGGGGCTTGTTGAACAAAATGGTGACCAGCATTTCTTCAAAAAAGCATTGAAAATGGAAATAATTCACAGTTTTATACACTAATCGGGCATTCTGTGGAAACAAAAACAAGTTAAAGCATTGCTTGTATTACAAAATGTATATTTTTGCGCCTGTAAACAAAAACTTTTACAATGTCAGATATCGCAACAAGAGTAAAGAAAATCATCGTAGACAAATTGGGTGTAGACGAGGCTGAAGTTACCAATGAAGCTTCCTTCACGAATGATCTCGGTGCCGATTCTTTGGATACCGTTGAATTAATTATGGAATTCGAAAAAGAATTCAACATCTCCATCCCTGATGAGCAGGCTGAAACCATCACCACTGTTGGTCAAGCAGTTGCTTATTTAGAAGAACACGCTAAGTAAGAATCTCTTTTAGTAAGGAATATTTAATCCGCCTTCTGGAGGCTTTATCGCCACATTGGGCGGATTATAACATAAACAGGACTGTTGTATGCAATTAAAGCGCGTAGTTGTTACGGGTATTGGTACTATTACTCCCATTGGTAATCGTTTAGAGGATTATTGGAATGGATTAATCAATGGTGTTCCCGGAGCCGCCCCTATCACTTTATTTGATGCTACCAAGTTTAAAACCCGTTTTGCTTGTGAAGTAAAAGGGTTTGATCCCACACAATTTATGGAGCGCAAAGAAGCTCGCAAACTTGACCGCTTTGCTCAACTTGCACTAGTTGCAAGTGATATGGCAGTTGTAGATGCGGGTATTGACAAGACAAAAATGAATGCGGATCGCATTGGGGTAATCTTCGCCAGTGGTATTGGTGGCCTCACTACTTTTCAAGAAGAAGTAACCAATTTTGCCAAAGGAGATGGTACGCCTCGATTTAATCCCTTCTTTATACCCAAAATGATTTTAGATATTGCTGCGGGACAAATCTCCATGCGGCATGGATTCCGTGGTCCCAATTTTGCAGTCGTTAGCGCTTGCGCTTCTAGTACCAACGGTATTATTGCAGCTACAGATACCATTCGTTTGGGAAAGGCTGATATCATTATTAGTGGTGGTTCTGAAGCAGTAATTTGCGAAGCAGGAGTTGGCGGGTTCAATGCCATGAAAGCCATGAGTGAACGCAATGATGATCCTGCAACAGCAAGCCGACCTTATGATAAAGACCGTGATGGTTTTGTAATGGGTGAAGCAGCCGGTTGTTTGGTTTTGGAAGAATACGAACATGCAATTCAACGTGGTGCTAAAATTTATTGCGAAATTGCTGGCGGAGGTGCTACTGCTGATGCTTATCATTTAACAGCACCACACCCAGAAGGATTGGGAGCGCGAAATGTAATGATTGCTGCCTTGAAAGATGCAGGTATGCAGCCCAATGAGATAGATTATATTAATACCCACGGAACATCTACCCCATTGGGTGATGGCGCAGAAGCTAAAGCCATTACAGAAGTATTTGGTGAGCATGCTTACAAACTTAATATCAGTGCAACAAAATCTATGACTGGCCACTGCTTAGGTGCAGCAGGTGTGATAGAAACCATTGCCTGTATTCAAAGTGTAATACACAATATAATACCACCCACCATTAATCACTTTACCGATGATCCCCAGTTAGATCCAAAGCTGAATTTTACTTTTAATAAGGCAGAGCAAAGAACCGTTCGTGCTGCATTGAGTAATACATTTGGCTTTGGTGGACACAATGCTTGTATTATCGTTAAAAAATACATTGCTTAATAAAGTGCAATTTTTTAAAAGGTTGTTTTCTCCCAAGTCCGTGACTGCATTCGAAACGCAGTTGAACAATATGTTGGGTATTAAACCGGGTAATTTGCAACTCTACCGCAATGCCCTCAGCCACCGTTCTGTAAAAGAAACACCCGATGAAAACAATGAGCGTTTAGAATACTTAGGCGATGCAATTTTAAGTGCGGTTGTGGCCGATTATCTTTTTAAACGCTATCCTTATAAAGGAGAAGGGTTTTTAACCGAGATGCGGAGTAAAATGGTAAACCGACAAAAAATAAATGATATAGCCCTTAAAATGGGATTGCGAAAACTTACTTTTTATAATAAATTCGACAATGCTTTAAAAGCAAGTCAAATTTTTGGTAATACCCTGGAAGCCTTAATAGGAGCGGTTTATCTCGATAAAGGTTACCTCAAAACCCATAGCTGGATTTTAAAACAAATAGTTATTCCGCATCTCTATGTAGAGGATCTGGAATTGATTGATATCAACCTAAAAAATAAGCTAATTGGCTGGGCCAATAAAAATGGAAAGACCATCAGTTTTGAATTAGCCGAAGAAAAATTAGAGGGCAATAGAAGGGTCTTTACCATGAATGCAGTGCTAGATGGTGAAGTTTTTACACAAGGTAAGGGTGGTAATAAAAAAGATGCCAGTCAAGTAGCTGCGCAAATAGCCGTTGAGAAGCTAGGGCTTTAATGTTTTATTTCTTGGCAAAGTTCAATCAATACCCCGTTTGTAGCTTTGGGATGCAGAAAGCAAATCAGTTTATTGTCAGCTCCTTTTTTTGGCGTTTCATTTAATAAAATAAAACCTTCTCCTTTCAATCGTTCCATTTCCGCATAAATATCGGCCACATCAAAAGCAATATGGTGCAGGCCTTCCCCTTTATTGGCTATATATTTGGCAATAACGCCTTCGGTATCGGTGCTGGCCACCAGTTCAATTTTGGTATCACCCTGTTTAAAAAAAGCGGTAGCAACTTTTTCGGAAACTACTTCTTCGGTCTTGTAACAAGGAGCATTCAGCAGTTTTTCAAATAGTTGAATAGATTCTGACAGATTTTTAACAGCAATTCCGATATGTTCAACTTTTAGCATCGACTATTTTTTTAATATTTTATTTCGAATTTAGGAAAAACGACTATTTACTTATCACTAGATCAAAAATATAGAACCTATTGCAGTACTTTTGTGTTAATTGTAATAAATCAGTCACAACTATGTTGAAGTTTCCCATTTACTTAGATAATAATGCTACTACACCCATGGATCCGCGTGTATTGGAGGCAATGATACCTTATTTTACCGAGCATTTTGGTAATGCAGCCAGTCGCAACCATCCTTTTGGATGGGAAGCAGAGGAAGCAGTGGATTATGCCCGTGAGCAAGTAGCTAAATTAATTGGCGCTGATCCTAAAGAAATTATTTTCACTTCTGGGGCTACGGAAGGCGATAACTTGGGTATTAAAGGCGTTTATGAAATGTATGCCAGCAAAGGAAATCATATCATTACTTGTACTACAGAACACAAAGCGGTTTTAGATACTTGTAAGCATATTGAACGCTCAGGTGGAGAAGTAACTTATTTAGAAGTGAAGGCAGATGGATTAATTGATTTACAAGAATTGGAAGCGGCTATTAAACCGACTACCATATTGATTGCAATCATGTATGCCAACAATGAAATAGGGGTGGTGCAACCCGTTAAAGCAATCAGTGCTTTAGCCAAAAAGAATGGCGTTTTATTTTTCTCTGATGCGGTGCAAGCGGTGGGTAAAATTCCAGTAGATGTAAATCAAGATGGTATTGATATTATGGCGTTTACAGCGCATAAAATGTATGGTCCTAAAGGAGTTGGTGCATTGTATGTTCGAAGAAAAAATCCACGTGTAAAAGTAACGGCACAGATGGATGGTGGCGGCCACGAACGAGGTATGAGAAGCGGCACATTGAATGTACCGGGTATTGTAGGATTCGGAAAAGCCTGCGAATTGGCTCGTCTAGAAATGGCTGATGACGCTGTACGCTTGAGCAAACTTCGCGATAAGTTAGAGCATTCATTGGTTCAGTTAGAAGAAGCTTATATAAATGGAAATATAGAACATCGCTTACCGCATGTATCTAATATTTCTTTTAAATATGTAGAAGGAGAAGGTTTGTTGATGGGCTTTAACAAGAATATTGCCCTATCATCTGGTTCTGCTTGTACTTCTGCTTCATTGGAACCAAGCTATGTATTAAAGGCTTTGGGATTGGGAGATGATTTGGCGCATAGCTCACTGCGTTTTGGGTTAGGTCGCTTTACAACCGAAGACCAGATTGATTATACCATTAAGGCAGTAAGTGAAACAGTTTTAAAACTGCGCGATATGAGTCCCCTTTGGGAAATGTTTAAAGAAGGAGTTGATATGGATAAAATTGAATGGGCGCATCATTAACCAATAACTTAATAACTTAATAACTCAATAACCAATAACTCAATAACCAATAACTTAATACCTCAATCATGGCATATTCAGAAAAAGTAATCGATCATTATAGCAATCCCAAAAATGTGGGAACGTTAGATAAGTCAAGTAAAAGTGTGGGTACTGGTTTGGTAGGTGCTCCAGAATGTGGTGATGTAATGCGCTTGCAGATTGAAGTGGATGATGCAACTGGTATTATTACCGATGCAAAATTTAAGACCTTTGGTTGTGGATCTGCTATTGCTTCTTCATCACTTGCAACAGAGTGGTTAAAAGGAAAGACGGTTGATCAGGCAGTGGCCATCGACAATATGGATTTGGTAGAAGAATTAAATCTTCCCCCTGTTAAAATCCATTGTTCTGTGTTGGCTGAAGATGCAATTAAAAGTGCTATCAACGACTACAGAAAGAAAAACGGCTTAGAAGAATTGGTATTTGAAGAAAGAATTCACTAGGCTATTTATCATGGCTTTTAAGAATGATTAATTCCTAATTACAATGGTAGCAACAGAAAACAGCATATACGTTAGCGATAAGGCTAAAATAAAAGTACACCAACTCATGGAAGAAGCTGGTGTGGTGGGTAATGATGCCTATTTTTTAAGGGTAGGTGTGGTAGGTGGTGGATGTTCGGGATTGAGTTATAAGCTCGATTTTGACAATGAGGTGAAGCCCATGGATCAAGTATTTGAGGATAATGGTATTAAAGTAGTGACCGATTTAAAGAGCTTTCTTTATTTGGTAAATACTGAGTTGAATTTTTCCGATGGCCTTAATGGCAAAGGCTTTTATTTCGATAATCCCAATGCCAGCAGAAGCTGCGGTTGTGGAGAAAGTTTTGCGGTGTAGGAAGTGGACGGTGAATGTAAAATTTCCTTAATCCTTAGTTAGTTGCCCAATAAAACTTTAGTTTTGAGCCATGTGGATGATCTGTAAAAAAGAATGGCAGCAATTCTTCAGTTCCTTAACCGGCTACTTGGTATTGGGTATCTTCTTATTTATTACGGGGCTGGTTTTCTTTTTCTTTCCCGACACCAGTCTCCTTAACTATGGCTACGCCAACCTAGACGCATTTTTTAACTTAATGCCTTGGCTACTCCTGCTACTTATTCCTGCCATTACCATGCGCAGTATTTCAGAAGAAATTCATTCAGGAACATTTGAATTGCTTAAAACACTTCCATTATCTATTCGGCAAATTGTAGCGGGTAAATATTTTGGGGTATTAATTATTATATTTATTGCACTACTGCCTACCGTTGTTTACGCATGCTCTATGCAAGCATTGAGTATCACAGGTGGAATTGATATGGGTGCCATGATTGGAAGTTATATCAGCCTCTTTTTATTGGCCGCAGTTTACGCTGCCATTGGTATTTATGCCAGCAGCTTAACAACCAATACCATTGCGGCTTTCGGGCTAGGGGCTTTTATCTGCTTCGTTTTATTTGCTGGCTTTAACCAGTTGAGTAAACTCCCCTTTTTTAGCGGTGGAGCTGATTACTATATTCAAATTTTTGGTATTGAATACCATACAGCCAATATGAGCAGGGGAATTATTGATACCAAAGACTTGGTGTATTTTGTAGCCTTGATTGTTTTTTTTGGTTTCCTTACACAACTGAGGTTGAATAAACAAATCAATCGTATTGCATGAAACCAATTGTGCAGAAATATAAAGTTGGGGCAGCACTGCTATTACTGATAGCAGTAGTGATAGGCAGTAATTATTTTGCCACCAGATTCGATCTTACGGAGGATAAAAGATTTACACTCAGCAATTCTACCATTTCCTTGCTGAATGAGGTAGATAGCACCATTACGGTAGAAGTATTTCTTACAGGAGCCCTTCCTGCTGACTATAAAAAATTAAGTCTCGCTACCAGCGATTTACTCGCTTCCTTCAACAACCATGCACATCATTTTATTAAAATTGTTTTTAAAAAACCAAGCGAGGGAATTGAATCGGATTCTGCTAAAGCTATTTTATACGATAGCCTTGCAAGAATGGGAGTTGTTTTTGAAAAAGCCAATATGGGTTCAGATGATGCTGACAAATCCATTAACCAATTAATTATTCCTGCTGCTTTAATTCACTACAAAAAAAATCAACCACCTATTGCGGTAGATCTTCGCAGCAGTAAAAAAATATACAAACAATTCAATAGTTTCACCGATGAGCAGCAGGAAGACCTAGAAGCTACACGCAATGCAGCAGAAGCATTGTTAGAAAATAAATTTGCCTCAGCCATTGATAAACTCACCCGAAAAAACATTCCTACTATTGCTTATTTAATTGGCAATGGAGAGCCAACCGATTTAACGGTGAACGATTTGGGGCAAAGCCTTCGCAGTGATTATAGACTTGGAATTTTTAATTTAAAACAAGCTTACCCAGATGCCTCCATCATTCAAACCTTGGTTATTGTAAAGCCTAAGGAGCCTTTTACTCAGGAGGATTTATTAAAGCTCGATCAATACCTTATGAATGGCGGGAATATTATTTGGTTTATTGATAAGCTGCACGCAGAGCTGGACAGTCTTAAAAAAACAGGAGCATCCTATACCGCTTTTGATAGGGCACTTGGTTTAGACGAATTATTGTTTAAATATGGGGTAAGAATAAATGCCGATTTAGTACAAGATTTAAACTGTTCAAAAATTCCATTGGTAGTAGGAAAAAATCCAGATGGTAGTATTCGTATGCAACGCATGCCTTGGCCATATTACCCTTTTTTATCGGCTAGAACCAATAATCCAGTCTCGCAAAATATGGACAGGGTGTTGCCCATTTTTCCATCAAGCATAGATACGGTGTATGCAAAAGGGATTCAAAAAACCATATTGTTGGCTACTGATACCAATAGCAGGTCAATCAGTTCACCCGCTATTGTAGCCTTAAATAGTGTAGAGACCGAAGCAGATTTATACAGTTTTAATAAGAGTTATATACCCGTAGCCGTATTGCTTGAAGGGAAATTCAACTCACTGTTTTCTAACCGACTTTCTCAAATAGTGCTCGACTCATTGCAACGCACAACGGGCAAGCTTTATTTGTCAACCGCCATTAAACCAGGCAAGCAAATTGTAGTGGCCGATGCAGATATTGTTACCAATGAAGTGAGCAACACTACGGGGCCATTACCCATGGGTATATTGCAGATGGAAAATTATCGTTTTGCCAACCGAGAATTTTTTCTAAATAGTATTGATTATCTTTCTTCGGAAAAATCACTTTTCGAAAGCAGAAATAAAACAGTAGTGCTGCGTTTGCTGGACAAACAAAAGGTAAAATCTCAGCAAAGTTTCTGGCAATTATTAAATATAGGTATTCCAGTAAGTTTTGTGGTGTTGATGGGATTATTATTTCAATGGTGGCGAAAAAAACAATACAGCGCATAAATTATTACAATATATGAACACACATCAAATAGTCTACTTGGTTTTTGGCATTGTATTAAGTATTGCATTGGTATTTGATCTGGGATTGTTGAGTAAGAAAAACAAGACCATTACCATTAAGCAAGCATTAATGCAAACCATGTTTTGGGTGGGATTGGCGCTCGCTTTTTTTGTTTTTCTTTGGATAGAAGGGCCTGCATTGGCCGCAGATAATAAAGACGCGGCGGTAAGCGTACACCAGTTGCCCATTGAATTTTTGAGTGCGTATTTAATGGAGTGGAGTTTGAGTATCGACAATATTTTTGTGTTCATACTTATCTTCAATGCATTTGCAGTGAAAGAAAAATTCTATCCTAGGGTATTATTGTTGGGCATACTAATGGCCATAGCGTTTAGAATTATTTTTATCACATTGGGGGTTGCATTGGTGGCTAAATTTTCTTGGCTTCTGTATTTATTTGGAGCATTTTTGGTATACACAGGTTATACCATGTTTACCGCAGATGAGGATGAGCAGTTCAATCCACAGGATTCAAAAATATACAAGTTTTTAAAATCATTCCTGCCATTGGTAAATCATGATGGGGAAGGAAAATATATGATTAGAGAAAATGGAAAGCCATTTTATACCACACTTTTTGTGGTAGTCATTTTATTAGCTGCCATAGATTTGGTGTTTGCACTAGACTCAATTCCAGCAGTGATGGGCATTTCAAAAGATCCATTGATTATTTATACCTCCAATATTTTTGCAGTATTGGGATTGCGTTCCTTATTTTTTCTATTGAGAGGTGCGGTCACAAAATTCGATTATCTGCAACAGGGTATTGCCATTGTGCTGGTATTTATTGGTGTTAAAATGTTAGGAGAGCATTGGTTGAACCAGTGGATGGGCAAATCTAGTCAAGTAGCTTTATCATTAGGCGTAATTGTGGTTTGTATAGCGGGTTCTATTTTATATTCTATGGTAATGAATAAAAAAGGAACGCCTGCTGATATTCAAGACGATTCAATTAAATAAACCTATGCAATATTTATTGAAAGAAATAGGGGCTGTTTGGGGAATAGATCAAGTATATGATGATGGGCTTAAGATTCAATATTTAGTAACGGATAGTCGCGCTATGGTATTTCCTGAATTGAGTTTATTCTTTGCCATCTCGGGGCCAAGAAGAAAAGGAATTGATTATATAGCAGATTTGTACAGAAGAGGTATGCGTTGTTTTGTGGTGGATGAACCCATTGAAACATTAGATTTTAAAGGAGCTGTTTTTTTCAAAGTCGCCAATACGGTGAAGGCATTGCAAGCATTAGCGGCATACCATCGATCAAAATTTTCTATTCCAGTAATAGGTATAACTGGCAGTAATGGAAAGACCATAGTAAAAGAGTGGTTACACCAATTATTAGCACCCGAATTTAATATTGTTAGGAGTCCCCGAAGTTTTAACTCACAAATAGGCGTTCCATTAAGTGTATGGCAGATGAATGAGCAGCATACACTAGCCATTTTTGAAGCGGGCATTTCTACTAGGGGTGAGATGGAAGCATTGGAAAATATGATTCAACCTACCATTGGGATATTCACCAATATTACAGATGCACACAATAAAGGTTTTTTAAATCACGGAGAAAAGACAGAACAAAAATCAATATTATTTAAGCGAGCAGCCGTTTTATTAAAAGCCAGCGATTGTATTGAAGCGCCCATTCCTTACAGTGGTAAATTTTTCTCTTGGGGAATTTCATCATCCAATGATTTGGTATTGATGGCGGTGAAGAAATGGAATGATTATTCAACCCTCTCTTTACAATACCAAGGAGAAGTATTCGATATCAATATCCCTTTTACCGATGCCATTTCTACACAGAATACCCTCACTTGTATAGCCATGATGTTGTATCTGCGCTATACTATGGCAGTAATTCAAGCAAGGATGATGCAATTGCAATCGGTAGAAATGCGTATGCAGTTGCGTAAAGCAATTAACGACTGTTATTTACTGAACGACAGTTACAGTAATGATCAATTTTCACTTTCATTGGCGTTGAATTTTCTAAAAGAAAAATCGGGGGAGCAGCCAGCATCTATTGTATTATCGGATATAGTAGAATCGGGACAAACCAATTCACTTTTATATAAAGAAGTGGTTGAATTGTTGAAGCAGAATAATATTAAAAAACTCTATGCAATTGGGGAGGGCATGGTAGCGTATTTTACGCCATCTATCGTACAGCAGTTACCATTTGCAGTACAAATATTTAATAGTACCCATGAATTTTTAAATAGTGTATCCTACACTTCTTTTCAGCGCGAATATATTTTATTGAAGGGCGCACGCCGGTTTGAGTTTGAACGGATAGCGCATTGGCTAGAGCAGCAAGTACATCAAACGGTAATGGAAGTGAATTTAACAGCCATGGTTCAGAATCTAAAAATCTACCAATCCTTGTTACTACCAACCACCAAATTAATGGCCATGGTAAAAGCATTTAGTTATGGCAGTGGGGCAGGAGAGGTAGCAAAAATATTGCAGCAACAGAAAGTAGATTATTTAGCGGTGGCTTATGCAGATGAAGGTGTGGCGTTGCGCAAAGCAGGCATTCATTTACCCATCATGGTAATGAGTGCTGATGAGCAATCTTTTGATGTGTTGATTAATTATTCATTAGAGCCAGAAATTTTTTCTTTTGAAATATTAAAATCCTTTCAACAATATATTCAAAAGCAGGGGTTGGAAAAATATCCCATTCATATCAAGTTGAATACGGGCATGAATAGGCTTGGTTTTGATAAAGCAGAACTGCCAGTATTGGCAGCGGCAATTTCAAATAATAAAGAGGTAAAAATAAAGACCGTATTAAGCCACTTAGCAGCCAGTGAAGATCCTGCATTTGATGTGTTTACAGCGGAGCAGTGTGAGCAGTTCACTACGGCTTGCAGCATGCTAGAAAAAGCGTTGGGATATTCATTTGTAAAGCATATAGCCAATACAGCGGCCATACAGCGCAATGCTGCTTTGCAGTTAGATATGGTGCGACTGGGGATAGGATTATACGGCGTAGAAACTGTGGCCGATAAGCGATTGAACTTAGCAACAGTGGCTACTTTAAAATCAACTATAGCGCAGGTTCGGAAATTATCGGCTGGAGAAACGGTGGGTTATTCAAGAGCGGGAAAATTAGAAAGAGATAGTGTGATAGCCACGGTGCGAATAGGCTATGCAGACGGGTATAATAGGCGTTTAGGCAATGGGGTAGGGAGCATGTATTTGCATGGATCTTATGCGCCAGTGATGGGGAAAATATGTATGGATATGACCATGATAGATATCACTGATATACCCATGGCGGCAGCGGGCGATACAGTAGAAATTTTTGGGGCTCATATAGATACAGCATCACTGGCAGCGGCGGCGGGCACCATTCCTTATGAAACCATGACGGGCATAAGTGAGCGTGTAAAGCGGGTGTATATAGAGGAGTAGGGCAGTGTTGTATTTGCGAAAGTTTTTTGGGAGGCGACAATTTTTGCAACGCATTGAAATGTTATGAGTTCTGTAAAAAAGCGAAAGTTTGAGGAGTGGGAATTTTCGTATATTTACAAGTTGGCAGCAAGGCTAGGACGACAAAAATTTAGCACGAACTATTTGAAACCCCAAAGGTATTTACATAATTATTAAGACATAAAGTGAAAATTTGACCAATCAATTTTGTTACCTTTGACAAATTTCAAAGAAGAAATGGAAAAAATAAAAATAGAAAACTTCGCAGGCATAAAATCAATGGATTTTGAATTTAAGTCCATAAATATTTTAATTGGTCCACAAGGCTCAGGTAAAAGCGTTACCGTTAAGCTCTTATACTTTTTTAAAAGTTTTTTTAATGAAATATTAAGAAGTATTGACTCCGATGAGTCAAAAAGGGAATTAGATAAAAAACAGAAAGAAAAATTTGTAACATATTTTCCCAAAGACTCTTGGCCTAAAGGTAGTTTCAAAATAACCTATACACTAGAAACAACAACTATAAAAATTGAGAAGTCTGGCAATCAATTAAATTTTGATTACTCGGACAATTTAAAGAAATTAATCACTAAAGTCCGTAAAGTATCCTTAGATGAAAAGAAAAGAATTTCAGAAGACCCTAAAAGAAGTTCATATTCATTTAAAAGGGAACTAGAGGAAAAATTAGAAAATTGTTTTAAGCAGGAAATTTCTACTGAATCAATGGCAAGCCAATTTTTCATTCCCGCTGGCAGAAGTTTTTTTGCTAATATACAAAAGAGTATTTTCTCATTTCTAAGTGATAACCGTTCTTTAGACCCTTTTCTAATTGAATTCGGTTCTTTCTATGAAAATTTGAAACGGTTCTATAATAGAGACATCAATGCAGATAGAGTGGATAAAGAATTTGATGAAATTATATCCCAAATTTTAAATAGTAAATATTTACGAGAAAAGGAAAAAGATTTCTTAGTTCATAATGACACAAGAAAAGTAAATCTTTCTAATGCTTCATCTGGACAACAAGAAACCCTCCCTTTGGTAGTGATTTTAAGAGTGCTAAACGAATTACAATTTTCAGGAAGCGGAGCAACAATATACATTGAAGAACCAGAAGCTCATTTGTTCCCAATTGCACAAAAAGCAATGGTAAAAATACTTGCACGGACTTTCAATAATAAAAACTCTAAATTTCAAATCATTGTTACAACTCACAGCCCATATATACTCTCTTCTTTTAATAACCTTCTTCAAGCAAGTAGACTAACAAAGTTGAAACCAGCTGAGTCAAAAAATATTTCTAAAGTTGTACCAAAGCAAGAACAAATAAACCCCGATTTATTATCTGCTTATTCATTGAACTTTGGGAGAAAGGATAATTTGATTGAAGACGAATCAAAGTTAATTTCACAAACAATTCTCGATAGTGTTTCGAATGAAATTGCATTAGAATTTGGTAAACTATTAGACATTGAATTTTAAGCATGAAAAATTGTCGAACAACTTCAAAAAACAAACTTTTCACTTTTAAGGAACAGCAAAGTTCTTTGACATTAGAGAATATAGACCAAGTAGAATCAACTAAAATACATGTTGATGGCTGCGAAATAGATGACGATGATATAAAGTGTGATTTTTTGCATCTCGCAAAAAATGTTGAAATGTATATTGAACTAAAAGGTCAAGACCTTTCACATGCAATGCTTCAAATTGAAAGAACTATGAAAATGCTAAGTTCAAATTTACAAAAACAAGCTAAAATAAGTTATATTATTTGCACGCGAAGCCCATTATCCTCGACAGAAATTCAAAATTATGACCGACAATTTCGCATTAAATACAATTCTAAACTTATTATTAAATCAAGTCCATACAAAGACACGTATTAACTCAATAAAGCCCAGCTGTCAACATTAAGCGGAGTAGAAGAAATGCCCTTTAAAAATACCCCGTTATCAAGGAAGATATTGGGGCATTTTTGCTGCGATACCTGCCCCGATAACTCGAGGATGTTAAGCTCACACTGGGATATGGTTCGGATTGTAGTAGGTGTATTTGTAGCTTTCGGGTTGGTATTAATTTGTGGGTGGCTCATGTTTTAAAACCTTTTTTTGTAATACACTCTTGTTAAGCAAATAACTCCCCCTACCCACATTAAGCGGTTGCTTTTTTTGTTCCATAAATTTTTTCTAATCATAAGCTATTCATTTATTAATGGTGATCCTCTATCTGCATTGTAAATAATTGGTTTCATTGGTTTGGCTCTTGTTCCTTTGCACAATACTCCCTTGTAATAGGTAGCTACTGTTTCCATACTACCTATTTTACAAACAGGGCATAAACCAATATCTACTCCATGTTTTTCCAGCATACGTGCTTTAACTGGTACCTGTACTTTTGGTGGTGGCGGTGGTAACCCTTGGGTAGTATATGTTGCTCATAGCGGCGTATAAACTCTGGTATTTTTAATACCATCACCTGTTGCTCTTTTTTTGTTCCCCTAGCATGGTAATCTTTGTACTTAAATCGGATGGTTTGTTGTACTTCATCAATGGATTCTATGCGGTGTGCTGTAATGGCTACTTTGTGGGTACACCTTCCTAAGTAGTTTAGCACCTGTAATGGCCCACCAAAGGGCTTTTTGGCATAAACATTCCAAGGCTTATATCCTGCTTGCTGTATAGATCTTTCTACCGATGCGGCATCTTCTATATGTAAACTACCATTGGCTATGAGTAATCGCAACTGTTTTAAAAAATAAGCTATGTATATTTTTTGCATCGCTTTTTGGGGGAACAAGTAAGTATTGTTTTTCCGCTTCTCTTTCACCCACTCGTTACCTGCCATACCTCCATCACTGATGATACAATGGATATGTGGATGAAAACTTAATTGCTGACCCCATGTATGCAGTATGCTAATTATACCCGGTGTAGCCCCCAACCAAGTAGCATCTTTGGCTAACGTGAGTAAAGTATAGGAACTGGCATCACAAACAATAGCTTAAAGAGTACTTTTAAGATGGTATAAAGTGTAGTGGGAAGAATGGTGGTAATATTGAAACAGTAAGCGCATCTCCATGAGGTAATTGCGCATGGTTTGTTTACTGTAATTACCTACCTGTAATGCTCGATGCATTTCTTCTAACCAAAACAATTGGTTCTTACCCATGTATTTTCAAAAAAATACCAAGAGACATAACAAAGTTTTAAGCAATGGAAGAAAATACCAATTTTATTATATACCATAACCCCAACGGAGAAGTTAAGGTAGATGTTTTTGTAGAAGGAGAAACCGTTTGGCTAACCCAAAAAAGTATGGGAGAACTTTTTGGTGTAGTGAAATCAACCATTAGCGAGCACCTTTCCAACATTTTTGAAACCAACGAGTTACAAAAAGAGGCAACTGTTCGGAATTTCCGAACAGTTCAACAAGAAGGCATAAAGGCGACCACTTAGACGCAGAACAAAAAATAAGACTTGGCGGACTTTGGGCAAGTAAAGCAGGAAATAATTATCGTTACTTTATGGTTTACGAAAGACGGACAGTTGACGGAGCATATAAGTTAGAAGACTTTTTAAACATCATCAAAGACATTTAGCAACCAAGCTAACGCACCAAGGCATCGCAAACATTTACAGACACAGCGATAACGGACGAGAAAGCACTACTGGTTTAGTTCAACATTAAGCAGAGTAGTAGAAGTACCCTTTAAAATACCCCGTTATCAAGTTGATATTGGGGCATTTTTGCTGCGATACTTACCCCCAAATACTTAACTCAGTAAAACTATTTTTTGATGCCAATTTCTGTTCAATAATACTTTAAAATTATTGCTGAATGATCTGATTTTTTAATGCCCATAATACCAAGCCCATCCTAGATTTTGTGCCCGTTTTTTCAAAAAGAGATCTGCTGTAATTGTCCACACTCCTCACAGCAATTTCCAATGTTTCAGCCATTTCCTTATAAGTGAGTTCCGATGCACAGAGTTGCAAGAAAAGAATTTCTTTTTCAGAGAGTTTAATATGATTGGGGCTGTTTTTTTCTTGTTGGTGAAATGATCGAATCATATTACCTGAAACAATATCATTGGTATAAAATCCTTTATCTGCCAATTGCACAACGGCATTGTGTAGTTCTGCTACATGTGATTCCTTTAAAATATAGCCATTGGCACCTGCTTTAAGCATGCCGATAATGGAGTTATCATCGTCGAACATACTCAAGGCAAGCACTAAAATATGTGGATGATTTTTTTTAAGCCAAACGGTGGCAGCATAGCCATCCATCTGGGGCATATTAATGTCCATCATTACCACATCAATATTGTGGTGGTGGGTAATTTTGGTTTGTAAATCTAGTCCATTGGAAGCCTGGAATACTACCGTAATATCTTCAAATTCGGCAAGCAAGGAAGCAATGCCCGATCTGAAAAGTGCGTGATCATCTACCAAGGCAATTTTTATTTTATTCATTTGTATAGGGAATGATGATGTTTACAGATGTGCCTTTATTGGGTGCAGATTGTATATTGAAAGTGCCGCCAATAAGGGCTGCTCTTTTTTTCATATTGCCAATACCCATTCCTGCCTCTTTTTTATTAATTAGGGCTGCATCAAACCCGTTTCCATTATCGTTGATGCTTAAATTGAGCAATTGCTCTTTAAAAGAAAGCGTGCAAGTAATGGTATTGGCATGGGCGTGTTTAATAATATTGTTGATGATTTCCTGAAGAAGCCTAAAAATAAAAAGTTCTTTTTTGGGGTTGGC
The DNA here is from genome assembly GCA_031369485.1 of Sphingobacteriia bacterium. Taxonomy (GTDB): domain Bacteria; phylum Bacteroidota; class Bacteroidia; order Chitinophagales; family Chitinophagaceae; genus Sediminibacterium. The sequence goes on from JANMOT010000018.1 coordinate 79,685, forward strand.
AAAATAGCTCTGGTCTATATTTTTTGTGAAATGAACTTGGTATTGCCCACTGTTTTTTAGCCAATCTAATTCTTGTTCAATGGCGTTAATAAGGCCTTGTTGTAATAAGTTTTCTGCTTGTAAGAGTTTGGCCAGTTGTCGTAGGTCTTTAATAGAGTGGTTTACAAATCCTATGGCGGTTTGAATTTTTTGTGCAGATTTTGCTTCATCTTCTAGGTTGATAGAGCTGAGTGTAGCATGGGTAATACTGAGTAGTTGACCAATATTATCGTGTAAATCGGCGGCAATGGTTTGAAGGGTTTGTTCTTTTACTTCTGCTTGAGTAATGAGCAGTTCTTTCTGAAAATTCTCTTGCATAATAAGGGTATTGGCTATATTCTGCTGTTGCCTTTTTTTGTATTCAATTACAAAGTAGACAATAATGCCCGCCAGAAATAGAAATAAAACAGCCCCTGTTGCTATGCCGGTGAGGATATAGCGGGTGGTTTGATTCTGCAGAAGAATGCTATGGATAAACAAGTGTATAATATAAAACAGATTAAGGTTATAAAAATTGTCCAAATTGGTAAGAATGCTTTGAATTGATTGGTGATAAGGAAGTATTGAAAAAAGCTGAGTAAGATACTTTGACCCATATAAAAAAATAAAAATCCCACACTGATCCAGAAATAGGGGTGTTTGTATAAGTTGGGTATAGCTGCTTTTTCAATTACTTCTTTAAAATAGAGTACAATAAAATAAATACCACTGCATCCTCCCAGTATTACTGTATAGGAATTAAAATAACGATAGCCTTGAAAAAATAGAAAATTCAATATAGAAGCTAGGAATACAAATACCGCAATCACTTTGATTCTTTTTTGCAATGATGGGTTCTCTATTATTTTTGTATAAAACCAACTGATAAAAAGAAATTCAAAAGGATTGCGAATATTCGAAATCCAATTATTTGAATGATTAATGCTGAATAAATTAAAATGGTTCCCCCATTCTACTAAATTGGTAATAACCAGTAGCAGGAGAAACCATTTTATTGGGCTTGATTTAAATTGCTTGAAATGGTATAAGCAACTCAAAAGTGCAACCAGCTCTAAAAATAATATAGGGTTTTTCATAGGATATTCAGCTTAAAATCCACATACTTCGGGAGGGCATAAAACAGCGTTGTTGAAGTCGTCCGTCCAAATTGCTTTATCAAAATTACTTCTGGAGCGCAATGTAATGTCAATCACCCTTCCTGCTGCGTCAATTAACTCATAAGCAGTGGTTAATCTACATAAATATTTTTTGCCCTGTACACTGGTTTCCTCGTGTGTGTATGATGTGAATTTTGATTGAATTTTAAATGCTTCTTGACATACGGATTCTGCTAAAAGTTCATCGAAATCATTTTTTAAATGCAGAATAGAACGGGTATCGGTCTCATTTTTATTGCCCCCATTGGCTTGAACAATTTGTGTTAACAATGGAAGTTTAGTAGCAGTATTTCTGTAGTTATCAATCAGGTTTTTCGCTAATTCAGGCGTAATTTTCTCCAACCCTTTTTGTGGATGCATCATATAGTTGATCCGGATATCTTCTTCTTTAAAAATGATTTCATTGGTGATGGGATCGTTTGATAATTTACAAGGAGCATAAAAAGTGGTTAATGTTCCAGCATACTTAGCTTCTAAATCTAAATCACTTACATCATCTGGGTAAGCTGCAATATAAATTCTCACAGCATCTGCATTATAGTCAATAAATAGCGCTTTATGTAATGCGCTAAATTCAGCAGTTGAGTAGGCTGCGTCAATAAAAACGGGTTTGCCTAAAGCTTTTGAAAGCGGTAGATACTTGTTCGTAAAATGCCAATTTTGTCTTTTACTGGCTGTTACGGGATCTACAAGCATTCTTGGATACTTACCATTGCACTGAATTGCCATAATTAAGTTTTTAATGTTAAAAATTATTTAGATACAAATTAACGTTACTCATTTAAGGTGATAAGATTGTTTTTTACGTAAAACGGGTACGTAAAAATACGTGTTTGAAATACGTGAATTTACCTAATATTTTCATGCCAATTGCATTCATCTTTACACAACTGTTACAATCATTACAGTATAATTGGGGGGGAGGGCTTATGAAAGTAAGCCCTCCTATTGTTTACAGGCTTTTGCCAGCAATGCTGCTTCTAGATTGCCCATTTTACTGGATTGAATTAAATCGATGCAAGCCCCCGACTTGTCTGCTGATTTCTGCTTTGCCAACCCACGTTGAAGATAAAAAAGCGGATCTGTTTGATTCAATTCAATGGCTTTATTAAAATGCTTGATGCTGCTTTTATAGTCGCCCGACTTAAATCGAATCATCCCCAAATGATAATGGGCATAAATATAATCGGGATTGTATTCAAGCAATTCTAGTAAATCTTTTGTAGCACCTTTTAGGTCTTTCAAAAATAGCTTTACCATTGCTCGATTATAGTAGACCAGTTCATTGTGGTCTTCAATTTCTGCGGCATCGTTTAAGTCGGCCAACGCACCCTTGGCATTGCCCATGGCCATTTTTAAATCAGATCTAAAAAGGTAGGCATCCGTAGCATTTTCATCTAATTCAATGGCTTTATTGTAATCGAGCATAGCACCAGTAAAATCGTTTATAGCCTTCTTAATATTACCCCTGATGTACAAGGCATCTACTGCATCATGATCAGCCAACACTACTTTGTCTAAATCTACCAGTGCATCCTTATAATTGTTAAGTTTAAAAAGAGTATGCCCCCTATTTTTATAAGCATCTAGGTAAGTACTATTTTTTTTCAGCGCGTCTTCAAAATTTTTCAGTGCCTCTGCATATTGCTGCATTTCAAAATAGCTGATGCCCCTATAATTAATGGCTTCTACATTATTTTTATCGGCTTTAATGGCCGCATTATAATCTACTACCGCCTCTTTGTGTAATTTAATACCTTCTTTGGCTTTGCCCCTATAAAAAAAGGCGGTGGACAAATCGGCTTTGTCAACTCCTGCCAGTATAAGTTTATCTAAGTCTGCAATGGCATCCCGATATTGTTGAAATGTAATTTTATTATTTATTTTTTGGAGTAGGGCAGCACTGGTTTGTGTGTAAGCAGGGGTAAGCAAGTGGCAAGAAAATAGAAAGAATGCCAGTAGATTTTTGCAGGTATTTGGTAGCATGGGTTCAATGATTTCAGTAATGATAAATATCTCGCTTATATTATTTACCCTAATACGTAAAAACACGTAATTGAATACGTGATATTCGGTATTGATTAAACGTTATTCTAACCGAATTTCGAACTCGCTAACTTTAAAATTTTAAACAACTCATCTTCAATAGGGGGAAGTATATTTTATTGCTCAAATATATTTTCAACCTTCAAACCATTTGTATGAAAAGAAAAATCCTCCTCAGCTTTGTATTTGCGTGCTTGTTTTTAAATCTATCCGCACAAACCGAATCTTCTGAAACATCTGGTAAAAAAAAGAAAAAAGAAATTGGTTTTTTGGTGGGATTGCAGCGCTCCGATTTAGATTACAATAATATATCTCAGATAAATGTATCGGAAGAATCTAAAACGTCTTTAGGAGGCGCATTTTTTATCAACTGGAGATTGATTGGACACTTTATTACCCTAAGAACCGAATTGGGCTATTATCCAAAAGGGGGTACTTATAAAGTAGGTAATACAGTTGAAGAAACAAATTTGGCCTATTTAGCTGCTCCTGCGGCGTTGTTGCAAGTGAAAATGGGTTTTCTAAAAGTGTATGCAGGTCCACAATGGGGTTTGTTGTTGACCGCAAAATCAAAAACAGGCAATACTGAAAAAGATGTGAAAGCTGCATTTAAAACCACAGAATTATCTGCGGTATTAGGTGCTGAAATAAACCTCCCACTAAGATTGATGGCTGGCGTACGCTATAATTTTGGGATCTCAAATATTTCAGAAATTCCTACGGTTGATACCAAAACAGGGCTTTACATGATTTATTTGGGATTAAGATTACATAAATAAGCATACCAGAAAAATTGTAAAGCATTATTATGAAGTTATTTACTTGGGTTGCACTTGTTTTTTCAATCGGCTTTTTTACACCTCTTTTTGCACAGAAGAAAGTGCAAGTAAGCATTGTAATTACTGATCTTCATTTAAAATATTCCTTGAAAAGTGGCACAGATCCACGGGTACGTTTTTCTGATAAGCAAACCAATAAGCTCTTGAATCCAACCGATGCAGAAGGATTCAACTGTTTGCATTTGGTAGATTATAAATTACCCGATGCAGCTATGGAATACAGTCTCATACCAATTGAATTGGATTTATCACTGGCTTCTGTTGTAAATATTCGAATGGAAGCTTTTGAAAAAAATAAGAAAAAAGGCGATTGCGATTTTAATGGCAGTGGGTTGTTTAATAAGGATAAAAATCATGCATTTACAGATATTGTTATTGACCTTAAAAAAATTCAACCGGGTATTTTTTCACCTAAATTTACTGCCACTACCGAGGGTGGATTGTTTGCCGTTGAATATAAAATTAAATACAGCTTACCTGAACCAGATCCAATAAAAACAGATGATGTTTCAGGAAAATATTGTGCCGATAAAAAAATACAATTAAGTACAGGTGCCAGTACATTGCCCAACACTGATGGAATAATATATAAATGGGAAATACAGTCGCCAGGCTCTGATCAATGGAAATTATTAACCACTACTGATCAGCCACAAACCAGTCTAGCTATTGCAGCTATTACCAAAGATTCTATTGTAGAGAATTTAAAACTGCCGATAAGGGTATCCTTGCTCACCAAAGAAGAGCAGGGAATACCAGTGAGCACTTCGGTAGTATTTATGCCATCAGCACCATCCATTCCCATAAATGGTATTGCCATTTCTAATACATGTAAAGAAACGAACCAAGGTATAGTATGGATCAATAATATAAAGGGTGTAACACAAAACTATTTATTGGTGTTGCGACCATCAACTGCAGAAACGGTTATTTGTTTTCCAGACAATACAGCATTGCCTTGTAAGGAAACAGATCAAGTAAAAGCAACACAGCAAAGCAATACCCAAATAAGTGGCTTGGCAAAGGGGGAATATAAATTGTATATTACCAATAAGGATCAGAATAAAGGAGCTTGTTATTTGTGGTATCCAATTGTGGTGAATGAACATCCTAAGTTGGAAGAAGTAAAACGAGAAATTAAGGCAGTGAGTTGTAATGCATTGGATGATGGGGAAATAATGGTGAGCATGCGAGGAGGAAATCCTGGATTGTTAAAAGCCAGTATTAGTCCCCAAATAGGCATAATAGAAATGAGCAATCGGAATATTCTATTTAAGAAATTATTAGCAGGAAAATACCAGATTACCATCACCGATTCTTGTGGGCAAACCATAGAAATGTCGGCGACTATAACAGAGCCACCACCTGTAAAAATAGATATTACCAATATTGCTAAATCTACTTGTAATGAAACGCCCAATGGTTCGTTTACCGTGACTATAAACCAAGGTATGGGGCCATTTAGGTATATACTATTAACCCAAGAAGGATTGCCAGTTTATAAGTCAGAAAAAACGAATATGCCATCTTGGATTTTCAATAATTTACAAATGAATGATTATCGGGTATTGGTGTATTCCAATGGAAGTGATTCTTGTAAACCAGTAGAACGGAAAGTACAGATAGAAGGGTCGGCTTTAAGTTTGGAGTTGAAATTGTTGAAAAATATTCCAGCCACCTGCGATGATTGCAAGAATGGTTCATTACAATTTCAGGTAACCGATTATAAGGGACTATTACAGTTTATGCTTACCAACACAGTGAACAACCAAGTGGTAACCAATACAACAGGTGTGTTTGATAACCTGCCACCGGGTAAATATATTTTGGCAATTAAGCGGGCAGATACCAATTGTGGTGACACTAAAAAAATTATAGAAATATTTACCGTAGCAGCAGGTGGCGTAAATATAGTGGCAGATACTGCCACTGCTAAAGCTCCAGTTGCTGCAATACCAGCTGTACAAAATTCAGCACAATTGCCTATTACGGAACCTTCTTCAAAACCGGCGGTAGATACCACTCAAAATAGCATACAGATTGCTGCTGAATTTCCTGGTGGCCTACAAGAATGGAATAAATATATCAGTCGCAATTTGAATGGAAATATACCTGTAGATAAGGGCGCACCTTCGGCAACGTATACGGTAGAAATTTCATTCTCCATATTAAAAGATGGCACTATTTCAGATGTGGTAGCTGGAAACGATCCTGGATATGGAACCAAAGAAGAAGCGATGCGGGTAATTTATAAAAGTCCAGATTGGAAACCAGCGGTACAGAATGGGAAAAATGTAATTTATAGGCATAAACAAAAGATATCGTTTACGGTAAACTAAGAATAATTTTATACTCCTTAATAGGTAAAAATACGTGCCAATTACACGTAGAAATACGTGTAATATTAATTTGATTCCATCTCATTTTTGTGGTAGGATAATTTGAAAGTCAATTGCTTTCTGAAATACATCCTCATTTTTTAGATTCCTTAAAACCACAAAATAAATACCATGAAAAAAATCAAAGTTGCATCCCTGTTTTTAATGATCTTCTTAGCAGCATGCTCAAAAAAGGACGATACTATTGCAAATAATTCCAAAACACCCATGGAATTAATTACCAATGGTAAATGGTATATATCTGCATATACTTCATCAGTTCCGATTGACTGGAATGGGAATGGGGTATTAATCACCAATCTGTTTGCAACAATGGACGCATGTGAGAAAGATAATTATTTTGTTTTTAAATCGAATTTGCAAATTTTATTTAATGCAGGAGCTACCAAGTGCAATGTCAATGATCCACAAGAAGAGACGGAAACTTGGAAATTTCAGAATAATGATAAAGAGGTTGTAGTTGATGATGAGCCTTATACTATAGTAGAACTAACAGCCACTTCATTGGTAATTAAAGAAAAGAACCCAAGCATGTACAATGGTGTTTCATATTATACTACACAATCATTTAGGCATTAAGTTTGAAAAGCTTTTCTGTAGGATATTTTAACGTTCTAGTTCATTCATCTCTTACTTGTAATTATAATTCAGCAATATGAAAAAGGGAATGCTATGGCTTTTTTTTATGCATTTGAGTGTATTGATATTTGCCCAAGAAAATTATGCCATTAGTTTTGAGAAGTCTACCGTTCAGTTGAAAAAAAGCAATACTGAAGATCGAGTGTATAAAATTAATTTTAGTGCAAATATTCCTGATTCCTATAAACTAAACGAAAAGTTCAATTTTTCGGTTCAACTGGATTCTGTTAAGTCAAGTTTGGGATTTAATGAATGCGAAATTACCTTTCCAGATATACAAATTAGTAATTTAAAAAAGCAAAATTCCTGTTTTTTAACGCTAAAAAAAGACTTATTGCCAGATAGAGCAAGGAAATTGGTGCTGAAATTTTATGTATTACATTCAAGCTCCGATAAAAATTTAGGAACTTATAAAGAGATAACAGTGGAGATACCTGAGCATAAAATTTTAGATTCATTAACGTCTTATAATTACTTAGCCTACATAGGTACTAACTTTGATTTAGTTGATGGAATAAAACCCAATCATTTATTTTTTGCTACTAATATTTTTTTGCCACCTGTTGCCAACAGAGTAGGAGCATATCTTAGCCTAATAGGAAATAGAACAATGCTAAGAACGGATACTACGGGTAATATCAGAAGAGTGTATAGAATAAACAGAATTAGTGATTCTAGTTTTATGAATTATACAGAGCAGGTAAGACTTTCTAGAACTAGTATTTCAGATAATCTTGGAGCGTATTTTAATCCATTAATCAAACTTGGTAGTATCAGTGATATATCTAATGCATTGCAATTGTATTACGCCCCCTCTTTAGAGTTTGTTTGGAGAAGGACTCAAACAGTTTCAACTTTTTCGAACGCTGGAAATAGGGATTCAATCATACAGAAAGGCAGATTTCCTGGCATATTAGATTTTGAGGCTACTCATACAGTGTATACCAATGAGTTTGCATTTAATGTTGGTTTAATTGGGCTTTTTATGGTGCACGAGAATAAAAATATATCCGTACGTGTTCATGCATCAGTAGGATACAGCTCTAGCTTTTATCCATCAGATCAAGATAGGGTATATGCCTCTACAAAAAGGGTTCATGATATTTTCTTTAGCGGAAGGGCTTGGATTACTGAATCTAAAACTGGAATTACCCTACAGGCAGAAATAACCAATACAGCTAAGTATTCAAGACCGTTTTATGGTGTTACACTTTCTAAAGCCATTCATTATGGGGATATTGGCACAGCTTTAAAATTTAGTAAATAATGCAAATAGGACATACTTACAAGAAGCGGAATGAAGTTTCAATAGATACATTCTTATTATTCAATTTAAATGATTGTAATGAGAAAATTATTTTCTGTTTTTTGTGATCTACGCCGTTTTATCTCTCTTTTCTAGTAGTCCGAAGAGTAAGTAATTCTGTAGTATTTAACAGGGTTTTTAAATTCAGTTTCTTGAGTCCATTATATAGCACTTTATCACCAGTCCATAAGCGGGCTTTTAGAAATTTGGTTAAGGCCGCAAAATCGGTATCGTCAATGTCAATTCCTTCTGTGAGTTCTTCCGAAGCCAACCATATTTCTACAGGAATAATTTCTTCATTAATGAATTTTAGGTTGGAAAGTACTAGTGAGTAAGATATTCGTAACTGTTCGTGTGATAAGTTTGAAATTTTTTTCAGTCTTTCCTAGTGCTTTTGAATTTCGAAACGCATGTAACTACAACTATAAAACTCAAAGTGTTTATCAGAGTTGAAAAGTAGGTCTCCGATTTTAGTATTAGAATTTAATAGCGTACTAAAAATAATATTAGTATCAACTACAATTTTCATTTAACGAGCCGGCTTCTATTTTGTTTCCACCAACCTTGTTTAATATCCGAGGCTAAAGCATTAACGTCAGATTGTTTGGCTTTTGATTTTGCACTAGCCTCCTTGTATATTAAATAGTCAACCAAACGCTGTAAACCTTCGGTGTTAACGTATGATGGAAGCCTGATTATTATTTCTTTGCTTGTTCTTTCAATTACCATATTAGTAGGTTATTACATATTTAAGTTATGTAATTTTTTTGTCTGTTTCAAAATATGCTAGAATAAGTTACAATTATCAATTTCCCCTATTTATTTAAAATATATACTGACTGAAAACGGAATGAAGTATTTATAAATTCTCCCTTCCCTTATCTTTGCCTATACGTAAATAAGTAATCGTGAAAGCAAGACAAGTCTTTTTTATTATTTTGGCAGTCATTTTAGCCGACCAAGCCCTTAAATTTTATATCAAACTAAATTTTCATGCTGGGGAAGAGCATTTAATACTGGGTTCTTGGTTCAGGCTTCATTTTGTTGAGAATGAAGGAATGGCTTGGGGTTGGAAATTCGGTGGCGATTTTGGCAAAGTAGCACTTACCCTATTTAGGCTTGTAGCCGTTATTTGGGGTAGTTTTTTACTGCGCGATTTTATTCGCAAAAAATACCATAAAGGATTCCTATTCTGTGCCGCACTTGTTTATGCTGGCGCATTGGGCAACCTAATTGACAGTCTTTTCTATGGAATGATTTTTGAACCCAGTGATATTTTCTCCCAACATATTGCTCGCATCACCCCCTTTGGTAAAGGGTATGCCAGCATCTTACACGGCAAAGTAGTGGATATGCTCTATTTCCCCATTATTACCAATGCCCACTATCCCAAATGGATACCTTTTGTGGGGGGTGATGATTTTGAATTCTTTCGTCCCGTTTTTAATATCGCCGATATGTCAATCTCTTCAGGAGTGATTGCTATTCTTATCTTTCAAAATAAATTCTTCAAACCCTTGACTGAACAAGAACACCATACCGTTGAAACCAATACTTTAGTGAACGATAAAACCCAAATTTTCTAGCCCCCCATTTTGATAAAGCTGTATGTAAATTTGGAATTAGCTTATATCACCCACCATTTCTGCTGGTATCACCCACTGGTCAAATTCTTCTGCTGTTGTATATCCCAACTTTACGGCCATCTCTTTTAAAGTAGTGCCTTCTTTGTGTGCTGTTTGCGCAATCTCTGCTGCTTTATAATATCCAATTTTGGTATTCAATGCGGTTACCAACATCAAGCTATTGTTAACATGCTTTTTAATATTGGCTTCTATAGGTTGAATGCCTACCGCACATTTATCATTAAAACTTACACAGCCATCACCAATTAATCGGGCACTGTGTAGGAAATTATAAATCATCACTGGCTTGAATACATTCAATTCAAAATGTCCGTTAGATCCAGCAATACCAATGGTAACATCATTGCCCATTACTTGCGCAGCTATCATAGTCAACGCCTCACACTGGGTAGGGTTTACTTTGCCAGGCATAATAGAAGAACCAGGTTCATTATCTGGAATAAATAATTCACCAATACCGCTGCGAGGTCCTGAGCTCAACATGCGGATATCATTGGCAATTTTCATGAGACTAACTGCCACTGTTTTTAATGCGCCGTGTGCTTCTACAATGGCGTCATGTGCTGCCAAGGCTTCAAATTTATTTTCAGCAGTAACAAAGGGTAGACCAGTTAATTCGGCAATATATTTCGCCACATTTACGTCGTATCCTTTGGGGGTATTGATGCCCGTACCAACCGCAGTACCACCCAATGCAAGCTCACTTAAATGTGCTAAAGTATTTCTAATGGCTTTTAGTCCATGATTAAGTTGAGAAATATAACCACTCATTTCTTGGCCCACTGTGAGCGGTGTTGCATCCATAAAATGGGTGCGGCCTATTTTAACAACCTGCATAAAAGCCTTACTCTTTTCGGTAAGGGTATCGCGCAATTTTTCTATGCCGGGAATGGTGGTCTCCAATAAAATTTTATAAGCCGCAATATGCATGGCGGTAGGAAAAGTATCATTAGAAGATTGCGATTTGTTTACATCATCATTGGGATGCAAAATTTTTTCTTTATCACCCAACAACCCGCCTTTGAGTACGTGCGCACGATAAGCAATTACTTCATTTACATTCATATTGCTCTGGGTGCCACTGCCCGTTTGCCATACCACCAGCGGAAACTGATCGTTTAATTTACCATCCAGTATTTCATCGCAAACCATGCCAATTAAATCAGCTTTTTCTGCCGATAAAATACCTGCGTCTTTATTGGTGAGGGCTGCTGCTTTTTTTAAATAAGCAAATGCTTCAATAATTTCTTTAGGCATTTTATTAATGTCCTGCGCAATTTTAAAATTCTCTATACTGCGTTGTGTTTGGGCTCCCCAATAAACATGTACAGGCACTTTCACTTCACCCATGGTATCTTTTTCTATTCTGAATTCCATATAACTTGTTTTTATTGTCCGTTAAAATTTGCTTTTCTTTTTTCTAAAAATGCAGTAGTACCTTCTATCATATCGGCAGTGCCAAAACATTCCCCAAATGCAGTTACTTCTACTGCATATCCGTTTAAGCTTTCATCGTACACTGCATTGGCAGCTTTGATGCAAGCGGCAACAGCAAGTGGTGCTTTACTATTTATTAGGGTTAACAATGCCATTGCTTTTGGAAGCAATTCTTCGGTCGTAACCACATTATTTACCAGTCCATATTGCAAGGCAGTATTCGCATCAATCATAGCCCCACTCATTAATAATTCTAGGGCCCTTCCCTTACCAATAAGTTGTACCAGCCTCTGTGTGCCTCCATAGCCTGGAATCAATCCTAGGTTCACTTCGGGCTGACCGAATTTGGCATTTTCGGAAGCGATTCTAAAGTGACAACTCATGGCCAGTTCGCAACCGCCACCCAACGCAAATCCGTTTACGCAAGCAATAATAGGTTTGGGGCAATTTTCTATTTTAAAGAAAAGCTGCTGACCCCTTTTGGCTAATTCCATTCCCTCTGCTACGGAAGCACCAGCAAATTCACTGATATCTGCACCCGCAACAAATGCTTTGGAACCAGCACCAGTTATAATTGCAGATTGAATGGCTTTGTTTTGGTACACTTCATCTATTGCTGCATTTAAATCATGCATCACTTGTTGATTCAAAGCGTTTAACTTATCTGCACGATTGATGGTGATGATAAAAATACCCTGCTCTAAATGGGTGGCTATGGTTTGCAATAACATGATGAACTATTTGCACAAAGATACTGTTCCACTGTATAAAGCAGGCTTGCTAAGGCCTATTTTTATTTTCGCCCTTATTGCTTCATATTTGCTATTCTTATGGATTTATTTGAAGCAATTATAAAGCGAAGAGATACCCGGCATTTTACCAGCGAAGAAGTGCCTACTTCTGTAATTGATATTTGTTTAAAAGCCGCAAAAAATGCCCCTTCGGTGGGACTAACAGAACCAGCTAGATTTTTGTTTATACACGATGCAGCTACCAAGCAAAAGATATATGAAATTTTTGAGGTAGAGAACCAAAAAGCAGCAGATAAAATCACCGATATACAACGCAAAGAAGCATACAATAAGCTTAAATTACAGGGAATTTTAGAAGCCCCGCTGGGGATGATTGTTTGCAGTGATTATGCTACCATTAAAGCTGATACCATTGGCGTTCAAACCATTGCAGAAGCGCTGGATTGGAGTGTTTGCTGTTCCATACAAAATTTTTGGCTGGCACTTACATCACAAGGCTTTAGTATGGGGTGGGTAAGCATTTTGGATGTAAAAAAACTAAAAGAAACCATTCAAATTCCCGAAGCGTATAAACCATTGGGCTATTTTTGTATCGGCAGGCCAGCTACTAATTACAACAATATGCCGATGCTGAAACAGCAGGGGTGGACCAATACACTTTAAAAATTGATGGTGCTAGCTTCTATGCCTTTAGCCGCTACTCCTTACCTTTGAGCAGTTATGGCTGTTGCAGAAAAGAAAAAAATATTCGATTTTAGTTTGTTGAAGCGTGTGTTCGTTTTTGTAAAACCCTATTTCAATTATTTCTACATCAGCCTGATACTGGCCATACTAATGGCATTTGCTGCGCCTATTCGCCCCTATCTGATACAGTTGACGGTGAATACCGCCATCGGAAAAAATACTGCGGTACCCCACTGGGTGAATGTGGTGCTTTTGGGGACAGACCTTTCCAATATCACTCGGTTTATTATTGCAGTCACCCTTTTTCAGGTAGCATTTCTTTTTTTAGAGACTACCATACGATTTTTATTTTCTTTTATAACGGCATTAATCGGTCAATATGTAGTAAAAGATTTAAGGGTAACAGTGTATAAAAAAGTATTGGGACTCAACCTTAGGCAATTCGATCAAACGCCTATTGGTACACTTACCACCAGAACCATTAATGATATTGAAAGCATCAATGATATTTTTTCCGATGGATTAATTCCCATCGTGGCCGATTTGTTAACGATTATTATTACCCTTATCACCATGTTTTGGATGGATTGGAAGTTGACATTGATCAGTCTCGCCCCTTTCCCCATAATGATTGTAGCTACCTATTATTTTAAAGAAAGTGTAAACAAACAATTTATTCAAGTTCGCAATGCGGTTGCGGCACTCAACGCCTTTGTGCAAGAGCATATAACGGGAATGCAGGTGGTACAAGCATTTGCAGCAGAGCGCAAAGAATATGGTGCGTTTAAAAAAATTAATGAGCAACACCGCAATGCCAATATCAAAGCCATTTTTGCGTATTCAGTTTTTTTTCCAGTAGTAGAAGTTGTATTGGCAGTAAGTACAGGTATATTGGTTTGGTGGATAGCCGATCGTTCATTAGATGCGGGTATATTGGTAGCATTTATACTTTATTTGAACCAAATATTTCGTCCCCTCCGTGTAATTGCCGATAAGTTTAATGTATTGCAGATGGGTATGATTGCAGCAGAAAGGGTATTTAAAGTGTTGGATAATACCGATGAATTGCCTCCTACGGCGAAAGATGCTTATATGCCTATTCATATAAAAGGCGATATTAAATTTAAAAATGTATCCTTTGCTTATACCGAAAAAAATTATGTGTTAAAGGGTCTGAATTTTTCCATAGCAGCGGGTGAAACAGTAGCACTGGTGGGTCATACAGGCAGTGGTAAAACTTCCATTATAAGCCTGCTAAATCGCTTGTATCAAATTCAGGAAGGCAGTATCATGATAGATGGCATTGATATAAATCGGTATGATATTGATTTATTGCGGAAGGGGATAGGGGTGGTATTGCAGGATGTATTTTTATTTTCGGGCTCGGTAATGGAGAATATTACGCTTAGAAATTCGGCAATAGGTGAGGAACAAGTAATGGCAGCAGCCAAGATGATTGGGGTGCACGATTTTATTATGCAATTACCTGGTGGCTATCATTATAATGTGATGGAAAGGGGCAGTACGCTTAGTTTGGGGCAGCGGCAATTGATTTCATTTATCCGCGCCTTATTGTACAATCCTGCGATACTTATTTTAGACGAAGCCACTTCATCTATTGATACTGAAAGCGAATTACTAATAGAAAAAGCCATTGATACCCTAATTACTGGAAGAACTTCTATTGTAATAGCCCATCGGTTGAGCACGATTAGAAAAGCGGATAAAATTATGGTGTTGGATAAGGGGGAATTGAAAGAAATGGGTACCCACCAGCAGCTATTAGAATTGAATGGATTCTATGCCAAATTGCATGAGATGCAGTCCTCCGCAACCATCTTTTTTTAGGAAATCCTTGTTTCTGGCGGCAATTTTAACCCCCTTACCCTTATCTTTGCCGCAAATTTAGAGATGGGTATGGCCGCAAAAAGCATAAAATCTTTACTGGTAACAGTTTCTAGCATATTCTTATTGCTTTTTTCCGCAACTTCTTTTGCCAATGAAACATCAGAAAAAGAAGCGGAACATAAAGTAGGATCATTTGATCCCGCCAAACTTATTATGGAGCATATCATGGACGCCCATGAGTTCCATTTTGCTACTATTGGTGAAAATCATATCAGCATTCCATTGCCAGTGATATTGTATGCTCCACAACGGGGGTTGTCTGTTTTTTCATACGGTAATTTTCACCATGGTCATGAAGTGTACCAAGGGTATAAAAGCCATGATGGTCATATTGTAGCCGTAAATAATGCAGGCGAGCAAGATGCTTCAATAACCGTTTACGATTTCAGCCTTACTCGGAATGTGGTACAGATGATGATTGCGCTTTCATTGCTTTGTTTTCTCATGATTGGGGTTGCAAATAAGTATAAGAAAAATGGGGTGAATGTTGCTCCGACTGGCTTTCAAAATGCCATTGAACCAGTAATTACTTTTGTAAGAGATGAGGTGGGTAAGCCGAATTTGGGACATAAATATGAAAAATACATGCCTTATTTGTTGACCGTATTTTTCTTCATCCTAATCAATAATTTGGTGGGTCTGATTCCTGGTTCTGCCAACGTAACAGGTAATATTGCTTTCACTATTGTGTTGGGGGTGATTAGTTTTCTGGTTATTTTATTCAGTACCAATAAACATTTTTGGGCGCATATGTTTAATCCTCCAGTACCTGGGTTTGTAAAACCCATTCTGGTGCCAGTAGAGATTCTTGGAATCTTTACCAAGCCATTTGCATTAATCGTGCGTTTGTTTGCCAATATGGTTGCCGGTCATATTGTGATCACTTGTTTTGTGATGCTTATTTTTATTTTCGGCGCCATGAGTAAGGTTGCTGGCTGGGGCTTTGCACCTGTTTCTATGGCATTTACCATTTTCATATATTTCATAGAGATATTGGTTGCATTTATTCAGGCGTTCATCTTTACCAATTTAACTGCCGTATTTATCGGACAGTCAATGGAAGGAGCCCACCATGAAGAAGCGCATCATTAATTTTTTCATTCATTAAAACAAATACTATGTCAGTTATTAACACATTGTTGGATGTTAGCATGAGCCATCTTGGTGGTGCTATAGGTGCAGGTTTAGCTGCTATCGGTGCAGGTATCGGTATCGGTCAAATTGGTAAAGGTGCTGTAGAAAGCATTGCTCGCCAGCCTGAAGCTGCCAATGACATCCGTGCAAATATGATCCTGACTGCCGCTTTCGTTGAGGGTGTTGCCCTTTTTGCGGTAATCGCAGGTATCTTGGCTGTTTTAAAAGCCTAGTTGCACCAATTTATTACTGCATCGTGCGCAAAGGGCAATCGATGCAGTAATCTTTACACCAAACCATTGAAGTTTTAAATATATTTTATGGAATTATTATTACCTGGAGTAGGATTATTGGTATGGACACTTATTGCTTTTCTTGCAGTATTTTTCCTCCTAAAAGCGTTTGCTTGGAAGCCCATCCTTACTGCTCTAAAAGAAAGAGAAACGGGTATTGCCGATGCCATTGCTTCTGCTGATAAAGTAAAGGCTGAAATGGCCACTCTAAAAAATGAGAATGAAGCCATGATGGCCAAAGCCCGTGAAGAGAGAGCTGTAATGATTAAAGAAGCCAAAGAAGCATCTGATAAAATGGTGGCAGCCGCAAAAGAAAAAGCAAAATCTGAATACGACCGTATTGTAGCAGAAGCTCAGCACGCCATTATTCAACAAAAGAATGCAGCACTAACCGATGTTAAGAACCAAGTGGGTTCATTGGTAATTGAAGTGGCTACCAAAGTATTGGGCAGGGAATTGGCTAATAAAGCCGATCAAGAAAACTATATTCAACAATTAGCCGAAGCTGTTAAATTGAACTAATACATGCGCAATCAAAGATTAGCAGACCGTTATGCCAAAAGCTTAGTTGATTTTTCTATTGAAAAGAATCAATTGGATGCAGTGCTTGCTGATATGCAATATCTACAAGCACTTTGTAAGGCAAGCAAAGATTTTGTAAACGTATTAAGGAGCCCCGTTATTAAAGCCGATCAAAAAGAAAAAATATTGCAAGCGGTTACTGTTGGAAAAGTTTCTGAGATTACCGCTGCTTTCAATAACCTACTGGTGAAAAAAGGAAGGGAGATGGATCTTCCAGAAATTGCAACTGCTTTTATCAGTCAATACAATACACTTAAAGGCATACACTGTGTTAAATTAACTACGGCTATTCCTATTTCCGATGAATTAAAAAAATCAATTCAATTAAAAGTACAAACTGAGAATGGCTTTGGTGTGGTTGAATTGGAGACGGCAATCAATGAAAAATTGATAGGAGGCTTTGTACTTGATTTCGATCATAAACAAGTAGATGCAAGTATTGCACGTGATCTTCGTGAAATTAAAAAGCAGTTTGAACAAAATCATTATATACCTAGTATTAGATAATAAATACAATCACAAACATTTTTAAAAGAATAAACAATGGTAGATATTAAACCGGATGAAATATCAGCGATACTGAGACAACAACTCAGCAACTTTAACACTTCTGCTGACTTAGAAGAAGTGGGTACTGTATTGCAAGTAGGTGATGGTATTGCACGCGTTTATGGACTAAACGGCGTGAGAAGTGGGGAGCTGGTTGTGTTTGAAAACGGCGTAAAAGCCATTGCATTGAATTTAGAAGAAGACAATGTAGGGGTGGTATTGATGGGAGAAAGTGGTACCATTAAAGAAGGTGATACAGTAAAAAGGACGGGACAAATTGCTTCTATTAAAGTAGGAGAAGGTGTTGTTGGTAGGGTTATCAATACACTCGGAGAACCCATTGATGGAAAAGGGCCTATTCAAGGTGAACTATATGAAATGCCATTGGAGCGTAAAGCACCTGGCGTAATTTATCGTGAGCCAGTAAAAGAGCCATTACAGACTGGTATCAAAGCCATTGATGCAATGATTCCTGTTGGTCGTGGCCAGCGTGAGTTGGTAATTGGAGATCGCCAGACTGGTAAAACAGCCATCTGTGTAGATACCATCATCAACCAAAAAGAATTTTACGATGCAGGAAAACCTGTTTATTGTATATACGTAGCAATAGGACAAAAAGCGTCTACCGTTGCGGGTGTAATGAAGACCTTAGAAGACAATGGTGCTATGGCTTTCACCACTATTGTTTGTGCTTCCGCTTCTGATCCTGCTCCTTTACAGTTCTATGCTCCATTTGCGGGTGCTGCTATTGGTGAGTTTTTTAGAGATACTGGTCGCCCTGCCCTGATTGTATTTGATGATTTATCAAAACAAGCAGTAGCATACCGTGAAGTTTCTTTGTTGTTGAGAAGACCTCCAGGCAGGGAAGCATATCCGGGTGATGTATTCTATTTGCACAGTCGTTTATTGGAAAGAGCTGCTAAAGTAATCGCCAATGATGAGGTTGCAAAGAATATGAATGATTTGCCTGCATCTATCAAACATTTGGTGAAAGGTGGTGGATCATTAACGGCATTACCGATCATTGAAACCCAAGCTGGTGACGTATCTGCTTATATTCCTACCAACGTAATTTCTATTACAGATGGACAAATTTTCTTGGAAGGAAACTTGTTTAATGCAGGTATTCGTCCCGCTATCAACGTAGGTATTTCTGTTAGTCGCGTGGGTGGTAATGCGCAGATTAAGTCAATGAAAAAAGTAGCAGGTACTTTAAAATTAGATCAAGCATTGTACCGAGAATTAGAGGCATTCTCTAAGTTTGGTGGTGATTTAGATGCAGCAACCAAGTCGGTAATTGACAAAGGTGCTCGTAACGTAGAGATTCTTAAACAAGCACAGTACACGCCGTTCTCAGAAGAAAAGCAAGTAGCTATTATTTATTTGGGAACACAGGGCTTACTTCGTGAAGTAGCAGTGAAGAAAGTGAAGGAATTTGAAGCACATTTCTTATTGGAAATGGAGAATAAATTACCAGATGTATTGGCAGAATTTAAAAAAGGAAATTTGCCAGAAGATGGAATTAAGAAGATGACTGAAATGGCAAAAGGTCTTGCTGCACAGTACACTAAATAAATAGTACTCAATTTTTTTCAGCCCCTTCTGGTTTTCAGAGGGGGCTTTTTTTGTAGAGCGAACTAAAAACTGATGCTAAAAAAGGTCAGCTTAATTTAATTAGATTGGGCTTTCTAACAACAATATCAGACCCATTTGCTAAGAATACGCTGTTGGGTGTTGCGGATAAATAAGGTTGAAATGATGCATTGTATAAGGTAGTTATATTGGCCTTAAGTTCGTAATCGGTTACAGAATATACCTCCCATTGTTTGTGTTCTACTGCATACTCAATTAAAGTATTTTTATTGAGTTGGTTGTATCCCCAGTAATGTTCAAAAACAAATGACTCCTCACTATTGGCTAAAATGGGTAGTGGATTGTTGATTGCTTTTACAGATAAACTGTTCCAGTTATATTGCTGTTTCCATTTATATTCAACTTGAATATATTGATCTTCTAAATGAATATTATGCCGCATGGGCATGGTAGTATAATGTTCATTGTACAACTGATTGGCAATATTAGTGATGATGATTTTTGGGACAATTTCACTGATAAAAGCTACCCCTCTTTTCCATTGCAGTCCGTCAAAATATTTAATATAGAACCGGAGATTTACTTCTTCAAAATTTGCATGAAAAGGCCATTTCACACCAAATACTTTTGTGTTATTGAATAAAAAACCGACTATACTTGCCATTGCTTTACCCTGAAAAAGATCTAATTCGGTGCCTTTTGGTAAATATGGCAATAAGATTTCTTCTGGTAATATATAGTTGAACATGGCTAAATATTCCCATTTAGCAGTTAAGAAAGTCTTTTTATGCTGGCTTAATTCCTTCATAGTCATTATAAAAACAATATTATGCTCAATTAGTTCCAAAATTCCAATAGAAAATAATTTGGTTTATAAAATAAACTACTCTATGTTTGAGATAAATTTAGAAGCAATGAAAAGTTTGTTTTTCTTGTGTTTATTATCAGCTACTCAGCTATCGTTTGCACAAGGCATCATTAGGGGAACCCTTACCGATACCAAGAATAAGCCTTTGGCAGGAGGGAGCATAACGTTGAAGGATTCCTACGATGGAGCCACTACCGATTCGCTGGGAAAATTCTCCTTTTCTACTACCGAAAAGGGGGCTTTTGTATTGGAAGCCAGCTTGTCGGGCTACAGCAGCTTTACCAAAAATGTTCAGCTGGAAGGAAAGGAAATTACCTTGAACATATCTATAAAAGAACTTATAACAGAATTAAATGCAGTGGTAATTACGGCTGGTTCTTTTGAGGCAAGCGACAAAAAAAAGGGTACAGTACTCACAGCGCTCGATATTGTAACAACTGCCAGCGCAGAGGGGGATATTACCGGTGCGCTTAAAACCTTGCCGGGCACCCAGCAGGTGGGCGAAACGGGTGGTTTGTTTGTTAGAGGGGGCACCGCTTCAGAAAGTAACATATATATAGATGGCAACCTGGTGTCCAATTTCTTTTACAGCAGCCTGCCGGGAATTGCCTCCAGGGGTAGGTTTAACCCATTTGTATTTAAAGGAACCATTTTTAGTGCCGGCGGTTACTCGGCTTTGTATGGTCAGGCACTTTCTTCGGCATTGATCCTGGAATCGAACGATTTACCGGAAAAAACCCAGGCAAATCTCAGCCTAAGTATTATCGGACTGGGCGGAGGTATTCAAAAACTGGCCAAAAACAAAAAAGCCTCCTGGGGAACCACCTATAATTTTACCCACCTCGGCCCTGCTTTTGCCATTATTAAGCAAAAACAAGATTATTACCAGAACCCGGTATTTCATGAAGGCGATGCCAATTTTAGGATAAAAACCAAAAAGGGAGGCATGCTGAAATACTACGGGTACTGGAGCACGGGTAAAGTTGCTTTTAGAACGAACGATATCGATTCTACCAAGCTCAAAAATGCCTTCTCCCTGGATAATTTAAATACTTATCAAAACATAAACCTGCGAGAAAATATTGGGAGTGGGTGGAAGTTGTCGGCGGGACTTAGTTTCGGCAGCAATAAAGATGATACGCAAAATGAATTACAGGATGCCAACAAGCAAAAGCAAGTAATCGTTAGCCCTATTGGCTATGCATTTAAAAACTTTAGCCTGCTGAGCCAGAGTTACAATGCGCAGGCAAGGTTTGTATTGGAGAAAAAGCTGAAAGGGTTAAGCGCCATCCGTTTTGGCAGCGATTTTTTTTATA